>NZ_JAHPJM010000013.1:0-152573 GCF_019042715.1 Paenibacillus sp. AK121
GACTTGCATGTATTAGGCACGCCGCCAGCGTTCGTCCTGAGCCAGGATCAAACTCTCCATTAAAGACCAACCGAAGTCGGTTTATAGAAAGAGCGATTAGCTCATTTTGAAACTGACGAGATAAAATATCTCATTTTCGTTTCCATTTCATACAGCCAGATGGCATGTACCAAAATTTCAACGTTGGATTTTGTAAACAAAATCCGTACTCACTCGTTGTTCAGTTTTCAAAGATCAAATTCTTTTTCGCTGCGTTTTTCAGCAGCTATAAGATCATACCATGTTCATTTCAAAAATGCAAGGGTTATTTTCTTCTTTTTTTCTGAAGATCATTTCACCCTGTGGATTCTCTTTCGAAACGGCTGTTTTGTTGTCAGCTCAAATAATATACCATTTAGCTTTGCTAATTACCACAGGTAAATTATACAATTAATTATATATAACGATAGCATTTCGGTTTATACCTATTGTGTTTTTGGGCATCAAGATAGATCGCCAGACCTGACCTAGTTTGGTTGATGCTAAGAGCAATGAAATCGTTTAGTTTCAGGATAAGGACCGGTGCAAATTTGAAATTAGGACTTCTCTATTCGGTTTCATGCAAACTCCTCCCCCCTGACAGTTAAATAAACACACAAAAAAACGACCATAAGGTCGTTTTTTTCTAGTCTATGCTCTCTTTGGACGCATCCATAACATAATAGGAAGTAACGCCAGCGCCAGAATTCCTCCCGCATAAGAAAGTATGGAGTAGCTTGAATTTGCTACAATCATCCCAGACAGTGCTCCTCCCGACGCTCCTGCCAAAGCAATAAGTACATCCACCGCCCCCTGTACCTTAGCTTGATTAGATGTTGTCGTCGAATCTACGATCAAAGCGGTTCCGCTAATCAGTCCAAAATTCCACCCTATCCCTAAAAGAGAAAGCGCCACAATAAGCATAACCATGGAATCAGTGGGAGCCAACGCAGCTACTACGCCAGCGAGAAGTAACGTTACAGCCGAAGCCAGCGCCATCGCTATACGACCAATCTTATCGACAAGAATACCTGTAATCAGAGACGGAAGATACATAGCGCCAATATGAAAACCGATGACTAATCCTACTTCGCCAAGTCCATGTCCATGATGCTTCATATGTACGGGAGTCATCGTCATAATCGCAACCATGACAGTTTGAGTTATTATCATAATTAAAGCGCCAAGAGTAATTCCTTTTTTGCCATCACGAGTAGCTTCAAGATCAGAAGACGACTGGCTTCCTTGTGCCGCCTGATTCGCAACCGCTTTGGCTACCAATAAAGGATCTGGATGAAGAAGTAGCAATAATATTATGCCTGCTAGTGTATAGGCTACAGCCGCTAAAAGAAAAGGTCCCGCTAAACTGGGGACTCCAATGGATAACGCAAACTCTCCCGTAACGTTAACTAAGTTGGGACCGGCTACCGCTCCGATCGTTGTAAAGACCATAGCCATACTCGCAGCTGTTGCTCTCTGCTTTGAATTCGCGAGATCTGTACCGGCATAACGAGCCTGCAGGTTTGTAGCCGTTCCCGATCCATAAATAAGAAGGGAGACCAAAAGCAAGGTAATACTATTCATAAGAGCTGCAACAACGACACCGATCGCCCCAACTCCCCCTGCAATAAAACCGAGTCCCAACCCCATCCGTCGGCCAAATCTTTGGGAAAACCGACCAACGAGGAGCGCTGCAACCGCTGATCCAAGTGTAAATAGTGCTGTAGGAATCCCCGTGAACTTATCCGTACCCAGCATATCTTGCGCCAATAACGCACCCACGGTTACTCCGGCAGCCAGTCCGGCGCCTCCAAAAATTTGAGAGAAAATAACGGTGATAAGCGTACGACGATACAGTTTTTTTTGCTTATCTGAAGATTCCACATAGGAATTGATAAGCGCTTGCTTCTTCTGCGAAGCATTCGTCAAATTCATTAAGGCTAACATCCTCCCCTGATTCCCTTCAAAACAGTTATCTGTTTTTCATCAAAAAGTGACAAGCATTCCAATCTTCATGAGCCTGTCATTTCGTTAAGAATAAAGTCGTTCCAATCGTGAACACTCTTATCCAAGTGTCTAGCTTCGAAACCATGAGCTTGCAACAATTCAATAGCTCTAACCGCCATTAAGCAATACGGGCCTCTGCAATAAGCCACAATCTTCGAGTCGGCTGGCAACAAGGATAACTGCTCCGCTAATTCTTCAATTGGAACGGAAACAGCTCCCGGTATATGCGCAGTTTCATATTCATCTCGCGGCCGTACATCAAGAAGTGTGACTTCCCCTTTTTCCATCCGCATTGCCAATTCTTCCATTGTGACTCCTTCAACATCTGAGAATTGACCCAAAAATTGCTCCTTAATGTGCTGAACTTCAATTAACTGCTTTTCAGACAGGTCATACAGTGAATTTAAAAAGTGCAAAACAGATGAATCAGAAAGTTCATAATACACAAAGTTTCCCTGCTTTTTGGATTGAACCAACTTAGCCTGATATAGAGTTTGTAGATGCTGAGAAACATTGGCAACGGACATCGAAGTCATTTTAGATAGAACTTCAACTGATTTGGGTCCTTGTATGAGAATATCAAGAATTTCCAACCTTTTCGGGCTGGACAAGCATTTTCCGATCCGTGCGTATTCGGTGAAAAGACCATCTTTGAAATCTCGTTCGTTCACTATCAAACACCCCATTAATTAAACTATTCAATTAACTTCTTTAATTATAAAATTATAAATCTTCCTTTTTTTCATGTCAATTCTGAAATATATTCAGTTTTCACGCAAAAAAAGCCAGCTGCATGAGCTGGCAAAAATTCATTTTCCCCTTTATTCCACTATCAGACTGACTTCTCCCTGTAACTCCCCATCCGCTGAGGCTTGAAGCAACAGCTCACCAGCCACATTCCCGGATTGTACAATCACAAGACACCTTCCTCTGTGTGTTCGTCTCCCTTTCGCCTTGTAGGGTTCATCACTGGTGAGATCTCCATTGTCTATTCCAAGGATACGACCATCACCATGCAGTTCAAAGCTCAAATCAACATCCTGGTTGGGTACAACAATCCCATGTTGATCTATAACGGTTACTTCCACATGAGATATTTCATGCCCATCAGCAGGGAGAATCGCCCGATCAGCCTCCAATTTTAGTGCATAAGGAAGCCCGGCGGTGGTCAGTTCATGCTCACAAACTTGCTGATTCCCATTACGGCCTATAGCTCGGATTTTGCCTAGTGTATAGGGAAGTTCCCATAGGATTAAATGATTAGGGTAATCGGTCAACTTTCTCTCACCGTATGATTCCTCGTTCACGATCAATTCTACGCTCTCACAATTGGTAAAGGTAACCAATCGTATCAGTTTTCCTGCGTATTCAGGAAATGTCCAGTGATCTTCCATAGTCGGCGATTTCCAGTGCATTGTCCATGTGGGATTATATTCCGATTTCATATGATCGTTAAATACGGCTATGTGCACAACTGGCTGATCAGACCATAGACTTTGTTGGAGATAAGATACAGGTTTGCGGAACCCACATGTGTCGATCAGTCCGGAGGACCATCCTTTAGAGGGGTAGCTTGTTTCTCCCAAATAGTCTATTCCACTCCAAACAAATTGACCGATCACATAATCATGATTAGCAACATCAAACCAGGGATTCAGGGGTAAATAACCTTTAACCCGGTTATCTTTACCCCGATAGTATGGGAATGTCTCTGTTCCGAGGATAAGCGTATCCGGCATGGCTGCTCTATAGTGCTCATACCACTGTTCCTGATAGTTCAGCCCTAGCACATCCACTCGTTGTGCCAGCAGCTTGGTATGCTCCACCTTGGATTCAATCGGACCATCACGCAAGTTGATTGGTGTATTATGCGGCTCAAGCGCACAGGTAACAGGCCGGGTTGGGTCTTTTTTATGGCAAAAGGCAACGAGTTGCTCCAGCATGTTTAGCATGGACGGTTGACCTTGGTTCTCCACTTCATTACCAACACTCCACATCAAAACACTAGGATGATTCCTGTCTCTAACAAGCATGGCCTCCAGATCCTTTTCCCACCATTCATCATATAAATGCTCATAGGAGAGAGATTTCCATTTATCAAAAGCCTCATCAACCACAAAAAAACCCATCTGATCACATAAGTCTAATAGTTCGGGCGCCATAGGATTATGAGCAAAACGGATTGAGTTACAGCCCATTTCCTTCAGCTTCTCTAGCCTTCTCTTCATTGCTGTATCATGATAAGCAGCTCCCAGGCAGCCTAAATCATGGTGAATGCACACTCCCTTCAGCTTCAAGCTGCTTCCATTCAACAATAATCCTTTTTGAGAATCGAGGATCACTTTTCTTATACCAAAAGGGGTACGATAACGATCCACCTCAGTATTGTCGCAATAGATCGTCGTTTGGGCTTCATAGAGCACTGGATGGTCCGGTGACCATAATTCCAGCTCTAAAACTCGTGTTTTCTGCTCAATTTCCTCTGATTCTAAGCCTGCAAGGGTTACTCGGTTTTCAATTTTCCCTTTTAGTTGTCCCTGTGAATCCAATATTTCAGTCATAATCGTACACTCTACAGCATGCGCATAATGATTACTTACCTGGATTCTGGCACTCACCTTGGCTTCATCTGGTGAAATTTCAGGTGTGGTAATATAAGTGCCCCATTCGGTTATGTGAAGATAATCCGTATAAATCAGCCAGACATTACGATAAATACCGGCCCCTGAATACCATCTGTCAGGTGGAAGAAGCGTATTGTCCACTTTGACGGCAATTACGTTCTCCTCATCCCACCGAATATATGGAGTCAAATCATACTGAAAGCTAACATATCCATAGGGCCGCTTGCCCACAAAATGCCCATTGAGCCAAACCTCACTATTACTGTGAATGCCATCGAATTGTATGTATACGCGCTGTTTTGGAGAGGAGGGCTCCACATTAAAATGCTTTCTGTACCACCCGACGGACCACCTGGGCAAATAGGCTTGATTGCCGCCATACGGCATATGTGGATCAAACGATTTTTCAATACTCCAATCATGAGGGAGATGAAGGTCCCGCCAATGCCCATCGTTATAATCTGTCTTCTCAGCACCTGTGTAGTTGCCCTCTACGAATTTCCAATCTGTTCTGAGCGGCATAATCACTCTGCTTCCCATTATCTTGCCTCCATTTCATAAAGTAGATGAACGGATATAAACAACAATCTGGGATGATCATCATAGGTATGGTCTCGCTTACAATATTTCAAACACGGGGCGATCCTCGACAAAGTAGACGGGGAGCGTTGGAAATTGGAGGGAAAGTGTATCAGCAAGATACTTCATACCAGGCGCTTCACTCTCAGCATGTCCCAGCATGATAAGTGCTTTATTTTGCCCTTGATAGACAGCGTCTTTCACATATTCTGGTGTTTCCCATTCGGGCCCTTCACCAGCAATGATCAGGTCTACATTTTCATGTAGAAATAATGGTATGGCTAGTTCACCACCTCCCCTATATCCGACTAAGATTCCCACTCGTTCACACGGCATGGATACCTCGCCAGCTACTCGTACATAACGAATATGAAGTTTGGCTTTCATATATTCAGCGATCTCCTTAACTTCCATAGCCGGAATAGCCAAAATGGCGGAAGAGGGCTGCTGTTTCACAACGTAAGGATGCCAATCAAGCGCCTGAAGAAGTCCAACCATCACTCCATCTGGCTGATAACGGTGTATGGTGTCATGAAAACGATAAATCCCTAGGCCTGAGTCGGCGACCAGGCGAGATTTGTGCAAATAGACAGGATCATGTAGTAAACATTCCTGGATACCGTGATGGCTATAATACATACCTTCATGCGTAATAATAAAATTCGCGCCAAGCGAAATAGCTTGTTCTATTACATATTGTGACGCGCAGAAAGCGGTTACAATTCCTTGAATCTCAGTATCCCTAAGCTCTGGGTTAAGCAGATCTACGGTCGTATTGGGTATGTCTATTCCCTTTGTCAGATGAATCACCATCTGCCCCATAGTCATGATCATACATGTATCCCTCCCCATGAAAAATATGTATCAATTGTACCATTTTATTCTATCATGGGGCCTATTATTTCTAGCAAAACAGCCAGCTCCAAGGGAGCTAGCTGTTTTTGCGAATGCATCTATTTTTTTATTTCAGAACTCCCAAAATGGAGTCGATTCGCTCTTTTGCTCCTCGCCAAGATGCCATGACCGGGAATGCATATTGCTCTCTTGCTCTCAAATTCCATGGATGAGGAATACAAAGCACCTTCTTCCCGTCCTCCAGCGCAGGCACTAGATTATGGGGACCATCATCAATCAGGAGATCATAGTTAATCAGATTCTTTCGTTTACATGGGAAAAAATTCTCCATCGGAATGAATGGCATATGCCTCTGAAGCCAATTCCATTTCTCCACGACGGTTTTTGGTTCTGCCGCTGTCACAATAATGACATCAAAAGCATTGCAAAGCTTCTCCATTTCTTCTACAACATACTCGTCATACAGCTCAAGTTCCTCAAACAAACCCGGTCGTCCATAAAATACATCATGTGTGCTTTTGGGATGACGTAGATGATCGGTGTTCCAATCTAACATGTCTTCATAATGAAGCGGATGAGTGGGAAATTCACTATTGTTATGGTATATAGCCCGTTTGACGAGATGACAGATCGTATCGTCCATATCGACTGCTATGATTGGTTTTCTCATCATCCGCCCCTATCTATTCTGGTAAAAGTATTACGAGAATATCATACAACAATTTAATACCGGGGTGAAGCTTGACATGGGCTATACTGTCGGTTCCTCAGATGACTCCTGATAGCTAACCAAACATATTGTTAGGTTGGTTTATATTAAACAAAGCAATCATAAAAATCAGTTAGGTTTTATTTTAATATTTTAACTAAATTACCAACGTAAAAAATCAAGAAAACACATTATAATAGAGAGAAAATCCATCATAAAACCTTTAAAAATCACACTTTAATAAGAATTCCATACAGATATACTCCAAAAACAAAAATAAATTAAAAAAATCAATTGAATAACAAATTCACAAATGATAGAATAACGAAAAATAACTCCTTCAAAAATGGAAGCGCTTTATTATGTGTTTAGCTTACTGCTATTTACATACTTACATACCTACTCCACCTCTATATAGCAGGAAGTTGAATAATATATTTTAGGGAGGAATAAAAGTGAACGCATTGTTAAGAAAAGCATTATTCTCTGGACTCGCTGGTCTGCTTATCATGATTGGTTTGGGGGGATTCTTCTCCAAGGCGCAAGCTGCTTCAGGATTTTATGTAAGCGGTACCAAACTGTATGACTCTACAGGCAAGCCTTTCGTTATGAGAGGCGTCAATCATGCTCACACTTGGTACAAAAACGATCTTTATACTGCTATCCCAGCAATTGCCAAAACAGGTGCTAATACAGTCCGAATTGTCCTTTCTAACGGAAACCAGTACACCAAGGATGACATTAATTCCGTGAAAAATATTATCTCTCTCGTCTCCAACCATAAAATGATTGCTGTACTTGAAGTTCATGACGCTACAGGTAAAGACGACTATGCGTCTTTAGATGCAGCAGTGAATTACTGGATTAGTATAAAAGATGCTCTGATCGGCAAGGAAGATCGGGTTATCGTGAACATTGCGAACGAATGGTATGGCTCTTGGAATGGAGGCGGTTGGGCAGATGGGTATAAGCAAGCGATTCCCAAGCTAAGAAACGCAGGTATCAAAAATACGCTCATCGTCGATTGTGCAGGCTGGGGACAATATCCTCAATCTATCAATGACTTCGGTAAATCTGTATTTGCAGCTGATGCTTTGAAGAATACGGTATTCTCCATTCATATGTATGAGTTTGCTGGTAAAGATGTTCAAACGGTTCGAACCAATATTGATAACGTTCTGAATCAAGGGCTCCCTTTGATTATTGGTGAATTTGGCGGTTACCATCAGGGAGCAGACGTCGACGAGACAGAAATCATGAGATACGGCCAATCTAAAAGCGTAGGCTGGTTAGCCTGGTCCTGGTATGGCAATAGCTCCAACCTTAATTATCTTGATCTTGTGACAGGGCCTAACGGCAATCTGACCGATTGGGGTCGCACCGTGGTAGAGGGAGCGAACGGGATCAAAGAAACATCGAAAAAAGCCGGTATCTTCTAAAAAGACAATAGGAATATAAAAAGGCTCATGGTTGAACGACCATGAGCTATCTATTTTTAATACTTTGTACTAAACTCTTCGCTGAGCGCTTCTGATCTTGCACTCCCTGATTTACATGGTGATTTTAATTTCATACACAGGTACGATGCTGACCGTGCCAATATCCGCGATTCGTTCCTCCGCAGTCTCTTTCCAGCCAGCCATGGTCGTATTGCTGTTTAGAACCTTGCCCTTTCGAATTGGAGCAACGTATACGTACATCCCTCGCTCGATAAGCCGATGTTCAAATGATTTCAAACCTATTTCCCAGGTTGTGTGGTTACAGAAATTATCGTGAATCAGTTCACCGTCAATAAATGCATAACCAATGTCTCCCGTATAATCGATACGCAACAGAGCCTCTTTGATCCCATTGAGGGCATTTATTTCGAAATCAAGAACGAATTTATCATGGTTCACCCTTTTCAGATTAAATTGTATTTCTTTCTTAGGAACCCTTAACAGATACGTTGTAAATAATTCACTTTCTGTTGTTGCAAACAACTCTCCACCAGATATAGATGTGATTGAGTCGTCAAAATCCGGGAATACACTCAGTGCTACAATCTCCTGATCTGTTGATTCCAGTCTTATCTCATCTTCGGATACAAGTAAATTGGCACTCGTCAAGATAACTCTGTGCCGACCTTGCAGGTTAACCTTCCAAAACTCCAAGCTTTGTTCATCAGTCATCGTGTAGATGGCGACTTTTAAGCCACTTTCAAATACCAGGCGGATAAGACTCTCTTCCTCTTCAGCAATCTGAATGATCGTATTCCCATCCAATTGTTCTATCGAACCTTTGTCGATTGTGGCACTGATGATATCTTTTGACTCCAATGCATACGTTCCTTTCATCCCGTCCGGTACAAAGAAAAAATAATATATTTCTCCTTCTTCTTCTATCCTTGTTATCAGTTGTGCTGTTGCATATTTGAGCTTTATTCCATCCAAATTGAGGTTAAATGGCAATATAGCGAAGCTATCACGTCCTAACGTTAGTTCACCTTGACTAGGGATTACAATCGTTTCCTCAGCCAGCTCGATGCTTACATTAAAATCGTACAGGTCATGATTTTCAACATGGTCCTGGAAATTATTTAGAAACAGGTAGCCCGACCCGGCACTGGAGCGCACCGCATATCGTAAGGTATCCACATCATAAGGGTCCATTCGGGACGTGTCCTCTGGCAGTATAGTCTTCGTCAGAGAGAATTGCTTTTGGAATGTTGAAAGAAAATAATGCTGCAGCTTTGTTCTTCGGTATGACTCCCTGATCTGACCAAATTCTCCGATCATGGCATTAAAATCATAGGATATTTTAGGCGTAGCCAGATCGTTTGTGAACGGGTTAACCTTACCTCGAGGATTGGAACCCCCATGATACATATAGTATCCGATCAGGTTACAGCCTTCTGCAACCTTCATGACTGTCATCGCTGGAACACTACGATAAGGAAATGCAAACCGGTATTTATAAAACTGAACCATGCCGCCACCCATTTCGCAGCAAGCGTACGGATAGTCTTCAGGGGCGTATAGGGGCTCAAAATTGTAGCTCTTCGGAATCTTGTTATTATGCTTATCTCGGAAAATGTATTCCGGTGTCGCAGGATGCTCGTCCTTCCCCTCCAAACGTCCCTCTTCGTAATAGATCCACGGCCAGTAGGCATACCCGCCCCATAATGGCAGCATATCAGGAACAGGCGTTGTCGCTCCTCCCCAGCCTGTGCATGTATAGATCGGGGTATCAATCCCTGCTTCCAAAGCTATTTCTTTAAGCTTTAACATATGTGAATTACCGTCACTCCCAGAGTTTAACCACGTATCATTAATCCCTACAGTCAATCCCCACTGAGCAGAGGAATGATGATGCTCGTTTTCGATTTGGGTGCCGATGATCGGCCCACCCTCCTTATATAACAGCCCTTTAACCTGAATACCGATTTCGTTATACATTCTTCTTGTATAGAACAGATACCCCTCATCATTAGAACGAACCTCAAATGGGCGGCCGAATAGCCAATCCGGTATACCGCCGTTTCGGATTTCGCCATGATTGAAGGGGCCGATCCGGATAATGACATATAGCTGATGTTTGCCGCACAACTCAATGAAATGACGGAGGTTTTTGTTTCCACTCCAATTAAAAATACCTTCAACTTCTTCATGTAGATTCCAAAAGATATAAGTAGCAATAATATTGACGCCACCCATTTTTATTTTAATAATTTCGTCTTCCCAATAGCGTTCATCATAGCGTGTATAATGGAATTCACCACAAATCCCGAAAAAAGGCTCTCCATCCTTCTCCATAAAATAGTTGGTGAATCCGATTTGTTCTCCCTTTGGGTTGGTGCCGCCAAGTTTAAGATGTCCTTTCACAATCTGCTTGTGATCATCTTGGACCGTAATTCGATAGTTTCTCATGAAGTTCACTCCCCTCACTCATTCATATTGAATGACACCGGCTATCTTAGAGACAACAGGTTGGCTAAGAAAGAAACTCTAATCTGAATTTAGGATAAATTGGTTCCACTTGCGCTGCCAGGCTATATCATTCCAGAATGGATGATGCGGAGCACAGTTGGAGCAGAGGGTCATTCCCCAAAACCCTAGTGCCATTCCTTTTCGCAATACATATTCGGCTATATATTTACCAACTGGACCTTCTTCAAATTGGGCATACAGCGGCGTATAGCCTACATAACCTTCTCCTATGACAATTGGAATACCGGAATGACGGGTCCATTCATGAATCTCTTCCAATCGGGAGTCGGCCTTCTGCAACATGGCCATTTTATGATCCCCATACCGATCGTACAAAAATAAATCCCATTGATCCGGATCTACCCAGTCGTGCAAATAAATAAGCCTCATGCCAACGGGGTTGCCTTCCATCCGCCAATTCTGCTCTGGAGGAAGAATCCATTCTGCAAATGGAGGGGCTTCTTCCCTCAATAGGGATTGGACGAATGGATTGGGGAACGGAGCCAGCTCATCATCAAGCCCTGCCGCTTCCATAAGCTCATTCAGCACCCCTTTAATATAAAGATGAAAATGGGCCACCTGCATATTGCGCGCCACGTAAGCTTTGGGGTAGGCTTCATTTAACGTATAGCTGGCTGTCATCATCATATCTGGATGGCATTGGCGAAGATATTCAATCGCTTCTTCTACATAGGGCTGCATTGCTTCAACAAGCGCTGGTATGTTCGTTTCCGCTATGCCCACAGACGTTCCGACAGCGTTTAACTGCCCAAATTCCACTTCGTTATGCAACTCTGTATAGACAATCCGATCCCTATAGCCTTCTGCTGTAACAAAACGAATCAACTGATCCATTGATTTGGCAATGGCCATGAATCTTTCCTTAGGAGGGATCGCAGCTAATTCATCTCTAAGCTCAGTATGAGCCAGGAAGGTCGGACTCTGCTGATATTCCCAAGAGGATAATATAATGTAACAGTTGTGTGCCTTCGCCTGTCTAAACAGCTCGAGCAAATGAGCATGCCCATCCAGCACTGCGCCGCCCCGACAGTTATACCAGCGCGTACGCTGGCCCACTTTCCCAAGGCTCGCAAACTCCAAGGAGCCAGTACGTTTGCCATCCGCCGTAAACAACATGAAGGGCATGGCGCATATTCGGATCGTATTGTAGCCTCTTTCGACTGCTTCCTGAAAACGAGCTTCCAGATCGCTGTAGGGCTCCCCCTCCTGGGTCATGGTGTACCAAGAGAAGTCCCACATCGTAATCGTCAATTTGTGCGGTACATTTCTCATCAGACTACTCATGTGATCTCTCCTCCCAGCCCCAGTCCATAGGGTTCAATGCTCTTTAATTCACTAGCCTTCCGCAGCCCTTCTACAGCCTGTTCAATCTGTACAGTTCTCTTCACGCTCAACTCATCACTCCCTCATAGTCACTCTTATACAAAAGCTTACAAGTAAGCGATATTACAGACAATTGACAATCCACTGTTTATGATGGACTATATACGTATTTCATCATTAGAGCCGCCTACGGCTGGGAGATAAATAAATTATGAATAAGAAAGCTGATGAATATGAGCGTAAAAAGGTATATGTCCTTCCACCCTACATGCTGAATAAATTAAAAACAAATCCGCTTACAAAAAATTTATATATTACGGATATAGGCTGCTTCAGCCATGCCCGCCATCATTTTCGCGAAAGAACACACGGCTGTGACTCTCATATATTCATTTACTGTGCGAGTGGACAAGGCTGGATACGGACCAAGGATAACCTAACCATTGTCCTGAAAGAGCGGAGCTTTGCGTACATTCCCAGGGACATGCCGCATGCTTATGGGGCTGACGATGAAGATTCATGGACAATTTACTGGTTTCATCTTCAAGGGGATCAAATGGATGATTTTATGGCGTTGTTTGAGCCGTTTAAAATGTATATTTCAATGGCCGCCAGTGATGAAATCAAACTGCTGGAGCTATTTCATCAGTGTTACGACCTTTTACTGAACAAATCATACTCCATGATACATTTGGTACAAGTGTCGCAAACCATCCGTTATCTGCTAAGTTTTGTTGTATCTGTTGCATCTCGCAAGGAAGACAGTATATACCAGAGCCATGTCGATAAGGTCACACGTTATATGGGAGAACAATTGGAATCTACCGTTTCACTTGATGAGCTGAGCCGGCATGTTCAGGTATCCAAGCAGCATTTAAACTTGATATTCAAGCAATCAACCGGCTACTCTCCTGTCGATTACTATTTAAGAATGAAAATTCAGAGGGCCAGTCAGCTTTTGGATTTAACGAATGCTTCTATTAAAGAAATCAGCATACAACTTGGTTTTAGGGACCCTTATTACTTCTCCAGGCTATTCAAAAAAATAATGGGCTGCTCTCCTCTGGATTACCGACATAATTTAAAGGGCTAATTCATAGATGATCTTCCCCCTACACGGATCATTTACGGATCAAAGAGCAAGGTCTATACTTAAGTTCAAAAAAGGAAGTTTTGTATGCTCCTAACGTTGAATCGAAGACTAAATGCAGCTATGCCGCTAATTACACCCATCAGCATTCTAATCGGCGTCCTCATCGGTACGCCGTTGTCCCAATATACCGAGCTTTCTCCCTGGCTGTTTGCATTCATGACCTTCGCGGGCAGTATCGGTATGGGGTTCAAGGATTTTATCCATGTGATCAAGCATCCTGGTCCGCTGATTGCCTGTCTGTTTATTCTTCACCTAGCCATGCCGCTTCTCGCCATGATGCTTGGGCATCTGGCTTTCAATGATGATCCTTATACGATTACTGGACTGATTCTTGGCGCGGCTATCCCTACCGGCATTTCCAGCTTTGTGTGGGTCAGTATCTACAAAGGCAATACAGCGCTGACCTTGGCGATCATTCTTATTGATACAATTTTGGCCCCGTTCGCCGTACCCGGCATCATGTCTCTGTTGATCGGAGCGAATGTGCAGCTTGATACCTGGGCGATGATGCAGAGCCTGTTCTGGATGATTGTCGTTCCTTCACTAGTTGGCATGGTGTTGAACGAATCGACCAAAGGAAAGATTAAGCAGGTGTGGGGACCTCGGCTGGGCCCGTTCTCCAAGCTCGCCATGGCTCTTGTCGTCATGATTAACGGATCTGTCATCGCACCTTACCTGGTCGATTTTAATCTCAAGCTTGTTGGAGTATGCGTCTCCATCATTATCCTTGCCTCCACAGGGTATGCGATAGGTTACCTCATATCTGGGCTGATGCGGTGGAATAATGCAGACCGTACGGCGCTTGTCTTTAACGGCGGCATGCGCAATATTAGCGCGGGGGCTGTGCTTGCCATTACCTACTTCCCGGCTCCGGTAGCGCTGCCCGTTGTACTCGGAATGATTTTCCAGCAGTCCACGGCATCTCTGGTCGGATTTCTGCTGAGTCGTCGCGACCGCGCCAACGCTAAGAATAAGCGCAGTACGGTCTCTGCTTCTTAAAATCGAAGCGGTTCTAATTATCAATAAAAAAGCCGCCAATATGGCGGCTTCTTTATGATTACCTGTATCAATCCTCACTCATTACCTTATTTAGTTTTTCATAAACAGACAATAAGGACTCTCTTTCTTCTTCGGTTAGGTTTTCAAATAGTTTTCTTCTAAGCTTTCGTCCTTCTTCCTGCGCTTTATTTAGCATTTCGTCACCAGCATCAGTTATTTGCAGGTACACAATCCGCCGGTGCTCCCGCTATAATTCTAAGACATTTGTTCAACTCACGGTTCTGCGCTGATCACTTAATTTTCTTATTAAAAATATACGGTAGCACCTCTAGCAACTGTCCGCGTGTAATGGGATCATCAAAATTCCATATACTATCCACAAAATGAGTCTTACTGCTACTTAGATCGGCTAAAGCCGCGATATGTGGACAGTGAGCAACGGTTTGCAATTCCTGGCGAGAAGCCAAGACGAAATTACGGTCTCCCGCATAGTGATTCATTTGATGCTGCTGAATTTCTATCCATGCTTGCCCTTGCTCGATTAGGTGCATCACATTGGCAGAAGGACGAAAGCCAAGAGATTCATACAAGGTGGCAGCCAATCCGCTCTGGCCCATAATATAAAGTTTTGCACCAAACTTGAGATAAACAGTAGCTGTCTCCCCAGCAACATAAGCCTCTGCTAATTGCCTGCGTACCCATCTTACTTTGTTCTCATATCTGGTAATCCACTTCTCCGCCGCTTTACTACGTTCAACTAGTTTAGCAATATACCGTAACCGCTCAAATAGTCTAAACTTACTGTTCAATATAACAGTAGGAGCAATCGCATCTAGTTTCTGCAAATCTTGTTCAGGATGAACATAGCTAAGCAATAATAACTCCGGCTGCAATTGTGCAATTTTATCTGGATCTGCCCAATGCCCGATATTATGAATATTTCGCAACTTATTGTGATAAATCACGTTATCTTTCATGATAGAGATGGCCGCTCCTATAGGGGGCATGGCTAAAACGAGTAATTCTCCAAGCGTAAATTTGCCATCAGTCACGATACGTGTTGTATCTTTGGGAATATGAATCTTTCTGCCAAATGAATCGATAACTGTTTTTTGCCCAGTACGAAGATGAATATTCTCATACTCACGCGGGGTTTGTCCAGTTAATTTATGAAAGCACCGGCTGAAATAGTATTCATCTTTAAACCCAATTTGTCGAGATATTTTGCCCAATGTCTCGGTGGAATTACACAGAAGTCTTTTTGCGTGGTTTATACGTAATTGGACCAAATAATCATTTGGCTTTTTGCCGGTCACTATTTTAAACTTTTGACTATATTGCCACCTGACCATTCCAGCCATGTTAGCAAGTTTTTCAACTGTTAAGTCCTCATCATAATGCTGTTCCATATACTGTACGGTTTGTTGAACCAAGTTTATCTTTTCATTGTTCTGCAACTGGGAAACTTGCTCATCGAACTGAGCCATCAACCCCAGAATGAGCTGAAGTCTACCTTGCATCATAGCCATTTCTGATGTGGATAGAGAGGAACAACATTGGTTACTTGTCCATGCTTCATTTCCTAATACTCGATTGACTTGAGAAATCAACAGATTATAGGGGTAACCACAAAGCAAAGGTGGATGAGCAACCGGATTCAAAGTCATTCCTTCTACTTTAAAGGTTTCAAAGGTAAAGCGTGCAAGCTGTGCCTCTTTGTTACTTGATTCCATAGTGTAGCGTTGTACAGGCAAAACCAGAATGCAGCTTCCTTGTCGCAGATCGATTGCAATATTGTCTACATACAGCCGTATGCCGTGACTGAGTGCTATCAATAATGTGCATAAACTCGTTTCATTGTCATTCATTCCCTCATTGTGGCCGTTCGCTGGAATTACCTGGTCAACTTGAAACCTATCATAGTGTTGCAGCCTAATATACAGGGGTGCTAGATTCATAAGCAACTCTCCAACAACTGAAAATGAGAATCATTATCGTTATTGTAACATATAATGACCTGCTTTCAACTATAACTATAGTTCAGCTTTAATAGTTGGAGTATGTGCTATTTTAGAAAACTAGCGATATAAAGAACTGAATGTGCCAAAATAAGTCCTTACTGTTGGTCCATCCATTGTGGCATCTGTTTAAACAATTGCTCCAAAGCTAACAAATTATCTGTATTCCATTCACTGGGAACAACATGAACATTTCCCTTTTGAACTGCAGGCAAAGTTGCCCATATCGGTCTTTGTAGCAGTCGGTCAGCTTCTGTTTTACTTTCACTATCATCTTGTACAACTACAAACAAATGATCACCAGCAAATTCTGAAAGCACTTCTTCTGAAATATTAACGAAAGACACGCCTTCTTTATCAAGAATATTCTTCTGTACAGCTGGTGGGACGGCAAAACCGTTTTCCCCATAAATAATAGCACCCAGACTACGATTGCCCATAACATAAAGTGTTTTACCCAACTGGTAGAAAATTGTTGCTGTCTCCCCGTCTGCTAATTGAAACTTATCAAACATTTCTTTCGACTGTGCTTTAAACTTAGCAATCATTTGAGCTGCCTCTTTCTGTTTGCCAAAGATATTTCCAATCTCCTTTACACGTTCTGTATAAGGAAGAGCTGGGTTAAAGGGGATAGTAGTAGCAATTTTCGACAATGCCTCATTATGATCTGCTTCTGCCTTGTAATAACCATTAATAATCAGATCGGGTTTTAAACTCAGAATCGTCTCTAAGTCACCAGGATTTCCAACATCAACGATTCCTTCAAATCTACCTTCATAGTAACTAGGAGTATCTTGGGGAAGGTTATTACCGACAATTGGAATATCCATCGCCAAGAAATCACCAATTGTCTGGCCAATATAAACAACTCGTTTTGGATCTGCAGGTATTTCAACCTGTTCACCTGTTATTGTTGTATATTGAACAGTTTTCTCACTTTCCTCTTTCTGTTTATCAGACACGCTGCTATTAGCATTAGAAGTACTGCATGCCGATATTATCAACAACAGGAGGAAACTCCCTAACCAGAGTATAATTTGCTTTCCACGTTGTTTCTTCACACTTGTTGCCCCTTTCCTTCTCTCTATTAATTGAAAATGGTTATCATTTACGGCATTATTATAGGTAGTGTGAAAAGGGGAAACAATGAAAAAAAAACAAAAGTTTGCTTGGATAAATGTCAATGATCGTATTATTATCTCAACCCAACTACTAGCAGCCATCCCCGCCTTTGGACATAAGCTCTGTACACGAGCCAAGCGATAGTTCGTAATGATAAGGTCGCCTTGTAACCCTCCCCACAGAACATTGAGAAGCTGTTCAACTATTCTGCCCGTTAGTTCAATAAAAAGGTCATTCCCTCGCCTTCGCTTAAGCTACGTACTCTGAAAATCACCGACTAATTCATTGAACCTCTTAAGAATCATCTGAGTTTTTGGTGGTAGTTGCAATTGTTCCCCAAACGAAAAATCTTATTTTAAAGATAATTTCTATTGAGTAATTCCACTGAAGGGAGCAATACATTAAAATAAAAAGTATTTTTTTCGGTTAGAAGTTTATTTTCTTCCAGTCAGTCTCACATTTTTTTTCGTATGTTATAAAACCTTCAGTCGAAAACCTTTTTTCAAGCGCCTTACTAGCCTCATATTTACTACAATCTTTTTCTACATAAATTTCATCTTGTAAAAATAATATAAATATAGAACTAGACGCACCGTTATTAGCCAAATACAAACCCAATAATTCGTTGTATTGAGTACTAAAAAACAAATCTATATGCTCTATTCTGAGTTTAATATTTTCCTTAGATTCAACCAATCCTTCATAACTTGCAAATAGATTAAAATCATCCAAATCATAAATTCTATTCACTGAGATTAACGGATTCATGCCTCTTATATACAGGCCTATAACATTGCCATCCTCTTTCTCAAGGAAAAGGACATGGTCTAATCTCTCATTATCCTCATCATCATGTAAATAAATAATATTTGAGATTTCTTTTTGCTCGAAAAAATAATCAAACTTCTTTGTAAAAGATATTATATAGTTATTCATAGTCGTCCTCACTCTCCAATCAAATCTAATTCAGATGGGCTATTCGAAAGATCAATCATGAAAAACGAAATCTTCGGCTGATGTGAAAGTGATCAGTCCGATGTTTTCGATCCATACCTCTACTGGATAAGATACGGCCTTTTTTCCGTTTGAAAAAAACCACCCTCTTCCTTTAAGCACAACGATGAATAGACCATGCTCATCCCCTAACGATGTTTCCATTACCCTTCACTCCAGTAATACTAAACCCGGGTATGCTTTCTATCAGTGTCTGCTTGCCAGAATTCAGCCTCCCTTACAAGCTCCCGACCCTGATTACCTGTTAGCACTACAGCCCGGGCTTCCGCTGACCGCTGCAAGAAATCGGAAGTCCCGGCCTCATCCCCCCTATCCTTGACCATCCCCTGCAACCGGATCTGCCTACCCAGCATTGGTCAGTAAAAAGTTATTGCTGCTTGCGGGTTGCGTTTCAATTGCTGACCCTTGCGGCTCTCGGAACTTGAAGCGAAGTAAAACGTATCATTGACCACATTTTTCAATATTAATACGCGCGCATCTGGGTAGCCATTGGCATCAACCGTAGAAAGCTCATCGCGTGTGGCTCTTTCACCCCATTCTCAATCGCTAGGTTTAGCCATTGCAAGAACAATTGTCCTGGGGTTTCTAGTAACATGTTTACATCAAATGAAGGAAAAGGACCGGACAATGATTTTAAACTTCTTAATAGATCGTTCGGGTTATTCATGTGGATCATCCTTCCGTTAGCTTAATGAATTAGCGGGCAAGAATTTCATGCAACTTGAGTGCCATGATTGATTGAGGTGTACATCATAGTATAAGTTTTACGAAAAAATCCTCTCTAAATTGAGTAACCAGTTTTTCAGGAATCCAAAAGAGGATTCTTGCGTACATCTCGTTGATTCCATTACATCCTGTATTGATTTTCATTAATGCAGGACGGATAATTTGATGAACGGACAGGCCCATCAGTTTCGAATGCAAATTAAGCATATATCTTAGGGTAGACCTAGGGCCAAGTCATAAAGGAGAAAAACAGACCTATTCATCCACCTTGGGTAGCCCTACGTTTCGTGAGCTAGAGTCGTAATGTCTCCTCCTCTCTTACCATCATAGAGACTGCTACTACCAGCTGCTAAAATAAGCTTACGTTTCCCGTCAGCGCAACTCAGATTTGCGATAAATAAAAAGAATCCATTTTGAGAAGATATTAAAAAATGGGTTCTTTTACAGATATAAATTCAGTTTTTCATTCACCTGTAAGCCTTAATCAAAGTGTCAAACTTTTTTTGTTAAGGAGGAGTAGACTTATAAGGAGCATCATAATCCTTAGTACCAAAAAATACAGCGACATTGCAAGAATCGTTCTTATGGAAAACGCTCATACCGTAGATTACAGCACTCACGAGCAAATAGTAACTAAGCTAAAGAGCACACCCGCAGAGCCAACCATTATTGTCTTTATCCAACCAGGAATTACAAGTTGTACATCGATTAATCAAAGAGGCAATTGCTTTAAAAGAAATGTAGATAACATGTACAAAATAGGCAAAAGCGAAATAGAAAAAGTGCACCTCCTAGAGCTCCTCTAAAATCTCGAAGGATCTTTAGAGTGTTTTCTGCGAGATGCACTAAGCGATTAGATTTTCCGAATTGCTTAAAAGTCGTCTGAGAGACCTAATACTCTATTACATACATCACATCTTACGTTTACTACAAGCCCAATCCCAGTTGGAATAAATGTATATGCATACTTTGCCCCAGTTACATCCAGTTGGTATACAAGAATCCCACTCCTCGATTTTTGTTACACATTTCGTCTGTAATTTCAAATTCCATAGATATCCTCCAAAGCCATAACGACTATAACTCACTTTTTCTAAGTATAAAAATATTATCAGAACCTATCCTTTGTAGCTATCATCTTTTTAACGTAGATAATCTTTCTATACAAAGACCAGTTCCCGTCCAATTAAGTATGCGTAAGAGAGATCATCATCATATTTATAATCAATATAATTCTCGATTTAACTCCTCTAAGAACTCTATAAATTCTTTAAATGATCTTGAATTTTTCATTCCCTCTTCAATCTCCACTGACAATTTATCTATTAGATTTGCTAAATGCTTAAGGTTATCGCTTCGAGTCCCATAATGTTTTGCTTCTTCATATTGAGCCTTTAATTTGAGCATACTTTCTCTCTTTTTTTCATACGTTTCAAGTTCATTTAAGATTTTGAGGTATCGGCTTTGAACTGTACGAACTGTAAAGGCCTTACTATATGCATCATAATGATTTAAGCGAGATACCTTTTCTCTAAGAGTATCATGCGGAAACCCGTATAATCCTGTTGTAAGCGCCCTAAACTGATCCTCTAGGTTTTGAAGCGATTCCTTCATGAGCTGTCGTTCATTTAAATCAAGATCTCCAATAGCAAATTTATTTGTCCATTCAGCTAACTTTTCCTCCAAACTTTTTTTTGTTAAAGGCTTATTTAAGATTGGTAGAATATCAAAATCGTTCAACAGCGCTTTTGTCCTCACTGATATTTCATTCGCTTTACCCACGATCCCTTTACGATCATAAAATTCGTGTAGTAGTTTATATACCATGGCTTCCAACGCTACGAAATTGAATCCTCTGACGATAATCTTAGATGAAGCTTTTTGTTGTTTTAAAGCAGGATAATCATTTAAATCTGATTCAATCAACGTTCCATTGTTAACCTGATTAACAAACTCATGAACACTGGCGGTTAAAGGTCCGATAATATGCAAATCATATGCATCCGCTGAAGGGTTCTCTTGAATAAGATCATTTAGATAGGTTTTTAAACTGCTTTTCTGTATCGGATTTTCAGAGCTTTTCACTTGGGCAATTCTACATTTACCATCATTTAAATCCCATTGAATATCGATTTTATCTGCTTTTCCCCCAACCTTTTCAGGCTCAATACGTACTACTTTCCAGTCGTCTCTCAAGAGCGACTCTAAAACCGCTACCATTCCTTGTGCCTTAACTCCCTTAATAGTATCTCTACCACCCATGCATATCCTCCTCACTAATTTCTAAGAGCATTACCTTCATCTCGATTCAGTCAACAAAGCCACTAAGAAATTTTCTATTCCCATTTGACTTAGAATCAAGAAAGCTTACAAAGTGTTATGACTTTAATCCCTTGTAATGACCACATTTTTCCAAATTTAAACTTCCATTAAATTTCAAACACTTCAATTTAGTTTATCTATTCTTGCTATGCTTACATTAGATTTATCAAATGTGACTCCAACGAAGTATCTAGGTCTGCTAAAGGCTACGTACGCAAGCTTTAACGCTTTTCTTATATCTGGTACTACACTCAATTCTAAATCATAATCCTCTCCTGATATATAATCTAAAATGTCACTTGCGCACCATTTCTATGAAAGTTTGATTCAAGAAGTAAGTTGCTTAATGTGTTTCGCCTTTAACACCATGAATAGTATTTAAGCCCGTTTTCCACTGTGAGTAATGCTCATAAATGAGACAAAATAAGTACAAAATATGCTGTTTTTATTGTTACAAATGAGATTAATTATATATTAACTTGAGACTTTATATTTTCTATGACTAGCGGTAGATCAAAATATAAAAAAATTCAGCTTTTGCTAAACTCTGAGTAGGCCGAAATACTAAATTCACCGAATTGTCCAGACAGAAGGTCAGCTACGAGTGTAAATAATCGATTTGCAGAACTGTTAACTGTATATTTATTTAGATATTTTCAAATAGATATTCATGAGTAAAAGATATACTAATTACATTCACTGTTAAAGTTTGATTCTTATTTAAATCAATAGATCTCTCACACAGTTTCTAATGCTTGTCATTGGATAGAAATTATGCTCATAAGATAATACCTATTTGAGGATGAATCAGGTGTATGTCTTGTTAAGTTCTATGTTAAAAATTAGTTGTGCATAAAAAGAACTCACTGAAAATAACGAGTTCTCATGTAATCGATCCTCATATGCAATTTTAAACAGATAACTACATCCAACCAACCTTCTTCAAAACGCCACAATGACATCAAAGTCGGGTCATTACCGAACTAGTTTTGATTGAGTCAAGTGATCACTCCTTTAGAGGGGGATTTCAGACTTGGACTGTTTTACTCAAAGTATCGGCCAAATTATAGGTAAAACTACCATGGCCAAAGTTGGATTCCAAGAACCACTAACAGGCCAGAGGATGCACCAGTAACGCACACATTTTCTACTCCCTTACGTCGATAATCCAGTCCTACAGCTGCATTCTCATCGGAACCAATGTAAATGGTAGATCCTTCGTGTACCATACCTAGCACCCTTATTTCTGAGGGACTTGTTTTAACGGCTTGCCATGTACCAATCCGTTAGCATCTCCATGCTAATACTCCACTTTACATTGACCTTGGGGCGAGAGGGCACATTCCAAGGCTTCAAATGTTCCCACCTCCATTGTGTCCTACATGGCAAGGTCCTTTTCGTTTTTCGAACCCAATTTCTTGGATTATTATAGTCAAGCCCACCTAGCACAGCGAAGACAAACATAACATAGTCTTTGGACGACAGCAGTTGCTGCATTGACTAGTGGACTGCGCTGTGTTTTTAATGTGATATTGACCCCAGGTATGTTCATTCTCTTCCGCTAAATAAATGTCCCTCTCTTTAAACTTTATATGCACCTAATAAATATCACTTATGGCATTTTAGGTAATACAGGTCTTGCATCCTCCAAATTAAACCAAGTCTCAATATGCTTACAAAACGGTGTCTCACATATATAGCGGTATCTATCTTTTAAAATCTCTTTTACATTGTAATGCTCGTGAAATTCATCTGTAGACTTTGCCATGTACACTTCAGTGGGTTCAATAATATAATTTTTATGCTTTGTATCTTTACTCATATACATAATCCAACTAAGCTTTCCATCAAACGATCTTATACATTCTTTCAATTGATTATATATTTCATCCCCGTTAGAAAACCTAAAGAAGAATCCTGGAGGTAATTTATATATATCATCCTCAAAAAACATAACAGTTCTAACCCATTCGAAAGACCCAAGTTTTGAAATAGTATACGCCAACTTTTCATTCTTTCTTATTTCTGACGAATGTTTAAAATAAAAGCTTTTCCGTTGCATTACCCTCACCTCTATTCCAGTTTTTCTGTAGTAACTTCGATATTCCCGCCATTGGACTGTTTCAGTTTTTCAAGATAGGCATCCTTAGGAATCGGCACTTCACTGTATCGCGGATCGTAAATATACTTGCCATCTGAATAAACCGTATGATAGTCAAAATCAACCTTCGACCCATATTCAGTTACCTCTATCTGCCTGAATTTTTCGGACGATCTAATAGTTAGCACTTCACCTTTTCCACCCGCTGCTTGTACTAGATCATCTGCTATTTCTGAACAGTCATAGTTAAGATTCTCTCTATATTTTGCTGCGTTTTCTTACATCACTTTGGTTACAGAATGATTACCTACACTTTTATGACTCCCCTCATTTTTGGGAGTTTCCCCTGTTAGTTCGCTTGACTTTTCTCCTCCACCCTCAGAAGTGTGATCATCCTTCTTATGCGATCCTCCTGGTGAAGCTCCGTCATCTTTAGAATGTTTCTTTCCTTCCAACGGCAAATAAAAATGCTGCTTCTTACTAACAGACGGGCATTTTCTTGTTTGGAGCTGTTTATCGTTTTTTCATAACAGCATCTGGTTCCGTTATGACTTTAATGGCTTTTTTTCCTCTAGCCAGTCTTTAATCACAATGGAATCTTTGACACGCACATCCCGTTTATAGCTACTTCACTGTGGTCTAAATACTCTCCGATTCTCACTTCGAACACATCTTCCAACTGCATCTCATGAGCATATTGAATTTCATCCAACCATTCTTCTGTTATACTAAAACGCGCCAAAGCAATGATATATTGATGGACATGTACTGCCACGTGCAGTTTCATCCTCTGAATATCATCTAATCCGATTCTTCCACCGTATTTCTTAGCGTGCTTACTTAATTCCGTCTCCCACTCGTCCAAGTAGCGAAATGCCCAAGCCGCATTATAGGTATCTCGACAAGTATGGAGATCCATAAACCATGTTTTGTCCATCGCCTCTATTAAATAGGTCGCCCTTCCATTTGCTAATTCGGTACGAAGCATGGAATAAGATATATATCCCAAGGCGTGTTTATTACCTTCTTGCTGCATCAACTTGACTTTCTCAAATGTCTGCTCCAGTGAATTGCGAAATGCCTTAGCCAAAACACGCTTATGATTTTGGAAATAGACTTCCAATGCGAATAACATTCGATGCTTTAGGGGTTCATAGATCTCATTTGTAAAATGTCGAAAAACCTCTTCACAATTCACGCTCTATCTCCTTTCTAGTCGTCACATTTACATAGGCTGTATGTATCAAGTAGTTGGTTATCTTAAACCGAAGTCTAATTTTAGTGATATGTGAAATCATAATTTTCAAGGGTATATTTAACAGTAAATCATCCTTATGTATGTATCGGACAAATTAGTGATTTTGTTTACAGAAAAAACCATAACTGTACTCAATGGAAAAAGAGTGGGTTCACAATGGAACCCACCCTTTCGAAGAAATTAAGTATTAATATTTTCTATTATTTTCTCCTTTTCAATCTGTTCAATAATCATCTTATAGCTCTTATCTGGTATCTTTTTTGATCAGTCCGTTTTAAATATATAATCCGATGTCTTTTATGACTATAAATATAGAGTATCAAGAAGGCTATCTACTTTACTGTTTGTGAAACTGGTTGGGCAGGGCTAAACACTCGGTCAAAGCGGCGCATCAATCCTTCAAGCGGACCAACAGGAAGCTTAGCAAACAACAATCCCAGCAGCAGTGTTGTCACTGCGATCATTACGTCGCCGAACGGAACTCCCTCTAGGATGTGCCCAATCTTTGTCAAATCTAGAATCCAAACCACTACAAATTGAATGGCATACATGGTCAGAGCCACACGGCCGACTGCTGCGAAAGGCATTAATACAGCGGAAGCCTTTTTCGATACGAGGCACGCAACTCCCATTACCAGAAATGAAATCCCTAATCCTATCATCGTCTGGAATGTCGAAGCGGTGTGTGGAGCCGTTCCCAAAAGGAGCTGCCACATCGGTGTCTCCGTATTAAGAGGCCAAATTGCGTACACATCCGTCGGTTGTACAGGAACAACTCCTTGCACACTTATCAGCCATTGTTCAAAGTGAAGATTCCAATTCGGAAGTATAAAAGCGGCCAGTGCTTTACCAATAACAAGCATAACGATACCACTGCCTGCGAGTAAGAGAGCTGTGCGTAATCTGGTGAGATCAAAGCGGCCAATGGCCATACCGGCAACAAATGCAGGAGTCAAGGCGAGAGCAGACATCGGACCTCCCGCGATATCACTAAGAAGATAAGCTTTCGAGAAAATGCTTGATCCAAGAATCATTAGCGGTGGGGCTGTCACGAGCAAAGCTGCTGCTGTTGTAACAATGGTGCGGGTCGAACGGCGAAATAACATTAGGGCCAACACAAACATAGCTGCATAGGCAGGCAGAATGATGCCATATGAAGTGTTCAGCATAATTAGCAAATACCCGATAATATCAACAAATACGGCGCGTGCCAGCATTCGCGCACGGAAAGCGGCCGTATCCGCTCCCCGTTCCATCATGCGCTGTGCCATAATGGAATAAGATATACCCCCGCACAATACGAATAATAGTGTCGTGTTTCCGGAAACAATCGCAGAAACGTTTGGGTTCGATCCGAAGTGCTGCAAATACATTCCCAGCACCGCCATTCCTCGTACTGCATCAAGTGCTACAAGACGCCCGGTGCCCCGCCTTCTTTTCGACTCTTCTACAGAGCTTCGAGAAGGAATATCGGTTTGTGTAACGTCGTAGGATGAATTGGATATACCTGCTGTATCTACTTCTTTTTCATCTAATTTATTAGCAACCGTCTTTTCATTTACTTGATTTTCATTTTTCAATTGGCTATTTACGGAAAAGGCTCGTATTTTGATATTGGCCTCTTCCTCATACTCTCTGACGGATCTGTTTATCAGTTTGATACTGCTTAGCAACTTGCATTCCTCCTTGAAAATCCTGGACTCGTATTTTTCATCAACCCGCATGTACAAGATGATGTTACGCTATAATCCAATATAGCGTGCAGATGTCGCTAAAGTTTGATCAAGTTGCAAACAAAATGTCACAACGGACGAAACGAGTTTATCACAAAAAAACAACCTTACTCGCGGCTGATCACCGGAATAAGGCTGTTTGCAAAATTACTTAGGATTTGCTGGGAACAGCATTAAAAATGGAATTGGCCAGCAAACGGAATTGTTGCTGCGAATGAGCGCCATTGGTTAGATCGTTAGAGAAAACAGTAATATTCTTTTTGTTTTCCTTATAGGTGAAGGCCATAATCTTTCCTCTTGCAGCATCGTGACCTGGCCACCAGCCCGCTTTGAAGAAGTTTTCTTTATTACTAATGGTTGCAAGAATTTTTGCAGCTTTAGGTAGTTTCGTAATGTAAGAACCTGTAACGGTGTAGAAGTATTCTTCGTTATCGTAAGGGGCTGTAATCACATGATCCTGTTTGACATTCGCTAGGAAGACCCCTTCGTATCTTTCCCATGTCGGTCCAGCAAACGCAAATTGAGGAATCCAGTTTTTCACGTTACCCATCCCCATATTTCCATAAGCAATGTATGGTTTCCCTTTCTCGACAAGTTTATCGGAATCGAATGTATTCACCAACACATCGGCATGCTGCTGATCATCGGTCACTTTAAAACCGAGATTTTTGAGCACATAAGCCGATTCGCCGAGAGCGGCTACCGTAGAAGGTTTAAGAACTTTACCAACGGGTTTGTTATTGCCGAATGCCGTGACATCAAGATAGTATTTTGACACTAGCGGATGCAGATCATCATAGGCCACTGCAAAGTCACCCGCTTCATATCCTGTTCCGCTTTTGGATAGCATCGTAACCACTTTGCCGGATTTAAGCAATTCATTAACGGTTTTGATGGCATCGTTATTAGTGTTTCGGATTAACACATAGGCAGAATGATTCTGCATTGGTGTGGCCGGGATCGATACGGAAGTCACCGGAGAAGTTTTGCCCGCAAACACGCCGGCTTCTCTAATCACATCACGTTCAAATCCTCGCATGACGGGAAAGTCCTGCACAATCTCGCCAGCTACGGAAGCATAATCCGAGACGTTAATACCATCATATAAAACCATGTTTGCAATGCCGTGCTCAGCCTGGTGCATATTTATGATAAATGAACCCGCGGGGTAGGTCTTGCCAGCAGTACTTACAGCCTCTGTCGAGCGTTCAACCGTTACTCCATTGCGGATAAGATACTCAATCATCCGATAAGCTTCCAGCGGATTTTTTTGAAGACTTTTATCGGTCGGCAAAACGTAATACTCAGGAAAAAAATTCTCATTACCGTGACGGGGGCGACCAATGACTTGATTTTTTGCATTGACTAGATACCGATCTACGGCATGATCATCGATATTATTAACTCCACGTTCATATACTTTTAACTGATTCAAAAATAACTTTTCTTTCTTTTGCATAACATAATCGGTTGCTGCAGCGACACTATAATACAATGCTTTGGTCGACTCTTCATTCGATTCAGGTGTTTCCAGCGTATGTCCCATTGCACCATGGTGCATGGCGAAGACGGCTGTATACGCTGGAGACGCATCGTCCCATCCCGAAGCAGTTCCCTTGGAAACATATTTAGGATTTTCAACCGTTTTCCGATGTTCTTCATAAGGAATATGGTAGTAATCATACTTTGTGTTTGCTATGCCTGCTTCACCCATCACTTTTGCCTGTTCTACCATATTATCCATAAGCAGATCGTATTCAATATTCGGATCGTGAGGCGGTGTGGTAGGCTCAATCAGAAAATTCTTATCAAACCCATGCAGATCTAGGAAAGAAATCGGCGACCACTTGGCGATTTGCTCTGTGACACTGCGTGTTTCAGGCTGGGTTTGATAGGAATTATCCCGATTCAAGTCAAAATATTCAGCATTTGCACGTTCGGTATGAACCCTTCCATCCGGATTTTCCGTATACAGGAACAGGAAAAATACATGATCAAGCGCATCATCCATATTCAGAGTTACTGTACTCGATTTTCCATTGGATGAGGTCGTTTTGTACGTAACATTTTTATCGAGGGCCATGGTCTTAAAATAATTGATAATCGCATCAAAGCCCGGCGCTTCATTTGGATGAATATTGTTGATCCAGATGGGCACTTGATAATCTCCGAATGCACCTGATTTAATATCGTTCTCCAGCTTTGCAGGATGATTCAGCATGTCAGGATGAGTTACATTCTGATATTTGTCAATCGTTGCTTGATCTTTGGCAACCACAGTCATATAAATATCGCGGCCTTCAACGGATTTACCGATCGACATCGTTTTAATGTATCTGTTGTTTTTTTGAGCTGCCTGTGCCGTAATCGCATCAATCTCCGGCTTCAGTTCATCATACGTACGGAAGCTGTCGTAGGGGACCAACTTAATGGGGGCCTGGGCAACGATTTTGCCGTTGACGGCAGCAGCTAGTTCATAGGTTCCCATCAACGAGGCGTACAGTGGACGCTGCAGACTCGGTTCGGCAAGATTATCCGTACCGTAAGTAAGACCGAAATTGATATTGGCAGTGACTTCTCCGTTGTCTGCTTTGACCTGAGTAACGGTGATAAAGGGGGCACCCTTGTAATCGCGATCCTTGTACGATTTCCATTCCGATAATGGCTTGCCACCATATGTCCAGCTTATCTTCTTTATATCAGTATTCTTCGGAAGCTTGAATCTGGCTTTAATGCTTCTTTTCTTCGTCATGGATGCCAGATTGTTATCCAATTTCAGTGTCGGGGTATTTTTAAACTTATTTTTAACCTGCGTTGAAATTGCTTTTGTTGGTTGACTCTGTTTATCGTTCAACAACGTACTTTTTGCGCGTTGCGCAGCATCAGCCATAGCTATGTGCGGAGCAGTGATTTCCAGAAGCATGGCGGCGGATACAGTTAACGCCAAGCAGAACCTCATCATCGGTTTTGTACTCATTCTTTTTCCCCCTATGGATAACCGGAAGACCATGTTGTGCTCTTCTTTATTCATAAAGAGCATTTAACAGACTATTGTCCGGCAAATTACGATTTTATATATTGTCCAATCCTATTCAAGATCTGTTTTCTGCTTCTGCCCGGAAGGATTGTCTGTCATCGAATGAGAAGCGTCGGAGTTTATGGTACTTTGCACAAATTGCTTCAAATCAGTTCGACTTTTTACATCCAGAACAGCCGCTTTGCCCACATAAGTTTCTTTTAATAGCTTCATTGGCGGTATTTGTTCATTTTCCCTTAATGAACTTTGATACCCTACCGAAGCCAAATTCCACATATCGGAAACTGACAAATTGGTATCGATATACGGACTGATTTCCTCTAGAATGGAAGGAAGCTTCATAATGGAAGTCGTTATTTTGACCTTCTCGGCTAATGCCGTAATAAATTGGCGCTGTCTTTCTGTTCTGGAGTAATCGGACATGGCATCATGACGAAAACGGACATATTGAAGTGCCGTTTTGCCGTTAAAATGCTGCTGTCCCTGCTTTAAATTAATATCGTACTCATGCAGATCGGCCTTGCTTTCATAGTACATATCCTTTTCGACATAAAAATCGAGTCCGCCTACAGAGTCCACGAGTTTAATAAACCCCTGGAAATCGGTATATACATAAAAATGAACAGGCACCCCCAGCAATTCGCTGACTGCTTTCATCGCCGTATCCGGCCCATGCGTAATAGCGGTGTTGATTCGGTTTTTGCCGTATCCGGGAATATCCGTATAGGTGTCACGCAAAATCGAAAACACATGGATATGCTTATCGGTAGGATTCAACGAAACGACCATCATGCTGTCGGATCTGGGTACCTCGCCCTTGGCGCTTCCACGGGCATCCACACCCATCAGCAAAATATTGACAGGCTCGCTTCCCTCCCATTCTGGAGTTTCCAGAGCTTCGGTATTATCGGTGCTTACATTAATGAACGGGGAGTTTGCCGGAGCCTTATTAAATCCTTCCAGCCCTTTGTAAATCGAAAAGAAATAATAAAAGATAAAGCTTACAGCAGCGACCACAAGTAACAATGTTACAATCAATATCCTCTTTTTCCTCTGTGTCATATCATTCTTCCTTTCCGGATGATGAACGCGCCTGTCCCTTCTGTATTTAAGATTTTTGCAAGGCTGCTACGAGGAGTGAAGTGTAATATCGGCTACCATCTGGTTTTAAATGGACGCCATCTTTATAAAAGTATTCATCTTTGAATACACTGGCTGAATACCAGTCCATCACGCTGACGTTGCTAAACTCATCGGCGACCTGTGCAATCGTGTCATTCACCGTGTTTTGCCATCCTTTCGGAACCCGGGTGGTGACCAAGATTACCTGTCTGGCTCCAGAAAGGGATTGCAGTACGTCGTGCAGTTGGTCTTTGCTAAACGGACCGTTGGTGCCGAGTTCGATAATGACTTGGTCTCCCAGTTTGCCTTGGACGGCTAATTCATTAATGACTTTTACAGCTTGAGACATCTGCCGGCCAACCTTGCCGTCTACCGTCATATTCGGAAGCTGCTCTTTTAAATAAGGCTCAATTCCGACCGTAACCGAATCTCCAATCATCGTGACGCCCTCGCCGTTTAAGGACGCGGATGGTTGAGCTTGTTCTCCGCTGGTACTGGAAGCCCTAGGCTTTTGTGCAGCAGGCTGCATCGCATCAAGATTGTATAGAGAAGAATCCTTGCCGCGTGGTTCGTTATCATCCGAATTTTGCTTTGAATGTAGATGGAGCCCTATGGCTCCTATGACGATAAGAAGAATCATAAAACCCCATAATGCCCTCACTTTTCCGACATTTTTTTTGTTCATACCTAGTTCATCCTTTCCTTTAACATGCTAGTAGGTTTTATCCTGTTTGATAGCATCAATCAAAACCGAGGCATAATACTGAGCTCCTTCTGGTTTCAGATGAACACCATCGTCATAAAATAGATCGTTGCGGTTTTCGCTGGCCGAATACCAGTCGATAAGTCGTACATTTTGAAATTCACCAGCAATTTCACGCAGATTGTCATTTACGGTATTCTGCCATCCTCTCGGTACTCTGGTCGTTATCAGATAAATTTGCCGAGAATCCTGCAATGAAGCCAGCAAGGAATGCAGTTGACTCCGGTTAAAAACACCGTTTGTACCGAGTTCGATAATAATTTTATGGCCAAGTTTGCCCTGTGCCCGCAGGTCATTAAGCACATCCTTGGCCTGTGACATTTGTCGTCCCACCTTACCATCAATGACAATACCAGGGAACTGCTTTTCCAGAAACGGGGCGGCATCCAGAATGACGGAATCCCCAATCGCTGTGACCCCACTTCCTTCAGCCAAATGGTCTGTATTTCCAGCAGAATGATTGTCATCGGAACAACCACATTGCAGCTTTTCTGTCTGGACGGGTTCCCGGCTTACAGTTGCTGGCGCATCAGGCACAGGATCTGGTGAATTCGTCTTCCATGATGTCAGGACTAGAATAATGGCGATAACAATGACGACAAGACCTAATTGGTTGCCATCGGCCGACCTGCGGAGTGATTTTAGGTTGATCCAAAAGGTACCGCGACGGATAGGCTCTTCGATGTATTTGTAAGAAAGCCCCCCCGTTATGAAGCTGACCGTTACTTGCAGAGCAATACGCATATAGTTGGCATCTTCGGTATTTACCACCGGACTTGACAAAATAATGATTGGATAATGCCATATATACAGACTGTAAGATCGCTTACCGATCCAGCTTAGAGGCCGGCAGCCGAGCCATCGTTCCAGTCGGTTGGCCGGATGAACCAGTACAGCAATGACAACCGCCGTAATGAGTGATAAATAAAGAAAACCGCCGCGATACAGCGAATCATCAAACTCGTTGGTCTGACCGATCAAAATAAACAGCATTACAATGCCCAGTAGGCCAGTCATATCCAGCATCGTCCGGGACGAAGAAGATACATTGTCACTCAGTCTCCAACTGGGCCAGATAACCGCCAGAGCTGCTCCAATCAAAATGGCAGACGCCCGTGTGTCCGTGCCGTAATACACCCTGCTCGGATCGGTTCCGGGTTCGTATATAATGGCCATTGCTATGGCGGATACGATGGCGCAACCCAGAATGTATAACATCAGTCTGCCTCGTTGCGGTGCAAAGCACAGACCGATCAGTAGAACAAGCGGCCAGATTACGTAAAACTGTTCCTCAATGGAAAGCGACCAGAGGTGTCCGATTGGAGAAGGAGGGCCAAAGCTCTCAAAATATGAAACATGATGAAAAATGAGATACCAGTTGTTTACGTAAAAAAGCGAGGATACAAAATGGCCTCCTAATGTCTGCAGTCTAGAGAAATCGGTAATTAAAAGCCACAATACCACTACAGTCAGCATAAAGATCATTGCCGGCAGTAGTCTGCGCATTCGTCTTATCCAGAATTGCACAATGGAAAAACCGCTGCGTGTCCTCCACTCATAAAGGATCTGGTCCGTAATCAGATATCCCGACAGGACGAAGAAAATCTCCACCCCCAGCAGCCCACCCTCTGCCCATCTGAAATGAAGATGATAAGCAATAACAGCAAGCACGGAGATAGCCCTTAGCCCATCCAGACCGGTCATATAACGTTTTGTTGGTTGATTCAGGTGTAAATTCCGGTTTCCATTCACTATGGTCCATTCCTTGTCCTTATAGGCTATTGATCTTGCTTCATTTACTATAGAAAAAAGATGTCGCGAAAGTTTGATCAACATGTAAACAAATTGTCACAACGGTTGCAAAAAGAAAAACCTTATTCCGGCTGAACAACCGAAATAAGGTTTAGTTTTTGACATATACAAATATGGCGATCATAATTGCTATTTCAATACAATGATCAATGACTCCTCGCTAGGAGAATCCATTGGGGAAGTCTGCAAGGAATCCAATTTTTTTTGTCCTTGAAGCAGTACACTTTTATTGTTCGGATTCCAGTACATATGCTTCGGCACAATTCCGCGATACACCGGTTCGTTGTACAGTATATTTCTTCCCTGCACCTTGCCTACGTAAGTGATATTTTGATCATACACGGTGTATGCGATATTTTTCCTGTCAGGCGAGAATTCAAAATCAAGCACTTTTTCTAGAATGACAGAGAGCTCGCCGTTTCGCTGATCATATTCGTACAATGAACTATCCTTTCCGAGAAACACAAACTGGTCGTTATTCATCCAGGCTACTGAATCTCCACCAATCTGACGTTCATATTGAAATTCAATATTCTTCCCGGAAACCTTCCCCAGGGTTAGTACCTTGTTCTGACCTTGTTTTGCACGCAATAACTGCAGCAGTACGCTGCGGCCATCATTTGCAAGATTAACACTCAAAAGGGTGTCTCCCTTTACGATCCCTTTTAACTGATACTTGCTGGAAGTTTGAGACCCCATATCGTAGATATATAGGCTATCAGCTCCGTTATCAACCAGATTTTCTACCAGGTAGCCGATATACGAACTGTTAGCCGACCAGGAAACATATTGTACATAAGACTCGTTCCTGGTGCTGATCCTGTCTATTTCCCTTTCCTTGCCATCCTGTAAGGAAATAAGCTTTAAGTTTGTCTCCAAGGAAGAAGGGGAAACTTCGCAAATATATTTCCCATCGGGAGAAAGTATCGTATTGGAAGTTACCTTGCCGATTCCGGATATGACCTTGCTCTGCTCATACGGATAAGTTAAACGTTCCAACGTACCTCGCTTCAGTATGGTCATGGCTCCGAACGATGCGATGACGGCATCTCCAGACGACCAGCCCAGCAGTTGACCCCTATTTGCAAAACGCTCTGGAAGCCGATATATTTTTTGGACCTGAAACGGACGAGAGCTTTGATCGGCATTGGAAACTTCATTACTATCGGCGATGACAACGGTCTCTGTTTTTGGTTCTGAAACGCATGCTGACAGCAGTAATACTACGAGAGATACGACCACAAGCATTACAAAATGTTTATATTTATTGCCCATTATTTATTCTCCGTTCCGTGCGGTTTCCAGAGCATCAAATTCCACCGTAACGATGGTTTCATTTTGCTCGTTGGTAATCATGATGGAACCCGCAAATTCTTCAACGATGGATTTCACAATGCTAAGCCCCAATCCTACACTGCCTTCTTCTGCGCTGTCGGAATGAGCCAGATAAAATGGCTGTAACAGGCGTGACAGATGTTCTGCCTCAATCGGATCGCTTGGATTTCTGAAGATCAGGCGGATCTTTTCTTCTGCCCGTACTGCTTTTACAGATACTGCCGAAAACGGCAAACTATATTTAATCGCATTATCTATCAAATTGATGAACATCTGTCTAATTCTGTCCCCATCAGCCCACATGAACAATTCCTCATTGATCTCATATTCAATGGTCTTTTTATAGCGCTGCGCTCGGATCATCATCGATTCACACACATCCTGCAGGATTAACCCAATATCCACCCGATCAAGCTCCTTGAGCATGATATTTTTGCGTGAGACTTCCAGCAGTTTTAGCACCATCGCATGCAGGCGCCTGCTCTCCTCGATAATATGATTCATTCCTTTGTCAAAAAAAGCACGGTCTTTCTCACCGTTCAGCCTGATCAACTCCGCATATCCCAGAATTGAGGTTAATGGCGTTTTCAGTTCGTGAGTAATATTGTCAAAAAAGCGCTTTTCCTGCTGGTGAAGCTGCTTCAAATGGTCCCGGTCCTTCTCAATAATATGGATCTGTCTACTGATTTGATCAATCATATCGTTATAATTCTCAGCTAATCGGCCAATTTCATCCTTGCGTTTAAAATGAAGACGGATATCCAGATTCCCGTTTTTCACCTCGGTGGATGCTTGCGTCAATCTGGTCAGCGGGATGGTAATATGCCTGGAAAGAATATAGGAAAACAGAAAGGCTGCCGCAAAAATCGCTAGGGCCATATAGAGGGTAATCTCCCGAATCTGTCCGGTTTGTTCGTAGAGTGAGCTGAAATCCTTGTAAAAACGCAGTATGCCCACCTTTGAACCGTCTATAACAACCGGGTAGGAGAAGAGGACTGTCGTCTTATTACGATCATAAGTAATGCTGTACGCTGTATTGCCACCAATCGCCTGCTGCAGATCGCTTTGCATTTGCTGCTGAAACGGGGAGTTGTCCGGGGCATACAGCAATTTGCCTTCCACCGTATACACGCCAATACTGCTGTTCGTGGTATGGTTCAGATCAGTTGCTATCTCCTTGGCAATTCCTCCAAAATACAGCTCATTGCTGCTGAAATGGTTAATCAGGAACGCTTGGCGCACATAAACATTGCTGTTATTTTTCAGTCCGACCAGTTCCGAGGTAACCAGGTTCTGATTGCTTGTTCGGATAAATTCCTTGACGGTCTGATTAAGCACGACAAAAGAAAGCGAAAAGATCAGAAAAAAACCGATCAGAAATTTGATGCTGATTTTGCGTATCATGCTTATTCACCCATTTTTTTAAATTTGTACCCGATTCCGAAGACGGTAGCAATGCATTCGGTGTCATCCAGCTTTTTGCGGAGTCTCTGGATATGCGTATCAACTGTACGTGTATCTCCAGCAAAATGATAACCCCATACCAAATCAAGCAGTTCGGAACGTGAAAAAGTTTTGCCCGGATGTTTAACCAGCATCATAAGCAGGTCAAATTCCTTGGGGGTCAGCTCAACGGGACGACCTTTTTTTTGGACAAGTCGTTCTTCTTCGATCACCTCAATGTTTTTAAACCGAATGACGGCTTTCGTTGTTTCCCTGTCGGGGCTGCTCGCCTGCTCCACTCTGCGTAAAATGGTTCGAATGCGTGCAACAACTTCACGCAGATCAAAAGGCTTGGTAATATAATCATCGGCTCCGAATTCAAGACCGAGAATTTTATCGGTAATATCCGATTTAGCGGTAATCATGCAGATCGGTATGTTATAATTCGTAGTCACCTTTTTGCAAATGTCTAGGCCGCTCTGGTCAGGCAGCATCCAGTCCAGCAGCAGCAAATCGGGCTGAAACGACTGCAGTTCATGCATTCCCGCTGCTCCGCTGGCCGCTATGCATGTCTGGAACCCCTCCATAGAAAGTCCGTACGATAGCAAGTCGGCAATCGGGGCATCATCTTCAATAATAAGAATCTTTGCTTTATTCATCGTAATCCTCATCTCTATTTTTAATACGACAGGTTTAGGACATCGCCCATTATATTAATCAATCAGGGAAAAACAATCAAATGTATATCATGAATAACGAAATCTTCGTCTGATGTGAAAGTGATGTGTCCGATGTTTTCAATCCATACCTCTACTGGATAAGATACGGCCTCTTTTCCGTTTGAAAAAAACCATTCTCTTCCTTTATGCACAATGATGAATAGACCATGCTCATCCCCTATGGGAGCAAAGTTTTCAGATGACTCTCCAAAGTTCGGTATCCCCAGTTCATTTAACTTTTTCACTGTATTTGGAACGTTTTTCGAAACGATACCGATCTCACTCACCCCGATCAAATCCTTCATCGAAAATGGATAATCCTTTTGGTTTTTCATATTATGCCTAGCAATGAATTCTACGATATTTCCTGACAGGTCCTCAAAATAGTATGAATGAGAATTCCAGAAATCGAAAAACACTGCATCTTCGTGATCCTCTTCAATAAGACTGATTTGAGAAGATACCCTTTTTTTCGCTTCTGTAAATTTATTCTCTGGAATGTTGATGGCTATATGATAATAAGGCTTACCATACTGCACTAAGATCGATCATCCGCCTTTTTGAAGACCACTTGCGTGTAGCCCATATAAACCGTAAATTCATTATCATCCTTATCATCCGCAATTAAATAATTCAATTTGGAGTAAAATACCTTCGTATCTTCGAATTCATTTATCCACAAAACAACTTGTTAAATTTCATTTTCATTCCTCCTATAGATTAACAGGAACTCTATGTCAAAATGATTGAGGTTATACAAACTTTTGATATTAGTGAATTGAAATAAAATTTGGAGAGTGGTTGTAACAAAGAGACTCATTTCTCTTTATATATGTGAAGGCAATACGGCATTGCAGAAAACTTGGGAATGGTGCTCTGTCTATGATTCCTCCTTATTGTTCTTCTACTAATATTAATTTCAGGAGTGATTATTATGGCAAATTTTTCTTTAGGCACAGATGGAGCAAACCTTATCAAAAAACATGAGGGATTTTCCTTGAAATTTTATGGAGATCCTTATGGGTATCCAACAGTTGGATGGGGACATTTGATAACAAAGTCTAAAGTTTATACTAAGAATACAACAGGTAATCCAAATGATTCTCTTCTCTCTCAAGTACAAGCTGATGCTCTATCAAAATCTTTAAATTTAGGTTATACTTCACCAATTTCTCAGTCTAAAGCAAATACTTTTTTTTCTAATGATACTGCAAGTGCTGTAGCGGCAGTAAATAACTTGGTACTTCCTAGCGGTCATAAATTTTCACAATCTCAGTTTGATGCACTTGTTTCGCTCACTTTCAATGCAGGTCCTGGGGTGCTAAAAACCAATGATGTAAAAGCTATGCTTGCCAATGCGCATATATATCCAACTTTTGTTGGTCCACTTTCACAAAGTCAAATTGATACTTGTTCAAAATTAGTCAGCAAAGCATTTTCATATGATAGAAATTTACAAAAAAGAAGAAATGAAGAAGCAACTTTATTTTGCAAAGGAAGGAAGTACACTCACAAATATCCAGTATATACACTATAGTTTAATCATTATACGACATAAACAAGAAAGGTCAGCCTAAAGGCTGACCTTTCTTGTTTAAAAAATTATATTCACAGGCATTTTCAGAATCGCTTATAGGATATACTTACCTTCCTGGATATTTTCTATTTTATTAGCACAGAACTTATTACATAACCTTAATTCATTTAATCAGTAATTTTTTTAAGTTCAAAAATAGTTGCCTCTGATAACAAGATAAGCCTATCGTTATTAACAACAAAAAAACTTACACTTACAGGTATGCTAAGTTTTGTAGAAGGGTCACTTATATCTATTGCTTTTACTACATCATTTATATTTAAGTCTGGGATATCTATTTTATATAATCTATAAAAAGAGTCAGAGTTATGGCATGTCGCTGTAATCTCATATAATGGATTTTTTAATTCATATTGATAATTACTATAGTTTTTAAGTCCTTTTGATGAAAAAAAGTCTTTTTTGATTATAATTTCGTCTCCAATAAATTTTTGCCCTGTTGGATATTCAGAAGCATCATTATATGAATTTGCAAATCCTAAAAGCTTCTCAACTTTCCAAGTTCCATAGAAATATTTTTCAGTTTCACTATCCAGACTTATACGTTCTACAGTACAATATTCGGATGTGTTTTTTGGAATAATAGACTCTTCCGTTTCAGGTTTAGGCTCACTAGAAGTATTTGGATTTGATGTCGTGTCAACATTTCCACAAGCTGATGCTAGCATCAACACTATCATAATACAAGCCAATAATGTTTTTTTCATATCTCACACTCCTACTATAAAGTTATGTTTTCGCATGTTTACTCGCTTGCTAACTGAATTAATCCCCGTATGGATTAAAATCTCCTATTCCATCGTTTTTATATCACTATGTGCTAAAAGCTACTTCCATACAGCGAGTAATCCTTCACTGCTGTATAACAAATGGGGTGATACTTTTTCTTTATTTTCCGATGCCTTTATCAGTTTTGCCTCAGTATTTTGTTCCGGTTGAGTTGTTACTTGTTTACTGGGAGGCTCACTCGCACCTCGCGTAACCATTGTAGGCTTATCTGACCCACATTCTGAAAGCAAAACTCATCTACCTAGCAGAAATTATATCAGAGCAATTGAAGCGATGAATGACATAAAATTAACATTATTTATGAATAAGGTTAACTTTATGTTATCTAAACACAAACAACAATACGCCCATATTGAACCTACCCAAGTCATTTTTTTGTTGGAAAATTTCAGGAAATCATCCTGTCGTTATACCTCAGGACACTGATTGTTAAGACGCTCATGTATACCGCAATCGGGGTAAGCGAACTCATCAATATTCGGCTGACGGACATTGATTTTCATTGCTGCCAAATTCGCATTAATAACGGAAAGGACTGCAAGGATCGCATTGTTCCATTTTCCCGCAGTCATTTAAAGAAGTACTGGCCATGTATGTTGACGCGATGAAGAAAAAACAGGCAATGTATCTATTTGAGTCATCGTGGAAGAAGAAATATACGGATCGAGGTATTTGGAAAATTTTAGCCAAGTATTCAGAAGAAGCCGGTCTTACATAAAACCTTACGCCACATAAACTACGCCACTTCCTACTAACCTGGCTGAAAAAGAAGAGAATTGACGACGCACTCATACAACCGTACTCCGGCCATGAAAGCCGCAAGTCATTAGAGGTGTATTCAAGCTCGCCATTACCGAAACACAAACGAGTACAACGAGGTTATCCGCAAATTTCCAATCTAACCCATACGCTTGCACTTGGTGACAGCGACGCTGGTATTATCCCAATACGTGAATGAGGGATATCCCGTCAATTTCATTTATTTAAAGATACGTTATTTTTTTATTATTACAGAAAGATCCCCTTCAAAAATTTTTTGAGTCGTATGATTAAAAGTGGATAAATTCACAGTTACAATTCCTGTATTCTTTCGGTTATCTTCTAGATTAATGACTTCAACAACTACATGTAACTCATCATCAGGGTATACAGGTTTCATAAATCGGATATTATCCATAGCAGTACCAGCCACTACATCCTCACCGTATAAACCACACTCTACCCATAGTTTAAATGTTAGAGCTAATGTTTGGATTCCTGAAGCAATAATTCCTCCAAATATGCCTTCCTGAGTTTTCTTCTCATCCAAATGCATGTACTGAGGGTCAAATTCAGATGCGAATTCTATAATTTTTTCTTTGGTTACTTTTATAGAATCAGTCTCGAACCGCTGCCCTACAAAGAATTCATTAAACTTCATATTACACCTCTCGAAACGGATACTTTTACATAATGACTTCCGCAAAATTTAATTGTCAACAAGGAGTTTACTCTCTAGCTAGTATGTTTTTTGGAGCTTTTTGGCTTGGTCAATTCGAAGCTATGATGCACCATATCGTGAACTTCATCTTCTGGTAGATTACCATCTAATATTACTGTATTCCAATGTTCCTTGTTCATGTGATAACCAGGCTTTACTTCTTTAAACGCTTTTCGCAAAAAATCAGCATGATCAGGGTTGCATTTTAGGTTGACGCAAAGATGCTCATCATGATTGTATATCAAGGCAAAAATTTTTTTGTTCCCTTGATGTCTCATCGCAGTCCATCCGTCTCCAAAAGGGTGATCTTCATATGAACTTGGGTATGATAAGCAATGCTCAATAATTTCTTCTATTGTCATGACGAATTACCTCGATTTCTATTGGATCATCTATATATTAGACGCAATTAGGTTTCTTTGTGGTTTGCATACCATGCTGAAATCTCTTCCATCCGTTGTTTAAATTTCATTTCAGATCCTTGTATAGTGGGGTGGTAATATTCCCGTCCGATGAGAGAATCTGGCATGGTCTGCATCATTGTTAATTTTTCTTGTGTATCATGGGCATATTTATAACCTTTCCCGTAATTCAGTTCTTTCATCAACTTAGTCGGAGCATTTCGTAAATGCAAGGGAACAGGTTCATTTACGGAATGCAGGGCGTCTTTTTTGGCAGCTCTATAGGCCAAATAAGCTGCGTTGGACTTCGGGGCCAAGGTGAGATAAATGACAGCTTGGGTTAGATGTACATCGCACTCTGGCATACCAATAAACTGACAAGCCTGGAAGACAGTTACTGCTATCTCCAAAGCTCGGTTATCTGCTAAACCAATGTCTTCACTTGCAAATCTGACCAATCTTCGGGCAATAAATAATGGATCTTCTCCGGACTCCAACATGCGCGATAACCAGTAAATTGCAGCATTAACATCACTATTTCTCATCGCCTTATGCAAAGCAGATATGATGTTATAATGTTCCTCACCATTTTTGTCATATAATAATGACTTGCGATTTAACATTTGTACTAAATCATTTTTATTCACTACAATGGCTCCATCTGATTTTTTCCTGTGTAATACAGCCATTTCTAGTGTGTTTAAAGCTATTCTGGCATCTCCATCGCAATATTCAGCAATCGCTGATAGAACGCCTTCTTCGATCTCGATTGATTGATTATTAAACCCTTTTGGGTTCGCTAATGCTTTCTGTAATAGCTCTAAAATATCTGCATGATTGAGCGGATGAAGCACAAACACTTTACTACGAGAAAGCAAGGCTGAATTCACTTCAAACGATGGATTTTCGGTTGTTGCTCCAATCAATATAATGCTTCCTTTTTCCACATAAGGCAGAAAGGCATCCTGCTGTGCTTTGTTAAAACGATGAATTTCATCAATAAATAAAAGTGTTTTCTCACCTAATTGCCTGTTTCCTTCAGCTTCTTTCATGACACTACGAATATCTTTGATACCGCTAGTCACAGCGCTAAAATCAATAAATTTAGATTGGGTTTGATTGGCGATTATTTTAGCTAACGTTGTCTTTCCCACTCCTGGTGGCCCCCAAAAAATCATAGATGAAACTTGATCATTCTCAATCATTTCACGTAATACTTTTCCGGGTTCAAGCAAATGTTTTTGACCTACAAATTCTTCCAAATTTTGTGGACGTACCCGATTTGCTAAAGGCCGTCCCTGATCATACTCGTCATCAAATAAAGATCCTTGGATCATAAAATCACTTCCTTAAACAACGCATTTTAAAAGATTTCATAAGATAACATTAATATATAACTACAATTAGTGTTTTATTCAATTATGAAATATAGTAGTAGACACTCGAGTAAGTTAATAATTTCAAAGATGCTGCTGTCGAAATTCTGCAGGCGTACAACCTGTTTCACGTTTGAAAAATTTACTGAAGTGGGTTGCTTCCTTGAAGTTAAGTTTTTCCGCAATGTCACTAATAGAATAGTCCGTATGCATTAACAGACGTTTTGCTTCAAGATTAATCCGGGCCGAAATGAAAGCCTTTGCACTTATTCCAACTGCTGCCATAGTTGCTCGAGTTAGAGTTTTTTCCGTGCAGTTTAGACGAGTAGCGTATTCACTGACATGGCTCAACTTAGCGAAGTATTTTTCAACGAGTTTCTGGAAGCTTATAAAACGCAGCGATGTTTGAGAATCTATTGTTTCATTCATCCGTTTGCATTTATTAAGAATACTAAGCCAAGTTACAAATGCGTAGAGTTGGTAACGCAACAACATATGAATATCTTCTTCTGTCCCTTCAATCAACAAGTCTTCGATCATTTGTTCGATAGAAGCGATGCTACGACGCAACTCATTATGATTTAAATTTAGAATGCTTGGTAGCCTTCCAAAATCAAAAGCTAGTTTAAGCTCATTTAATGTTGATGTGTTAGGTATAAGAAACTCCGAACGAAACAAAATAATCCAACCATCCCAATTCTCATCATGTCCGAAATTATGAACTTGACCTGGGGATATGGCAAGAAAGGTTCCAGTGCTACAGGAAATCGGCTCAAAATCGACCCATTGTATACACTCACCTTGAGTAACACATATAAGCATATAGAATTCATATCTATAAGTTACACTCATCCTTTCTTTGGATGTCCGTTGTTTAAGATCAGAGACTCGAAAAATTTCTACATCGTATGGATAAGGTAGTACAGGTTGATATTTAAGACGTTCTATATTTCTTTTCTGCTTTGATATGCGAACCACTACATAAACCTCCTTTACTAAAAATGTAGAATGTCCGAAAAGTATCATTTATTTTCCCGGTTTTGCCTTTATCGTTTGTGTTGAATGACCTAAAATGATCATATCATTTCCAACATCTAAAAAAAAGGAGTAAAAAAAATGAGTGTAAATATCAAAGAAGTAGCTGACACTGTATTGAATATAGAACGCGCCAATAATGAACGGTGGAATCAAGGAGACTGCTTTGGGTACCTGGATAGTTACAGTGATGATATTTCATACTTCGATCCTGTGACTGAAAAACTTATTGTAGGTAATTCAGCGATGAGAGAACATATTTTGTCACGCTATAAAAATCCTAATATTATTCGGAGTGAATATCTCAATCCCGATGTCGCTGTCAGTGAAGCTGGTGATTTGGCTGTGTTGAGTTATAATTTACACAATTACGTAGCAGGAGAAGATGGACAAGAAAAACTTCAAAAAAGTTGGAATACTACTGAAGTTTTTCGTTTAATTAATGGCGAATGGCGCACAGTACATTCCCATTGGTCTTTTGTCCGCCATCCTGGGATTATATCGGGTCTTGATGCGTTCTAAATAAACACACCTTTTACTATAATTAATGAAACTCCCTTTATCAGTTGAACTGATGGAGGGAGTTTCTGTTCATTCGGAATTTCATTTATGTAAATATTTAAAATGAAGGGGTATCCAACATGCAGATTGATAATACGATGGCAAAAAAAATTTTGAGCGAAACCAAAGGAGCATCTACTGTTGGATTTACTCACTCTTTGAATCCTTTCAGTGGTTGTGCTTTTGGATGTAGTTATTGCTATGTTAGAGAAATGCCCATTCAAAAATATAAAGATATTCCTTGGGGAGAATGGATTGATATTAAACTTAACGCTGTTGAAAACTATAGTAAAGAAATTAATAGTCTTCGCCGAAGAAATAAACCTATCAATATATTCATGTCTACTGCTACAGATCCATACCAACCCATCGAGCGTAAGGTTGAGATCACAAGAAAAATATTAACGGAGATGATTGAATCTCCACCGGATTTCCTTCAAATCCAAACAAGAAGTCCTCTGGTGGTTAGAGACCTCGATATACTATTAGAATTGCAACAACGTTGTGAGTTATTAGTTTCTATGACTATTGAAACAGACCGAGAAGATGTAAAGCGACTTTTTGCACCTTTAGCTCCAGGGATCAACCTGCGCTTAAAGGCTCTTAGAAATGTCCATGCAGCAGGAATTGCTACACAGGCATCCATTTCTCCTCTTTTGCCTTTCACGCCAGATTTCCCCAAAAGATTACAGGGGATTGTTGATCGAATATATATTGATTCGCTGAACATTGGAGATGGTTTAAAGGGGAAGCGATCCGAGCAATTGGGTATGCCTTTGTTGTTTCAGCGAAATGGGTTTTCTAAATGGTATCAGCCTGATATTCATTTAAAAACGAACAACTATTTTAATAAATATTTTGACGAAAAGATTATATTCTTATCTTCTAGTAGAGAGTATCCTCTAAAGGGGAAAATATGTACAATTGATTAATCTACAAAAAAATGGGACAGTCATATTCTCTATTAGGAGATTCAATTGATGAAAACTCAATATGTTTTACATACACAAAGAGCAACTAAACAGGCTGCTCTTTGTGTATGTAAAATAATTTAAATTATAGAATTACCGTCCAGATTGGAGTTTCGACGCTTCACGTAGATGCGAATCCCCATTACGGGACGGGAAAAGGAGCTACGATTTATCGGTTCGTGAGCGACCAATTCTCCTCTTTCTACACGAAAGTCATCAATACGAACACTTGGGATGCCGTACACGTCATCGACGGTTTGCTCCACCATGAAACGGACTTGGCCATCGAGGTGCATTATACGGATACAGCCGGTTACACCGATCAAGTCTTTGGTTTAACGCATTTGCTCGGATTTCCCCAACAGGAAAAGATTCAAAAGATTTTGACTTGTTATGCAATTTATATTCGCTCTGATTGAAACCTAAGCAGTCACCCTCTGAATTTAATAAAAAGCCCGATGATACGTGCTCATCGGGCTTTTTATTAAATACTTATTATGAAGAGATATTCTTGTTATCCGTCATTAATAATTAGTATACAACTTTATTGTCTGTACACAACCTTCTTATATTCGGACACGTTTTCTTAATTTTTTAAATCTTATAAGCCTTCATTGCTTTTCTTAGCTCTTTGAATGAAGGTCGTTTCCCGTACATTAAGACACCCGTACGATAGATCTTTGCGGCCAACCAACCGAACAACAAAATGGAAACAACCAGAATGGCAAGTGACAGCCAGATTTCCAGCAAGCTCGCCCGTTCCAGACCAATCCGCAACAGCATAACGGTAGGAGAAAAGAATGGAATGTACCCAGCCACCTTAACGAAAATCGTATCAGGTGCGGCGATATTGAAGATACCGATATAAAAGGCTGCCAGTGACAGCACGGTAATTGGCATAATGGCCTGCCCCAACTCCTCGGTACGGCTAACAATGGAGCCCACCGCAGCGAACAGTACTGCATATAGAAAGTAGCCAAGGATGTAAAATATGAGACCATATCCTAGCACCGCGATATTCAGTTGCGACAGATCCAGCCCGGCAGAGCTAAGGATCACATTATTATGCGGCAGCATAAGATTGGCACACACAACGGCTGCAAAAACAGCAATTTGCAGCAGACCAACCAGGAAGATGCCGATAATTTTCCCAAACATTTGGGTCAACGGCGAAACACTTGTGATGAGAATCTCCATGATCCGTGAGCTTTTTTCCGATGTTACTTCTGCAGCAATCATATTCCCTGTCATCATGGAAGAGGTGAAGAATAATATCATCAATACATAGACCAAACCATAGTTAATCATTGAGGTTTCTTTTTCCTCTGTCCCTACAGCTCCCCCTGGTTCAGATGGACTGTCTACTTCTTTGCTATCCACCATTACAGGTGTACTGATTTCACGAATTTGATCGCTGGTCAACGATTTATTGCCTATAATAGCCTTGACCTTTGCTTCCTGAAGTCCCGTTTGCACCAATGTGATTACAGCCGGAGATGGCTCTTTTTCTACAGAGACGTACTCCACTTTGGGAAATGTGTCTCCCTTGGCGGCAGGCTCCGTAAACCGCACGTAACCTTGCAGCTTCCCATTTTTCAAGGCTTGCTGCATTGCTGGCGCTTGTACGCTGTCATAACGTACCCAGATGGCTGCCGGGTTGGACTGCTCCTTGGTAAACTGCTCCAGCTGATTCGCCACTTCTGTCTGGCTCCCGGCAATCAGCCCCAAGCGTTGATGCTCAGCTGCCGTTGTACCGGAACCTCCGGCCCCTTCTCCTTTAAACAAAGAAATCAAATATGGCAGATTCATGCCAACCGTAATAAGCAAGGCCAGTACCAGTGTCGTAATGATAAAAGATTTGGTCCTCGCCTTCTGACGAAACGTAAAACCGATCACCGTACCTAGTCTATTCATGGGAATCCCCCACCTCTCTTATGAAAATTTCGTTGAGCGTAGGTTCCTTGATCTCAAAATGCTCCACATCCGTTTGCCCCAACGCTGTTTGCAAAATTAACTTCGCCGCAGCCGGCTGCTCAATATGCAGCATCCAGCCACGATCCATATTCTCTATGCTGCGTACGCCTGGCAGCTGTTCCAGCCCGCTCACTTCACCCGTAGTGATGAGACGAACTTTTTCACGTGGATAGCGGCCTTTAATCTCTTGCACACTTCCTTGCACCACAGTATTTGAGCGATGCAAAATCGTAATATGTCGGCACAGTTCCTCCACATGCTCCATACGGTGGGTTGAGAATAAAATCGCAGCCCCATCATCCCGTAATTCCTTCACCGTATCCTTAAGTAATTCGACGTTCACCGGGTCTAGTCCACTGAAGGCCTCATCCAAAATGAGCAGCGTTGGGCGATGCACAACCGCGGCAATAAAACCCATTTTTTGCTGATTTCCCTTGGATAGCTCCTCAATCCGCTTGTCATAATATTCCGGCACTCCAAAGCGCTCCAGCCAGTAGCGTAGACTTTTGTCTGCCTCCTTGGCCGACATTCCGCGCAGCCTGCCCAAATAGTTAATTTGCTCGCTCACCTTCACCTTGGGGTACAACCCACGCTCTTCGGGCAAATAGCCCATTGTCCGCTGAAGCTCCTTGCTGTAGGGCTTGCCCTCATATTGGATGCTTCCCCCGTCAGGGTAAATCAGACCGAGCACCATGCGCATCGTTGTCGTTTTGCCTGCTCCATTGCCTCCCAGCAGTCCGTAAATCTCGCCGCCGTTCACATTCAGCGATATTCCATTTACCGCCGTATGGTTCCCATATTGCTTCACGACCTTTTCCAATTGCAGCATACTCATGATTGTTTTACCCCTTCCTTCTCCATAAATGTCTCTGCATTCGCAGATATTTGTCCTGCAGACCAATATATTAAAATATCATCCAGTTCCAGACGCCGCACACGGATGGGGCGAATCCCCGCTTGTTCCAATATAGCACTGGCCTCCCCGGCTGCCAGCGTTATAATTCGCTGTAAATTCCCATCACTCTCCGTCTCTACAACTCCCGGAAGCTCCGATGCCTCCTCTGGTGTACCTTCAAACCACATTTCCTTGCCATTTTCGAGCAGATGGTCTTTTTCCAGTTTGCCAAGCAGCCTGCCATCGTGCATCAAGACAATATAATCCGCCAAACGCTTGATCTCGTCCATGATATGGGTAGCAATAATGATCGTCGTTTTGCCGTTCTTCATACAATCCCGCAGTTCATCTAGCATGATTTTCCAAGCAAAAGGATCTAAACCTGATGAAGGCTCATCCAGCAGCAACACACGAGGGTGTGGCGCCAAGGCAGCAGCCAGTTCGAATTTCCGACGCTGTCCCTTGGACATACGCGATAATTTCGTATGTGATGGAACCTGAAAGCGGTCCATTAAACGCTGAAAACGTGTTTCATCCCAGCCGGGATACCACAATGCTCGAAAAGCCGCTGCTGCTTCTGCCGTTAATCGATCCTCCTCACGAACCGGCTGCTCCGGTATATACCCAACCCATTGTCGTGTATCTGCCGGCATGCCGTCGGGGTATGCTTGACCGAACCAACGAATCTCACCGGAATCCGGATGAACAAGCTGAGTCAGCAAATGAATCAATGTGCTTTTCCCTGATCCGTTATGTCCAGCCAAAGCGACCACATATCCTGGTTCAACCGTTAAATTAATCGGCCCAATATTCCGGTTACCCCGGGTTTTATAGACCTGGCTCATCTCAATAATTGGTGCTTTCCTCTGTATTTGCGTAGGAACTTCCACATGATTGTTCACAGCTGTCACTCCTTCACCTGGACTTCATACCTTCTTTTCACCATTTCTGCAAAAAGCTCCAATAATTCCTGCTCTGTCATCTGTACAGCGATGCCTGTGGCAATCGCCGTTTCCAATGCCTCGGTCACCGCTTTAAGGCGGTAACCTGAGCGCATATCATCCTCGACCAGAGCGACAAAGGTGCCCGTTCCCTGCCGGGTACGTAGCAAGCCTTCGTTCTCCAAATCCTGATAGACCCGCCGGACGGTGATTACACTACAACGAAGCGTCCCCGCAAACTCACGAATGGAGGGAAGCAGCGTTCCCGCTGCAATTTGTCCGGTTACTATGAGTGAACGAAGCTGCTTTTCAATCTGCGCATACAGCGGTTCCGCGCTATTCTCATCAATTTGCACTGGAATATTCACCTGCTTTCCCCCCCTTTTTTGTTATTTTTGTACACATACTCTAAGTTAAGTTCCGTTTCATGAGTTTACGCTGTGTCACCCGATAGGACACTGACATAGCCAGAACTCCTGCTAACAATGCTCCCCACATCACCGGGGACAACAGCAACCATTCCTTACTGTAAGAAGCCGTTATCGATACCAGATTGGCCCCACATACTCGAGCTATAATCGTAACCATCCCGCACATTAGCATGATCACAATAGATAGCCAGAAGTACTCTTTTCCTCTTTTCAAAAATTCCAAGTGAATATAAATGGCTTGAATGAGCATTCCGTAGCCTATCCAGGTCAGAGCAAACGATACAAAGAAACCTGTGCTGGCATATACCCGAAGCGTACCTGACAACGTAAACAAAAGAGCAAAAAATATCACACTATTCGCAACAAACGCCAACACCGCCTGTTGAATTCGACTCATAATTACCGCTTTCATCGGTATAGGCAAGGTGCGGAAAAAGGCTAGCATGTGCGTATAAGAATCTTCCTGCAAATATTTGAACGCTCGACGGTTATAAATGAACCCCAAAAACGGAATCAACGTCAGCATGATGAAATCAGCTACTGGACTCAAGGCTGCATGCTCACCCCATTGCACACTTACTGCAAAACTCATGGTAAATCCCAAATACGCAATAAACAGCAACGTCCATAGTGCTGCATATGGATTCTTGCGAAAATCCTGACGGGTAATCATCCATGCTTGCTTCATGATCGTCATTTTCTTATCCTGATCCCTTCTGCACTGCCTTTGAATAACGACCTCATTCGCTCTTCATTTCGAAGGTGTTACGACAGTGTTCAGTGTTATTACTGTATATATCCTTATACACAGTATATAAACCAAGATTTACAGTTGTCAACCACCTGAACAATATTGTGCGTACAATCACAATAGCTCGTTTGGACCTATGCTACTCTGTAAATGAAAAACGTTCTCAATCGAGGGGATGAACAAATGGATAAAATACTGCATTGGGATGAGTCCATATTTAACCTTGTTAATCGTCATCCTGAAGTGAAGGACATTATGGTAGAACTAGGTTTTCACGATATTGCCAAGCCCGGTATGCTCCAAACCGCAGGACGTTTTATGACACTGTCCAAGGGAATTGCATTGAAGAAAATAGGTATGGAAACTGTGCAGCAGACGTTTATGCAACATGGTTTTACCATTCAAAAATAAAGGGGTTAACGATCATGAGCGAGCTAATTAACAACCGTGAACATACAGCACAGGAATTAACGGAGCGTCAGCGAACACTGAAGGAAATTATTAAAGAACTACATGCTGGGAAAAGCGTGGAGGAAGTCAAAGCTCGTTTTGCAGAGGCTGTTGGTGGAGTGAGCGTGGCAGAAATTTCAGCGATGGAGCATGCCTTAATGACTGAGGAAGGAATTCCGGTGTCGGAAGTCCAGCGCCTCTGTTCCGTTCATACGTCGATATTCAAGGGCTCTATTGAGGATATTCACCGTCCTGCAGGACCTGAGGAACAACCGGGACATCCTGTTCACACCTTCAAGCTGGAAAATCGCGAGATCGAACGGCTAGTCAACTTTAAGCTGGCATTGCATGCAGAGCAATTTCAAAAAGAAGACAGTCCCAAGGTTATTTACAAGCTACTTGAGGATTTAAGTCTGCTAATGGATGTAGACAAACACTATAGCCGCAAAGAAAATCTAGTATTTCCTTATCTAGAACGTTATGGGATCTTTGGTCCAACCAAAGTAATGTGGGGAGTGGACGACGGCATTCGCGCCGCAATCAAGGATGCGAAGAAGCTGCTCACCGAATATAACGGAGATCGTGAGCAGATCGGGAAGGCGCTTGCCCATATCATGAGCGAAGTGAATGAAATGGTATTCAAGGAAGAAAATATTTTGCTGCCGATGGCACTCAGTAAGCTGACCGAGGATGAATGGCTAAAAATAGCCCGGGAAAGCGAGGAAATCGGTTTCTGCCTGACCGCTCCTGAGCGTGAATGGATACCTGAACGGGCAGAGGAGCCTGTAGAAGCCCTTGAGCAAAAAGAAGACACTTCTGGAACTCCGCAAGGGTTCGTGCGATTTGAGACAGGGATTGTATCTGTACAACAATTGGAACTGCTGTTGAATCATCTGCCTGTGGACCTGACCTTTATCGATGAAAATGATGTTGTTCGCTATTTCTCTCACGGTAAAGAACGGATCTTTGCCCGCACAAAGGCCGTCATTGGTCGTACCGTGCAAAATTGCCATCCGCCGCAAAGCGTGCATGTCGTTGAGAAACTGCTGGAGGATTTTAAGGCCGGCCGCAAGGATGTTGAGGATTTTTGGATTCCAATCAAGGACAAATTTGTCTACATCCGTTATTTTGCCGTTCGGGATAACGAAGGACGCTATCTGGGAACGCTGGAATTCACGCAAAATATCGCTCCTATTCGCGCCTTGGAAGGACAAAAACGTATTCTATCGGAATAGCAGCCAGCCGTAAGCCACCATGTTCAGGTTTTTGCCACCCATATTTATAATATGCTGTTCTACTATAGGCTTGGCCCCCAGTCTTTCATAAAAAGTACACGCTGGATTATCTGCCAGCACCCACACCATGACAGAGTGAATATCCATACTATTAAAATGTTGAAGCAAGCGTAGAAAAAGTCTCTTGCCGAGCCCTAAACTATGGTATTCACTCAAAACATAAATAGCCGTGATCTCTCCCCCATACGGGGGATATTCCCCTGACTTTTCCGGACCTCCACTCACAAATCCGATAATTTCCCCCTTTTCATTTTCAGCAACATATACGAGGTGACCATCTTCAGTAGATAGATTCGCATTCCATAATTCTATTCTTTGTTCATAGGAAAGACGTTCCAGAACCTCGTCAGGCATGATATCTTTGTATGTCGTTCTCCAGCAGTCTACGTGCACCTTGGCGATGTCTTCGGCATCTGATATCATCGCTTCCCTGATCATCATGTGGGTTCCACTCCTAGTTTCCAATATTATGCCTCCTATTATACCGACGATCCGAATCTCGATCTATGATCTATAACAAGAAGCTCATTGTTTGGTGAAGTGGATAGGCCATGCTAAAAAACTTACCAAGAGAGTCTTATGCACACGACCCGCACATTGGACTCCCTATGGCACAATACTCTTTTACGAGGTCAAAATATAAGGACCGTTCTTTGTAATCGCAATGGTGTGCTCATATTGAGCGCCCCAACTGCCGTCTGCTGTGCTGATGGTCCAACCATCATCCCCCCAGAGCACCGCGCCTTCGGGTCCGAGGGTAAATACCGGCTCAATGGTAATCACCATCCCTTCGCGCAGTGGCAATCCTGTTCTGGCACGACCGTAGTGGAGAACGTCCGGCGGTTCATGCATTTGGCGGCCGATCCCATGCCCGATCAGAGATTTGACGTTACCGTACCGCCGCCAGCCTGCCGCTTTTCCCACCGCATGCCCGATATCCCCTAATGTCCTGCCGGGGCGGGCAACGTCGATGCCTCGCATTAGCGCCTTATGGGTGTGCCGCAACAGCTTTGCTACCGGCCGGCTGATGTTACCCACTGCGTAGGTCCATCCCCGGTCAGCCAGCCACCCGTCCTTGTTGACCACAATGTCGATGGTCACAATATCCCCGTCATGAAGCACCCGCTCCGAGGGAAAGCCGTGACATACCACCTCATTGACCGAAGCGCAGGTAGCATAAGGGAACCCTTTATAGCCCTTTTGTTCAGGCGTAGCTCCACGCTTGCTTAGAAATTGCTCCACCCAAGCATCGATTTCAAGCGTTGTGATTCCCGGAAGAATACGACTTTCCAGCGTACGATGGCAATCTGCCAAAATACGTCCGGCCTCCCTCATGTAGCCGATTTCCTCCGGTGTTCGTATCGCTATTTCTATTGGAATCCGCCTCCTTTGAGCATACAAATTCACTAAACCTATCCCATTGTATGCAGGACGGACACAAAAAAACCGTCTCCTCTGTGGATGACGGTTTATAAAAGTCGTGTTTCTAGTTGTTCGTAAGCGAACCCTTAAGATACTGAAGAATTTATGCGGCCGAGTTCGTTTTCCACCACCATGGTCAACTCTTCCTCATACCCTCCTGTTATCCGGTATTTTCGCACATATTCCTTTACAAATTTTTTGGGATCCTTAGGCCGGAAAATTCGAGTCATTTCCCGCAGACTTTCCTTAACTTCATTATGACCTTTCGTTGCCATGTAACTCCCTCCCAAAACGTTGAAAATAAGTGCTCCGTTGAAGAGAATGCCGAAAAGTATTGATGTCCTTATGCAGTGAAGTAGTATGTCTAGTGCAGCTTAGGTCGGGAATGCCTTATGCGAGGCATGTACCTGACACTATTATTAACCGATTTTCTTTTGGCTGAATCACTACCCCATTATACCATATTCAGATACAGCTTTCAGCTTTCCAGTAAATTTACATTGATTTTACCTATCTTTTACGCTTCATATCATTTGGAGTTCTCAATTAGCTGCTGCATAGAGGTATATACCTTATTTATCGGCTTTTGGAGCGTATGTGTTTGGGGTAAAATAAATAAACATAACAAGGGGGGGAAAAGGATGAGCCGTTATGCTCCACTGTTCACTGCACCTGTTGCCCGTCTGTCTGCGCTGAACCTCGGAACTTGTGAAGAGGAAGACATCGATGCCTCCCTACTTGATCAGGCAGACCACGAAATCCGAGCCAAATTTCCGAAAATGCATAGCTTTCTGCTGCTTCGCCACGGCAAGCTGATCTGGGAACGCTATTACAACGGTCATGAAGCAAGCTCCCTGAACGATTTGCGTTCCGCAACCAAAAGCTTCACTTCCACGCTCGTCGGCATTGCTATGGCACGTGGGGATATGCCCGGACCAGAGACCGCTGTGCATAAGTTGTTGCCTGAGTATTTACCCAAGCGGAAGGAAACACTGCTAGAACGGATTACAATTCGTCATCTGTTGACTATGACGTCAGGCTTGTATTGGCAGACGGGCAAAAAGCTCGGTGAAGCCTTTATCCACCGTTTTCATCGCAGCAAAAGTTGGCCGTCCTTTGCCCTACGCTTACCTGTACAGGAGGATCAAATCGGCGTATTCCAATACCGCAGTGTGGATTCACATCTGTTGTCCGTTCTGCTCACCCGTTGCTGTGGCATTGACGCCTATACCTATGCTCTCCAGCATTTATTCGAACCGTTAGGGTTCGGAAAAAGTGGTTGGGCACAAGATCCAGAGGGCTACACCATGGGCCACATCGGACTGTATCTGACGTCGCGAGACATGGCTAAATTCGGCGATTGCTGCCTTCATCAAGGCATCTGGAGTGGAAAAGAATTGATTCCAGCCGATTGGCTGCATGAGGCGACGCAGCGACAGATTGAAGGCTATCCGGAATTCGGAGATTACGGATTCCAATGGTGGACTGGACGACTCCACGGCATTGATTATGCGTGTGCACACGGACATGGAGGACAGCAAATTTATCTGATACCGGAAGCGAATGCAGTCGTGGTATTTACAGCAGACAGCAAGGTAAACCGTTGGAAAAACCCACGAACATTGCTAGAGCGTTTCGTTTTGCCAGCCGTATCCTCCCTCAACTTGGAACGTTCCTGAAATGAGCTACATGTGCTTATTGAATATAGGGGGCTAAACAATCATGGAAGTCTCAGCACCGAAAATTCTAATATTATACGCCAGCTACGGGGAAGGCCATGTGCAGGCCGCCCGGGCAATCATGGATAGTCTGCGAAGACTCGGACACTGCGAGGTACAACTACTCGACCTGATGGCTGAATCACATCCATGGTTGAATGGGCTGACCAAATTTGTATATATGCAAAGCTTCAAAACCATTCCACAGCTTTACGGCTGGGTCTATAACATCACGCGCGGTATGCAGGCTAAATCGGCCTTTGGCCATGTGTTGCATTCATTCGGAATGCGTCAACTTGCTCTCACACTGAAAAAGGAGTTGCCGGATCTCGTAATCCATACGTTCCCGCAGCTCGCTCTCCCGGCGTTACGCCGCAAAATGGGAATGAATTTGCCTATTGTCAACGTGGTTACAGACTTTGACCTGCATGGGCGCTGGCTGCATCCCGATATTGATCGCTACTATGTAGCCACTGAGGATCTTCAGCAGGAAGCCGTACAGCGAGGAATACCTATCGAACGTATTGCCGCGACCGGGATTCCGATTCACGCTTCTTTTTATAACCTATCTGTCAACGAAGTCCCTGATCAGCAACAGGTAATCCCACCGTTACAAACTGAGACGACCACGTTGCTCATTATGGCAGGTGCATATGGTGTGTTATCCGGCATACTGGATATCTGTCGTCATTTAAGCCGACTTCCGCAGCTACGACTGCTGATCGTCTGCGGACGCAACCAGCAGCTAAAAGCAGAATTGGATGCGCTGTATGCGGACCACCCCGACATCTACACCTACGGATTCGTGGACTACGTCCCGGCACTTATGCGAGCAAGCAATCTGGTGATTACAAAGCCCGGTGGTATCACACTCTCGGAAAGCATCGCATCGGGTTTACCTATCTTGGTGTTCAAACCCGTACCCGGGCAGGAACTAAATAATGCTCTGTATCTGCAGCAAAAAGGAGCTGCCCGCATTGCTCGCACAACAGAGGAACTGATTCAACATTGTCTGGATCTGATCTCCACCCCCTCTCTTGCTAAGGAAATGAAGCAGGCGATTGAGTTACTTCGCAAACCTCATCCCGCAGACCAGATTGCCGAGGATATTTTACTGCAGCTTGTGGATAAAAGAACCTCTGTCCGGACAAATTAACGAAGAATAAGCCAGACGGAGGGGATACCAATGGAACACAAAGGAAAGGATTTACTCCCACTAACGGGTGAAAAGGTAGAAGTGGATGGTATTTATGTGGATGAGGATGGACATGAGCAACATTTGCACAGAGGCCAGCACTTTCCCGCTGATGTTGTTTTGGGTACTTCCGAGTGGAAAATGACCGAATATGCCTTTGATAACCATCACGAAGGACGTACCGATGAACGACTTATCCCCAAAGAGGATGACAAGAATAAAATGGGTAAAATCACGCACCCACGCCGCCATTTAAAAACTGGTGATCGATAATTACGGAAGTATATCCACAATTACACCCAATATGTTGATAGTTTGTGGACAAACTGTGTGCAAAGTATGAATTATCGTAATATTATCTACAGATTGTGCACAATTTGTGTATAAATCATGTTATTTCTGTGGATAAATATTAATATGCGGTGGATAAAGTGTATACAACATGTGCAAAACATGTGCATAACCGTTTAAAAGGCTGAACGAATTCTTTTCGTTCAGCCTTTTTCGCATTTTTATACACATTCTCTAATTCATTTTTTTACCGAGATCGGGTATGTTCGAACGAGAACATCGCTCCCGGAACGATGAGTTGCCCAAACAGGACTCTATCCCATTAACGGAGACTAATCAAAAATTCGCAAATAGCGCATAGAGGAGTGTAAAATGGAAACGGGGACGAACAGAGTCAAAAGAAGGAATTACCGAAATGTAAAAAGAGTAGGGGTGATCCGAATGGCATCTATTAAAATCCTTTCACTTAATGTCGGCATGCCCAAGCAGATCCAGTTTAATCAGAAGGACGTTTCTACGGGGATATTCAAGTCGGCCACAGATGAATATTTGTATTTATCTTATCTAAACTTCGAAGGGGATGGGCAGGGCGATCTAGTTCATCACGGGGGTAAAGAGAAAGCTGTATGCGTCTATCCCTACGAGCACTATCCGTTCTGGGAAAATGAATTGCGGAGACCGCTCGATTACGGCGCGTTCGGGGAAAATTTAACGATAAAGGGTTTGCTAGAATCCGACGTTTGCATTGGAGACGTCTTTAAGCTTGGCAAAGCTATCGTTCAAGTTAGCCAGCCGAGACAGCCTTGCTACAAGTTGTCCATCAAGTACGGCGTACCGGACATGCCATTGAAGGTACAGCAAACAGGCTACACGGGATTCTACTTCCGCGTTCTGGAAGAGGGAGTTGCCTCTAAAGCCGACGGACTATCCCTCCTTCATCGCCATCCGAAAGCAATTACGGTTTCATTTGCCAATCGAATTATGCATCAAGAGAAGGATCATATCGAGGGTATTAAACAAATTCTCGAAGTGGAAGAATTGTCCGTAAACTGGAGAAATACGTTTCTAAAACGTTTGGCGGGAACCGAAACGGATTCTCGGGAAAGACTATCAGGCAATTCGTAAGGTGGAAGTGGTTCAATGAGTTAGTATGTTTTGTGTAGAGACAACTTTTTTACCGAGATCGGGCATATCCTTCAATCCTATCCTCATAGCTTGTATAGTACGGAGACTTAGCTTGAATCTTTTATAAAGGAGGATATGCCTGACATGTCAGTCTATAAGTCTTCCACAGGATTGGATGAAAATATAGCAGCTGTCCTGTGCTATTTGTTCGCCTTTATTGGCGCGCTGGCCTTTGTCATGCTGGAAAAGAAAAGCCGATTCGTATTATTTCACGCACTGCAATCCATACTTCTTTTTGTAGCCCTCATGATCGGACATGTGCTGGTCGGATTCATTCCGCTACTCGGTCCTTTCCTCGCTTCCCTGCTAACGCTGGCAAGCCTTGCCTTGTGGATTATCTTGTTAATTCGTGCGGGACAAGGAAAGTGGCTCAAGCTTCCCTGGATAGGCGATCTGGCTCTTCATCAAGCTCGGCAGTTATGAAAACAGCAAAAAACCTTGATCCTAAGCAAGGAATCAAGGTTTTTTATGTTTGGGCAGTTCATTTTTTACGCTAGCTTCTTCTGTCATATATGGATGTGTCCCAGCTTATCTGGATTAACCATTAAATAAAAATTCTGAATATGCTCCCCGTCCGGTGTCAGTATGAGGCATAAGGTTTCTCTCACTTCACCGTCTTTCAGAAATGCCAGCTGAACCTCACCATTAATGACGGTGTGGACCACATCTCTTTCTCGTAAAACGGTTAATACCCGACGAGAGGTCAACAGGGCGAGAACGCCTTTGCGTACAACCATCGGCCTCATCACTGTATGCACATTACCTCCACCATCTGACACGAATATAGGTTGTTCAGCCAGTAGTTCCAGCATAGCAGTCACATCGTAGGCGAGAAAAGCGGTTGTAAAACGCTCTAGCAGTTTTACCCGGGAAGAGTTATTTATATTAGGACTGATTGGAGCTTCAGGAGCAGATTCTCCGGAAGATAGAATACGACGGGAACGACTGAACAACTGCCGACAGTTGCTCTCGGTCTTGCCCAGTAATTCTGCAATTTCTTTATAATCATATTGAAAAGCTTCTCTCAGCACAAAAACAGCTCGCTCTATCGGTTTTAACTGCTCAAGCAGAACCAGAAATGCGTAAGAAATCATATCTTTACGTTCCAGCCAATCGGCAGGGAGATCTGCACTCTCACCCAGCGGCTCCGGCAACCATTCTCCTACATATGTCTCTCTTTGCTTACGCGCAGAATTCAGTAGATTCAGACATCGATTCATCGTCATTTTGGCTACATATGCTTTGGGATTCTGTATATCATTCAGGGGCTTATTCTCCAGCTCGACAAAGCAGTCTTGAACGACATCCTCGGCATCCGTAACCGTTCCAAGCATGCGATAAGCAATGGCAAAAGAATATTTGCGATATTTCTGATACAGCTCTTCCAGACTTACATCCACCGATTCTTGTTCAATCCCTTGTTCTTTGCCAGTCAAAGTGTAGCCCCCTGTTCATTAAAGACTGCCTGGATACATCCCGGTCGCTATGGCAATCCGGTTCCAGCTGTTGATCACATTAATTGCGGTAATCAAATCTACATACTCTTCCTCTGTAAAATGTTCTCTGACTCGATTATACAAGTCTGTGGGTACCCCTTGCTCTGAAATATGAGTGACCGCTTCAGCTAATTCAAGCATAGCACGTTCTTTTTCTGTGAACAAAGGAACCTCCCGCCATAAAGCAAGCTGCAAAATGTGGTCAGCATAATCCCCTAGTTTTAGCAAATCCTTTGCATGCATATCAAGACAATAGGAACAGCCATTGATTTGGGATACTCTAATTTTCAGCAGTTCGTACAATACTTTGTCTGTAAAACGACCGGAAATATATTTTTCCATCTCCATCATTGCCTTGAATGTACTAGGACTCACTGCTCTGTGGTTAAATCTTAAACTCACGATACATCGCCTCCATTATTGGTTTACATACAGAAGACAAATGAACATGTGATTTTGTGACAAAGTGCAATACATCAATTTGGAATTGCCCTCAATTGACATAGCATGTATTATAGATAAATGATTTTATGCAAAGAAGGTGTGCACTCACATGAGTGGAAAAGGTTTTATTAAAGAATTTAAAGAATTCGCTGTACGGGGTAACGTGATTGACCTCGCAGTCGGTGTTATCATTGGTGGAGCGTTTGGCAAGATTGTTACTTCTGTGGTAAACGATATTATTATGCCTCCGATTGGTAAACTTCTGGGCGGTATGAATTTTCCAGACTTATATGTAGCTTTACAAGCTGCCGACCCTCTAAATGCTGACGGTACACGCAAGACTTTGGCACAAGCCAAGGAAGCAGGGATTGCGGTCCTTGCCTATGGTCAGTTTATTAATGTCCTGCTAGATTTCCTCATCGTGGCCTTCTGTGTGTTCATGCTGGTCAAAGGGATTAACATGCTGAAGCGCAAAGAGGAAGAAAAACCTCCTCAGGAAAAAACAATCAAGGAGTGCCCACATTGCCTGTCCGAAATTCCTATAGCTGCTACCCGCTGTGCACATTGCACTTCCAAGCTAGAGGGATTCGTTGAAGCACGCTGACTCGAACTACATTCCTATGAATACAACAAACGGCTTAAGACGGTGCATCGTCTTAAGCCGTTTTTAGCATGGCTCTAAAAATCATTAATTGAAGTTGGTGATAATACCCCGAGGTCTGACTGGCAAACCTTCTGCGTACAGATGGGAGATATCACCGAAGCCAATGCAACGGGGAACTGCCCATTCCTTGGAGCGTTCATCAAACAAGATGGTGGTTACGGAGCTAGGCGGCATCCAGAAACCGGACCAAACCAAAGCCAACGGTAGTTCCAACAGATGTGCAAGCCAGGTTAGCCCGAAGCCGCCATGACAAAATACGGCTACCCTGTCTTCCGTGTGCTTCAGAATTCGGTACCTGCCCTCCACCCGCTCAAAGCCTTGCCGCTTCAAAAATTCATCAGAATGAACTTTCAGTCGCTCGAAGGTTTCAGGACTTTGCGTCCCCTGATAATAGGAAATTTCCTTCCAAGAATCATGGGTCGGCAGAGGCGACCCGGAACGAATCACTTCACCAGGCAAATCCCAATGGGAAAGACGACCGTATGGAGTATCCTCCAGCTTTAGAGCCAGCTCCTGCGTCCAGTCCTCCACTTCATAAGTCATACCGAGAGAGTCGGCGGTGTACCGCATCGTATCCAAGGCCCGTCCCAAAGGAGAGACGTAAATACGGTCCAGTCCGTGACTGGACAGCCGTTTGGCCAATGCCTTGGCTTCCAAATGACCCTCTGGCGTGATGGTGTTGTTAGGATAATCGGGGTCTGCATGTCGGATAATATACAATCTCATTATTTGTTCTCCGTTCCTATGAATGGCGACAGGATCGCTTTATCTCATTCCAACAGTGAGTTTTCCTAATTTTTAATGCTTATTCAGCAAGGTTTCCAAAATCGCGCGCAAATCCCTGTCTTCCTGATAAACTTCCTCACCCGTATCCAGCTCAATTACCCGGATATATGTATAGTTCGCTCTGGCATCGACGGGTTTAAAAATCAATTCCTCGGGATTGTCTGGACGCACATCATAGCCCATATTCTTGAACATATCTGTTATTTGATCAATCCCCGGCTTGCCTCCGCTTTCCAGCATAATCAGCCCACGCAGTTCCTTGGGCTCCTCTGGATGCATAACTCGGAAATGTACAATACATTCCATGTAAAATCGCTCCTTTCAATCATAAAGCTATGTTATGGCGCAAATCCCCATGTTCCCAGCATACCCCAAAAGCTACTCCGCATTCCACATCGTCCATCATATCGTCAGAACGGAAAACACGTTATACTGTAAAGTAGACTTTGATTTTCTGCATATGATAGGAGGAATCACGATGACTAGCGAGCTTCTGGATATCTACGACGATGAAGACACCCCCCTCGGCACAGCCTCCCGACAGGAAGCACATGCCAAGGGCTACTGGCATCATACCTTTCACTGCTGGCTGGCACGAGACACCTCGACAGGCCGCCGCTTGCTATTCCAACAGCGTCAGGATACAAAGGACACCTTTCCCGGATGCTACGATATTACAGCCGCCGGGCATTTGACTTCAGGCGAAGATATGTCCCAGGCGGCTCGCGAGCTGGAGGAAGAACTAGGCATTTATGTTCCCTTTACCTCCTTAACACCACTGATGACCGTTCGGTATGAAAGTAAAGGTACCGCACAGGGCACCTCTTTTTGGGATCGGGAGGTCAGCTCGGTGTTTGGACTGCTGTCCAACCAGCCCCTGGAAGCCTATTGTCTCCAGCAGGAAGAAGTAGCCGGACTGTACGAAGCAGACCTTGACCAAGCACTAGCCCTGTTTGAAGGCCATATTCCATTTATCGAAGCCCAAGGTATTACGTCAGGGCCGAACCCGGAAAAAACTCGCCGCCTGATTACACCGGATCAATTCGTGCCTCATCAAGCGGGCTATATTACATCTGTATGCCGGGCCCTGATGGAACTTCCCTCCCAGTAATCCTTATACTATTCTCCGGCTGACATATATTTGCCGATAATGCTTTCATACCGCCAGCCATATCGGGTCGACAGCTCGCTGCCCATATCATGCTCCAGCTCATACAAAATAAGATCCTGGGCAAAATGATCAAGCAGCAAACCTGTCATCACCGGATGCTCGGTAATAAGCGCCTGTGTCGGGCAATTCTCTCCCCGCATACCCAGCATGCACCAACGCCGATCAATAACAAAGGAAAACTTACGCCCTGACGTTTCCTGTCCGTCTGTACCAGACGCACGCGGTAGCCACGGTCCCAACATACTTTCTCCGTTGTCGCAGGACCATAGCAGACGCACACCCCGACTCTCGGCTTTTTTCAACGCTTCCCGCAACAGTTCGGCTTCCTCGCGCCACAAATCCAGCACAATCTCATGCTGTGCCCGTTCCAGCTCGCGTGTCAGACTTTCCAGCACCTTCCGGTCACCTTCCACGTTGTAGAAGGTCGGCTTGGCTGGTTCTGTTCGTGGCATCTCCTTCTCCACCGCCAGCAGGGACTCCCGCATCTGCCCTTCGATCATTCGGGTCAGCTCACCCGGCGGCGGCATGCTGTAGCGTACAGGCTCTCCCGCACTCGCTCTGAGATATCCCTGCCCGGCCAAACGCTGCAAAGCTGCGTACACGTTGGAGCGCGATGCCCCCAAACGCTTAGCAACTTCATAGCCGGAAGCCGCATTTTGTCTCGAAAGCTCGACCATCACCTTGGCTTCCATCTCCGTAAAACCCAGATTCCGCAGATGTTGCAGCAAACGCTCCATATGTTCTGTTCCCCCTATGCTGCCCGGCGTTATATCTGTGTCCTGCGGCAGCCTGTTCGGCTGCGTCAAATCTGTTCAGCTCCACAGCGCGGGCACCATTTGGAGCCTTTGGGTAATTCCGCTGTGCAGATTTGGCATTTTACATTTTCGCGTATTTGCGTTGACGGTGTTGCCCGCTTCTCTGCCCCCGAATTGTTGGCCTTCCAATATCGAATGCGCTCGTCCAGCTCCTCCTGACGCTCCCGTTCACGTTCCAGTTCTTCAAGACGATGGTGTTCTTTCTCCAGTTCTTCCTGACGACGGCGCTCCCACTCTTCATCGAATGCCGCTTTTTCTTCCGGAGTAAAATCAGACACCGTGTAATTGCGGTCTGATTCCGTTGGATCGTGCGTTTCATACCGCTCATCCTGTTCATGCCGATCGATTACTTCATCTTCTGCATACTCCATGTAGGCAGGCACAGCATCCTTCGCTGCCTCAGGCTTGCGCAGATCAAAAGAATAGGCGTCTGTTGGCACCTCTTCCCGCACGGCCGCTACTTGCTTGGAGGCAGCCTGTCCTCCATTTAACTTGCGTCCGCATTTGGGACAAAAGTTCGCATCCAGCGGCACAACTGCACCACAGGTACATAAATGGGCGTTTTTCAATTCTGCAATTCTACTGCGCAGCTCATCAATTTCATCCTGAAGCTCATCACAAGCAGTAGACAACTGTGTCATCTCGGTTTCAGCCACTGACATATCGGATGCCCGGTAGCCTTCGTAAAAGATTTGACCCATTCGTAAGAAATGAACATCCATTTCCTGCTGAATCGTTGTAATTTGCGAATTAATCTTACTAATCTCGACAGCATGCTGCGCCTTTTCTGTTGCGCGATTAGCGCCTTCCTTTATACGTTGAATCAGCTTCATCGTCATTTCCTCCCCATATCCAGCCGGATTTCACTGTACCGTCCGTATATCCCAAAGTTTTTTTCTGTTGGCAAGCCTCGAACTCCTGTATAATGGAATGCGGTCATATCGCCTGTTTGAGGCTATAGGCATTGGCGTCAACCTATTAACGTTCTGACGCTCCTGCTCTAGATCCGCATGAATTCAGCATCATTTTTAGTCCATTCGCCTTGTTCTTATCATCAACTAAAGCTGACTAGAACTCTATCATACCAAAAACTACCCCCATTTGTGAAAATGGAAGATTTTAAGAACGAAAGGGGTTTCAGGATCATGAACCCAAATCCTGCATTTTACCCCCGACCTATCGGGGTTCCTTATTCAACGACGAGCCCTCAGGCACGTCGAGCCTCTATGGATACCAGTATAACGCTGGTACCCGACACCGACCAAGACGCGGCTTATTTTCGTGCTATAGAGAACGCGGGCATTCATCTGAACCGCCCGCAGATTCAGGCTGTACGCCATGGTAAAGGCCCCCTTCTAACCCTGGCAGGGGCTGGCTGCGGTAAAACCACGGTGCTGGCTGCCCGTGCAGGCTACCTCATGGCGATGCGGGATGTCCCTGCATCGTCCATCCTGCTGGTAACCTTCACCAGCAAAGCAGCTGCCGAAATGAAGCTGCGCATCGCGGGACTACCCGGTGTGCGACCTGCCGCTGCACGCGCAGTACAGGCGCGTACCTTCCACTCATTCGCTTTGGCGATGCTGCGACATCGCGGTGTGCAAGATGAAGTGTTCGGTGAGACACAGGCCCAGCATACCGTTATGAAAATGATGCTGCGCCAGCTTGGACTGAGTGAGGCTTTCCAGCCGGAAAGCCTGCTGTCCGCCCTCTCCGCCTGGAAAGCGGAAGGCCGTAGCGCAGATGAGCTGCCGGAAACCATACGCGAGGAAGCGGATGCCAAGCGTGCCATGCTCGCCTATGAAGCGTGGAAACAGGAACGGAGCAAAATGGATTTTGACGATATTCTGCTGCGTGCCTCCGTTCTCCTGCGTGATCCGGATGTGCTTCTGCCGCTTCAACGACGTTTTTCCTATATCATGGTCGATGAATTTCAGGATACGAATGCCCTGCAATACGAAATGGTGCAACGATTGGCTGCGAGGCATCGCAATCTGATGGTCGTCGGAGATGATGACCAGACGATCTATACCTTTAATGGAGCCCGCCAGGAATCCATTCTGGAGTTTGATAAGGTCTATAAAGATGCAAAGGTCATTACTCTTGATATTAATTATCGCAGTGATGCACGCATTTTGGGGCTGGGCTCCAACATCGTCGCCAAAAATGTCCATCGACGCTCCAAACGTCTTGCGGCTGCCGGGCGTGAGGGCTTGCCGCCACAGTTTGCCACCCCATCTGGGCCTGAGGAAGAGGCGGGACATATTGTTACTCATCTGCTCGGGCAGGTAGAAGAAGGTCGTCTTCGCTATCGGGATATCGCTATTTTACATCGGACAGCCAGCGGAAGCCGATCTATTTTTGAGCAATTAATTATGCGGGATGTCCCATTTATTCAGTACGGAGCAGGAGCCGTATTTTACGATCAGTCTCTGATTCGTCCCTTAATGGATCACTTGCGCTTGTCGCTGAATCCCCGTCGAATGGAATCCATTCCAAGTACCCTTGGACCGCTGTATGTCTCCCGTGAGGCTGGGATGGAATGGATTATGCGCGAAGAGAAACAGCAGGCTAAAAAATACCCGCTAATCCACCTCAGCCGCTGGGATCGACTACGTGATTTTCAGCGTGAACAGGTGAAAGAACGCATTCGGTTGATTCGCAGTCTCACTACCATGAAGCCTGCCTATGCCATTCAAGAAATGCGGCGCGTCTTTTATGACAAGTATTTGGAAAGCGGAGATACGGGCGCGTGGACACATTATAAGGAAACGATGCAAGAAAGTCTGGAGGAGCTTGAAACGGCAGCCAAGCGCTTTGACACGGTAGAGGCATTCGTCAACTTTGCGGACGAGCTTTCAGAGCGCCACCGCCAGATGGAATCTCTGCGCAGAGAGGAAGACAGCGATGCTGTTCGGCTCATGACGATCCACCGTGCCAAGGGACTGGAGTTCCCTTGCGTATATTGGATCGGAGCAAGTGAAGGCATCCTTCCGCATAGCTCGGCTCTACACAGCGAGCTGCCAGAGGATCGTCGGGCAGGCGCCGCCCCCGCAACGGCTGTGGATAACGATGCTGCGCTGGAGGAAGAGCGCCGCCTCGCTTACGTGGCCGTCACCCGGGCGAAGGAGCTGCTGTACATCACCTCCCCCGCCTCCAATCACGGCAAGCCTGCCGCCGTGTCTCGCTTCTTGCTGGAAGCCTATGGGGTCACTCCCCCCGAGACTTCCAAGCCGGACACGCGTCGCAGCAGCTTTGGCCAACCAAAGGGTACTTCGGGTTATGGCAGCCGGGCCGGTGGTGGTTCGCCAGCGTCTGGCACGGCAACCCGCGTGAGCAGCAGACCGGGGTCAACCCCAGCCGCCACTACAGCACGGACGGCCTCGGCGGCGGCTAGGTCACAGACAGAGCCACGCGTCGATGTGCCTGTGTGGAAATGCACGGACGCCGCCTGCAAGGCGTGGATGCGGCGCGACACAGTAGGTGGACGCCGCACAACTACGGCCAGTGCAGGCACGCCACCGGTGTGTCCGCTTTGCTCCTCCCCGATGACGGAGGGAACGCGCAACATCCCGGCCAGATAAGTGCGAGGCGTGTATAGCCGCTATGGAGCTGTACTCCCACTGCATTCGTCATTTCCAGTCCGGCTTGTGCAGACCTGTAATGAATCCAAAAAAGCACTAATGTACATTTTCCCGGCACCCTGCAAAAATAAGTTTTAGACAGACTAAATCAAATAAAAAACGGTAGACTAGGATGTGAGAATAAAATCCTAATCTGCCGTTTTTTATATATCATTTTATCTAAGTTAACCCTCATTTATTCTAGATAAATTTCGTTGAAAATTGAATCCTAAAAGGAGAGAACATATAATGAAACTTTCAGGAAATACAATACTAATTACGGGTGGAAGTACTGGAATAGGATTAGCTTTTGCAGAACGATTTTTAAAAGCTGGAAATAAAGTCATTGTTTCTGGACGACGTGAACATGTACTTCAAAAAGCGAAAGAGAAATTGCCTAGCCTTATTACTCATGTAAGTGATTTGAATATTGAATCCGAGCGTATAGCATTATCGGATTGGGTAACAACCAACTATCCAGAAGTAAATGTGTTAGTTAACAACGCCGGTATCCAACAACGCTTTAACGTTCTAAAAACGGATGCAAAAAACAATTGGGATTATTTCAGTAAAGAAATCACAACTAACATTGAAGCACCTTTCCATCTATCCATGCTGCTGGCTCCATATTTTGCAACAAAAGAAGAGGCGACTATCATTAATGTCACTTCTGGGTTAGCTTTTACGCCGTTTGTGATTGCTCCGATTTATTCAGCAACGAAAGCGGCACTTCATTCATTTACAATTAGCCTAAGACACCAACTTTCTGATACGTCTGTAGAGGTAATTGAAGTTGTCCCTCCGGCAGTGAATACAGATTTAGGTGGAGCAGGATTGCACACGCAAGGAGAACCATTAGATGACTTCGCAGATGGAATTTTCAAAGGATTAGAAGAAGGTAAAATAGAAATAGGATATGGTACTTCTGTGGCTCGCCTACGCATGTCACGAAATGAAGTCGACGAACACGTAGAAAATATGTATAAGGCAACGAAAAACTCAATAGAATAACTTGCTTAATGAGCCATCCTTTTGCGGGATGGCCCTTTCCTTTATTTCGCTTTTTATTGATTTACCTTGTAGAATTTGCTGGCACGTTATCATAATTCCCAAATCTCATTTCTCACGATTCGTCTTTATCGAAATAATCATCTGGCAAATGTAGTTCTCGCAAACAACCGATAAATTTTTCTTTGAAATTCGGATTTTTTTTATATTCCGGCCATACCGCCTTATAGTAAGGCAGCAACTTCTCATGTGGAATAATGCCCCAGTATAAAATCATGTTTTTCAGAACCTGCGGGTCGCCCCCTATCAACATCTGTTCAATGATCTGCCAGCTTCCCTGCTTGTTTTCGCAACTACGCGCGGCATAGATGGCAGTGGTCTGCATTTTCGGGTCGGCGTGACACAAGAAAGGCGCAAAATTTCGGAGCGTAATCTCACCGTAATCCTCTAAAATATATCCTGCATAACGCAACGTTTCCGGGTCATGAATCCTGTCAAGACTTTGCAAAATCACTGGAATAAATTCCGTTAAATTTGCTGTTTTACTGGAAGCGTGCAGAATCGTTAAAGCTTGCAGAAAATCCCTATGTTCATCCGATTGCAACAATTCCAGAAGATATTTTCTACCCTTGTCAAAAGAAGTTTTGCAGATTAGCCAAACAGCTGTGGTCCGATTTTTTGGGCTTTGCTCCGCAATGTTTTTCAAAAAACCAAGGGTTGGCTGGGCAACTTCCTTAAACTTGAACATTCCATCAAGCGCCTTTGCTTGGATTTCTTCGTTTGGAGCGCTCTGATACATCTGGATCAGTGCATTCTCATCACCCGGCATTCGACTGCCAAACCACCCGATATCATAATCCAAAATAATTTCATCCAGCCAGCGCTCGTACCAGTCCAGAAAGCTGTCTTCATAGACAAAGAAAAAGGGATGATCGGGATGAAAATCGGAGGTGTACACAATTCTCCCCCTGTATTTCCCTTCAAGTACGAGATACATGTCGTATTCGCAGCCTTGGGTACCTATGCACAACATGCCGCCCAGCACCTTATTACGGGCGTCATCGTATTCCTCATCAGGGATGTCCTCATCCTTGGTCAAGGGCTCAATCAGATGGTTCCATTCCTCTTTGGCCATCCCGGGATGCAGAACGGATTTTGCAAGGAGTGCCTGGTGCTCGGTATAGGAAGTTGCCTTTTCAATCGGATAAACTCCATAATAGGGTCCGGCGCCTCCGTTGCCGATGTTTGTTAAAAACTGCGCGTAATGCTCGGGTAGGGTGACTTGATTGTGGGCTTGCCAGTCCGCCAGCTCTTTTGCTGTAAGCTTCTCTTTAACCCTGTACTGATGTGAGGATGCTCCAAACACCGAGAAATCCTTGTCTTTGTGCATGGCCTGATTCAGTTTGTCTTTTATTCGATCCAGTTGCGTTTCTTTCTTCCCAAACCACATATCTGCACCCTCCAGTTGACTTAGCCAGCTTCCTTTATTTGCTTATCCAGCAATTTCATTCTTTATGGGTCTTACCTCTTTACATTGATATGTATCTTTAAGTAAGTTTTTATAATACGTTGGATACTGTTTAATTGAAGTATGAAAAGTGATCGCGCATAAAATGAGTTAACGTATCCTCCAAATTGTGATGCTGTTTCATATATTGGAATAAGATGGCCGAAGTGAGCACGATTTTAGAGTTCTCGATACTAATAGTCCATGAAGTTGGCTCCTCAGGATTATAACTAAATTCAGTTACGATGCCGTATGCTATAGTTTGTCAATCAATAGATAGTTTAAAATCAACAATCGTCTGTTCAGCCGTAACCTCATAGCCTAAACCCTTGTAAAGTTGTACAGCAGCTTGGTTCTCCTCCAGTACTCCCAGATAGACATCTGATGATAGCGTTCTGCCCAGTTTTGTAAGTTGGCTCGTCAAGTGCTTTGCTAGCCCTTTCCCTCTGTGAGCAGTGCTTGTATATATGTTTCCGAGCTCCACGAGCTTAGAATCATAAAAGTGAAAGCCACCTACGGCAATAAAATGACCACATTCCTTGATCCCAAGGAAAGGATATTGTTCGAGTTCGCTCCTCGTAAAAAATTTCATGCCCCCATTTCGTAATAAATCCACTATTTCTGGAACTTCGTTTTCCTTAACTAACTCAGCCAAGTTAGAATCAAGCAGTTTCGATTGATCCATATGTTTCATCGTTAAGAAACGTTGTGGGTTACCCGTTATGAGCCCATGAGACTGAAAAAGTTGTAGGTCACGATCACACAGGATTGTACCACAAACGGTATTTTTCTTAAGTTGAATGAGTTCCTCAGTAAAAGCAATAAGAGCTGAAAAGTTAAGTTTCTCTCGGTTTATGCAGTGGAAAGAAAACGCAGGGAAGGAGAGCCCGCAAAAGTATGCTAAGACCCCTGTCAGCTTGTCATCTACATATTGACCAACAAATTTAGCTTGCTCCTTACGTTGACTTAAATAGCTATAGAATAACAAGTGTTGGTCTCTATGAATCTGGTTCGTTAATTGATAAACAGTTTCGTCGCTAAGCAGTCGATGAGAAATCATGTATTAGTCCCTTTCATTCCCATGTGGGTAATATTCTTATAGGCATGATACCACAAATGGAAACGATCCTTCCCGCTTATCCCATGTAGCCTTAACAATCTTGAGTTATACGTTTCAAAACATATAAAGATTGTTTGCTATCGAAGTATAAAAATCCATAATTTAAGGATGATTTTCTCCGAAATTCATTGTATGGTTCCTGCCTCGCCTCTAATTTATGATGAAATTAAAGAGAGGTGAGGTCCTAAAAAATTAATGACAAATATTGAAAACGCATACAAATGAAGAAAGAATGCTTAAAAATGCAAGCTGGTCTTTCACCTGTCATCGATTACTTCAAAGTGTACTTAATATGCACACACTAATGAAAGCGTTTTCTGTAATATACGTTGCAGGTCAATCGAGGCGGTAACATCTACTAATTCAAGGAGTGAATAATATGCCAGATCCATGGAAAAGAAGGTCTTTCGGTATTCTCAGCTTTGTTCTCTTATCCTTTTTGTTGGTATCTCTCAATTTAATTCCAAGCTTAGCAAAAGCAGAATCAGCTCCCTTGGTCACCGGTGTTGAAGACCGAACGGTGATGAATGCAAGTCAAGATTTATCCACTAACGGCAATTCCTCTCCTATAGTCGTCAGCTCCAAAGATGCAATTCTTCAAGGTTACGGTGTAGAAAAACGGGATACACCCTATACCGGCGATACGCTTTATAAAGGCGATGGCTATGTATCCTTCTTTTATGACTATGACCCTAATTCCGGCAAGTCTGACGGGACGGCTACGTTTAAAGTGAACGTGCCTACAGCAGGTCTTTATAGGCTGAGCCTCGGCTACTACATTCCGGCGGACACTGGCTCCAAGGATACCAGCATCAAGGTCAATGGCACCATGGCTGAAAACATAACGCTGGCTACTCCTCCGAAAGGTGCGGCGGTGAACGAGAAAATGGTAACTAAGATCATGCTGAATGCTGGCACAAACGAGCTGACTTTTTCAAGAGGCTGGGGATATTACGGGATCGAGTATGTGAAGGTTGAATTCGCCAATCTGCCAGCTGCAATAAGCAAAATGGAAGCCGAAGACGGAGCCATTACTGGTGAGGTCAGCATCGAAGCTGCTGATACGGGTTATTCCGGTACCGGTTACGCAGCCTTTAAAGGCACAGGGTCGTTAACCTTTGCCTATAACGCAGCCTCAAGCGGGCTTTACAATCTTGCAATCGGTTACAGTAATCCCAATGGAGACAAAAAGACCCAATTGGTGGTCAATGGCCAGACCAGCGAAACATCACTCCCGACAACAGCAAGCTACACAGAGGTATCTGGCGGTAAACTGAGACTGAGTGCGGGAAACAATACCATACAGTTCAATGTCGATTCGGACCAATATCATATCGACTACGTCAAGCTGTCAGCAGTGTCCCCCCCGAAACTGCATCAGATTGAGAAAAAGCCAGTAAACCCGAATGCGACTGCGGAAACCAAGGCACTTATGGGTTATCTCGTCGATAGTTACGGCAGCAACATTCTTTCCGGTCAGCACACTCTTGAGGATGCCCAGTGGATTAAAGACCAAACTGGAAAGTATCCTGCCATATTATCAACGGACATGATGGATTATTCCCCCTCTCGCATCGAACATGGCGCCACCTCAACTGAAGTGGAAAAGGCGATTCAATGGGCCAAAGAAGGTGGAATTGTCACATTCGCATGGCACTGGAATGCTCCTAAGGGACTGCATGATATTCCCGGCAAAGAATGGTGGCGCGGGTTTTACACGGACGCTACTACATTCGACGTTCAATATGCGCTTACTCATCCCGAGTCGGAAGAGTATCAGCTTATCCTACGGGATATCGATGCTATTGCTGCTCAGTTGAAACGCCTCCAAGACGCTCACGTTCCGGTGCTGTGGAGACCGCTGCACGAGGCGGAAGGCAAATGGTTCTGGTGGGGCGCCCAAGGGCCAGACTCCGCCAAGCAACTGTACCATATCATGTACGACCGCCTAACAAACTACCATCACCTGAACAACCTGATCTGGGTATGGAACTCCGAGAGCCCCGAGTGGTATCCGGGAGACGATGTCGTCGATATTGTAAGTGTGGATATCTACAACCAGGCGGCTAATTATAGCCCAAGTATCGGCAAGTATGACAGCTTGGTGAATCTCGTGCAAGGCAAGAAGCTGGTTGGTCTGTCCGAAAACGGCCCGATTGGCGATCCTGAATTACTTCAAACATATTCAGCACATTGGCTCTTTTTCACCACATGGACAGGCGACTTCATCCGCAACGGACAATATAACTCCCTGGATCATCTCATAAAAGTGTTCAACAGCGATTACGTGATTACGAGGGATGAGCTTCCCCAAGACCTATTTACTTCGTCCAAGAATGAAGCGGAGTAAGGCACTCTTAACGTATCCGTAACTGTACCGGCCCATCCAGCACCATGAAGCAGCGTAGAAGCCTGTCTCTAAAGATCAGCGGCCACCTCAGAAAGTAACCGGGGTGGCCGCTTTTGATTTATAACCTGAACGAATGCAGTCTATCGCAAACCTTAATGAAAAAGGACCGTCTCCTCTCCAATTGGAAAGTGGAAACGGCCCCGTTCTTTTATGCGAAACGAGTTAGTTAGTGGACCACAGCTTAATTCGGTCTTGGATATGCTTGGTAAAGGATTGTTCCATTTCTTGTACTCCGGCTTTCTCCAGTTCTGCCATATAGGCATCCCAAACCTTGTCGAAGTTTTCCGGCTTGGTCATGACAGCTTCCGGAATCCGTTTCCATGTAATATCCTTCATCTTGGCTCCGAGAATAACAGCCGGATCGTCATTGGGAAGAGGCATCGTATACGCTGCTCCATATGCTCTCGGTTGGAATTCATCTTCCTTCGGGAATAGATCCTTCCAGTGCTCAATCTTATAGGCCTTTAGAACTTCCTTCTCCGACTTGTTATAAGTCGCTGTCAGCAGTTCCGGATAACTACGAGTAAAATAGTTGCCAGTCGAGTCCTTGATGCCATCACCATAATGGACCATCAAGTTCCAATATAGACCGATTCCGGACTCTTTTTGGAAAGCCGCATTGTCATTGTTCATCCGTTCAAGTACAGCCGGAATAATCGTCCGTTTGCCGTCTTTAACCGTGTAATGCTTGCCTTCAATCCCCCAATTATTCAGGACTTGACCCTCTTCCGATGCCAGAAAGTCGAGGAACTGGATGGCACGTACCGGGTCCTTACACTTGCTAGAGATCGAGATTCCGTATCCCCCATCAAAACCAGGCAGCCAGAAGTTGGTGTCCTTATATTCCTTGCTCATGGTGACTGGATAATGACCGTAAGTCTGATCGAATTTGCCCTCCGCTTTTAGTGCATTTTGTCCGTCGCCATAGTCCCACTCTGGATCAGCCAAGCCCAGTACGCGGCCTGAAGCTACCTTCGCCTTAAACTGGTCTGTCTTCTGTACGAAGCTTTCTGGGTCCAGCAATCCAATGGCATTCATGTGATTCAACCAGCGGAAATATTCTTTTTCTTCCGGCCGGCGGAAATGATAAGTCGCTTGGTGTGTTTTTTGATCGATGAAGTATTCGCCGTCGTCTGGTCCCCCGGTCGTTTGGAAGCCTGAATTCGTTACCTGGTACATATGCCAATCGTCGGCATTTAGGGACAGTCCGATATTTTTGTTGCCATTTTCGTCCGTCGGATGCTTGGTGATATAGTCCTTAATGACTTTTTCAAAATCCTGTACCGTACGAATGTCCGGGTATCCCGCTTCCTTGACGACACGGTGTTGGAGTTTAAATCCTACGTCGGGTTTGATTTTTTCCTCTTCGACAGCAGACCAGGTCGGAATAACATAGATGGATTGATCATCCAAACTGTACTTCGTCCGAACAAGCTTGTCTCCCAGCATTTTTTTGATATTCGGTGCATGCTTGTCGATCAAATCCGTCAGATCAATAATTGCACCAGCATCGACAAGTTTGCCGACATCCGCCTTAGCAGCGATTAAATCAGGATAGTTTCCTGTGGCTGCAATCAATGAAATCTTTTGGACCGGGTCTCCGACAGCGAATTCAGCATCTAGGGTTACTCCGGTTTTTTCAGCGATGACCTTACCGACTTCATCCTTCATGTTATTCCAATTTGTACTGGAGTCTTCCGAAAAATAAGTAAGCGTGATGTCGCCTGTTGTTACGGCCTTGGTAGCCTCAGACGGATTATTACCACTACACCCTGCAAGGGTCGCCACTAAAGTTAGTGACATTACAAAAGATACGATCATTCTATTTTTTCTTGACTTCATGGAGCTAAACCTCCCCTTATAATGAATGTTGCCTCGTTTTAGCTTTTTACCGCTCCAAGCGTCATACCTTTAACAAAATATTTTTGCAGAAAAGGATAGACGATTAGAATCGGTACGGTAACAATGATGGTGATTGCCATTTTGACGGATTCCGGCGAAACCTGTGCCATACGCTCCGCCATATTGGCAGCGTCCTGGGAATTGGTTGCGCTTGTTGTCGTACTTTGCAAAATTTTCATCAATTCATATTGCAGGGTCGTCAACGATTCGTTGGACCCATTAAACAGATAAGTATCGAACCAAGAGTTCCATTGTCCAACCGCCAAGAAGAGCGCTACGGTCGCTAATGCTGGTTTGCAAAGAGGAAGAATAACGCGCCAGTAGATCGTGAAATCGTTGGCACCGTCCAGCTTAGCTGATTCCTGTAACGCATAAGGCAGACCATCAATGAAGGAACGAATAATGAAGACGTTAAACGCACTTACAAGGCCCGGTAAAATATAGACGGCAAATGTATCAATTAAATGCAATTCCTTCATCAGGATAAAACCTGGAATTAACCCTCCGGAAACATACATGGTAACAGCAAGAAAAATTGAGATGAACCTTCTGGCTTGAAAATCACTTCGTGCAAGCGTATAGGCAAGCATCGAGCCGCTGACCAAGCCCGCTACGGTGCCAATGACGGTCCGCAGAAAGGAGATTTTGAATCCAGTGATTAACCCCTCATAGGTGAAAATCAAATCGTAATTTTTCAAAGTAAATTGCCTTGGCCAGATGGTGATTCCACCTCTAATGGTGTCCACCGAATCGTTAAAAGAGATAGCCAGCACATTTAAGAACGGGTAGATCGTCAGAACGGTTACCACAATCATGAAAACATAAACAACTACCTCTAGGATTCGGTCTTGTGGTGATTTAGACTTAAGCTTGTTATTTAATCCGCTGACCGGCGTAGTGCTTTTGACAGCCTCCATGTCTATTCTCCTCCTTACATAATGCTCTCGTTGGTATAGCGCTTAAAGATTCCGTTAGCCGCAAACAATAGGACCAGGCTTATCACCGAATTGAAGATATTAATGGCCGTCCCGAAAGAGTAGCGTCCCATCGCCAGACCATAATTAAGCGCATACAAATCAAGTACTTCAGAGTAATCGATGACCAGGTGATTGCCGAGCAGAAATTGCTTCTCGAATCCCGTACCGAGCAGATGGCCAATAGACATAATCAGGAGAATAATAATGGTCGGCCGGATCCCCGGCAGCGTAATATGCCACATTTGCTGGAATCGGCTAGCGCCGTCCACCCGTGCAGCCTCGTATAATTCAGGACCAATACCGGCGATGGCAGCCAGATAAATAATAGCGTTCCAACCGGTTTCCTTCCAGATGTCTCCGAAAGTTACAACCCACCAAAATAATTTACCTTGAGCCATAAACTGGACTGGCTGATCGATGATGCCTAGACCCATGAGCATATCGTTTACGACACCGCCATCCGCTGAAAGCATTTTGGTGACAATGCCTGCAGCAACCACCCATGAAACAAAGTGCGGCAGATAAGATACAGTCTGAACAAATCGTTTTACAACCTGAATACGGACCTCGTTGAGCAACAGAGCAAAGACAACCGGTACAATAAAACCAGCGACCAGTCCCATAAGACTCATAGCCAACGTGTTCCGCAGTACTTGGTAAAAATGATCATCTTGGAACAAAGTACGAAAATGCTCCAAGCCCACCCACTTCTGTTCAAAAAAACTCAAACCGGGTCTGTATTTCTGAAATGCCATTGTCCAGCCCCATAGCGGCAAATACTGAAAGATGAAGACCCAGATCACAAACGGAATGGACATATAATAAAGATACCTTTGGCTTTTAAATACCTTCCAAGCATTCCGCTTTGGTTTGTTGTATACGTTTTCCGAATTCGCTGTTACCGCTTTCATTTTTTCATCCCCTCTCTTAAATCCATCATAAAACAGAGGAGAGTCAGAGCCCATACAACGGATTTCGGGAAAAATCATCCACAAATTATGGATTTCTATATTCCGACGGTGAACAGCCTTCGTACCTTTTGAACTTGCTGTAAAAGTAGTTAACACTTGTATAGCCGACGCTTTCAGCGACTTCGTAAACTTTCATTCCCTGGTCCAGCAACTCCTTTGCCTTGTGGATACGGACTCTGTCCAGATAGGTGTTAAAGTACTCCCCAGTCTTGTTCTTGAATAGCTGACCCAAATAGGCAGTACTATAGTTTAGTAGTCCAGCCAGCGTTTCCAGCTTCAGGTTGTCTGTATAATGACTGTGAATGAAGTCGATCATTTTTTTGAATTCCTGCTCCTTTCCACGAGGTTCGGAGTCTTTCGCCAAAGCTAGCAGGAAACGGTAGGTCTCTTCCAAAAGATCATGTAAATGATCATGCTGGTATATCCCATTCAAAAAACGGGAAACTTCCTCCGTCTCTTTCAACTCGATACAGAAACCCGCGGTCAGCTTGTGAATGACCGCATTGGACAGAAAGAAGAACGACTCTTTGATCGACTTCTCATCTTGCCCCTGTTGGAGAAAAAATGCTGCCGCCTCGTTCAACAATGGAAGTATTACAGTCTGGTTCCCTACTTCCAGACTGTAATACAGGCGGAAGATGAATTCCTCCATCGTTTCTTCAGCTTTATCAGCAGATAATCGGGGGGAATCCAGCGCAGGAGAAAAGAAAGGATACGGACCTAGCAGTCGGTTCTTCTCACTGAAAAAGGATTGTTTTACCGCTTCCTGGGCCTTTAAAAAAGATTTACAAATATCTTCAGGAGCAGATACTGCCCCTCCGGTTGCAGCGACGAACCTAACATTACCCGCAGCATTACGAATCTCATTGTGCAGAATTTCACGCCGTTCTCTTCCGCGCAGCGGCGCGTTGAGCAACAGGACTGTATACGGTGGGATTACTGTGACAAGCCCCATCATCTGCCCCTCGATCTTTGCCTTTAATCCATTCGAAAGCTGGTATGCGACATCGGAACGGTCTACTTCGGAAACACGCGGGTAGACGACCACGACTTCGTAGCTGGTCCACAACAAATCCGCTTCTATTGCTTTACTTCTCAACTTGGCGGGATCTTCAGTTTTCTCTTGAGGGACGAGCAGACTGTGCAGGTATAAATCGCGATTAATAACCTCTCTCTTACGCCACTCCTCTTGAAGGCGCTCCTCTTCGATTCGCTCGCGTATCCGTTTTATACTGGACGTCATTTCATCAATGTCGACCGGTTTAAGGAGATAGCCGAACACCCCGTATTTAATCGCTTGCTTGGCATACTCGAAGTCGGCATATCCACTGAGGATTATAAAATGCAAATGATGACCACCGGATCTCAAGTGCTCAATCAACTGTAAGCCATCCATAACCGGCATGCGGATATCGACAATTACGACATCAGGAGCTTTTTCCTCGATGACTTCCAATGCTTCTTTTCCATTGGCTGCCGTAGCTGTAACGATACATCCGAGGCTTTCCCATGGAATCAGTGTTTGAAGCCCTTGACGAAGCTTCGGTTCATCGTCAACAATGACTACCTTAATCATTTGGTTTCACCTCCAGGTATGAAAAACTGAATACAAGTGCCTTTTCCAGGCTCGCTCTCAATATGTAAGGCACTAGAGGTCCCATATAGTAAGACGAGACGATCATTTACGTTTCGTAGTCCAATTCGCTGGACCTCCTGTTCATGTACAGATGCAGCAAGCTCCGCTTGTACAAGGACGAGACGATCGTCCGTGAAACCGGCGCCGTTGTCACATACTATAACTCGAACCCCCTCCGGGATTTTCTTAACTTTCACTTCAATGACAGCTCCCTCTGCTTGATTATCCAGACCGTGTACAATAGAATTCTCCACCAATGGTTGAATAATCAGAGGTGGAACCAGTGTTTCCTCCAAATCCGGATCAACCATTAAGCGATACTCCAAACGGTCTTCATACCGGAATTTTTGAAGATCAAGATAACAGCACACTTGCTCAAGCTCTTTACGCAGTGGAATCTTGTCGTTACCGGCCTCCAGACTGCTGCGCAACAACGCGCTCAACTGCCATACGGCTTTAGCGATATCGTCCTGTTGGCGAATGTGGGCCTCCATTCTAATGGACTCTAGAGAATTGAAGAGAAAATGCGGGTTGATCTGGCTTGCCAGCATTTTGAACTTGATCTCGTTCTGTCTCTGCTCCACCAGGTTTTTCTGACGATTCGTTTCTTGAACCTCCTGGACCAAATGGTTTACGTTACTGACGAGCGCGTTAAATTCCCTCGATAGTAGACCAACTTCATCTTTTCCGTCGATATGGAGATAGGTTTCCCACGAGCCCGCTCCTACTTGGGTCATATGCTTGCTCAAGCGGAGAAGCCTTCTGGATAATAGCGAAGCAGAAGCATAGATAAGTAAGGCTGCAAATATTAGACTAGCTGTGATCACGACTCCGCCGAGCCATATCACTTGATTAGCATCTCGGGTAATTTCAGAAACGGTAAAAACGGAAATAATGCGAAGTCCATTCCAGCTGTTCTGTGGAGTTAGATTTGCGATCACCACTTTCGATGCTTTTCCGTTAATGAGTGTGTTGTAACTTCCTTCCTGTTGGAAAAGTATATTTTCGTCGACATGAATTTCAGAAAGATTCTTCCCAAACAACTCTGCTTCATTGGACGCGACAATCTGATTCCGGTTATCTACGATCAAGGTAGGGAATGATTCCTGATTCAGGATTGAATTTAATTGGCGCTGGTTCACATTTATGACCAGAACCCCTTTGTGCCCTGGTGAATTTACTGAGAATGATCGAATCAGGCTGAGATAATCGGCATTGTACCTCTCATCCTTAATTAAATTCCAGCCAACCAATCCTTTCTGCTCTATGGCCTCCTTGTACCAACCTGCGGTTGTGATTCTTTCGTCCGGCTGGATAAATTCCCAATTATTAAGTGCTCCAGGATTAGGGACATAGACACGAATGCCGGATATCTCTTTGTACAATTGGAGGTAGTCACGAATACCTGTATACTCCCGGTAAGCCTGAATGACTTCGATGTAGCTGTCATACTTTTGGCTGGCCACCATTTTCATCCGATTGTCATTGGTTAGCCGATACGAGATGTCCAGCGGCACTTTAATCAGTTCTTCTGTACGATTTTGGACCCGCTCGACATTGTTGGATGCTTGCATAAAGGCGTCCTTAATGACGGACTCTCGAAGCTTCCCTGTCAGAAACAGGCCGCATAACAGCAAGGGAAGAACAGCTACCGAAATGAATGTAAGCGTCATCTTCTTTCTCAGTTTCATGTCATTCATCATTCGTATAAAAAACATGGCTTGTCCTCCCCAATCAGTACGCTGATGCGCGCAAAATGCCCCTTTTATACAAAAAAGGGGCATAACTCCATCGATTGTTTTTCTCTCTTTTGGCAATTGTACTGTTGTTCTGATCCTTAAGCCTTGTTGGACCTTAATGCCCGAAGCCTGAACCATCCACTTTCATAGTCTTTCTGTCTGTAGACAAGAGGGAGGCCCAACTTCATAAGCCGATCCCCCCCATGGATAGACTTTTGCCCGCTATTTCCTGACTGAACTTCATATTCGAGCTCTGGATTTAGTCCATCAAGACGCAGGGCTCGCCAAGGCGCGTTCGGAACAGCCATCACTTGGAAATAGTAGACGATGGCATCCTCTTGGTCTTCAGAAACAAACATCCAAGCCGATTCGTTATCTTCAAACGGGCTCTTTAGGCGATACAAGTCACCCTTCTGTACTAAGCCACGTATCTGCTTATATACTGCGATTTGGCGTTTGACCGTCTCTTTTTCCTCATCGGTGAATTTCGTGAGATCAAGCTCATATCCAAAATTTCCGGACATGGCCACATCACCTCGAAAATCAAGGGGGGTTATGCGTCCAACTTGATGGTTCGGAACTGCTGACACATGCGCTCCGGTGGCGCTTACAGGATAGACAAGGCTAGTTCCATATTGAATCTTCAGGCGTTCCACCGCATCGGTATTATCACTAGTCCAGACTTGAGGCATGTAGTAAAGCATGCCTGGGTCAAAGCGTCCTCCGCCACTTGAACAGCTCTCGAAAAGAATATGCGGGAAATCGGTAGTGACGCGCTCCAGCAGCTCATACAATCCAAGAACATAGCGATGGGCAGTCTCAGATTGGCGCTCCGGCGGCAGTTCGGCGGAACCAATTTCCGTCAGACAGCGATTCATATCCCATTTCACGTACGAGACTGGGGCGCTGGAGAAAATGGCAGCTAGCGAATCGTAGATGTAATCGCGTACTTCCTTGCGAGTATAGTCCAGCACCAGCTGCCATCTGGCTTCGCTGCGCCGCCGTCCTGGAACGTGTAGGCACCAATCTGGATGCTTCCGGTACAGCTCACTGTCTGGGGAGATCATCTCCGGCTCGAACCAGAGCCCGAATTTAAGCCCCAATTGATTGATACGTTTCGCGACATCAGCCAGTCCGTCTGGCAGCTTCCGACGATCCTCGTACCAATCACCGAGAGACGAATTGTCAGAATCCCGTTTTCCGAACCAACCGTCATCCAAGACAAAAAGTTCGATGCCTAGCTCTGCCCCCTCTTTCGCTATCGATACCAGCTTATCTGCATTGAAGTCAAAATAGGTAGCTTCCCAGTTATTGACTAGAATAGGGCGTTCTTCATCCCGATATGTCCCTCGGCAAAGCCGAGTTCGATACAAGCGATGATATGTACGCGACATTTCTCCCAGTCCTTGACCAGAGTATACCATAACGGCTTCTGGCGTTTGGAAGCTCTCCCCTGGGCTCAGTAACCATGAAAAGTCAAAGGAGTTTACACCAATGCTAAACCGGGTAGAGCCAAATGAATCTAATTCCGCGCCAGCCTCAAAGCCCCCGCTGTACACAAGGCTAAAGCCGAATGCCTCACCATGGCGTTCTGTTGTCTCCTGCGTGACCAATGCAGTAAAAGGATTAAGTTGGTGACTGCTCATGCCCCTTTTACTATCAATTCGGGTTTCACCTTGAAGGATCGGTTTGCGGGTAATATTCCCTTCCCGTGCCCATGCTCCCGAAAGATACATGAACTCTAAATCGCTTTTCCCTGAGAAATCGACACTGGCACTTAGCGCACGGAGGAGTCGAAGACTTTGTTCCCCCTCATTACTTAGACGAGCCGAACGAGCGATTACGTTTCGATCCGCAAAAACAGTATAAAGAAGAACCACTTTAAGACCTGAAAAGGCATCTTTTAATTCCAGTTCCAACGTATCCGCTTCAGCTTCATTCTCGGTATATACGGCCGGAAGGCCAGGTAGAGATGGCTTTCCCTTAATAATCCGGTAACCATCGTACTTTAATTCCGTGATGCGAGTTCCATCCTCCAGCTCTACTTGATACGCCGGGGTACGGAAGTCTCCACTTCCATACTGTGGGTATTCTTGCGGCAGCCGATCCAATCCAGCCGTCGTAGGAGTGTGAAGCAAAAGATCAGCCATGGGCTCACGGTGCTTCAACCTGTCTCCCCAGTATACATGCACAGGAAATCCATCGACAATCTGAATAATATAACTCATGCCCGACGACTGCAAATGAAACAGCCCCGGTTGCTCTTGAACAATGATAGCCATTGGGAAAAATAACCCCTCTCTTAGATAATAATCATCAGAGATCCACACCAAAAAGGCACTTAGAAGAATCTTTATGTAGCAGGCGTCAACTAAGTTCATATGGTGTAAAGCTTGATAAGATCCAACAATATAGCAGTAGGTTCTACAGAAATCATATATTAATTTTAGATATGAAGTACATGGCATGGTGCTCACTATTTATGTTATAATGCTTGATAATTTACATAAGGAGATTTTACCGTGATCGAGTATTTGCCACGTAGTAAACAGCACTCTGAATTGTATCTAACTCAGTTTGGCATAGAGAAATGCATACCCAGTCACTTTTTTGGACCTGCTATAAGAGATCACTATTTGCTCCATTATGTTTTGGACGGAGAGGGTACCTTCGAGGTTGGCGGGTTCAGTTATCGCTTGCGGAAAGGACAGTGGTTTCTAATCTGCCCGCAAGTCATCACTTATTATCAAGCCGATGCCGTAAATCCCTGGTCTTATTGCTGGTTTGGCTTTAATGGGACACTGGCAGAAACACTCCTCAAGCAAGCAAGCCTGACGATGACGTCCCCAATCCTCTACTTTGAAGGAGACCATTTGATTTATCAGTATTTGCAGCAAATGAACGAATCAAGTGGATGCCTTAAAGCTCGGGAAACTAGATTGACCGGGCTGCTTTACTTAATGTTATCGGAGCTTATAGAGTTCAGTCCGGCAGCGTCCTCCGAACAAAAAGAAGGTCGGGCAGAAATTTACGTTGAAAAAGTGAAGGATTTTATTGAAATGAATTATGCTCAGAAAATTACCATTGAGCATATTGCACATTTTATCGGTCTCAATCGAAGCTATTTATGTTCATTATTCAAACAACGAGTAAACACAAGCATTCAAGATTATTTGATTCGCTATAGAATCAATAAAGCCTGTGAAATGATGGGGAACGCCGAACTTTCGATAGGCGATATTTCCCGTTCAGTCGGCTATAATGATCCTTTGCTCTTCTCCAAAATTTTTAAAAAGGTAAAGGGATTCTCTCCCAAGCATTACCGAGCCGAAACCCATGCTCAAATCTAAAACGACTATTGAAATTACAAGTAGAAGCCTCTAACGAACAAAAGAGGTCAACCAGAAAACTGGCTGACCTCTTTTATTTATTTTGCGGTTTGCCCTTCCAAATAAGAAACAGGTTCTTTAACCTCTACTTTGGTGCCCCCAAATTCATCCTTAATGTATTTTTGGGTATCCTCGTTATGATAGAGATCTGCTAATTTTTGTAGTCCCTTATCGTTTGCCTTATCCGATGAAGTAACCAGGACGTTAATATTGTTCTTTGTTGCCTGACTGATCTCTTCGTGGAACAAGGAATCCTTCAGTACGTTCAGACCGCCTTCTAAAGCAATCGTGTTCCCGATCAACACCAAGCCTACATCCTGAATCACGCGCGGACCTGTTTTGTCGTCGATTAGTTCAAATTTCAGGTTTTTAGGATTACTAGTAATATCATTGACTGTACCTAAAGCATCATTAAAGTCAGCTTTAAGCTTAATTAAACCGGATGCTTCCAACAGCTTCAAACCTCTTGCTGTATTCGCCGGGTTGTCCGCCAAAGCCACCAACGCTCCGTCAGTCACTTCATCGATGCTTTTGAACTTTTGCGAATAAATCCCCATCGGCTCCAGGTAGGTAGTGGCTATCGCCTTCAAATCGGCTTTGCTCTCTTTGTTATAGCTCACCAGATACGCCCATGATTGGAATGCATTCACGTCCACATCGCCTTGTCTAGTCGCATTGTTCGTTTCGATCCCACCGTTAATTTCCTTTACTTCAATATCCAGCTTGGCATCCTTGGCGGCCTGGGATTGGGCAATATGCTTCCAAATCTGCGCGTCAGATCCCATGGAACCAATGACTACTTTTTGCGTTTCCGCACCGGAAGCGGAGCTGGAGCCATTACTGTCTGTGCTTTTATTACCGCATCCTGCGGCTACGAGTAATAAACTAATCCCTAATAGTAAAACGAACGATTTTTTCATGTTGTTTTCCCCCAGATCATGCTAGTATGCTAGTGCATCGTCATTCCACCTGTAACATTAATCGCTTGTCCTGTCATATATGCGGAGAGCGGACTTGCCAGAAACAACACCACATTGGCGACATCCTCTACCTCAGCCGTTCTCCCCAAAGGTACCTGCGAACAATCTTCTTCATATATATCCTGGGCGGTCATTCCGCGAATAACGCCCCCTTCAATCCGCTCGCGATGCTTCATCGGCGTTTCTACGATACCTGGACAAACCGCATTTACCAAAATTTGATGCGGAGCAAGCTCAATGGCCATCACCTTGGTCAAGCCGAGAACCGCATGTTTGGATGCACAATATCCGCCCATGGCCCGATATCCATTTTTACCAGCCTGCGAAGCAATTTGGATAATTCGCCCCGGTTTACGCGCATCCACCATTTCCTTGGCAAATCGTTTGGACGCTACATACAACCCAGTTGAATTGATCGAAAATACTTTTTCCCAATCAGCCAACTCACTATCAATGACATAATCCATCGTAGAAGTACCTGCGCAGTTCACCAAGATGTCAGGAACTCCCGTTTCGCTGATTAGCAGATTGCACCATCTTTCGATATCATCCGGTTTGGATATGTCCAATTGAGTTTCAACCAGCTGTGAATTGACCACTCTATACGGCTCTTCATAAGAAATATCAGCAGAAATGACTTTAGCTCCACTCTGAATGAACAGCTCTACAATCCCCTTGCCTATACCTGACTTGCCGCCTGTCACTACTGCTGTCTGATGAGATAGGTCTATTGAAATCATAGATTTTAAAATACTCTTTTGAAAGGATCGCGGCTAATGCCAGCCTCCAACACAATCTTCACATATTCCTGTGCTGAAAAAAGAGAATGATCCTTATAGTTCCCGCATTCCAAAGCAGTAACAGCCGGAACCTCTGTCGTTTCCAGAATTCTTTTCAAGGTTTTTTCCAAAGCAAGTGCAATTTCCTCAGGCTCGTGTTCATTCCATAAAATCAAGTAGAATCCCGTTCTGCAGCCCATAGGAGAAATATCAATAATGCCTTTGATTTCGTCTCTCAGATACGTTGCCAATAAATGCTCCAGCGTATGTACAGCTGCTGTTGGCAGTGCGTCTTCATTCGGTTGCAGAAATCTCAAGTCATACTTTTGTACCGTGCTTCCTTTTTCATCATGCTCTACTCCTGCTGCTCTTACATAAGGAGCCTTTACAATCGTGTGGTCTAATTGGAAGCTTTCTACTTTTGCCATTTTTCTCATCCTCATTTTCTGTAATTTTTATTTTTAGTCTAATGACGACTACTCAACATTTGTGCTATTTTTTTAAAATTTAATGCTTTAAATCAGCATTTTTGCAATTATACATCGGATTACTCGGTTTTACCACTATAATTATTATTTTATTTCTCATTTCTTTGTCCGTTTCTCCTTTGCCTGTACGTTTTGACATAGTGTACAATATATACGGTAATCCATCTTTACGAAATAGATCGAGGACATCGTAAGCCTCATTTAGGAGAATGCTCTGTGAATGAACCGGATTGGAAGCACTTGAATGCTGTCCCTTTGCCCTTGCAGGAATTTCAGCTACAGCTGGACCAGAACAGTGTTGACGCCAAGCAACTAGAGGAATGGAAAAAAATCCCCGTCCTTTATCAACTAGCTCTGGAGGAATTAAAGAACAAAATTAAGCTGATCCAAACGGAATGGAAGCTGATAGATGGTTTTAGCCCGATTGAGCACATTAAAACCCGGATCAAAGAACCCCACAGCATTGTGGAAAAAGTTCGGCGCAAAGGGCATGAGGTCACCCTGGACAATATATTGCGTGAAATTCATGATATCGCAGGCATGCGCGTGGTATGTGCTTTTGTCAAAGATATCTATCGTCTGATGGATCACCTCCGCACACGGGAAGACATTCGCATACTGGAGGTCAAGGACTATATTGCCCATCCTAAGCCCAACGGCTATCAGAGCCTACATGTTATTGTGGAAATTCCACTGATTCTGTTTGAGGGCACACGCTGGATTAAGGTCGAAATTCAATTGCGCACATTGGCTATGGATTTTTGGGCCAGTATGGAGCATATTTTGTACTATAAGTTTGATAAGAAAGTGCCCGAACATGTCGTTAACGGATTGACCGAAGCTGCACGTGCAACCTACGAACTGGATCAGAAAATGCTCAAGCTGCGCGGGGAAATTTTATCGCTTAGCGAGGAACAGGATGTGGAAGAGGCCCCGGTCAAACGAGCCGAGGAGTCAGCTTTGAAGGCACTTTCCCTCCCCGCAGATCACGCCACTTCTCGGTCGCAGACGTGCTAGGCATACAGCCACAGGATAACTAAATCATTCATTCTAGGCTGTTCCCCCTCGTGCTGGAACTTAGGAACTTATGTAAAATGTATAAATAAAGAGCCGTCAACACCACTATGATCATGGTTTTGACGGCTCTTTTACACTTTTTTTCAATCAAATCAAATATTACTGCTTCTCATGAATCTCTGTGCTGATTTTCTCAACGATGTCCGCAATGCTGAATGACCCCAGATCGCCTTCACCCCGTTTGCGCACGGCTACAGTACCGGTTGTTTTTTCATTTTCCCCGATAACGAACATGTATGGAACCTTCTCCAATTGCGCTTCACGGATTTTATAACCGAGCTTCTCATTCCGAGTATCCACTTCGACGCGCAGACCCGCTTTCAGCAACGCTTCCTGCACCTCATTGGCAGTCTCAATATAGTTCTCGGATACAGGCAACAGCTTCGCATGAACAGGAGCCAGCCACAATGGGAATGCACCTGTAAAATGCTCAGTCAGGATGCCCATGAAGCGGTCAATTGAACCGTAGATAGCACGGTGAATAACGACCGGACGGTGCTTCTGGTTATCCTCGCCCACATAAGTGAGGTCGAATTTTTCAGGCATTTGGAAGTCCAATTGGATCGTTCCGCACTGCCAGCTGCGTTTGAGCGCATCGAGAATGTGGAAGTCAATTTTCGGACCGTAAAATGCTCCATCTCCCGCATTAATACGGTAGTTGATGCCCAGGTGATCTAGCACGTTTTGCAGAGCTTGTTCCGCTTGATCCCACAGCGCTGGCTCGCCCATAAAGTCATCTGGACGTGTGGACAATTCCACTGTGAAGTCAAAGCCAAACACACTATACATTTCGTTAATCAGCTTGATTACGTCCGTAATCTCTTTTTCAATCTGACCTGGTGTAACGAAAATATGCGCATCATCCTGACAGAATGTACGAACACGCATCATACCGTTCAGCGCGCCGGACAGCTCATGACGATGCACTTGTCCAAATTCGGATATACGAATCGGCAGATCGCGGTAAGAATGAAGTTCATTTTTAAATACAAGCATATGCCCTGGGCAGTTCATCGGTTTCAGAGCAAATGTAGTTTCATCTACTTCGGAGAAGTACATGTTTTCCTTGTAATGCTCATAGTGTCCCGATTGTTCCCACAGACGGTTGTTCATCATCAGCGGTGTACGTACTTCCTCATAGCCATGCAAACGTTGAATGTCACGGGAATAATCTTCGAGCGCAGTACGCACAACCATACCTTTAGGCAGGTAGAACGGCATACCAGGTGCTTCTTCGGAGAACATGAACAGCTCGAGCTCTTTACCCAGCTTGCGATGGTCGCGTTTTTTTGCTTCCTCCAGCAAGTGCAAATGCTCATCCAGTTGTGCTTTTTTAGGGAATGCTGTTCCGTAGATACGTTGCAGCATCTTGTTGTTGGAATCGCCTCTCCAGTATGCACCCGCTACACTTAACAGTTTGAAAGCTTTGATACGGCCAGTGGACGGCAGATGCGGGCCACGACACAGGTCAAAAAATTCGCCTTGATCATAAATCGTAATTTCCGCTTCTTCTGGCAAATCACGGATCAGTTCCAGCTTCAATGGATCTTCCAGTTCACCAAAAATACGAGTGGCTTCCTCACGGCTAACCACACGACGTGTAATCGGCAGATTTTCCTGCGTGATCTTCGCCATTTCCTTTTCGATCTTCGCCAGATCGTCAACGGACAACGGGTTTTCGATGTCAATGTCATAATAGAAGCCGCTGTCAATGACTGGACCAATACCAAGCTTCACATTTTTCTCACCATAAATGCGTTTGAGCGCCTGTGCCAGCAAATGCGCTGTGCTGTGACGGTAAATTTCCAGACCATCTGCACTGTCCAGCGTAACAATTTCAAGGTCAACGTTCTGATCCAAAACGGTGTTCAGATCGACAGCCTTCCCGTTCACTTTACCTGCTACTGCGTTTTTTTTCAGCCCGGAGCTGATCGAACCCGCCACGTCGGCGATAGTTACGCCCTGCTCGTACTCACGTACGGCTCCATCCGGCAATTTCACTTGAATACTCACGATTAAAGCCTCCATTTCAAATTGTGTGCTATATCAAAATTGAACGCAAAAAAACGCCTCTCTCCCTCAAGGGACGAGTGCGTTCAGCTCGTGGTTCCACCCTAGTTCGGCCCGCTACTGTACATACATTCATGTTCATCCAAACATGCTCATGCACGACCTGCGTGGCCCTCCATTGGTATCCGTTAACGGGGATAAATCGGTGGGCGCTTACTGATGTCACTGCCAGCTTGCACAGCTACACGTTCAACGTCACGGCTACAAAGGGGTAACTTCACATGCGGTTGCCGGAAAAGCTCTCAGCCTCGTCTTTTCTCTCTGAACGGCCCTTCAAGGAAATCATGTCTTTGGTCAATGCCTTGAATATTACTATATGCTACAGCATTATAGATCAAATTTGCAGGTATTTCAAGTGGACGTTTATGTAAGTTTCTGTCTTATTTATCATCCAGCTATGAAGACGAATAAGCCTATATTTACACCCCACTAAAAACACTGTAGAATATTTCTCATATAGACGATACCGTACAGAAAGAAGGCGAAAGAGATACCTAAGATCATTGTCACAGAAGAACAATGGATTCAAAAAGGAATGGAACGTTTTGAACAGGGCGGAATTGATCAACTCATTGTTGAAAAAATGGCTACTGCTTTAGGGTGCAGTAAGAGCAGTTTTTATTGGTATTTTACCAATCGCAGCAGCTATATTAGACAAATTGTAGAGACATGGAAGGCACAGACGACACAACAGGTGATGACCGCGTCCATCACCCATGCGACCGCAGATGAGCGGATTAGAGAGGTGCTAACCCAGATGTTCGGCAAGACGAAACGGGGAGATTTTCTGTTTTATCTGCGCAAGCTGTCATTGAAGGATGATAGTTACCATGCCCTACTCAATGAAGTGGAACAGATGAGAATGGAGTTTATGAAAGAACTTTTAATCCAAAAGGGAATGCAGCCAGAGAAAGCCTCTCAGAGGTCATGGATGTTGTACCATTACTATTTGGGTTGGTATGAGCGTCACAAGCAAGAGACGTTAAGTGACGAAGCGATCCAGCAGCATATTCATATGATTTGGACAGAGTGGATTTCAAATTAAGGGGGATATCAGATGTTGGAGTTACTTACATGGGCAGTTGGCGGAATTCTATTTGTACTGAGCGGTATGCACTTATATTGGGTATTCGGCGGACAAAAAGGTGCTAAGGCAGCGATCCCAAGCACGGGAACGGATTTGCTTTTTAAACCCTCCAAAATAGGGACGTCGATTGTTGCCATTTTACTAGCCTTAGCCGCTTGGTTCGTTTTGGAGTTAGGGAGAGTCGTACCAATTCAGTTTTTCCATTTCTTCTATTTCTACGGTGCAGGCTTGTTGTCATGTTTATTTATTTTACGTTCTATAGGAGATTTCAAATGGGTAGGGTTCTTCAAGAGAAAAAAAGGAACGGTTTTTGCAAAATGGGATACTGTGCTCTATTCGCCCCTTTGTTTTCTCTTGGGAACAGCCATTTTAATGATGATGCTTTTACGTACGGCATAGCTTAAAGCTGATCTTTACCCGATTTGTTTCTTTCGTACGTCTCCACCAGTTTCTTTCTCAGTGAAATAGTACAGTAAAGCCAGCACAGGCAAAATGACTCCAATCAGAGCGCTGAAATTCCAACCACCCAACGCATAAGACCAACCACCTAATGATGATCCAATCGCTCCACCTATGAAAAAGATAGACATGAATAATCCATTCAGACGCCCTCTCGCTTCACTTCCCAAGGAGTAAATAACGCGTTGCCCAAGCACAAGGTTTCCTGATACAGCCATATCCAGTGTAATCGCTGAAACAAAGAGAAGGATGAGCGCAGCCGTCGAATGACTTTGGAAAATATAGATGACCAAAAAGGACAAGGCGGCAATGACCATAGCTAGCCCGGTTAAACCTTTGCTCCAACCTTTATCAGCCAATCTCCCGGCAATCGGAGCTGCTATTGCGCCCCCTACACCTACTAGAGCAAACAGTGCAATCCCTTGCTGAGACATGCCGAAATCATCCGCCAAGCGTAGAGGAACAACCGTCCAAAACAGGCTGAAAGCACCAAATAGGCAAGCTTGATATAGGGCACGGCGGCGCAATGCAGGCGTTTGTTTGAAAAGAGTACCTAGCGAGAGAATCAGTTTACTGTAAGATACCGTAGGTACAGGCTTGCGCTCTGGAAGAACCCGCGAGAGAAGAATCGTCAACAATGTCAGAACGATGGCTGACATAATAAATACGGCTTGCCATCCCCAAATGCTGGTTATGAAGCTTGCCAATGGACGTGCGAACATAATGCCTAGCAGGAGTCCACTCATGACATTCCCGACAACCCGGCCGCGCTGTTCTTCGGATGCTAAATAGGTAGCGTACGGTACCAGTATTTGGGCTACTACAGATCCAACTCCAATGAACAAGGATGCGGTCAGGAACGACGTGGCATTGGGGGCAAAGGCAGCAACGAGCAATGCACAGACTGTAATGATGAGCGATACGACCATGAGCCGTCGATTTTCAATAATGTCGCTAATGGGTACGATAAACAGCAGTCCCACAACATAACCGATTTGAGTTAAAGTGACAATGAAGCCCGCTGTTGTGGAAGAAAGGCCCATCGCTACATGAATAGGTCCTACCAGGGTTTGAGCATAGTAAAGGTTGGCAACAATAAGGCCGCATGCCGCTGCCAACAGAAACATCATCCAATTTGAAATACGGTTACCTTCTACGGCTTGTTGTTCTCTTTGCATGATAATCCTCCTCAATAATTTAAATACTGAACGTATAGTTCTTTAATTCGATAATCAAATAATATACTGAACGTTTCGTTTTGTAAATAGGCAAATTCAACTTTATTCTTACCTGATATTTGATATACTGAACGTATAGTTTATTTTAATATTTTCTTATATCTATGTAAGAAGGTGAGCATTCCAGTGCAGAGTAAAAGAGGACGTCCGCGTAATGTCGAGTCGCAAAAATCTATCCTTGCCGCCTCCTATGATCTACTGTTGGAGCAAGGCTTTGGGGCTGTTACGGTAGAAAAAATTGCTGAGCGAGCAAAAGTGAGCAAAGCCACCATATATAAATGGTGGCCTAACAAAGCTGCCGTAGTGATGGATGGTTTCCTGTCAGCTACCATGGCAAGATTACCTGTACCCGACACGGGTCGTGTACTAGACGATATTCTCATTCATGCTACGAATTTAGTACGGTTTCTAATCAGTCGAGAAGGTAAAATTATTACGGAGTTAATTGGCGAAGGGCAACTTGATGCAGGGTTGTCAGAGGCATACCGAACCCGGTATTTTCATCCACGGCGACTTGAAGCCCGGCATCTTATTGAGCGGGGAATAGAGCGTGGGGAATTGAAGGAGCATCTCGATGTTGAATTATGTATCGATCTCATTTATGGGCCGGTTTTTTATCGATTGCTGGTAACCGGTTATCCATTAGACGATGCCTATGTACGACAATTAGTCATGAATGCGTTCGAAGGGATTAGCTTGGACTGAATTGCGAATGCCATATAGCGGGGCTGGCAGCCACCACAGAGTATTCTCCGTGGTGGCTGCTTATTTCTTTTTTCCTTTTTCTTTTACCCGCCGATCCTCTATGCTAACTCCTGCTTTATTTATTCGTCAGGATCTATACTAATCTTTTGCAGTAAGTCGATCAGAAGGTCCTCTTCCTCTTCGGATAAATTGTGGACAAGACCGGCATTGAGCTCGTCCAGTATTGCTTGTAGGACAGGAGCGAATTCTAATGCCTTGGCCGTGGGAGACACAAGTTGAGAACGTCGATCATTCGGATCCGTTTTACGTTCAATGTAGCCTGATTCCTCTAATTGTTTTACAGAGCGTGCCGTGGTTGCCTTATCAAATTTAAGTTCATTCGTCAGCTGCTCCTGTGTAATACCTGGCCGCTGCAAAATAATCTTTAAAAAACTGTGTTGCCCCCCACTGCCGATTCCGTAAGGAGCCAATTTTTTGGACAGTATTTTTTGATTTCGACGGTACAGGTGGGAAATTAGCTTTCCAATCGGTTTTTTCCTCATTAAATACACCTCATTGGCTTGAAAATGGCAATCCCCAGCTGGGACCAAAACAAAGTTTACAATACTATTGTTGCGCACGCAACTAATTTACTGTACACTAGAACCGTTCATTTAGTTGCGTATGCAACTAAAGAGGAACTGTCAACGATAAAGAGGTGTTAATGATGAGTTCAACTGCTACAACTGCTGCAACCTATCAAGAGAATATCGAAGTTCAGAAGAAACGTTGGATGATTTTGATTGTTTTAAATCTGTTTACGTTTATGTCCACCTTGGATGGAAGTATTGTTAATATTGCTCTTCCTGTGTTGTCTCGCACGTTACATTTACCTGTGGCACAGATTGAATGGGTGACAACCGCCTATTTAATGGCGATATGTACCGCTATTTTATTTTTTGGCAAGCTAGGGGATATGGTCGGTAAAATCAAAATATTCAAAATCGGCACCATCATATTCATTCTTGGCTCCCTATTGTGCGGTCTTAGCTCTTCACTCTCCCTATTGCTGATTTCGCGCATCATTCAGGCAATTGGAGCATCCATGACCATGGCGAACAGCCAAGGGATCGTAACAGATATCTTCCCGTCTACTGAACGGGGCAAAGCGCTTGGCCTCATCGGAACCTTCGTTTCTTTGGGTAGTATCGCCGGGCCGAGCTTGGGCGGTATTATTGTCTCCTCGCTGGGTTGGCAATACATTTTCTGGGTCAATGTACCGATAGGCCTGATCGCTGTCTTTCTGGGCTGGAGGCTTCTGCCTAAGGATCTGATCAAGGTGAAGGATAAGATCGACGTTCCTGGCAGCCTGGTGTTTGCTATTTTTATTCTCACTTTATTCGTCGGATTGTTGCTGGGACAGCAGGTCGGGTATGGAGACCCACGTATCATTGCTTCGCTGGTAGTGGCCGTAGTTGCTTTTGCCATATTCATTTGGTTGGAATTGCGTCGTCCACAGCCGCTGTTACAGCTCGCTCTATTCAAAAATCCGTTGTTTTCGCTCAGTATTTTGTGTGCTTTTCTGGTGTTTGTCGCTAACTTCTGCTTTAACATCATTTCGCCTTTCTATGCACAGAATATGCTGAACTTGTCGCCTTTTTATGCCGGATTTCTGCTGATGTTGTTCCCCATCTCTATGGTTATTGTGGCCCCGCTCAGGCGGCGCGCTGTCCGATAAAATCGGGTCTGAACTACTCACCTTCGCCGGGCTGGTGGTTATGGTCGTTGCCCAAATTGGATTAGCGGAGCTGCATGCAGGTAGCTCCATCCCGCTCGTCGGTCTGTGGATTGCCATGCTGGGTATTGGCAGTGGTTTATTCCAATCGCCGAACAATTCGCTGATTATGTCCAAGGTACCCCGTACACAGCTTGGGTCAGCCGGAAGTGTTAATTCACTGGTGCGCAACGTCGGGATGGTTGTAGGGATCACGCTGGCCACAACCATTCTCTTTAATGTTATGAGTAAAGAGGCTGGTTATCGAGTCACCGGATTGGTTCCGGGTCACCCTGAAATTTTTCTGGAAGGAATGCATGTAGTCTTTATGACGTCTGCCTCCATCTGTCTTGTGTCGGCATTGTTAACAGGCTGGAGGCTGATCGGGGCAAAACGGGCAAGAACGCAGCAAGAAAAGAGATAGAGCCTTCAGGATGCCAAACAGGCTAATTCATAAAAAGATTGCTATACTATCTTCTTACACTTCTACTAAACGTCCGTTCTCTCTCCAGGATTGCAGTATTTTCTCAAGTACCCACTGATTGTTGTATCCGTCGTCGAACAAGGGGGCTCGATCCACGAACTCCCCCCTTGCCAGCTTAACAAAATCGCCATCGGCTGTATGATTATAGATTGGTGGAACAGCCCAAGTCTCGTATTCGGCATCCGGGTGTTCCAGGTCACGCAACACAATGCGAATACTTTCCGGATTATTGAGACTTGCGTGCAGCGTACCGAGCTCACCGTAGATATCCACTTCGATATCGTGACGTTTGCCGATGGCATTTTTGTGAGTGATGAAGGTACCCACAGTATTATCGCCAATGATGCCATGAAAGGCGGCGAGATCTTCCACATCCACTTTTACAGGCAGACCCGTGACCGGATCGGGCCGCTCAGGTGTAATGATATGTAGCAGCGCCGCGACGCTTTTAAATTCACCTATCAGAAAACGGGCCAGATCAATAATATGTGAGGCCGTATCCCCCACTACTCCAGAGCCGGCCTTGGCTAAATTGTGTCGCCATGTATACGGATGCTGACGATACGGTGAAAATGCATCCATCAGATAGCGGAATTGAATATTGTATATTTTGCCCAGCTTGTGCTCATCCAGCAGTTGCTTGGTATATTGAAAGGCCGCACCGTAGCGATGCTTGTAGTGAACCAGCAAAGGCACCGGATTCGCGGTATACAGCTTTTTCAACTGACCTGCCTCCGACCACGTGAGTGTCAATGGTTTCTCTGCCAGTACAGCTTTGTGTTCTTCCAGCGCAATCCGAATAATGTCAAAATGCACATCATTGGGTGTCAGCGACAGAATCGCATCTACCTCTGGGTCACGGATCAATGCTTCATAATGGGAGTACCGCTTGGAGGCAGGCAGTTGCAATTGCTCTCCGATGGCTTGAAGGCGGTTCGCATTTACATCACTAACGGCCACAATCGATACCCCCGACATGCTGTGTAATGATCTGATGTGATATTCAGCGATCAGGCCCAAGCCGATGATACCCATCCGAATGGGTAGGGTTGGGGAGGTAGAGGTACTCATATGTTCAGAATTCCCTTCTCTACAATTTGGTTTGATATCTGGAGCACATTCCTTTTTGCTATGCAGTATCACCCGTACCTTTGTAGAATAGTCCCCATCAGAAGTGATCGTCGTAAGTTTTACTTCCACAGACAGATAGCGGACAGCGAATACAATTCCCCATAAAAAAAAGGATCTGCAGCTCCGTTGTCCGGTTTTGCAGATCCTTTATACTTCTTCTCTATATCGACTACATCGACTACATCAAAAATGTACCTACGACAAAAGATACCCCGATGATGATTGAGCGCAACAGCTGTGCCAGAGCTACATTGCCTTTGGCAATTTCCTCGCACACCTTGGTGCGCGGCGTCACCAGATCAAAAATCACATACACCAGACACAGCACTACAATACCCACGGCCGACCAGGTCAGCATATCGAGCCATGAATGGCTGCTATACGACACCATTCCCACGATGATACACAGACCTAGCAGCTTTGCCCCCATATAGATGCCTGCCGCTTCATTGCCGCGTGCGATTTCCTGATTATCGTTATAACGTGTCAGCAAGCTGAACACAAAATAACCTACGATTAAGATGGCAAACAAGATAAGCAGGCCGATACCTACATTGCCCAATGCGTTGCCCAAACTGATATGAGAGTCCAATTTTTTTCCTCCTTATGATACTTGTGAATAGGAACAGATCTGTTCGAATATTTTACATTTCACAATTCAGCTTATACAGCGGGTGGATTAGAAGGTTCGTTGGCAACGGCGGCAGCGCAATAGTAGGCCATATCGCCTGTTACCTTTTCACCGATTCGCGGCAGAACCCCCGCAAAACGCCCCCCGATCACGAATATACCTGTCAGTACATAGCCGTGAAATAGCCCTTCCTCGGTCTGCACCTCTGCGCTCTGCATGGGCCACAGCCGCTGATAAATCTTAGGCTGTCCCTCGTAATAAGCGGCAATATGTGCGGCTTCCTCCTGTTCAGGTGTTAGTGGAGCATCAGCTTGATGATGCAGATCAGGCTGGTCAGCCTTCGCATTTTGGGCCACTCCCAAGACACCTTCCAGTCTCTTCTCGGGTTCAGGCTGCTCAATCAAATGCGTGCCTTTACCCTCTCGGCCCCATATGCCTTTGGCGACATAAGGCTCTTTATTTTGCAGAAACACGGATGGCTCAAAATATGTAGGTAGCAGGTAGGTTCGTATCACCTCCAGCTCCCGTTCGTCAAACAAACGAAAACCGCAGAACGCTGGTGTCTGTTCATTGCGCTCGTACAGCGACCATACGGTTGCGGTGAACCCTTTGCTCTGCGTAATGATATGCTGCGGCGGATTGATTAGTCCTATTTTTCCGTCTGCCACCATATCCATTAACGCCTGCCCCACCTCAAGCCCTGTGTCCTCTTCCCGATCTTCAATCAGATATTCCAGCGGATACAGGCGATAGAGGATGTGAATCTGCTCTCCACGGTGATACAATCCTTCATTCGGGATAATTTCCAGTTCTTCCAATGGCGCATAAACCACTTCAAACCCGGCTTGTTCACATAATCGCATGATATATTTGGTATTCGTCTGATCCTCAATATGCCAATCATAGCAAGTGAAATACACCTTTGTCCCCAAACCCTTACGACTATAAAAATGAATGAGCTCCGTCAAGGCAGACTGAATCGCCTCATCCATTCCAGATGAGGGTCCATGTAGAGCAATGTCATCCCCTGACATTCTCTCACCATGCAGCACCTCCAGCAGCTTTCCTTCGAGATAAGCCACCTCGGGAATCCCGGTCGGGGTATCGGTGTTATTCTCAATGCACTTGATCCCCGCTTCCCCCACAATCCAGTCCTGACGGGTGATCCCATCCGGCGCGGCTTCCATACGTGCAGCACGCAGCAAGCCTGGATGAATCCCCAACCGCTCTACCAGATATTCATCCGGCATATAGCGCTGGATAAATTGCTGAACCTTGCGATAAATACGATGTACCGCCTCAGAAGCAGCCTGAAGCTCTGCCAGCTCGCTTTCCCGATACACCGTTAAGGCCGGCACGCAATAGGACTTGCCGTACATGCGATGATACGGAATCATATGGCTGATTTCACCCTTAAAAAGCTCGTCATGTTCATAAGGTAATTGCCGAATCGTACGCATGCTCATCTTAACCCCCAGAAAAAAAGCCGCTGCGTGAGCCACTGCTGCCAAAACCACTGTGTGAACTGGAAGATGAGGACGAGCTTTTGCGATAAGAGCTGGAGGAAGAACGGCTGCTATGATATGAGGAGCCTCCACTATAATAGGTCGATCCGCCATAATAATACCCGCTGCTGCCTGAATCCCGACAGGCCGTTTGCTCTGATACAGGGAGCTCGTCGCAGTCATAATACTCGTCATCACCGCAACCCGTCAGAGCGGCCGGGACAGCCAACATCAGGGCAAAGGCCGCCATCCGTGCACGAGAGCCGGGCTTGGATTTCATGGTTTCCCAAGAATGCTCCATCACAGATCGACCTCCTTCACAAACAAATGCACCTTTTTCAACTGAGGGTCCAATACCGAATATATAAATTCGTATGTTTTGCCACCCAATACCGTATAGTGATCCAATAGCCGTTGGGCTAGGTCTAAGGTAAATACCGAGCCTTCCCGCTGATCCATGCTACGGAACGCAGGCTCATGCCATACCCAGTACAATGCGCTGAATGTGGACGTATAGCCTCTCTCACTGGCTAGCACGAGGTCCGTGATCGACGCGCCGTAAGGCTTTGCACGTTCCCCTGTAAATTCGGTCACATAGACGGAATGATCCGTATGCTCCTCACTTTCATTCGAGGTATGCGCCCATAGTTTGTCATGGAGACGCGTAGCGTCTACAAGCTTGCGCAGAAACAGCTCATCTCCCGATACGGATTCCCGTGTCAGGCTGCGCAGTTCCTTTTGAGTGTCTTCTGACCATTCGCGATACGTTAATGAATAATAAATGATGATTCCCTTCCCTTCCTGTACGCTTCTGTCATGAGGTTTACTATAAATTCAAGCTTCTGTCGTCGTTCACTATACGAGATTCTACCTTGAAAAGGTTCAATTTGGAAGAAAAATACGACAAAAAGCCGCAATCCCCAGGATTACGGCTTGGTTGCAGCGCCTATAGCTTGATATTGTTTTCGTCGAAATATTCCTCCAGCGTCAACCCTTGCTTGGCTACATCCTCTGCAATGTCTACTCCCACATAACGGATATGCCAAGGCTCGTACACATAGCCGGTCACATCTTCCTTACCCTGCATATAACGAATAATAAATCCGTATTCCGGTGCATGTTGTTCCAGCCATTGGCCTTCCTTGGAAGCTCCGAACGATTGCTCCAGCACATTGCCTACGCTGGGGCTGGATACGTCAATGGACAATCCCGTCTGATGCTCACTCGTACCCGGTACAGCGCTGACTTTAGAGGCATATTCCTGCCCCTTTGTCTTTACATTGTTGTCGAAAATAGACACCTGACGCTTATAGGAACGGTATCCCGATACCGCACGCAGCTCAATACCGTCCTTTTTCGCACCGTCGAACAGCTTCTCCAGTGCCTCTGCCGCTTCCTTACGCAAATGCCGCTTCTCATGCGGTCCCTTAAAGGAAAAAGGCACCTGCGGCTCTACCAGATCATCCGGGACGTAGCCCACAGGCAAGCTGCGCTTTTTGTTCACAACGACTGTATCCGAAGTCGCATTGGTGACAACCGCAGTTCCATCCTCTTCCTTAACTGTGGCCTGCAGTGCACTTTGGCTTCGCAACGCCATCACAGGATCAGCCTGTCCACTTCCTGTATCCGCAGAGGCTTGTCCAGCGCTAGTACTGCCATTCCCCGCATCCGTCTGGGTGGAAGGCTGTACATTCTCCTGTACCGTTGTGGATGATTTTAATGGCTCACTTTCCTGTCCACCTGATCCTCCTTGCTGGCAGGCTGCCAGCAATAGCCCTGGCAAGATCAGCCCCGGAATGAGCGCTTTGGTCCATCGCTGAGATGTGCGCGTCTGTTGTATATGTCGTTTCATGCTGGTATCTCCTCCAATATTGCAATTGATACATGACTTGCAGTGACTTTTCCGTTCCCTCATTGTAACTGAACTTTGGACACTCTTCGAAGCCGTTATCCTATCCAATGAGGGTGAACAGACTCGAAAAAGAAAGCATATACCCGAATTATTACGGATTATGACGTTTTTGCGGGATTGCAGCCTGGGCTCGCTCGGCTACCCGTTCACGTATGAGTTTCAATGCTTCTTCGGCACGGGGTAACCCTGGCAGCAAGGACGTAATATCGGTCTCCTTTTTGGAAGCAAGTTTCTGCGGTAGGCGGATTTCAATGGCATGAAAGCCTGCTCCGGGACGATGCAACGCTCCTTCAGCTGCAGATTCTGCAATCCACTCGCTAATCGCTGCCGTTCCGCTGCGTCCGCCCTCCGCGCGTGAGGTAGGCTCAAGCGCGGGGGATGTTCTCTGCATATGGGATAACTCTCCAGCCCAAGCACTAAACACGTATTCCAGCAGCTCTTCCTGCGTCATTCCGATCAACGCCGGACAGTGTTGTGGCTCGTTTTCCAGTCCGGCCTGAAGAGCTTTCTTCACGTCTTCGACTGCACCCACTCCATTCTCTCTGCTGGAGATGGCGGTCTCAGCTGCGAGTTGAACAATCTCATCCAGCGACAGGCAAGCTTCCCCTTTCAGAAGACGGTAGATGTCCAAAGGCTCCGCTTTTAACTGCTCCAGCCATGCCCCTCGCTGTTCCAGGTTCAGTACAGGCACTGGGCCAGTCCATTGAACGGGATGTGCGAAAGGTACACCCGTCGATTTACCTTCCAGACCATTGCCGTCTAATTCCACGATCCATCGACCGTCAGTTACTTTCAGCTTCACTCGCGGTCTCGTCATCGCCTTCATCCTTTCTCTGCTCACTCGATCCATACGTCATTTTGCAACGCAATCAGACCACGCAGTTCATCATCAGACATTTCGGTGAGCCAATGTTCTCCAGAGCCGACAACCTGCTCGGAAAGGGCCTTTTTGCTCTCGATCAGCTCGTCGATTCTTTCCTCCAGTGTTCCCTGACAAATCAGCTTGTGCACTTGTACATTGCGACTTTGGCCAATACGGAATACTCGGTCTGTCGCCTGATTTTCCACCGCAGGATTCCACCAGCGATCATAGTGAATGACATGGCTGGCACGCGTCAAGTTCAGACCCACGCCACCTGCACGCAAGGAAAGTACGAATATATTCGGTCCTTTTCCCTGCTGGAAGTTGTGAACCATTTCGTCCCGTCTGGTTTTCGCCAGTCCTCCATGCAGGAAATATGGCTCTTCTCCCAAAATCTTGGCCAAACGGGATACCAGCAGTTCTCCCATCGACACATATTGGGTGAAAATCAGCGCCGATTCATCGTTCTCGCGAATGGTTTCTACCAATTCCAACAGTCGCTCCATTTTACCCGAGTTTTCGGTTTTACTGCTGTCAGCACGTCCTGGGATGATCAAACCCGGATGGTCACAGATTTGCTTCAACTTGGTCAGCGATGACAGAACAAGCCCCTTGCGGGCCATACCGACCTGCCCATCCAATGTTCCCAATAATTGATCCACCACACCGCGGTATAATCCGGCCTGCTCTGGTGTCAGTACACAATAGGACTTCAACTCCAGCTTCTCTGGCAAATCCTTACGAATATCCGGATCGCTTTTGAGCCGACGCAGCATGAACGGGGAGACGAGACGATGAAGCTCACGCAACGCGGACCCCCGCTCCTCTCCTGCCAGACTGTACCGCTGGCGGAATGAAGATGCCGTACCGAGGTACCCTGGATTCAGAAATTGAAAAATAGACCACAGCTCGCTTAGCCGATTCTCTACCGGCGTGCCCGTCATGGCAATTCGATGCGGGGCGGACAACTTCATGACGCTTTGTGCCTGCTTAGTGCGTGCATTTTTTATATATTGCGCCTCATCCAACACAATGGAAGACCAGTAGACCGCAGATAAATCGCTGCCGTCCCGGCCCGCCAAATGATAGGTAGTGAGGACGATATCATACTCTCGTACATTTTCCTGAAACAGCTCACCGTGGAGTCGCTGGTTGCCATGGTGAATATAAAGCGACAAATCCGGTGAAAAACGCTTCAATTCCCGCTGCCAGTTGCCAAGCAAAGACGTCGGACAGATAATTAACGCCGGACGCTGATCATCTGCGCCGATGCCACCATCGAGCAAACAGGTAATAACCTGAATCGTTTTACCCAGCCCCATGTCGTCCGCAAGGCACACACCAAAGCCCAATCCGCGCATCGCAGCCAGCCATTGAAAGCCGCGCTCTTGATACGGCCGTAGTGCACCATGCAGCGTCTCCGGCACAGGCCGCGGCTCTACGGAACGGAGTACCCCGCCCTCAGCCAACGAGGCAAGCAATCCGGCGGATTCCGCGCCAAAGATGGACAAGCCCTTCCACGAGGCCTCGCCTGCACTTTCATTTTCCGCAGCCAAATGCATCCATTCGGACAAGCTCATTTCACCGTTTTCTCCGCGCTTGATAAACCGCAGCACCTGACGAATTTCCTTGGGATCTACCTCAATCCATTCCCCTCCGAGACGTACATAAGGCAAATTGGCCGCGACGATGCTTTCCAATTCCTCCATCGTCAAGGTCGTATCCCCCAGCACAGCCTCGGCATCAAACGAAATCATGCGGTTAATGCCAACCGACGATGTATCGGCGATCACACCATCTGGCTTGGCACCCTGCTCTGTCGAGCGCATTTTAAGCCGCAAGCCTGCACGTCTTCGCCCCTCCCGGCTCCAGCGTGAAGGCATTTGCACAGTGATACCATTCTTTTGTAAAGAAGGTACGGCTTCCGTCAAGAAGCGGAAGAACATCTCCGGCTCCAGGGTCAGTCCCTCGGGATAAGGGCGGTTTAATGCTTCCTGCAATATAGGTGCCGCTTCAGCCGCCTGTCCGAGCCTCGTCAGCAGTTGCGCCTGTACTTGACGGTACACAATTTCACCGCGAACCAGATCACGTTCCGGATATGCCCACAATGCCAAAGCAGGCAGTCGTAATCCGGGCTCAGCATCGCTTTCTGCCCAAAAGGTAATGCGCCATTCCTGGATACTCTCTTCCAAAGAAGGCTCCAAACGAAGGCACAGACGCAATTGCCCTTCAATGGGTTCCTTGGCTTCCCGTTCCGTTACAGGCATCGTGCTTCCCTTAAGAGAGGACGCCTGAAGAACCAGCTCCTCCATCTCAGCAGGCGTTCCCTGAATCGCAACCTGGCGCGAACCTGTCAACAGACTGTTCCACCACAGCTCCGCCAGTGGTGATCCTCCGCGCCGATAATCTGCCCGATATCGTCCCAATTCACGATCTGACGCAGCCAGCACCGCGGTCGTTTCTGCATGAACGACCGCACACAAGAAGGAATACAGCACCATTCCAGCTGCATCCTCACGTGTTTCTGGCTCCTTGCCCGCAAAAACGGCCGGAGCTGCCATACAAACAGCCGGCATCGCAGCTGCCAGCTCATGAAAGCGGCGGATGTCCTCCTCTTCGCGAAGCCGAGGAATCCACACCCCTACCGCCGCATCCGGGCCGCGCCGTCGCGGTCCAGATGGACGCGCCTCTGTAAGTGATGGCACGATTTCGCCCCGCTGCATCAGCTCCAGCGCAAAATAAGCAGCCTTTTGCCAATATTGCATTTCCTCGCCAAGCGTAATGCCTGATGCCGCACAGCCCTTCTCGTCCATGCGAGTCAGCAGAGCCATCGTCTCGCGGGGTTCCAGCGCGAGACCCTCCAGCGTACGCCCCAGCATGGAACGTCTCTTGCCACCTCTGCCTGCGGTTTCCACGCGAGCAATGTTAGGTATCCGCACCTCGGCAAGACGCAACGCAGCCTGCCGAAACGGCCGAAGGTCTCCCTTTAGCGTCAGCCTGCGAATTACACTGCTCCACGCATCAATACGTGGTTCCGACGTCTCACCAGAAAAGCAAAAAAACACATCTCCGAGCCATATTCCATAAAGCGGTTGATTCATATCTGTCTCCCGTCCAGCCTTTTGAATTATTACTCTTCATCATATACGAAAACGGGCTCATTTCAAAACTTTATCACAAAAATAAATGGAAAGTCATACGTTAATAACCTTAAATATTCATGTGATTAACTATAAGCACTGCCTCTTATTCTTCATCATCCTTCAGATAAGGATTCAGGCTGTTTTGCAGCAATTTCCTGACCAGCATACGCAGTTCTTGCGGATATACGACCTCGGCCTCTGGCCCATACTTTAACAAAAGTCTGGATACATACCTAAACTCTTCAATGGGGATATGTCCGTGCCATTCCTGACCCAGGCCTTCCTGATGGGAGACATTGTGGAAGAGGGCATCTGATTCGGCCAGCCTAGCACCCAATGCGGTAAATTTTATTTTGGACGGAATTCCTACACGGGAATCCTCTGAAGCCAACCATGCTTGAAGGGTGGGGAGGCTGTCCAAGGTTTCATCTAGTATCGTGATGGTGATCACCCGATCTGAACGGTACAGAATGATGCGGTCTTTGTTATGCGCTGGCATATACCAATATCCGTGATCAAAATAAAGCCCAATCGGATATACCTGGGTCCACTTTGCCCCGGAAGCGGAGCGGTAGTGCATGTTCACCCTGCGCTTGTTTAGTGCAGCCTCCAAAATGAGCGAGGTGTAGGGTGAGTCTGCGTGAGTAGGTATCATACGAAAAGAAATGTAATCCTTTAATTGGTCAATGCTGTCCTGTACATCCTGGGGAAGCTCGGCATAATAATGCTCGGACAAATGTCCACGAACCGATCCAAAAGGGATATCCGGAATGTCTTCCAGCAGTTGCAGCATGAGAAAAAGACCCAGTGCCTCGTCGCGCGCAAGATGAAGGGGAGGAAGAAGCCGATTGGGAAGTGCCCGGTATCCGCCATGAGGGCCCGTCTCGGTATACAGGGGCAACCCGGTTTGCTGCAGATAATCGAGATCTCTTTGTATCGTTCTGACGGAGACGCCAAAGCGTTCGGCCAACTCACGCGCCGTATATTTTTTTCGGGAATCCAGTATCCTCATAAGAGCAATTCTGCGTTCGTTCATAAGATACTCCTCTAATCAAAAATAAAGTTTAGACGATCCTTTAACTACGACAAAGTATGTCATAAATAGATTGTAACATAGAGATAAAAAGGAGTGATGAACGATGAAGGATTTGAAATCAAATGAAGTAGTGCTGTATATCGCCATGAGTCTCGACGGGTATATTGCGTTGCCTGACGGGTCGGTGGACTGGCTGTATGATGTCAAAGGAGATGGCGGGGACAATGGATACGCTGATTTTTACGATACTGTAAGTACAGTGCTGATGGGCAGGCTGACGTATGAGGAAGTGTTAAAGCTTTCGGATGATTTTCCTTATGCCGGAAAGCCGTGTTATGTACTCACCCGGTCATTGACGGAGCAACAGCAGGCACCACATGTTACATTTACGGACGAGGCTTTGTCTGAACTGGTTCCGCGTCTACAAAAACAATCGGAAGGTTTGGTATGGTTAGTAGGTGGGGGTCAGTTAGTTCAGGCCTTCATGCAGGCTGGGCTACTGGAAAAGGCGATCATTGCGATCATTCCCAAAGTACTGGGACAAGGAATACCCTTATTCCCAGAAGGAACGCTGCCAAGTACTTTTGAACTCCAAGAAATCGAACGCCGCGGGGATATTGTTCTACTTCATTATCATTTATAATTATGTTCACAAAAAAACCTTCGTATGCTCAGGATCATGCAATCTCCCTGACATACGAAGGCTCTACTGCGTATTTCATTTCATTATTTGGTCTTTAAATTATCCCATGTTCTCTGGAAATCCTCGAACAGCTTCCCGGCATCCGATTTACCTGCCACATAGGCTTGCATCTGACTTCCGAATTCTTGCTGTGCTCCTTCAGGATAACGGCTAAAGAACCAGCCCAGCAGTTTATTTTCCTGACTATATTTCACTACTTCGGCACCCAGTTGGCCCATATCGGCCTCTTCCCCTTTGATGCTCTTGAACGCCGGAATGAACTTAAACTCCTTGGTGATATACTTTTTCCCCTGCTCGGATGTCACTATCCAGTTTAAGAACTCTTTGGCCTCAGCTTTGACAGACGAATTTTTATTAACCACCCAGTTATTGGCAACCCCTACAAACAGCTTATCTCCGGCTGTTGCGTCTTCACCAATCGGCATAGGCAGGATACCCAGATTCAGCTTCGGATTAATTCCATCAATTTGAACCTGAGTCCAGTTCCCTTGCTGCATCATGGCAGCTTTGCCAGTGGCAAAGTTCGTTACCTGCGTATTGTAATCAGTCGTGAGCGGCTTCGAATTGCCATACTTGAGCGTCAGATCGAGCAACTTAATCCATTCGGCGAATACAGCATTGCCTGGAATTTTGGCTGTACCATCATTCAGTCCCTTGACGAAGGCCGAGGGGTCTGGCTGATTGGCAAATGCCACGTTCAGCAAATGATTACCCAGCACCCAAAACTCCTGGTATCCATTGGAAAAAGGTGTGATCCCTGCGGCTTGCAGCTTTTGCGCAGCAGCCTCCAGCTCGGACAGCGTTTTAGGAGGCTCGGTGATTCCAGCCTTTTTGAACAAATCCTTGTTGTAGATAAAGCCGTACCCTTCCAGATTCATTGGCTGACCGTACAGCTTGCCATCCTTGGTCATCGGTTCTTTGGCGACATCGACCACATCACCAACCCAAGGCTGGTCGGACAGGTCCTCCAAATATTCCAGCCACGTATCCAGCTCACGATAGCCGCCGACATTAAAAATATCCGGCTGTTCGCCAGAGGCAAACTTGGCCTTCAACGCCGCCCCATAGTCACTCCCCCCGCCTACGGTCTGAATGTCGAGCTTGATCCCCGGGTGAGTCGCTTCATACTCCGCCTTCATACGATTTAGCGCTTCTGCAATCTCTACTTTAAACTGAAAAATGTGAATGGTTTTTTCCTTCACTTCCTCATTGCCTGCATTTTGTCCACCACTGCTGTTACAGCCAGCTAAAACCAGGGCAAAGGCAGCAAAAAGCAAAATCAGTGCTTGGGCTTTCTTTTTAAAAGTATGCGTTTTCATATTTATGTTCCTTTCTATTCTAAATTTCAAAGTGTTCTCCGTTTGCGGAGTGGCACACCGTGCACATGTTTTCAGTACATCCCACACTCAGCCTTTGACCGAGCCTGCCATGATACCTTGTATAATATATTTTTGCATGGCCAGAAAGAACGCGATGACCGGCAAAATACCCAGCACCAGAGCTGGCAAAGCCAAATCCCACTGCTTCGTGTATTGTCCGAAAAAGGCATAGGTAGCAATCGGAATGGTGCGCAATTCAGCCTTTTGCAGTACCAGAGAAGGCAGTAGATAGTCATTCCAGATCCAGAGTGTATTCAAAATAATAACCGTTACCATCATGGGCAGCATCAACGGATATACAATCCGGAAAAACACCCCGTAAGGCGTGCAACCGTCCACTGTAGCTGCTTCTTCCACCTCAACAGGTACACCTTTGACGAATCCGTGAAAGAGAAAGATGGACATAGGAGCCCCGAATCCCAGATAACAGATTACCAGACCACTAATACTGTTCATTAAATCCAGCGTACTTACAACCTTGACCAAAGGAATCATCACCGATTGGAAAGGAATGACCATCGCAGCCACGAACAGGCTGAACAGTACCCGATTGTAACGTGTTGGGCGCCGAACCATTCGATAGGCAGCCATTGAGCTGATCAGTACGAGCAGCAGATTGCTGACCACCGTAACCACGAGTGAGTTCCATAACGCTTCGGGAAAACGCGTAATACTCCAAGCTCTAGCATAGTTGCTCCATACAAAGGTTTGTGGCCAGGCCGCAGAGTCAGTGAGCAGGTCACCAAAGCTTTTGACCGAATTCACGAACAAAAAGTAAAACGGGACGAGGAATACCAATGCGACGAGGATCATCACCAACTCAGTCGCCCATGTCCCAACGCGGTAGCGATTGTTTGTTTCCATTTACGATTCCACCTCCCGGCTTTTCGTCAGGCGTACCTGAAGGCTCGTAACGAGAGCAACAATGATAAAGAAAATGAGTGCTTTAGCCGTTCCCAACCCATAACGATTATTGACAAACGCTTCATTGTATATATTGAGCGCCACTGACTCTGTAGAACCAAAGGGACCACCCTTCGTCAATGACAGGTTGAGATCGAACATTTTAAACGACCATGATATCGCCAGGAAGAGACATACCGTAATGGCAGGCATGATCAAAGGCAGTATAATCGACCGCAAGATTTGCATCCGGCTCGCCCCATCAATCTCGGCTGCCTCCAGCATATCCCGGGGCACATTGGTAAGGGAAGAGATATAAATCACCATTAAATATCCGGCTGTTTGCCAGATAAACACGATCACAATGCCCCAGAAGGCCGTGATCTCATCTCCCAGCCAGGACAAATTGAAGAAGGACAACCCCGTACTCTCGCCGATCGCTGCAAATCCCTTGACGAAAATAAACTGCCAGATAAATCCGAGCAACAGACCTCCGATCACATTAGGCATGAAAAAAATAGTTCGAAGCACATTTTTTGTTTTTAGCGGCTTGGTTAGAAAATACGCCAGCAGAAAACCAAAAATATTGGCAGCTACCACTCCAATCACCGTAAAACGGACGGTAAACCAGAACGCTGTCCCGAATTTGTCATCATTAAATAAAATGTGACTGAAATTATCCAGCCCGACCCACTTTGCCTGATTGGCTACCCCGTTCCACTCTGTAAAAGAATAGTACATTCCTAGCATGAAAGGGATTACAATAATGATAACGAAAAATAACGTCGATGGCCCTACAAAAATCCATTGCTGGAGCCATTGCGACGACTTGGCGCGATTCAAACCGATCCCCCCTTTGTTCTCTTTGGTGTCTGGAACGCTCCTCTACGGCATCCTTGCAAGCAATGTGGACGTTGAATCCGTATGGTATGCGATTCACATGTTCATTATGTCGAATAAGCGCTCTGGAGAACACGCAAGATCGTGAACCATTAGGGGGGAAAATATTGACCTCTGGCTTGCCTTGAATTGTGAAAGGAGCTACCTGCATGAAATTTCATAGCATTCGTTCTCGTCTAATCTGGTTTCTACTCATTGCGGTCACTCTTCCGTTGCTGCTTTCAATGACCATGACCTTCATCCTCACCAAGCAATCCTTACGGGAACAGGCCACCCAAGAAAACGAACGGCTTATTTTTCAGGGAATTACGAATTTGGATAACTATTTACAGGGATTAAATCGCGCATCGATCGGAGTCTATAATGACCCTCATTTTCTGCGCAACCTGGCTAAAATTCCGGATGATTACCGGGCCGTTGCCGAGATTTACACCACGCTGCAAACGATGATGAATGCTTCCTCAGGCATTGACCAGGTGTACTTGCATTCGTTTGAGGCTGGGCAATCTACACTGATTACCAGCACGGTCCCTCTACGGGAGTTCCGGCTGGAGCCCTTCACCGGTTCTATTCATTACGGCCCTTCTGGGCTGTTCATGCAACCCTCGCACATAAAGCATTTGTACGGCTTTTCAGCAGTTTCCTATGCTGAGCAGAATACAAAGCGGCAGGTTTTTACACTCCACCGTGCGATTCGGAACATTCCGTCTTCAGAAACGCTTGGGGTACTGGCTATAGATGTTGATCTGGAGCCGCTGCGCAGTATTTGCCGTCAGTTGTATGATGCAGATACAGAGGAGCTATTTTTAATTGATCGGAACGGAACGATCATATATAGCGGAAAAGAATCATCCATTGGAACACACTGGGAGGAATCTGACCTGCTCAATCGAATTTCTAAAGAAGGCGGGCACGGTGTAATTGAGGATGACACAGCCCTGCACGTATATGGCAAACTGGATGCCAACCTGTCAAGCTGGACTCTCGTCAAGAAAATCCCTCATCGGACGCTTTATTTGCGGGCTACCCAACTGACCCAGATCAATGCGGTCATTACAGGCGCAGCGTTGCTGCTCGTTATTGTCGCCACGTTATGGATTTCGATAAAAATTACGGAACCTATTAAGCGGCTGACCCGCTACATTACCCAGATCCAGTCCGGTCAGCTGGATGTAGACATCCGAGCCATGGGCAACGATGAGATTGGAGTGCTGTCGCGTCGCTTCAGACAGATGATGGATACCATCAATAACCTCATTTTGCAAGAATACAAGCTCGAACTGGCTAACAAGACGAACCAGTTGAAAGCGCTTCAGGCACAGATTAATCCTCATTTTTTATATAATACGCTACAGTCTATTGGAACACTGGCTCTACAGCATGAGGTGCCGCGCATTTATTCTCTGCTCTCCTCCCTTGCCAAAATGCTGCGCTATAACATGCGAGACCATACGGTTGTTACACTTAAGGAAGAAGCTGAGCATGTAAAACAATATCTTGATTTGCAAAAGGAACGCTTCGGTGAGCAATTAGAAGTAACCTATCAGTGGGATGATGAAATTCTGAATGAGCGGGTGCCTAAGATGATTCTCCAGCCGTTGGTGGAAAACTACTTTAAACACGGTGCCGATCCCCGGCTGGGGCCCGGTAAGATTCGCATTACAGGCAGCCGAATCCGGGAAGGCATTGTGAAGATAGAAGTGGAGAATAACGGCGCATCGATTCCACCAACCGAGTTGGAGCAGCTTCAGCAAATGCTGAAACGTCCGCTGAAAGCCCATGAAGAATCAGACACTAGCGAACAGAACTCCATCGGTCTTCGTAATGTTCTATTACGTATCCAACTTCACTCGGAGGATGGTTCTAATACCTTGTGTGTAGATAATATTCTGCCTCATGGCGTTCGTTTTACACTTGAAATTTGCACCGAACCGCTTACAGAAATTCATATTAAGGGAGAGTGATCTGTCAATGAAAGTCCTGATTGTGGATGATGAAAAGCATGTACGTCACGCCATTCGGATGCTTGTACATTGGGAAGCTTACGGAGTGACCGAGGTGATTGAGGCTGAATCGGGCGATCAGGCGATTGAGGTCATTACCGCACTTTCCCCACCCGTGGTACTCACTGATATGCGAATGCCCGGGAAGGATGGAGTAGCCTTGATGGAGTGGATTCAAGCGAATTCCCCTTCCACCAGAGTCGTGGTGGTCAGTGGATATGATGATTTTGAGTTGGTTCGACAGGCCATTCGCCGGGGAGGCATGGACTATATTCTTAAGCCCGTAGATCCGGTAGAGATTAATGAGGCAGTTAGTAAAGCTACTCAAGCTTGGAGAACAGCGGAGCAGGACCGGAACAGGCAGGCCATGCAGGCTATAGAGGTCAATCGAATGAGACCGCACTATGCTGATAAACTCCTGACCGAGCTCATTTCCGGTACATCGCTCTCCATCACGCCTTTACGTGAGGAGCTGCGTCTCCCGCCAGCTATCCAAGTCTGCAATGCGGCAGTGATGAGCACCACTCAGCTGGACGCCGATATCCTGGATAAATACAAAACGCGCCGCGCGCTCTTAGGCTTTTCCCTCATGAACATCTGCAACGAATTTCTGGGCACCTCTCAGACCGGAGTTGCATTCCGTCATCTGGAGCGTACGGACGAAATTATCCTGCTGTATTGGGGCGAGCCGGCTCGTTGGCCAGCGCTCTTGCAGGACATTCACGCAGGGATCAGAACGGCGCTGCGGTGCTACATGCACATTGGAGTTGGTTCTTTCGAAACCTTTCCCGCAGGGGCAGCCACAGCCTACCAAGAAGCACGGCAAGCGCTCTGGAAACGGGATATGTTGCAGAACACTGACTGGATGCACGAAAGTTCTCCGGCCCGGCAGACCGTTCGTCTTCCCCAGTTGTCTGAAATGGAAGAAGAACTACGGCTTAGTGCGCTCAGCTGTAATGCCAGTCGCGTATCTATGGCGGTAAGCAGCTGGATGGAAGCCGTAGCCGTACTGCCTTTGGTTACAGCAGAGCAGCTAGCCGGCTGGAATCAAGAGCTGGATTGGATGCTGGCTCGCTGGCTGAATGACAGACCTGGAGATACCGAAGGCGAGGAACTGACGGATGAGTCGAGCACCATTCCTGCCTTGCCGGTCGATAGCCGCGGTTTGCTTTCCCCACCTTTATGGAAAAAACAGATCGAAAATCGATTGCTGGCAGCCGGTCAGGCACTTACACCAAGCCATAACCCAAACAATCCGACGATCCGTGATATTGCTCGCTATCTGGATGCTAACTATGACGAGGACATTTCTCTACAGGATATAGCGAGCCGCTTTTACCTCAGCCGAGAATATATTTCTCGTAAGTTCAAGCAGGAGTACGGGGTCAATCTATCCGATTATTTGTGCCAGATCAGGATGGGCAAGGCAAAGCTGTTACTGCTGAATGACAAGCTGCGGCTTCATCATATTGCCGGTATGGTCGGATATCAGGATGAGAAATACTTTGGCAAGGTGTTCAAAAAGCTTGAGGGTGTCACGCCTGGCGAATTCAGAAGGCGCCATTCTGCAAATCCTCAGCCGTCAGCGCATATAACACATGATCTTCCCACACACCATTAATCTTCAGATAGTTGAGAGCCAGCCCTTCGCGGCGAAATCCCGCCTTTTCCATCACTCGATGGGAGGGCGTATTTCTTGGCATGACTCCGGCTTGAATACGGTGTAATTCCAACTCATTCAAGGCGTAGCGGACGATATCCTTCACTGCAGATGTAGCATAGCCTTGTCCGTGATATGCAGGATCTACGAAATAGCCCAGATTAGCGTTTTGAAAGGGCCCTCTAGCGACACCAGACAGCTCCATTCTGCCAATCAGCTTATTATTTTCCACCAAAAAAAGTCCAAACGTATATCCCTGTCCGGCTTGTGCCGCTTCTAAACCGTTGGAAATCAGGCGCGCCTGTTCTTCCAGCGTAAAATAAATTTCAGGTCGTTCTGGCTCGTACGGCTTGAAGAAATCAAAATTTTCACGTCTGATCTCCAATAAATGTTCAGCATCACTTACTTGTAACAATCGAATCTGTAACCCCGGATGGGTGGACCTCATCGAAATCACACCATTAGTTTCATAGAACATTATCATTACCTTCTCTCTATGTTATTCCTATATAATTGTAAATCACGGTCATGAGACAAGAAAATACCCTAGGCGCATGAACGCAGCCTAGGGTATTATTATTCAAAACTTAGTCCGTAACCGGCATCCAGCCAGGGATGGTCGTCAGTGCACCCCACAAATAGTCAGGAATGACCAGCTCCTGTTGGGCTTGCTTGGATAATGTCGTGCGAATAGTATCTTCAGTGCCGTTTTGCACCTTCTGAACCCATTGCGGCTCCATCAACAACGGACGTCCCAGTGAAACAAGCGGTACACCTGTCTCCAGTGCTGCAAGCGCCTCATCCGGAGTATTCAGTGAACCAACTCCCATGACTGGCACACGGTTCCCAACCTTCTCATGGATGAGAACCGTACGTGACCGTTCGTCACTACGGTCACGGAACGAACCGCCGAAGAAATGATTTACGGAAATGTGCAGGTAATCCAGCCCTTCATCTGCCAGGCGGTCTACAAGCACCATCGTATCATCCAGCGTGATGCCTGGCGTGTGTCCTTCCTCAGGAGACAAGCGGTATCCGAAGATGAACGGACGCTTCGCATGTTCTGCGATCACTTTCTTCACTTCGTGAACAACCGCCAGCGGAAAGGTCAACCGTTTTTCAAGGCTTCCTCCCCATTCATCCGTACGAATGTTGGAATGCGGAGAGAAGAACTGCTGCACCAGATAACCATTCGCTCCGTGAAGCTCTACACCATCATAGCCTGCTTCAATCGCGCGGCGAGTTGCTTCGCCATAGGCACGGATGACGCGGTGGATATCGTCAGGTGTCATTTCACGCGGCACAGGTGCGCCTTCTTTTTCCTCGGCTACTGCGCTTGCACTAATTGGTTGTCCGTCTGGAATCTGATCCGGCGGACACAGACGGCCACCATGATAAATTTGCAGGATCGCTTTCGCGCCCTCCTGATGAATCGTATCTGCCAGACGACGTAGGCTAGGAATCATCTCATCCTTGTCCGCACCAAACTCATTAACAAATCCTTTACCATCTGGAGTTACATACACACAAGCGGTAATAACCGCTCCCACACCACCGGAGCGTTCACGGTAGTATGCCAGTTCCTCATCACTGACTTCGCCATTTTCGTGGGAAGCAAAGTTAGTCATAGGGGCCATCGTAATGCGGTTCTTCAATGTAACACCGGATGGCAGGGTAAAAGCTTCAAATAAAGGATTATATTTCGGATTCATTCGTTCTCTCTCCTTCAGTTTAAGTCAGAACAGATCATATAAGGCTTTTGAGCATGAAACGATTGCGAATACGAATTCGATATCATTTTTCTTCCATGACAAAGCCTATCTACCGTGCTTACTTAAATACAGTGGTTATAATAACCACAGTATAAAGATCCGCCCCTATAAAGTCAAATCTATCCTTTCTGATCTCCCTTAAACTGTCCGAAAAACCCGAATTTCAGCCACTTGTCATCAGCTATTGACAGTCGCTTATTTGCCTCCGGCTATGCTATCTTTCTCCTCTCGGCGGGAGAACCAGGTCGCCAGCAACGAGCCGGAAATATTATGCCACACGCTAAAAATCGCACTCGGTACAGCAGCAATCGGATTAAAATGAGCTGCTGCCAACGCAGCGCCCAGCCCGGAATTCTGCATTCCCGTTTCCAGCGTAACGGCCTTACGTTTGGAAAGATTCATGCCAAACAGCTTGGCAAACCAATATCCGAGCAGAAAGCCGATACCGTTATGCAAAATAACCACAGCAAAAATAATCGGGCCTGTCTCCAAAATCTTGCCTTTGCTGCCTGCAACCACAATAGCCACAATGAGTACAATTGCCAATGTTGAAATGAGCGGCAGCGCCTTAACACTCGCTTCCGCCTGTTTGCGAAATAGCGACTTGACGATTACACCTAACACGATCGGAACAATAACCACGATGAGAATATCCATGATCAGCGACTTTGCATCAATATTCATCCAGCGTCCGGCAAGCAGACTAATCATCGCCGGGGTCGCCAGTGGAGCAATCAGCGTCGACACTGAAGCAATCGATACGCCAAGCGCCACGTCGCCTTTGGATAAGAGCGTCATTACGTTGGATGCAGTTCCACTCGGGCAACAGCCGACCAAAATAACACCCACCGCAATATCCGGTGGAAGCTGTAATACTAATGCCAATACAAAAGCGAGAAATGGCATGATCAGATAATGCCCGACCACTCCTATAGCCACATCCACTGGACGCCGGAATACTTCACGAAAGTCAGCTGCAGATAAAGTCAGTCCCATCCCGAACATGACAATGCCCAGAAATAGCTGTATGTATCCTTTCAACCCTGTAAACGCCGTAGGAAAGAAAAATCCCAAACATGCAAACAAAAGCACCCAGATGGAAAAGGTCCCACCTACAAATTTACCTGCTTTCTCTAATCCTCTCATTCTACTAATCCCCTTATTTCTATATAAGCTGAATTTAAGTAAATTCACATCGGAAGCATCTTCCGTCTGCGTATTAGCTCCCCAATGTGAACTCTTCATTCAGCTCATATAGTGCTTAAAATTTTTACCATTGTACTACATATGAATGTATATACATACAACTTTTTATGATTATATTGGGTTCAAGAAACTTTTTCCCGTTCGGACATATTTGAAAGCAAAGTGGGTATATTCATAGTAGAAGATAGTGACCAGTCGGTCATTTTGAACATCATCCGTTGAGGAGGAGTTATTCCTGTGTCACGAACCCATCCGTATAAATGGTGGAATATTATCGCATTCATCGCTGTCGTTCTCGTTAACATTCTGGCTTCTACACTTCCTATTGGCGGAAGAAGCACTGCTGCTGTATCCAACATGTATCCTACCTTAATTACGCCAGCAGGTTACGCTTTTTCCATCTGGTCGGTCATCTACGTGCTGCTCGCCTGTTTTGCCGTGTACCAAGCTACATCTACAGGGCAAGCCAAGACAAGCGTTCAGTCTATCGGTATTTTCTTTATTTTGAGCTGTCTCTTCAACATCATCTGGATTTTCCTATGGCAGTATGTATACGTAGAGCTGTGCGTGATCGTCATTATTCTATACTTGCTCTCCCTATTCGTCGTATATACACGTACCCGTACACCGCAACCAACTCGCGGAGAAATGTGGTTCGTCAAGCTGCCTTTCAGTCTGAACCTCGGTTGGGTATCCGTGGCTACCCTCATCAACATTGCAGTAGCACTGGAAAAGAATGAATGGAGTGGCTGGGGGCTCAGCGATACGATATGGGCGATCATCATCCTGCTTATTGGCGCCGCATTAGCCATCTTGGTCAGTTTTCCTTATCGTGACAGCATCTACCCACTTGTATTTGTATGGGCCTATGTCGCTATCGCCATCGAGCATCCGAACAATGAAAATGTACGGCTGGCTGCATGGATCTTGTCAGCAATCATCCTGGTATACGCGCTATGGCTATTTTTTGCCCGTAATCGAGACCGGGATTAAAGTCAACGAATATAATCTCCTAACAAGCACAAGCGAGCATGGGTCTGAATTATTTAGCCCAAGCTCGCTTGCTTCGTTTTTTATTAAATATGATCAGGCATAGACTTTAATCAAATCTAAAAGCTTGCTTGTCCATTGATCAGTATTTATTTTCTCCATATTACGAATGTAATCCGACCTTTTTTCATACAAACGAAGAATCATGTCGACAAATCGTTCAGATTCCAGATCTTCTTCTAAAAACTCACACAAGCCTTGTGTTTTAAATGATTTTGCATTTAGAATCTGATCTCCCCTGCTGACTGCCTTTGAAAGAGGAATCAACAGCATAGGCTTGCGCAGCGTCAAGAATTCAAAAATGGAATTTGAACCTGCCCTGGAAACAACCATATCTGCCATCGTCATTACATCCGCCAATTCATCGTTTATGTATTCAAATTGCTTATAACCATTCGTACGAATAGATTCATTCACTTGGTCCTTACCACAAATATGCACGATTTGAAAATGAGCGAGCAAAGCCTCTAAATTCAGCCAAACCAGCTCATTGATCTTCTTGGAACCTAAACTCCCACCCATGATGAGCATGATGGGCTTATTTCGAGTAAAACCGCAGTAGGCCAACCCTTTAGCTGCCTTCCCCTCTTTTAGTTCATCTCTCACAATAGCACCAATATACCGGGTATTATTTGAGCGAAAATATTCAGTTGTTTCAGGAAAAGTAGTACAAATTTCGGTAGCAAACATGCTGGAAATCTTATTCGCTAATCCAGGAGTAAGATCAGATTCATGGATGATGACGGGGACTTTGTTCAGCCACCCAGCCAATACCACAGGAACAGAAACAAACCCGCCTTTTGAAAAAATAATATCCGGTTTTTCTTTCTTTATAATCCGGTATGCTTGAGAAATCCCCTTTAGCACTTTAAACGGGTCCTTAACATTATTCCAGTCAAAATATCTACGTAGTTTCCCAGTTGCGACACTAAAATAACACACATCTTCTAGCCCCGAGATCAAATTCCTTTCAATCCCTTGTTCTGAGCCTATGTATTGGACACTCCAATGTTGTTCCAGTAAGTGAGGAATCAAAGCTAGGTTTACTGCTACATGTCCTGAAGAGCCTCCACCAGTGAACATTATTTTTTTATTCATCATCTCCACCTCCACTTTGTATACAAAGAACAACACATATTACATTCAAAACAACCGGATGCCACTATAGTAGTGACACCCGGTTGTCATGCAAACTATATATTTTATGAACAAACCTTGCCAACTATTCGCCCTTCAGTGCAATGACTTCAATCTCCACCAGTGCATCCTTAGGCAGACGAGCTACCTCGACCGCACTGCGCGCTGGATACGGTTGCTCAAAGAAAGAACTGTACACCTCATTGACGCTGACAAAATCGTTCATGTCCTTCAGGAATACAGTCGCTTTCACAACCTGGTTCATGTTGCTGCCTGCTGCTTCCAGAATAGCTTGTACATTGCTCAAGGACAGGCGAGCCTGCTCCTGTACATCCTTGCCAAACTCACCTGTTGCCGGATTCAGCCCAAGCTGTCCTGAGGTGTAAATAAACCCGCCTGCCTCTACCGCTTGACTATAGGGTCCGATCGCACCGGGTGCTTTTTCAGTAGCAATTGTTTTTTTCATAAGGGTTGGATTCTCCTTCCTGATACTGGTTCACCGTATTATAGCATGTGAAGTCCAAAGCCACTATTCCGTGCGACGGTTTGCAATGGTGCTACATTTTTTTATTTCCGCTGTAACCTTTAACGCCCATGTAACATCTAATTCCTGTAACCTGCTACACAATAGATTGTACAAAATCAAATACAGGTACAAGTACAATGATTATAGCTAGTAGTATAGACGGGAAAGGAGTACCATCCTTTGAATCTCGAAACAATTTTACACCAAGCAAGGAATGGGGACCGCAAGGCGTTCGTCGCCTTGATGAAACATATGGAATCCGATATGTATGGCATGGCGCGTTCCATTCTTCGCAGCAATGAGGATTGCGCGGACGCAATGCAAGAAGCGATGCTCAAAGCATACAAGTCTCTGGGTGAGCTACGTGAACCTCGCTATTTTAAAACATGGCTGCTTCGTATTCTCATTAATGAATGCCATCTCATTATCCGCAAGCAAAAACGGGTTGTACCCGTCGCGGAATTTATAAAGGAACCGTCCACCTCGGGCGGATACGAAAAAATCGAACTGCGCGAGGCCATCGACCATTTGGAGGAATCCATGCGAACCGTGATTTCCCTGCACTATTTGCGCGATATGCCGATCAGGGAAATATCAGAGTTACTGGATCTATCAGAGGGTGCCGTCAAAACACGATTGCACCGTGCTCGCAGAACATTAATGGACCTGCTACAAAATCGCGGAGAAAGGAAGGTGACCTTTCAATGAATCCTTCAGGGTTTGAAAACCAGGATCAAGAGCTGGATGAGAAATTACAATTGGAAAAGGAGAACTTGGAAGCAAAAATGGTAGTAATCCCTGATTTGGTAAGGCAACGCCTAGATGCATTTTATGCACAAATGGAATCGGATCCGGAACTGCTACCCAACCGCCCATCCTCCCATCTATCCGTTAAAAGGTTTTTTCGGGGAACTGCAATTACCGCTGCTTCTGCAGCGCTCATTGGCGTTATGATCATTGGTAGCGCCTTTGTTTCGCCTACAATGGCGGAGTCATTGAAACAGGTCCCTCTTGTTGATAGTGTGTTCAAGCTAGCTGGGGATCTTGGGCTGCAAACCGCTGACCAGAAAGGGTTGGCCACTTCCGTAAACCTTAGTGTTACCCATAGCGGTATTACATTGAAGGTACCTCAAATCATATTTGACGGGACACGCTTGGTCGTGGCGTTGGAAAAGAGTGGTGGGGATTCACCACATGAACCCCTGTATCCAACTACCAATACGCAAGGACAGGAAGAGGATATGGTGGAGAAAATAGACCTGTTCATCAATGGGACGTCGGTCAACAGCAACAGTAGCGCCTTCAATCTCATGTATGGTCGTCCGGGCAAAGACAATAATTCTATGCTGATTGCGTATATGCGTGACCCTGCCAGTGGTAAATCCGCCTTACCAGATCAGTTTGAGCTAGAGGTATATGCAAAGTTAAAAGGTGTACCCGAGCCGTTCCGCATACAAACCACGGTTCACAAAACTAAAATAAATAACAAGATACTTCAGCCGCAAATGAGCAAATCTAATCCGTATCTTGCATTTACGGTAGAAAAGTTAGAAATTACCCCCATCACAACCAAGATCACAACGTCATTCAAAATGCTGACCGATATTGCACATATGCCAGATGAGTACACTGTAGAGCGTGAGTACAATAACATGAAGAACGGACACACGATCCAGTACACCAAAAGGGAATTGGATATACTCGATTATGCTGTATTCGACGAGCAGGGAAGAGAACTTCAATTGCTGAGCGGTTCTGGAGTTCCCCATACCCAAGAACGTGACAGCAAAATGATCACACTGTTTACTCCTTTTGTGGACACTCCCCAGAAGATCATCTTCAAGCCGTATATCTTGCCAACCCAACCAGGAGGTAGTGCCCTACTCGATGCTAATGGCAACTGGCCACGCCATTACATGGATGAATTACAGATTACGATCGATGTGCCGCAAAATACAAACCACCCATAAAACACGAATAACGCCGCTGCTACCCGAGTCATTGGGCAACAGCGGCGTTATTGTCATTTTCTAATCCTAAGCATGGTTTTATACATTGTCATCAGGAGTCGTTCCTGTACCAGGTTCCTCATCATCGGAGGTTAGTTCCGCACCGATGACCCGAATGATGTCGTTCGGGTAAATATGTACGCCGCTCGCCTGCGCGAGAGCAATTCGGACCATAGCTCGTGCGATGAACGAAGCGGGGATAGCGCGGTAGGAAGCGAGCCTGCCTGTCATCAGGCCGTCTAGCGCCTTCATGACAACCGTGGCGGCGGCTTCACCAAAACGCCGTTCAGGCCTCGCTCCCAAAATGAGCGATGGACGGAACAAATGCAGTGCAGGCAGCCCGATCGCGGCAAGCGCCTCTTCAGCTTCACCCTTGGTGCGGTTATAAAACACACGTGAATCCGGATTAGCGCCCATCGCAGAGATCGCAAGCATTTGTACCGCTCCAGCTTCTTTGCCCAACTGGGCTGTCAGAACGGGATAGTCCAGATCCACCTGTCGAAATCGCTCCTTGGATCCCGCCTTTTTCATCGTTGTCCCAAGGCAGCAAAACACATCATCTACCCCTTCGAGGGCGAAGGTCGACTTCTGTGGTTGTTCCCAGTCAATTAACGCCTGCTCCAGCTTAGGATGCTTGATATCCAGTGGGCGCCTGCCCATAACCATGACGCGGGTGTATTCTTTTTGCACCAGCAGCTCACGTACAACATAACCCCCGACAAGCCCTGTGCCACCCACAACGACCGCTTTACGTTCCATATATACCTCCTAACGCTCCTTGTTCCCATGATTGCGATCAGGTTAATTTAAACGGCTGTTCGTCCGCCTCCTTGCTGTCGGACGGACACATAGGCAGGTACAGGGAAAAAGTACTTCCCTTGCCCTCTTCACTCTCCAGACGGATAAACCCGCCTAACAAGCGGGAAAAATCACGGCTGATGGACAACCCCAGCCCGGTTCCACCATATTTACGATTAATCGAACCGTTCGCCTGCTGGAATGCCTCAAAAATAACATGTTGCTGAAGCTTGGATATACCGATGCCTGTATCTTTTACAGCAAATACAACCCAATCTCCCTCCTGGCCTTTTCGATCCAAATGCTGTGTGCTGATTTCCAGCAATACACGTCCTTTATGAGTAAACTTAAAGGCATTGGACAATAGATTGCGTAAAATTTGCTGTACTCGTTTGGAATCGGATCGGATTTCATCTGGTATATGTTCATGCACTTTCAAGTTGAATTCCAGGTTTTTATCCTTCGCTGTGACTTCAAAATGCATCATCATCCCCTGCGCAATCTCACGCACACTGACTGGCTCACTTACGATTTCCATGTGCCCAGCCTCGACCTTGGATAAGTCCAGAATGTCATTGATCAGTTGGAGCAAATCATGCCCCGAGGCATAGATTAGATCACTGTACTGGTATAGCTCGTCCTCATCCAGCTCTTTTCCCTGCTCGTTGATAATCTGTGCCAGGTTAATAATACTGTTAAGTGGTGTACGTAACTCATGCGACATCGTTGCCATAAAATCCGATTTATACTGGGAAGCCATCATGAGCTGCTTGGCGCGTTCCTCTAAAATAACCTTTGCCTTCTGCAACTTATCACGCTGCTCTGACAATAACTCATTCGCCTGCTGAATCTGATAGTTTCGCTGCTGCTCCATCTGAAAATCACGTAATATCAGTGCAAATAAAAAGCTGAGGATCACGCCGATAGGCAGTGTAAGAGGAACAACCTCTGCTACATAATAGCGCCAGGGAATGACGCCCAGGAAAGCAATATTTAACGTATTTACAATATTAACCGCTAAAATGGTTACGGATGCCTTAATAATCAAGCGCCAGGTGGAGCGGCGCATCCAGTAGTTCAATCCGGCACACAATACACCCAAAATGCTCATATTCAGAAACCCGACCCACGCCGCCATATTCAGACCGAAAGTAAATCTTGTAAGACCGATCGCTACCCCAATAATAATCAGCGTGTAGGAACGGGGATACACCAACGCTGCGATAATTAGCGGAACAAAACGCAGATCAAAAATAACGGTTTCATTGAAGTTAAAACCAAAGCAAGAGCTGACCCATCCGCCAAATACCACCAGCAACACCGAACTGACATATTTGAACCGCGTAGACGTACGACTCAAACCATATTTATAAATCACGTTCGCCACATAGGCAACAGCAATCAGCATCCCCAAATTCATTAGAAACATCATTGAAAATTGCATGGATTCACACTCCCATTGCGCAAGAAATTGGATGCCAGGCCTATGCTAGCCGATTTTGCCTTACTCGTACATCATAACATGAAGCCCCATCTTTCGACATATCCAAAGAGGCTTGCGTGTGTGTATAAAAAAAGCGAACCGCAACGGCTCGCCCTAGTGGGAGTATCTATAGAGTCAGCTTAGAATGCCTTTGTTCCGGCGCCACTCCTTGACAAATAATTCGGCAAAGTAAGGGTCCCACTGGGTTCCTTTACCCTCTTCCAATATCATAACCGCCTTCTCTTCCTTCATCCCTTTCCGATAAGGGCGATCCGACGTCATCGCATCATAGGCATCTGCTACGGCTATGATTCGCCCAAATAGGGGAATATCTTCCCCGGAGAGCTGATCAGGGTATCCCTTGCCATCGTAACGCTCATGATGAGAGCGCACCCCAGGCAGATAAGGGGCCATAGCATAAGCCGGCTCCACTTGCCGAAGAATACTCTCCCCCATAACCGGATGCATTTTAATCTGGTCAAACTCCTCGTCCGTCAGCTTGCCATCCTTAAACAGCACAGCGTCAGCCACACCGATTTTACCGATATCATGCAGCAAGGCTGTTTTACGCAGCAAGTCAAGGTCCGTCTCGCTCAAACCGCCCTTTCGCCCAATGAGTACAGAGTATTCAGCCACGCGCAACGAATGTCCTGCGGTATAGGCATCCCGTGCATCCAGCGCTGCAGCCAAAGTGGCAAAATAACTGTCTAATAGCTGACCGTTCTTTTCCTCTCGTTCCTTCAGGCCCTCGATCATCATGTTAAATCCTTCGACAAGCTCCGCAAATTCGTCCGAATACAAGTCACTGGCGTTACTATTCAGGCGGCCTTCCTTCACTTCATTCATTTTTTCCAACAAGTGATGGATGGGCTGTTCAATTTCACGGGTCAGCAATCTGCCCCCCAGATAAGCAAAAGCTACACCAAATATTAAAATCGTACCCGCCCATGCCCAATAGGAGCCGGAATCCGTCGCTTCCAAACGTTCCAGCCGAATCTGTGTAGCTAAACAAAACAGAAACAGAGGAAAAGCACCAATTAACGTTGCACTTAACTGAAATTTATGCCGCAGTGATAGCAGAACTCGACCTCGCAGGGACAAGCTCAATCCATATTGCTGGTAGGTCCGATCCCGAATTTCCTCCAGTAGCGGTTTGATTGCTCTCATGGTCAGAAAAAATTCAACCAGTGCATGCATGGAAGCGACCAGACAAGCTCCTATACAGGCGATTCCTACATAATAAAAGGGAAAGGTAAGTTGTCCAGTATGTATCATCCATAATGCAATAACGGCTGCCGGGATAGAGAAGCCTAACAAATGCGGCCCAACAATACGCAAAACTGACAAATTAGGCAGATGGTGAACCCGAATGTACACCGCTTCTACATCCTTGAGCGTCTCCTGGTTTCCTTGAAAAAAACGATGAACAGGTCTTAAATGCATTCGAAACACTATGGTTTCACAAACAATCATAATGACGCTGGAAAATGCAACAATTTTGACAAGACCCAGAAGCTCATAGTGGGCTACATTTAACGTGGAAAATACAAAAATCATACATACCAGTAGTACAGCAATAAATGAACCTATAATATAGTTCAGGATAACATGCTGAATAAAGCGCTTATAGATCGGCAAAATGCTACCCCTCTTTTCATCCGTACGCTCATAAGATATCTTTGTATTCAATATCGGAGTCCAGCCGTCAAAAGTTAACCTTCTTGCTTGAGCAATTTGCATAGATCTTAGGAAAATAACACTAGCGAGCGGTCCGCATCGGATTGCGGCTTTCGCAGGGCACCTTGGTCTGGCAAAGTCCGCAGCCGGCACCCGATTTAGCCTCACCGCCGTTTAACACGGCCCACTTTCGGGATTCCTCACCATACACAAATTTCATGCAGGCGATTTTGTCATGACCACCTTCCTTGCTGATAGCCTGCACAGGGCAGCCAGTAATGCACACACCGCAAATGCCTTTGCTGCACAGCAGGCAGTTTCCGGTATGGCTCAGGTTCGAGGACACTCTGACATCAGGCGGCACCTGCAGATCCGTTACTACAGACAGCAGACGGATGGCAATTCCTTTCTCGGTGATAAAGCCATCGTTGATACTGAAGGTGCCAAGACCGGCTGCATACGCGATATGCCGTTCCGACCAGTTAGAGACCGGACCACCTGCGGCACCGTGGATGCTGTACCAATCCGTATCCAGCGGCGCCACTGCTCGGTAACCAAGCCCGATCAGATATCCCGCCAAATGCTGCCTTGCCGAACGCACAAAATATTCATCGCCAAAGGTCCGTAGCAGCGCCCACTCTCTGGAGGCTCTTGCTTTTTGCGCACGATTGGCCTTGCGGATCGTCTCACTGATCGGCAGCACAACACTGACAACGGTGCCTCCACCAAAACTTCCTGTGCCGAAGGTCCGTTCGAAGGCTTCCTGTGGCGTAGCATGGTCGGAGCCCACCACTGTTTTATACTGCTCAAACAAAGGATCATTGGCCTCTGCAAATTGAATAATCGGTTCCTCGTAGTACGGGCTCTGTAATTCTTCGCAGAAATTGCCCTTGTCTTCACTCACATAGGCTTTCATCTCGGCTGCGATAAGTTCTTTCATGTCCGGTACGGGCGTTACCATCCTGTCCACATCCCTCTTCTTAAGTTATTGTGAATTCTCTCGACTTCCTGGCGGATACCTGTTGACCGATGAATGGCTGCGTTACACATCCGAACCCTTTTCGTGTATATACACGAATAAGTCGGCATACCTCCCTTATTAGGCAAAAGCTAATCACAGTCGCAATTTTTCAATTTTAGATAACAGTGTGGTCAATATCTGCAAATCGGCACTTCCCAGTGACTCCTGTAAAAATAACTGCGCCTCCTCCCAGAGCTCTGCTGCATCGTTATATAGTGCTTTTCCACTCTCCGTCAGGGTAAGGCAGCGGTTCCGGCTTCCCTCGGCGGATGTATCCTCCACATACCCGCTTTGCTCCAGTGCCTTCAAATTGCGCACAAGCGTGGTTCGGTCGAGTCGCATCTCCAATGCTAATTCGCTTACGCTTACCGGTCCCAGTACCGTTAAATGCTTGAGCAGCGAAAACTGGCTGATATTGAGTCCGCTTGGAGCCAGATACTGGTCATACAGCCCTGTTACAGCCATCGAGGCACGACGCAGATTAATGCATGTGCAGACTGAGGGCGAGTTATTCTGTGATGTTTTTTTGTCTTTCCTTGAGGCAGTCATAGTTCTTAATTTCCTTCCATCTTTTCGTGTAACTACACTATTTCAAAATTCGGGTGCTTTGTCAGAACAATTTATCACAGTCTCCATTCTCTGCAAATGCAAATGAGTCTAATTCATTGCAGAAAGTGCATTATTTCCAGTCTACAATCAAAAAAAACCATAAATACCTTGCGTTTTAGAATTAAGCTTGTTATACTAATAAAGTATGTATTAACCCCATAGGATTCCACGCAAGAAGCTATACTCCTAATACCGCATGGAGCTTCTCCAAATTTTATGTATAACCCTAATGTAGAATTTTGAGCTTTTGCCGAAGATTTTCACATTCACACTGGCGCGGTCATCGGAGCCGCAAGGACGAAAGAGAGGTAGGGCTTTTGTCGTTTGGAAAATGAACAGAGGAATCAGACTGCCCCTTATGAACATGCTGACCATATAATGCAAGGTAGCAGGGGTTAAATATATATTATGCCGTCAAACGATGAAGTTTGAGCAGGCCGTGCAGTATACGCAAGCTGCACACATCCTCCGGATGATCCCCGGGGGATTTTTTATATACGGAAAACGTATCTATGAACAAAAAAGTGACCCTGCCGATACATCGACAGGGCCTATAGCTTGATCAAAAAGGGGTTAATAGGGTCATTATAGTCTTGCTTTCTTAAAACTAAATGATATGCACCTTAAAAACTCATTAATTTTCCAGCTATATATCGCTGCTAATAATTCGTCCAATATTCCGTACTACCAGACTGTATCGTTTGGGTAGTAGGGCGTCCAGCTTCCACTTGGGCAGGCTTGTAGGTGGAAGGACGCTCCCATCCTTCCAGTAACACAATATGCTGGGTACCTGTGTTATTTTCCCATGTGATATAGCGCTCTTGTTCCATATGCCGCAATGCGGCTGTAATTTCAGAATCTCGCCTACCCGTTTTTGCTGACAATTCAGCCATTGTAGGCATGTGGCGATGCTGGGCAAAATAATTATACAAAATACGCAGTAGCTTCCGTTCCAAATCCGGCAACATCATTATCCCTCCTGTAAAGAACATATGTTCCCATTATAACATATAAAAATGCACCCTCCTACTGGAAGATGCATACGGGCTTGTATGCCCATGCTGAATTTAGTTTTTTTCCTTCTCCTGACGACCGATAGAGCGCAACCACCAAGAGATTCCTCCAACACTTCCAAGTGCCAGAACCGTCAAGAAAATAATATAAAACAAATGAAATGCACGATCACTCATGGCAATCGCCTCCTCACTTTATGTATACACTTTCCAGCTAAGCCTGTAAACCTCTTTTTGACTTCACAATCACATTTTCGCCAAACATTTGACAATACATACTTGCTTGGGATGCATCGGTGCACACTTATTAAAAATGGTTAATATCAAATAGGAGACAGATCAAGGAGGTTATCGAATATGAAGTTTCTATTGATCGTGATCATCATTGTGCTAATCGTTGTTTTGCTCATGAGAAGACGTAGATGAACGAAAACATCCTGTATCGTTAACTAAGAATACAAAAAGGGCTTTCGGTACATCACCGAAAGCCTTTGTTCATCTGAGGTTAAGGCTGAACTACGCCTTGTTCCTTTTGCTATATTTAATAAAAGCAATCACAAGCGCTACAGCAAACAATATTCCGCTGACTACCCATGTGGTCAGAAACGCCATACCCAGACCGACATTAGCCCCCATGGTCGGGTGCTTCATAGCAGTAAACACCGAGCCCTGCATCATAAATATGGTACAGAACAAAACAATAGGTGCCAAAATAATCGTGCTTGCGGTCTTACGACTACCAGATACTGCAATCACACACAGAGCAGAAATCACCAAGATCACCCAATAGATAACTGCTTCCCAAATCGCTGAAGTGCCCACCTGTTCGACCTCTTTTCTATCCATCATATATGCCTCTTCTATTGTAACAGACGTCACACAGTGAACCAAGCCATAAATTTAATCAGAAAAGGGGTAAACCCTGCCGACAATGTAAATAATGTATGTTAGCAGACAGCCCTACATAGAAGAAATGAGAGGATTGGATCCCATGAGAAGTGCAAGTCCTTTTGTCATTGTAAACGATGTGCAGCAGTCGATTGACTACTACCAATCTGTTCTAGGCGGGAAAATCAAAGTACTGAACAAGCAAGAAGGCAAGCTCTTACATGCCGAACTGCACCTGGGTAGCAGTCATATCCATTTCTCCGATTCCTACGGTAAACCGCTGAAAGCACAGCATGTCCAAATCATTCTCGACTGTGAGAGTGAGGATGAGCTTAAACAGGCTTACTATTCACTATCAGAAAAAGGTACCATCACTGTAGAGCTACAAGATACCTTCTTTGGTGCGCTGCACGGCGAAGTAACGGATCATCTTAATCAGATTGGATGGGGGATGAACTATTTTAAAAGATGATCACGTTGAACCATAACTGAATACGTTTTGTAGCCACCATCAACGTTCCTTACCCGATAGCCCGATTGGGTCAGAATTCTGGCCGCTAGATAGCCACGCAGCCCGACTTGGCAGGATACCGCGATCTCCAGATCACGGGGAATTTCCGACATCCGCTCTCTGATCTCGGCCAGAGGAATATGCATGGAACCTGGAATGGTTCCTCCCTGTAGCTCCACCGCATCCCGGACATCAATTATAAGACCACCATTGCGGTGGAAATCGTCAACTTCATGCCATTGTATCGTCTGAACCAGCCCATCCATAATATTCGAAGCTACGTATCCCGCCATATTCACAGGATCTTTAGCTGAAGAATAAGGAGGTGCATAAGCAAGTTCGATATCTGCCAATTCACGGACATTCAAATGGCCGCGAATCGCCGTCGCAATAACATCAATCCTTTTGTCCGCGCCATCAGCCCCAACAGCCTGCGCCCCGTAGATCATCCCAGTCTCCGGATGAAAGAGCAGCTTCATCGAAATGGGTGACGCGCCAGGATAATAACCGGCATGTGAACCGGGATGAATATGAATAGCCTGATAAGGAACAGCCAGTCGCTGCAATGTTTTTTCATTGTTGCCTGTAGAAGCTGCGGTCAATGCAAAGGTCTTAATTACGGATGTTCCGAGCGCACCATCATAGGAAATCGCCTGACCATTAATATGATCTGCGGCCAAACGCCCCTGCCGATTGGCTCCCCAGGCCAGCGATACCATCGTTGCAAACCCATGATTGCGGTCTTTGACCTGGATGGCATCCCCTACCGCATAAATGGACGGATCACTGGTTTGCAGCTGAGCATTCACCTGAATGGCACCGCGAAAACCTAGTTCCAATCCGCATTGCTTGGCCAGCTCATTTTCAGGCACAACACCAATCGCCAGAATAACCAGGTCCGTCTGAAGCATCTCCCCAGAAGTCAAACGGAGCTGTGTACCCTGTTCTTCAAAAGCTGCGACTCCTTCCTCTAAACGCACCTCCACCCCGTTCAGCTTCACATGCTGTTCCACCAGTTTAGCCATTTCGGGGTCAAGCGGATTCAACAATTGTTGTCCCTTATCCATGATGGTTACTGCAAGTCCACGCTCCCGCAAATTTTCAGCCATCTCCAGCCCAACAAATCCGGCCCCGATTACCGTGGCATGCTTGGGATGCCTTTCATCTACATATGCCTTAATAAGGTCGGTGTCATGAATGTTTCTTAACGTAAATACATTTGTAGCTTCATATAATCCGGGAATATCCGGTATCATCGGTTTGGCTCCCGGCGATAATACCACAATATCGTATGGCTGCTCATCCGTCTCTCCTGTGATCATATCGCGGTAATGGACAAGCTTATGCTCGCGGTCTATTTGTATTACTTCTTTTTGCACCCGTACATCTATATTAAAACGGTCTCTAATGCCTTGAGGCGTCTGGAGAAACAGCTTCTCCCGCGCCTGGATTGTCCCCCCAATATAGTAGGGAAGGCCACAGTTTGCAAAAGAAACATACTCACCGCGTTCAAATAGAATAATCTCGTCTTCCTCACTCCATCTACGCAATCTTGCCGCAGCAGAAGCTCCACCTGCTACCCCGCCAATAATAATTATTGTCCTACCCAATTTCTTCCCCTCCTTATATACCCTATGGGGTATAATATATACCTATGGGGGTATGTTGTCAACATACAAAAAAGGCGGAGGTTGCCCCCGCCTGATCAAACTCTGAATGAAAACCGATTGGAATCAAAGATCACTTGCGAATGCTACAAAACTTCCCTATCTCACTGGGCCTAACAAGACGCCAACTACTGTTTGTTATTGTTGACTGGCCGCGATTGCCTGCTCCAGATCATACAAAATATCGTCTATCGCTTCGGTCCCAACAGATAAACGTAACAGCTCCGGTTTGACTCCGGCAGCCACCTGTTCCTCTGCATTCAGTTGCTGGTGAGTCGTGCTTGCCGGATGAATAATCAAAGACTTGGAATCGCCTACATTCGCCAGATGAGAAAACAGCTTTACATTCGCAATCAGCTTGCTTCCCGCCTGGCTCCCGCCTTTGATACCAAAGGTCAGGATTGCCCCTTGTCCTTTTGGCAAATATTTTTGGGCTAACTCATAGGATGGATGGCTCGGCAATCCAGAGTAGCTGACCCACTCCACATCCTTGTGACTTTCGAGATATTGCGCTACCTTCAGGGCATTCTGACTATGTCTTTCCAGCCGCAGATGCAATGTTTCCAAGCCTTGAAGCAGCAGCCATGAATTGAACGGAGAAATGGCTGCTCCCAAGTCACGCAGCAATTGCACCCGTGCCTTGATAATGTACGCAATAGGTCCCACCGCCTCGGTGTATACAACCCCATGGTAGCTCGGGTCCGGCTCAGTCAGTCCTGGAAAACGGCCACTCGCTTTCCAGTCAAACTTGCCGCTGTCCACAATCACTCCGCCAATAGACGTACCGTGTCCGCCAATGAACTTCGTTGCCGAATGCACAACAATGTCCGCTCCATATTCGATAGGACGCAATAAATAAGGGCTCGGGAACGTGTTATCCACAATCAGCGGAATACCATATTCGTGCGCAATCGCAGATACTCCTTCCACATCCAGCACATTGCCCTGTGGATTGCCAATCGTTTCGGCAAATATGGCCTTCGTTTTATCCGTAATGGCATGACGGAAATTCTCCGGATCATCCGAATCGACAAAATGCACCTTAATACCCAATTTAGGCAGTGTGGTAGAAAACAGATTATATGTACCGCCATACAGGCTGGAGGCTGATACAATTTCATCTCCAGCTCCCGCAATGTTCAGAATGGAGAAGGAAATCGCCGCCATTCCCGAAGCTGTGGCCAACGCACCAGCCCCGCCTTCCAGTGCGGCGATCCGTTGCTCGAACACATCCGTAGTTGGATTCATCAGACGCGTATAAATGTTGCCGAATTCTTTCAGCGAGAACAAATCAGCCGCATGCTCGGCATCCCGAAATCCATATGAAGTGGTTTGGTACAACGGAACGGCGCGGGAAAAGGTAGTAGGATCAATCTCTTGTCCGGCATGGACAGCGAGGGTTTCGAATGACAGCTTGCGTTCTTCTGACATGATTATTTCCTCCCTTGTTATACGTGCTGTATGAATCGTCTCTTCCTGTATGCGTAGTCATGGATGATTTTTCAATTATTCTCGCACAAAAAGGACGATTTGGGAAGATAATTCTCATTATTCAGGTAGGATAATATTATTTTATTTGAAGTATCAGGTTTCGGATCGGAAAGTTTTGCCCAAATGCTCACCCAAACCAAAATAATGGCGAAAATTATAGATGAGTGGGCTCCACTTTGCCGGATCAATATGATTCTCACCTAGGATGATATCCTGATGAACATGCACCTGAATGGCTTGGGTTTCGACGATCGCAAAATAAGGAGAATGGTCAGGAATCCGGACCTCCTTCATCTTGGCTTCGATTTGAATAGGGCACTCCCTGATCCGAGCGGGCTTGACCCTATTCGAGTCAATCGCAGTCAGTCCGCTGATCTCATACTTGTCTTTTTGATATGTAAATCCATTTTTCTCTTTTTCCACTGGAACGGGATTCTTACCTGTAAAAGGAGCCAAACGCTCTACATTTTCCCACATGGAAGGCCCAGGAACATTGATTACACATTCGGGATGCCGCTCCATATTTTCTAATGCTTTGCCACCTGTTCCAATGCCTAGTACCACACAATCTCCTAATGCCCACGAGGAAGATATAGGGCTAATATTGGTCGTTCCATCCTCATTCAGCGTGTTGAGTAAAATCACAGGGGTTCCGTAATATAAAATGCTAGGGGTTATCGTTTTTATACTTGGGCTGTAGGTCATCTGATTTATTTGATTCATTGGGTCCATTTTCTCTTCTCCTTCTGTTCAGATCTGCCTCCTTATTGTAAAATGTAAACATTTCAACCTTCATCGAAGTATGGATTACAAAGGGGGATGACCGTGCCATGAGCACCAATTCAAATGTAGCCATGATTGCTTCTCTCGTCAGTGAGCCTTCCCGTGCAGCCATTCTCACCGCTCTATTAGACGGCAGATTTCACACGGCAAGTGAATTAGCCCATATGGCAGGTATTAAACCGCAAACCGCCAGCTTCCATCTGGCTAAAATGACCGAGGCACAAGTCGTTACCGTAGAAAAACAAGGTCGGCACCGTTACTATGGCATTCAAGACCCCGAGGTTGCCCAGGTGATGGAGTCACTTTTATCCATAGCTCCACCTGTTCCAATCAAGTCATTCAAACAAGCCTCCGAAAACGAGGCCATACGGTTGGCAAGAACTTGCTACGATCATGTTGCGGGTCATTTAGGCGTACAAATCATGAGTTTTTTCATTCAAAGGGGGATTCTTTCCGAGGATCAGGACGGACTTCATATTACCCAACAAGGAGAGATTTTCTTCGCTGACTTTCAGATAGACCTCAAGAACACAAGACAAAAGCGTCGCTCCTTCTCACATAAATGCCTGGATTGGAGTGAACGACGCCATCACCTTGCCGGTGCTTTAGGAAGTGCTCTTCTGGACAGATTATTCGAATTACATTGGGTCGAGCATCTGCCCACAACCCGAGCGATACGCATTACAGCCGAGGGTAAAAGAGGTTTTAAAGAGGTGTTTTCGATAGAGATCGGCTAGATAACCATAGTCTAATGCTTTTCTTGTTCTGTATTGGATGTTATGACCGGAGACAAGGACCTTTGTTTTCTGGTCAATGGCCGGACATAGGCATAATTGTTTTTTGGAGCCTTTCCTTTTGCCACACCTGCCTTATATCCTCCAGCAGCAGCCGGAATGGCAACCAAGGTTCCATAGGTTCTCATCGCCCGTTCAATTGGGAAAGATACAGAGCGCGTTCCATCGGTAGATCCGGCAAAATGAACCGCGGCTGCATAATTGTTCAGCCGGTCGTTACTGTCATTCAGCCATACGGAACCCGAATCTCCAGGCCCAGTTCGTCCCTGGGTAAAACGAATGACGGTTTGATCACGGAAAGTCTTGATTCCCGAATCGCCCCTCACTCTTTGCTCCACGCCAATCGCCTCCACAACTCCTCTGGCGAAGCCATTTGTTTTAGCCATTCTTTTAAACGTCATCCCCAGACGATAGCTCAATAAGTGCCCAGGTACGGTAATGAGACCACCACTTTGGTTAATCAGATACCTCGGATTAAGCAGGCTATTTGAATTGGCAATAGCTATGGCAGAGTCCTGAAAGTTAACACCTGTCGTGGTAAGCGGGACAAATTGAAAAGCTCTCCCGATCTGATCCGCCGTTCTACCCCCATCTGCCGGAGAAGGCTGAATGGTATTGTGAAATTGGCTTGTATTCGTTGGGACTAGAACATGGGCATTACTCAAAATAAACAAAGTATTATTCTTAATAACAATGAGTCCTCCGGTCCCTCCTGCAGTGGTGGGAACCGTTGTTCCTACACTGACTGCACCGGGCACGGGGCGCCATCTTTGGCGAGGGTTCGTTTGGGTAGGCGTGGCCGCTTCCCTTTTGAAGGAACCCACACCTAAAATTCGGATAGGTACCGCAGAAGCCCGACTTATATTTTGGGTTACTGCTTGTAATTTGGTTTGCGACACAGCCGAAAGATTTCTCAAGGTGTATAACACAATCGCCGCACCCTTTGCCGGTCTATTGGGATCAGCATAACCTACTCCAATCCCTGTTACTCCGTTTCGCTTTAGCATCGTTCGCCAAATCCGACTCTTCAACTTGAAAGCTTGATAAAAGGTAGCCACAGCCACATGCATCTCCTTTTCATCATAGTCAATGATGTATATACCTATGACTAATCGGCACATCATGACTGTGCGTTTCCCCAGAACAGTGAAAAAGGTGTGGGCTAGAAGCAAACGACTGCTTTTATTGATCAACCTTCCTGAAGAACTCTACCATTTCGTTAAATGATTGCTGCGCTGAGTGTACGTGATATCGGGTAGAGTAGGGGTCACTGAATCCGTGCTGTCCGTTGAATTTATGTACCCGGATATTATAGTTGTCTAAAGTTGAAATGAGCTCATCCACATTAAATGATTTTTCTTCCTGTGGGAAAAAAAGCAGTGTTGGACAATGTGGAGTTATTTCCAAATAATTTCGAATACGAGAGCCATAGTATCCTACGATTCCATCAGCATATTTTTCTTTGCTACACAACCAGGCAATCGTTGCCCCGATGCTAAATCCGACGATAAATATCTTTTTATAGCGAGCTCGAATACTTAATAATACACTTTCGATATGATAGGAAGCGCGTTCAAACCCTACATTCCCCATAAAATGGGCATAAGCAGCCTCCTCTTGCGAATAGTCAAAAGGCGTTTCTTTGCCTATTAAATTTGGACAAATGACGTCATAACCCTGACCCGATAATAAACTACAAAAATTTTGTATATGCTGGTTAATCCCATAAATCTCATGCAGCACGACAATTAGGGTGTCCGATTTTTTATCTATGCTTATCATGTTGCTCCCCCAAACAGGTTTGAATATGGTAAAACAAATCCTCATGGATACATATATTTATACTTAGCCGTACTTCTAAGGATAACCGGTTGAACAGTTCAATGGATACAACCAGTGCTGCTCGAATATACGCTCCTCGAGCACTTGGTAAGCATTATTCATACTTTCCAGCCTCCCTTTTTTAGAAAATACTATATCCAATTTGATCATTTCGCTATATATTTTTGGTTAAAATTCAGAGAAATGCTTCTCATATACATACTCATCAAGTCAGTTTCTGCATCCTCATCCTATGATATAATTCCTTCAATCTCATCGTATGGAAGGATGGTGCAGATGTCGGAACAGCAAGTATACGTCCGATTCCCAGAAGAGGTGGACGTCACAGAATTGACAGCGATGTACAGACGCAATCGCGAGTTCTTTGATAAGTTTTCGCCAAACCACCAAGAAGAGCACTATACGGAGGAGCACCAGCTCCAAACGATTATTAAGAGTAAGGCTGACATGGTGGAGGATCGGAAATATTCCTTCGTGGTATGCCACAAGGAGGACGACCGGATTATAGGCAGCATAGGCCTATCGTTTGTGGTGAGGGGACCCCTTCAGAGCTGTATGATCGGATACAGCCTAGACCAAGCTTATAACGGCAAGGGTTATATGACAGAGGCGGTGAAGCAGGTGGTTCGCTACGCTTTCGATGAACTAAAGTTTCATCGGATTGTCGGAGAAGCCTCCCCTCGGAATCCAGGATCCATCCGTGTGCTTGAGAAGGCTGGCTTTCACAAAGAAGGCATTTCTCGAAGCAACGTAAAAATTAATGGAAAATGGGAGGACCATCAGGTTCTGGCGATTATAAATCCATCAGAGGATATCTAAGTTTAGTGAACGCTAGTAGAGCCGAGAGGTGTAGTAAATACCGGAGGATCGGAGTCAGAATTAACGGCAGCCAATAATATTGGACAACCTAACAGAATACGTTAGTTGAATAACAACAGCGGCAGTCTAAGACTTTATTTTTAAGTCTTGGTCCGCCGCTGTTTGATTTTTTTGCTCAATCTAAAACTTTATTTCCAATGCACATTTCACAGAAACTGTATTCGTTTTGCAGGGGAATCTCAGTGCATGATTTCATTTTTATTCACCTTAACACCGGATAAGGACTGATCAAACATATCGAGAATAAAAAGGAAACGCTCAGCCTCACGAAATACATGATCAGCTAATAAAGGATGGATAATGCTTTTTATTCGACACTCGTCGATCAAATCACGTGCTGTTTTCTTAAAATCTCGCAAGGACTTCACAGAGATACGGTTTTCATCCACAAATTGACTCAGAAGTGGAACCGTCTGTGACTGTGGGCGCATATAACTTAAATCAATCGCTTGAAACATCAGTGTATCAAAATCATTACTAAACTCCCTAGCTTGTTCAACCAGTTTACGTTCGGAGGGATCCAGCAGATGGCCTATGAATTTTGCGTGATCGGCCATAATCTTTAAGAAAAATACATTTTCGTCAATAATAGCATCAGGTAAGGGTTCAAGCGTTCCTGAATTGAGTTCCCCTAAACGATTTCTGAAGTAATTTGCTTCCCGGCTTACGTGATCTACCAGTAAGGGAAAATTGGTTTGCCCAGGAAGTTTGCATTGTAATATAAGGCCCAATACCATTCTCTTAAATGCCCAAATATTCGTCGCCGCATTCTGAACTTCCGTATTAAACTCTCTAATTGTATAAGGATCTGTGTCAGTCTTAAATTCATACGATCTTTTCTCAATATCCTCGAAAATGGCGTAAAACCGATTGGCTTCTGTTTTAAGCTGAGTATCTTCTGCTCTAAAACCTAACCCCAGAAAAAAGGAATGCTCCTTCATGATCCTCGACCAAAACCGTATTTCATCTAATGAACGCGCCACGAATGCATCCAATCATATCCCTCCTCTATGTGAGCCAAAAAGCACCTACTTAGTCATATGGGATATGCCAGGTCATTATGATTATCAAAGTTCCACGTCTTATACAAATCTAATTTAGAAAATTGAGCCGGAGTTATTAGATCATTCAGGGTTTTCTCCTGCTATCAGGTCTACCCGAAACTCAAGCTGGTTTCTTATAAAAATTTTACCTGCTATCTTGACTGATTCTGGCTTAATCTCCTCTACTATTCCCCCATAGTCCTCAAATGTCACGCGTAATTCCTCATCAACGGATACCACATATACATGCGCCTGGACCAAAGCAGCTCCAAACAACTCCATGTCTGTCTTCAATATTTTTATATGTACGTTTCACAACGATCACCTCAACTCTTTTCATTCAGTAAATTATAAATAGATTCCTTCTGCAACAAATATTTCTGCGTATGTTACTTATGTTCCTCCGAAACAAATTAATTTCCACAATTATACTCATATTTGAATATATATCATTTAATGTTTGGACAATTATCCCAATCCAGTTCTATAATTCACTTGTTATTACATAAATTTAGGAGGAAGTCATGAAAAATATCATATTTAAAAAACTAGGAACAATAATGTTAGCCCTTCTCATTGGAGCTTCGATATTCTCATTGTTCCCCACCGTTACAAAAGCTGAGACTACAAATGTGACTTGGACGAATGGATCTTTAGCAACTTCTCTTGGGAATGTAGGGCAAAGCGACAAAGCAACAGTGGGAAAAACAAAAGGAAAATGGTATTGGGAAGTAAAGGTTAACTACAGTATTTCATTAGTAGGAATAACAGGTGAATCTGGACCGAAATATCAAGCATACTACGGTTATAGCGGCCAAATTATAAATAACATTACATCAGACGTACGAACAGCTTATGGTCCTACATTTGCTAAAGATGATGTTATCGGTGTTGCACTTGATCTAGATAATGACAAGATTTTTTGGTATAAGAATGGTGTTTCCCTGGGAGCAAACACTGTTAAACCATCTGAACTAGAAGGGTCGCAGATTTTCCCGATGGTCATGAATGGAACATCTGGAATAATGACTTACGAAGCTAATTTTGGAGCAAGTGATTTTAAATATCCAGTTCCTGAAGGATTTTTGCCTTACCAAGAATCCGGTACATCTACAACACCTGATCCATCAACAAAACCCGACCCATCTACAAATCCTGATTCGTCTACAACGCCTGGTTCATCAACAACACCTGATCCGTCGGATACAGATGGTTCCTCACCAACTGGTGACCGCGCCATTCTGACTGTAACGATGGACAATGGATTTGATAAAGAATTCGATCTCAGTAAGAAAGAATTGAATGCCTTCATCGCTTGGTATGACGCTAAAGATGCCGGCAGAGGTGCTTCATTCTTTGCCATCGATAAACATAATAATAACAAAGGTCCTTTCAGCAATCGCAAAGACTATGTAATCTTCAACAAAATTCTCACATTTGAAGTAAGTGAGTATTCAACCAAATAAACATTATGAAGGACTTCATATCGGCTAATACGCTAATGAAGTCCTTTTTTTATATACTTTTTAGGCAAAAAGTTTGCCACCGCTTAATTCAAAAAAAAAGCGCAGCTTCCAAAAAGCATGGAGGCTGCGCTTATATTTAACTAAACTGCTCTTGAATGAGTGCAAAAAATCAAACTACACTTGGCTTCCAACTTGGTTTGGATTAATATCCATATTTTTAGTGTACACCTTGTTATTAATGAGACTGATGATACTGTTAACAATAATTGAAGTAAGTACCGTTAACAATGTTAACCACAACAAGATCAAGATAGATACCTTGGGGAAGAAAACAATACTCTGAAAATAATAATAACAAAAAAAGGTGTGGGTTAACCAAATATTCATTGAATTTTTACCCAGGTAAGCGAAAGGTCTGGTTAGTTTTAATTTATTCATTAAATGAATACTAACGAGGATAACTACAGGGGCTATGATCATATCAATCGTTGTCTTCTCAAACCATTGACTCGTAGTACGAAAACGGAATAATAGCACAAGAACAACAATATCAAATAGTATATTATTGAAAATAATAGAATTATAAATCTTATTCATCCATGAGTACAATTTATATTTCGCAAAGAACAGCCCTATCATAAACGGCAACTGCCAATACATAATGCTGTAATAGTTTCCTTGTGAATATGAATTATAAAAAACTAGGCCAGCAATTAGAAGGGTTACCAATGTGTTACGTTGGAAGGCTTGGAAGGTGACCGGAAAAATCAATAGCAGCAGAATATAATCATATAAAAACCACCACTCACCATTATATGAACTGGATAGCGCTATAAAATTTCGCAAAAAGTCCATTATTGAATTATGTTGAAATCTATCGGAAGTTCCAAAGAAGTACAAACCCACCGGAATAAAAAGTAAAAAAACAACCCAGTAGTTTATCATAATTTTGCTTAATCTTGTAAAGCTTTTCTGCATTAAATGCTGTGGATTTTGAACATTGCTCTTATATAAACCATAACCACTTAAAAATAAAAAAATAGAAATAGCGATCTGGCCAAAATGCCCTAAATAGAACTCTCCTCTTTCATGAAATAAACTAAATAATGAAACATAGTCGTACTTTAATCTGTCAGGAAAAGCAAAAAGATGATGAATCAAAAGTAGTATTACAGCAATCCCTTTCGCAATATTTGTTTCTACAAGCTTTAATTCCTTGTCATGGTGCACAGAATATCCTCATTTCTAGTTGTAATGGAATAGAGATATATTAGCACAAACAAATAATATAAAATATTTATTTTTTTGAGCACCATATCACATCCCATTTTTATACAAAAAAAGGAGGAGTATAAAAAACAAAAAAAAGCTTTCCATAGCCACCCTTGGGGTGATTATAAAAAGCTAATCTGCTTTGCAGCGTCTATAGCGCTCGCTTAAAATTTTTCAGGGAACTGTTTGACAATGCCTTCTGTCAGGATGTCCGCTAGGTAAATCATATGGATCTCATTTTTATCGGTTGCTGCAATATCTGCTTTCCAATCTCCTTTGAGACAGTTAAGAACTATTTCCGTAATCAACTGAAGGTGCGTATACAGCATATCTTGTAGTGTTTTGAACTGCCAGTTCGGATTCGCTTCACTTAAAAATTTGGCAATATCGTCGGCGTTTGCATGCCAATCCGCATCTAGCTTTTTCATATCCGCCTGATTGCCCGCTTTGGCAGCGGCTACAATTTTTCCTGCGATCAGAATATGCTCTCTCAGAAGGTCAGCCAGCTTATTACCGGCAGCTTCCCCATAATAAGGCTTGATCACATTGCCTATATCCTGCTGGTTCCGTAAAAGCCGGTCCAATACGTCCTTTTGGTCTGGACGATTAGATATGGCGCTGACAATATAGCTTCTCGTCCATATCGTATGGTCGATCCATACCTTCTGCATATCTCCTTTCAATTGCACCATTTTGGGACTTAGGCAAGTGGAGCCCTTTTCCTCACCTGCCTTCGCTTGCGCGACAACTAGTGGATTCATGCTAAAAACGAGCGCCAAGGTTAACGACAATGCCAGTAACCATTTATTTTTCATATTCATCTGCTCCTCTTACGTTTGGAATAAACAGGCTGTCTTATTATGGTTGAAGTATACGATTCTATGCGCAGGAATATTTATAGCTTTCAGCCGTTACCATCTAACATGCTGTTCACCCTTGTAACGATCTTACAAAAACATGATTTCGTATTTCAACACACAGAAAAGGCCTGCCGGCGCTTATCCAGCAGAGCCCATGATTCCATGGTCCAAGTAAAAGAAGCAATGCTGATGAACAAGCTACGTCCTGAAGTAGCCGTATACTCGTTTCGATGCTAGATCCTTTTGGAGAATAGGCCATGCCGATGGGCATGAACTATTTTGCCCGGTGGACCGTCAGGTTGACCCGATTCGTCTCACACATAAATGTGGAGAGATGAACAGGCTCATCGTTTGCGTCAAAAGCAATTTTCAATATCCGGAACAAGTTCGCCCCAATATCACATTCAAGCAATTTCGCATAATCTTTGGTCGCACCGATTACATCAATGATCTTATCATTGCTCACGATTTCGGTGTTATAATCCTCCGACAGAATCTTGTAAGTCGATTCTTTCATTGCTATCTTCTTTTCCAAATCTGGAAACCGGGTGAGTGAATAATGGGCTATATCATAGAAAAGCGGGCGGTCATCTACATACATCAACCGTTCAAGCTCCAACACAGGGCTGCCTTCTTCAATAAGAAGATGTCCGGCCACCTCTCCAGACGCCGGGATTACTTCGCTTCTTAATATCCGTGAGTTTGGAATCATGCCCAGCTGGTGGCTGAACTCTGAGAAACCGCTTACTGATAACAGTTCATTATGAAATTTGTTGGAGGCCACAAAGGTGCCTCTACGAGGAATTCGCGTCAGGGTTCCTTCCCGCACAAGCTCCTCAATCGCTTTCCGTATGGTGATTCGGCTTACACTATAAGTATCACAGAGCTCTGCTTCCGTTGGAATCTGTTCATCCGGTTTGTATCGTCCGTCCTGGATATCGTTCTTCAACATTTGCCTGATCTGCATATACAGCGGCTGGGGGGTTGAAGGATTCAAATTCATGGTAAATTCATCCTTATCCATCAATGATTATAATAAGTATTATACATTGATGATCATCTCCAGTCACCATGCACCGAAATAACCTATCGTCTTCCCAGCTGTGATTGCCCCAAGCTCCAGGCAGCTCTCGACTGAAAACCCTTTCAATCGACCGTAAATGAACCCGGCAATGAAGGAATCCCCAGCTCCCATCGTATCCACAACGTTCACCTTACCCACGCCGTGCGGAAAGAATTGTTCCCCGTCGTAAGCAAGCGAGCCGTTCTCTCCCAAGGTAGCCACAGCAATCTGCGCTCCTCTTTGCTTGACCTCTACCAAAAGTTGGCGGATATAGTCATCATCCTGAGTGTACGAAAAGAATGGATAGTCTACATATGGCGTTAACGTCTGTACCCGATCATCCTGCAACTGGTCCGAGAAATCAAAGGAAGTGATCAGGCCCTTTTCCTTAAAGAGAGGAAAGTACGGATCCGCACGACCCCATATCCCCGAGTGGACAAGCTGATAATGGCCAGCAAAATCGAGCTCTTCTGCTGTAAGGAAAAATTGTGCCATAACTCCCTCGTCGTAATCGCCGAACCTCCGGTCATTCTCCATCATCTCTACATGGGTTACCGCTGTTTTTCCGTCCTTTTTTGAAATCCGGGAAGTATCCACGCCCTTGTCCTGAATAGCCTGGATCATGATCTCCCCATAAATGTCGGTGCCCACCCAGCCCAGATAGGCCGTCTTTGCACCCATTTCAGTTAAATAGACGGCAACATTCACCGGATTGCCTCCAGGATAGGCTTTGCCACTTGCTTGATAGACATCCATGCAATTATCCCCGATTGTAATGATTCTCATCTTGCTCCCACCTTCCCTGCTATTAAAGAATGAGCACTACAAAGTAGTGCTCAAATCAAATGCATCAATATAGAATGAACTAAAGACTGTGTATCTTAATATTCCATTTGGCGATAGTATCTTCTAAGTGTTAACGGATGATTTCGCTCACGCTCCAGGTAGGCGCTGATACGGCTTAGTACAGACCAATTGATACTTACAGCAAAATGCTTTCTGAACTCCTCGCTAATGCCTTCCATGGCAAAGTCTTTGGTGTCAATAATCGTCAGTTTCTTCGTAATCTTCTCGGCGAATCTCTCCACTCGGTCCATCAGAGGTCTGGTCTCATCTTCGCCTTTCAACAAAATAACACTGGTATCTTCAACCACAAGCTCAAGCGTGCCATGGAAGAATTCCGCCGCATGAATCGACTTGGCATGAATCCACTGCATTTCTTCCAGGATACACATGGCGTAGGAGTAAGTATTCCCCCACAGGTTGCCAGAGCCAACCATCATATGATAGTCAGTATCTTTATGTTCTTTTGCAAAAGCTTCCGCTTTAGGGTCAAAGGTCTTGACTGCGTCCAGAATCGCACGCGGCAATAAGGCAACTTCCTTCGTGAACTGCTCATATTGAGGGAACTCATTGTTGTTATACATGAACCGGAACACAACCATGTACAGGAGCATGAAGAATGTATCGAAGGAATGTTTCTCCGAGCCAGTAGTGATGCAGTGATCTACAATTTTGGTTAACGGAGTATCCCTTTCCGCCACAAGTGCAATCGTAGTCGCTCCCCGTTCCTTACAGAACTCGGCTGCCGCAACGGTCTCCTGCGTGGTTCCCGACACAGATGTAAAAATACATACGGAATCCTTACTGAAATGTCTGTTGTTCATCACCATAAACTCAGCGGCAATCGCCGCATGCACATCAATGGTCGAGTTTGATTTCAGAATATACTCATAAGGATACATCATCGCAATTGTGCCACCCGCACCAATCAGAAAAATATTGCTGTACCCTTTCTTGGCAATCCCGTCTACAATCTCTTCAATTTGTCCTCTAAAGGCCAGGCCCTCTTGCTCCACAAGCTTAAGGAATAACTGTTCGTCAAAATTCAACATTTACGTTCCCTCCCTAATACTGGAGCGGTCCCTCTCCAATATCATCCAATTTTATTTGTTATATAGAGTAGTATAACCAGACAATACAATTAAAACAACTCTTTTTGTAAAAGCTGAAGGAAATCAGTAAGTTAGAGTTCGCTCCCTTCATTTCATCCGGGCTAAATGACTATATTACTGCTGTCATGACTGCTTTTAGATCCATACTTCTTCTCCCAGTAGTAATACACAGGCAGCCCGGTTGCGATGACTATCGCCGCGGCAATCATGCCCTGCACTGGAGCCCACGTAAAGGTTCCCCAAGCCAGCCATCCTGCCCCAAGAATAGCCAGAATAGTGGTTACTCTCCACATTGGCATGCGGTAAATCGGGTTATAATCCTCTCTCTTACGGCATTTATAGACTGCGGCAAAATCCAGAATGTTAATGACCAGCTGAATCAGCGTGAAATAACCAAGCAGTTCAGTTAAATTGCTGAAGAACACAAGAATACAGGCCAACGTAACCTGGGCAATAATCGAGAAGCTTGGTGTTTCGAATTTAGGATGAACTTTTGCAAAACGCTGAAAGAACAGCCCATCCTTCGCCATGGCATACTCCAGGCGAGGCTGAAACATAATGCAAGAGCTCAAGGAACCCAGAATAACAATAATCGCGGTAACGGCTATAAAGGATGAGGCCATGCCGGATAATCCGGGAATATACTTGACGGCGTCGGACACAGCGGAGCTGGAACCCATCAGTTTATCGAACGGCATTAGGCCGGTGACACATACCGCAAGCAGCGTATATAGACCCAATACAATCAGTACCGAACTAATTAATGCCCGAGGGAGAACTTTCCCTGGATTTTTGAATTCTCCAGCCATAAAACAAATGGCGGCCATTCCCGTGTAAGCCCACGTCGTGGCAGATACGCCACCGATTAAGCTTGAATTTGTCGCTCCTGCGGCGGGTGTGTAAGCAAAGTTGTTAAAGTTCATGTACATGAGGCCCAGCACAATGACAATCAGGAAAGGGATGATTTTGATAGCCGTAATAATGACTTGAAAACTACCGCCTGCCTTGACACTTCGATAATGGATGGACGTGATGATCAGAATGATCGCTACTCCTAGCAGTTTACCGGCAATTCCAACGAAGAAAGGGAAGAAACTCGCCAGGTATGCAACAATGGCCAGAGCCATGATCGAAATGGACGGAGGATCGAGGGCCCAAAAGGTTGCCCATCCGTATAGAAAGGCCAAGGGCCTCCATCCTGCTTTATTCAGGTACACGTAACCGCTTCCATTTTGCGGGTAGGCAGTCGCCAACTCGGCCAGCACCATGACCTGCGGAATCGCAATAACTCCACCAATAATCCAGGCTAGAATTGAGATCGAGGGCATACCCGCAGCTTTTGCGACATCACCGGAAGAGACAAAGATTCCGGAACCTATCGTAGTTCCAACAGCGATGGCTAGGGCCGACCAAAAGCCCAGTTTTCGTGTAAGTGAGCTATTACTCATAACGAGTTCCTCCAAATCAAGGTGATAAGAATTGCATTCCCCTTATTTTCCTGACCGATTCCCTAAGTGCTTCCTGCGGATTCTGATAATAATTGAACCCCATAATCTCTAGTGTACAAGCTCCCTCGTAATTATGGCTCTGAAGACTTGTTAGATATTCCCGCCAATTCAGCACCCCATCATCGAGAGCCAGATGCGCATCAGACGAGCCGTCACCGTCGATCAGATGAAAATGAACCATCTCCGGGAGTAAGGAGAAATAATCTTCGGGTGTCTCGTTAGCGAGTTGCATCGCTACGGTGTCGATCATCCCTTTTAATGACGGGGAACGGATCTCCTCCAACATCCTCTTGATTCCCTTAGCATCGATAATTAGATTCGATTCGAATCGGGTCAGAGGCTCCAACGCTAAAGTCACTCCTTCCTTCTCAGCCACCCTGGATATCTGATAGATGGAGTCGCTCGCATATTTCCATGATTCCAATTGCGGTACAGCGAAGTCTCCTATTCCTGAAGTCACAAGCATCATATCGGTCTCCAGCTCCAGCGCCGCGTACAGATTATCTATGAAGTAATCGATGCTCTTCTGCCGTAGCTGGAGGTCAGAAGCGGCAATATTGAAGGGATAGACACACTGTTCCGGCGTATAACAGACGACCTTCATGTCTCGGGATTTCAGCTGCTGCCTCACGTGCCTCAAGTTGCCAAGAACATTCCGGTAGACGTACAAATGAGGCTCGCCCGCCCACAGCTCGATGTGCTCGATCCCGAGCCCAGTCACTTGATCCAGGAAGTGCTCGAAAGGAAAATGCCTATACGTAATATTCATTCCCGCAATCTTCATTTGCTTCACCCCCTCTCATGTAAGCGCTTTTAATTGTTATGTCTTGTATTATAACTAGGAGTTACAAAGATTTCAATGTCTTTTTGAAAATAAATTAAAAAGTCATGCAGCCGGTTTTTATGTGGGTTGCTCAGCTCATAGGAGCAAAAAAGGCAAGCCTCAACGAGTACATTTGCTCGTTTGGCCTGCTTTTTTTGTCCTGTCCAGGGATTAAGTGCTCTTGTAATCGCGCCCACATTACTTTCGCTGAAGCACTGGCTTACTTATCATACCCCTTATACCTTACACTTGAGATGTGGGGCGAATTACGATCTCATTCACATCAACGTCAACCGGCTGCTCAATCGCGTACGCAATGGCACGGGCAATCGCCTCCGGTGGCAACGCGAACTGGTCACGAGACTCTTCGAGCCGGGCCCTCACCTCCAGATTCGTCACACCTTCAGCGAAATTCGTCCGAACCAAACCGGGTGAAATGATCGTTACCCGCACCTTATCACCGGCTTCCTGTCGCAAACCCTCAGAGATGGCGCGGACAGCGAATTTCGTGGCAGAATAAACAGACTGGTGCGGTACAGTTTTATGTCCTGCTGTAGAAGCAATGTTGACGAAATGTCCGGAACCCAGCTTGCGAAAGACAGGCAGTGCTGCGGCGATGCCGTACAGAACACCTTTAATGTTGACGTCGATCATGTCCTCCCAATCCTCAACACGCAAGTCGTCAAGGGGAGAAATCGGCATCACGCCGGCATTATTCACGAGAACGTCAATCGTGCCGAATCGCTCACATGCCAAATGGATGAGCTTGGTTACGTCCTCCCGCCGTCTGACGTCTGTGCTAGCATACACGACTTCACCGCCAACCTCCGCGATGCGGTCCGCAAGAGCTTCAAGGCGCTCAGGTCGCCGTGCCCCAAGTACGACTTTTGCCCCATGCTCAGCCAGTAAAAGTGTAGTTGCTTCACCAATCCCACTGCTTGCACCCGTAATGACAACAACTTTATCTTTGATTCCGGACAGGGTTGCATTCTGGATTAATCTCATTTCCGAATCCTTCTTTCATCTGGAAATTTGTCTTTCGCCTTGAATTATAAGAAATATCAAAATAAAGCAGATAGACGATTCATACGCGTTCCTTGCCTATTCCTGTCCGGTTTGAGTTACAATATTCATATCAGATTAAATGAAAAAGGATTGGTGAATAAGTTTGAACCAACTCATTACGGAGTTAGCTAAGCAAATAGCACGGCATACGCCTAAGGATGGTTTACACCAAACAGCGATTCCAGAGCTTTGTTTCAGGCGCGCATCCGCGGAGTCGAAACCGACACATACCCTCAACATGCCCTCTCTTTACATAATTGCCCAAGGCTCTAAAACCGTCACGTTTGTTGGGGAAAGCCTCATGTGCGATTCGTCCAGTTATATGGTTGCATCCGTACATCTACCAGTGATTGGGAAAATCACTCATGCTTCTCCACAGTTGCCGTACCTAAGTTTACAATTAACACTTAGCCCTGATGTCATTATAGATATATGCACGAAATCTAGTTTGCAGAAAAAGGGAGACACGGGAAGGGGCATTCTGGTTAATCGGTCCACTTCCTTTCTGTTAGATGCGATTTTACGCCTCGTCAATCTTTTAGATTCACCCACGGATATCGAGATACTAGCTCCACTCTACATCCGGGAGATATTTTATCGTGTGCTGGAGGGAGAGCAAGGAGCGTTACTCAGGCAGTTCGCCGTGATCGGAAGCTATGCACAAGGTATTTCAAATGCAATACATGTAATCAATCGTGACTATTCTGAACAGCTAGTCATTGAAGAGTTAGCAAAAAAAGTGAACATGAACCCAACAACCTTTCACAAGCACTTCAAAAGAGTAACGGGAATGAGCCCCCTTCAGTATCAAAAGATCATTCGATTGCAGAGCGCACGTCGACTGATGCTCACGGAAGGCTACGATGCTGCAACGGCAGGATTTCAGGTCGGTTACGAAAGCCCTTCTCAGTTCAACCGAGAATACGCTCGTTTATTCGGACGCCCACCGATGAGAGATATCAGTCATCTACGTGACATAGAACTACCATCCCAGCTAATTTAGAAGTTTACGAACGTCAGGCAGATAAGTTAGCTGATGATGATGTCTTTTATCTACCTTAAATAGAACGTAAATAGCCCATCGCCCTGTAAATTGGAAGTAAAGAAGCACTGCCAGTACACTGTTAAGCTAACGGGCATCTCCACAATAAACATAGCTGCAATGGATTGATATGCGACCATCTTTTGACAAGAACAGTACATATAAACTGTGGAATAGCAGCATATTACAGTTGACCGTTATCTAGAAGGGAACTGTATTGCTATGGTTGACAAGTTAAAAAAATGGCTATTTAAGCAGCCTTCACGATCTAATAGTGGCACGAGCCCTGAACCAGTTAATGACGAAAAATCGACTGAGCTATCCGAAAAGCTGAGTGTTACGCTTAAGGACAACATAACCCTGCTGAAGCAGAAAATAGGACATAGCACGGATTTCATTCTTCGTTGTTTGAACGATAAACAGGGCAATCCGGTTCTCGCTGTAGGTTTTCTTCAAGGACTGATTGATCAGCAAATTTTAACGACACTGCTGGAGGAACTTACTGCCGGTATTCGAAATGGAGATCTCTCTGATCGTAATGTTGAAAGTTGGTTGATGGATCGTATTCCTATTGGGGGCATCACTTGCCTTAAAAATGAGAAAGCACTTATCCATGCCGTTCTTTATGGACAGGTGGTTCTCCTTGTCGAAGGCAGCACCAAGGCCTTTGCTGCTTCTATGAGCGGGGGGGCTAAAAGAGCGGTTGAGGAGCCAACATCGCAGACAGTAATTCGCGGCCCTAAAGAGGGGTTTACAGAGGATATATCCACCAATATCGCACTCCTCCGGAGAAGGATCAAATCAACTGAACTCCACTTTGATTCTCGAATTATCGGATCATACACGCAGACGAAGGTATCGGTGGCATATATTCGAGGCATTGCAGATCCAGAGGTGGTTAAGGAAATCTCCAGACGATTAGATTCCATTAACACGGATAGTATTCTCGAAAGTGGATATATCGAGGAATTTATTCAAGATGGGGTATGGACACCCTTTCCAACCATATATAACACTGAGCGCCCGGATTCTGTAGCAGGCAGCTTGCTTGAAGGGTTAGTAGCGATATTAGTTGATGGGACTCCATTTGTACTGATTGCTCCCGTAACCTTTTTTCGGTTCATCGCATCGAGTGAAGACTACTACCAACGTTATGATCTGGCATCTTTTCTTCGAATCGTTCGAATGGCATCCTTTTTCTTAGCATTGCTATTACCCTCATTCTTTATTGCAACAACAACGTTTCACCAGGAAATGCTGCCTACAACAATGCTCATCACTTTGGCTGCACAGAGAGAGAATACACCATTGCCAGCCCTGCTTGAAGCAATGCTAATGGAGCTGACCTTTGAGGTTATTCGCGAAGCAGGAGTACGAATGCCGCGCGCCGTAGGGCCTGCAATCTCTATCGTTGGGGCATTGGTTCTTGGACAAGCTGCTGTACAGGCGGGATTGGTTTCTGCAGCTATGGTGATTGTGGTTTCATTCACAGCTATCTGCAACTTTGTACTCCCTGCGATCAATATGGCGGGGGCTGTTCGTTTGCTCAGGTTTGGACTCATGCTGTTAGCGGGTTTATTTGGATTATACGGCGTTTTGGCGGGATTGGTTCCCATCCTCGTTCGATTAGTATCTGTGAATTCGTTCGGCGTTCCTTATATGATGCCGCTCGCACCTTTCTATACCAGCAATATGAAAGACCTGTTTGTGCGTGTACCTTGGTGGAAGATGAAGAAACGGCCGAAAATGATTGGGGATGTCAATCCAGTAAGACAGGCAACGGAACAGGAATCATTTGCAGAACAAGCGGGGGAACACGGCCGAGATCCCATGGCGTAAGGAGGAATCGATATGTCTCAATTAGGCAGGTTTATTTGGGTCTTGGTCATATTATTCATTTTGCCGGGTTGCTGGAACCGAGTCGAACTGAATGAGCTGTGGGTAACTGCGGCTACAGGAGTAGATATGATGGACGACGGACAGTGGATGATGTCCTATCAGATTATTATTCCCTCCGCCCTTGCAAGTGGTACCGGAGGAGGAACGGGAGGGTCTTCTCAACCGGCATCCCATGTATTCTCAGTAAAGTCCAAAACCTATAACCAGGCGTTATCGTACAGCAATTTAAAAACATCAAGACGAATTTACGTAGCCCATAATCGTGTTGTATTTATCGGCAAAAGAGCGGCTGAGAAAGGAATGGACCGTTTAATCGATTTTTATCTTCGTAATACGGAAGCGAGGGAGATGGTCAATATGATTGTAACGGACGGATTAGCATCCGATCTAATAAAGAAATTATTGCCGCCTGATAAACTTCAAGGCGCCGCCATGGCTGAATTGGTCAACAAAGAGAGCGATATGTTATCGGTGTTTCCGAAAGTTAGGGTTTATGATTTCGTATTAAGCATGAACTCGGATTCCAAATCTATTGGAGTCCCTGTCGCCGAGATGATCGGAGACAGGGACTATCAGGATGAGAAGGAAGCAGAGAGTCTGGATATCTTCAAAAAAACCTCGGCCCCGCTCAAATTGGCATTGACTAAATTGGCGGTATTCCAAAAAGGAAAGCTCAAAGGGTTTCTCAACAAGGAAGAGAGTTTGGGTGTATCTTATCTGTCTCAAAAGATTAACAACACCGAAATTTCGTTCCCATGCAGCGAACAACCCGGTAGGGAAATGTACTCTTCCATACTAGTAAACTCTGCTAATGTAAAGCTTACACCCAGAAAAACCAGTTCTCATTACACAATGCAGGTTGGAGTGAAAATTAACGGGACTTTAAATGAAACTACATGCACTAAGGATATTTCCAAGACGAAGACCATACATGATCTGGAAGAAGAGATTGCAAAAGAAGTGACCAGTACGATAAATAAGGGCTGGGCTAAACTTCAGGAACTTGGTGTAGACGCAACTGGTTTTGCTGACCGGACTCACCGGAGGTTCCCAAGGGAGTGGGAGACGGTGAAAAAAGACTGGGATCAGGAATTCAAGAAGATAGAACTGGACATTCGAGTGGATGCACGGATTCAGCGTCCTGGCCTCCTACAGAAGCATATCGGAAGTCAAACCTAACCCATTTTGTATAAAGGGGCTTAAAAAGTATGAATAAAACCGTCACCAGGGTATCCGGGTTAGCTATCGCTTTTTCCTTGTTTCAGGTAGGCAGTACAACGTTATTCCTATTGGGAGCTACAGCCAAGCAGGATGCATGGCTAGCCATGCTGATCGGTGCACTTGCAGGCTTCGTCCTGCTAATCATGTATTTATACATGCATAAACTTGATCCACATATGGATTTGTACGAACTCCTATGCCATTATTGGGGAAAATGGATAGGTAGTCTGGGGGGGCTTCTGTTCATCGGTTACTTTGCTTATGAAGCTTCCAGGAGTGTCAGAGACATTGGTGAGCTCGGCGCATTGACATTACTGAACAGAACTCCTACCGAAGTTATTACGTTTATAGCGTTAATTGTCTGTGCTGATGTAGTGTGGTTTGGACCGAGGGTCTGGTTCCTTCTATGTCATATCTTCCTTCTTCTATTGGTTTTTGGTTATGGCATTTTATTATTGCTTACTCCTTTTACAGGACTCATTCACTTTGAATTTTTGTTTCCTATATTGGAGAATGGTCTAACTCCCGTAGTGAAGGCTGCCATTCCCGAGATCGTGTCTTTTCCCTTCGGGCAGACAGTTCTTTTTCTTGTGCTATTCAAAATCGTCACGGATAAAGGTAAATTAAAGCGGTCGATCATCATTGTTTACTGGCTCACTGCTGTGTTCCTTATCGTTATGAATGAACTATCAGTCCTGGTTCTAGGTCCAGAATGGGCGGCATCAAGCACCTATCCCTTATTTGAGGTTACACAACTAATTCAGCTACCAAAAATTGTTGAGAGAGCTGATGTCCTATTTTCGATGATTCTATTTATTGGAATCGGAGTCAAAACGGCGGGTTTTATGTTTGGTGCCGTCATAGGGCTTCAAACGATAACCCCCTTTAGATATAAGCCTGCGTTACTGTTGCTAAGCATCATCATATATGCTCTTACGTTTCTCTCCCCTAGGTTAACCGAATTTTTGTGGTTCGGTCTTCATGTAGCCTTGGTTCGAGTCTGGCCAATTTTTCAGATTGCACTGCCTGTCCTCCTTTTGCTGACCATGCTAATTCGGAAGAAGAAGAGAAGGGCTTATAGTTAGTACCTATTTTTTCTTTTGGTTAATAAGCAGGTAAATAACCATGTTATTGAAGCGCACCTCTTCGACTATTCATCTGATCTTTATGGTTAATTTGTCTTAACCTGCCAATTCAATTAATCATAACAGACAGCTTATTTTGTATACATTATTTGTAATGCAGCATTGCTTTTAATTACACATTAATTCATCACTTCTGAGAATCATAAATTTGTACAAGGGGTACTGTACAATACACTGTCCTTAGATTATTCAACAAAAATCCTCGCAGACCAGTTCAGGTTAGCGGGGATTTGCTTTGATTACGTTTAAGCTCCTCCAATGGAAACCTAGGCTGGATACTATGGTGGTAAAAGGCTTGATCTGGAACAGTTATAATAAACAACAAAAAGCTAGCCGCGATAATCAGCAGTACCGTTTTTTCAACATTAGTCATCCACACCTTTTTAATAAGACTACAAACCAGCTTTGGTTCAGGAACTGTATGATCACGAAAATGTGAAAATAGCCCCACCTTTAGTAGACTAAAGGTTAGAAAAATGGTAGAAGATTGTCCAAAATACACAAAAAAAGCGCAACCTCCAAAAAGCTTGGAAGCCGCGCTGTGCTTGAGTTTTATAAGATGCTGGTGAAGGGAATTGAACCCCCGGCCTACGCATTACGAGTGCGTTGAAATAGAGTTTTGATGGGTTCTACAAGGCCTCTATAGCCTGTCCAACAATAAATAGGGTTCCGTCAGGTATTACAGATATCCGTATTTCGGTAGAAGATTTGGTAGAAGAAAATAATTGAGGAAACAAGTACAAGGCAGATGCCTTAATGGTCTCAAGTCCCTCCGTCTCATCTCCAGATCCTTCATAGCAGCATCCTACGGTCGCCTGCTGAAAACTGTAGACTGAACCGCGACGTTAAGCTAACGGGCAGGATAGTTCAAATACGTGGTATCATGTGGTGAGTAATTAATGGAGCTCACTTCCATCTGTTAGGCTGTAAAAACAAACGCTTGTGCCGCCTCAATTATCACTTTTTGGTGACT
>NZ_JAHPJM010000014.1:0-137057 GCF_019042715.1 Paenibacillus sp. AK121
ACCGTCGGGCAAGCCGTATCCATTGTAGGTACACTGGTCATTGGACAAGCAGCCGTGGATGCAGGAGTGGTCTCGGCGGCTATGGTTATTGTTGTATCAATCACAGCGATCTCCAGCTATGTTATTCCGGAAAACGGTCTTTCCATTGCGGTTCGTATTGTTCGCTTCGCCTTAATGATGCTAGCGGCAGCCTTTGGACTTCTGGGAATATTGATGGGGTTAATCGTACTTTTGTTGCACTTAACCAGTCTGCGATCGTTCGGAGTATCTTATATGAGCCCGTTCGGTCCCTATGTGGAAAGCGATATAAAAGATACGATATTTCGCCTACCTTGGCCTCGCATGAAGACACGGCCTCAATCCATCTCTATCCAAAATACAATTCGTCAAAAAACGAAAAAAAGACGGATTGGCAATAAATCGAAAACCAGAAGGGATCAGCCATGAAACAGACCATACATTTGTTCTTCGTCTGGGGACTGATTGCATTACTATTAGGTGGTTGCTGGGATCGTAAAGAATTAAACGAGCTGGGCATCGCTATTGGGATCGGAGTGGATATGGAAGGTGACCAGTATCAGGTGACGGCTCAGGTGGTCATTCCTTCGGCAGTAGCTTCCAAATCTTCACCAAGTGCAGGCTCGCCCGTCGTTACTTATGAGGCTACTGCGCCCACAATTCAAGAGGCTATTCAAAAAATGACGGATACAAGCCCGCGAATCATCTATTTATCTCATATTCGTATGCTGATTTTAGGTGAAGAGTATGCGAGAAGAGGAATTTCTGATGCGATTGAAGCCTTGATGCGAGAGCCTTTTACCAGAAGTGACTTTTATATTGCGATAGCCAAAAATAACAAGGCTTCCACGATGTTAAAGATCCCCACTCCACTGGAAAAGTTACCGGCCAATAAAATGTTTGCTTCATTGGATACGTTAACAAAAACATGGGCTCCTGCCACCAAAGTAACCATGGATCAACTGCTGAGCGACTTGGCTAATCCTGACATCCAGCCCACTCTGCCCGCACTGGAAGCTTTGGGAGATACAGAATCGTCCAATGAAAAAGGTGTGGATGACATTAAAAGCATATCTCCTGGAACCACACTGAGGTTCTCCGGTATCGGTGTATTAAAAAAAGACCGCTTGCTGGGCTGGATCAATGAACAAGACAGCAAAGGGTTCAATTACATTCGAAATACAGTGGAATCAACTACAGGACACGTCGACTGTCAGGGAGGAGGTAATATCGCCTTATTAACCTTGAACAGCGAAACCCAAAGAAAAGTGATCATTCGCGATGGAGAACCTGTTATCTCCATATCCGTTACCAACGACAGCACAATACGAGAGGTCAACTGCCAGCATATGAAGTTAAGCAGTATGGCTGACATCAAAGAAATTGAAGCTGCAAGCAATGAAAAAATAGTTGAAATTTTGAGGCATTCTGTAGAGACTGTCCGACGTGAGTTTAAGTCAGACATTTTCGGCTTTGGTCAGCTGATCCACCAGTCCAAACCTGAACTTTGGAAACGACTAAAAGAAGAAAAAGAAAATCCATTTATGGACTTACAAATTGAATATAAAGCAAAGACCACGATCAAAAAAATTGGTTCCTTGTTTGAATCGTTCCAAAAAGAAATGAAGGAGTGAGCTTGGTGGAGGAGAAAGGGCGTATCAGCATTACAAATATAGCCGTACTCGTATTTTTGAGTATTATCGGAGACTGTGTATTGGTATATCCCTCCCTCATTACTAGCATATCCAAACAGGATGCCTGGATCAGCTCATTACTAAGCATCCCTGCAGGACTGGCTGTACTACTGCTATTCCTGCGGGTACATCAGCTATATCCTGATCTCACCTTTGTTCAGCTATGCGAGCGAATTTTGGGTCCGTGGCTAGGCGCCCTCATTTCAATATGGTATTTGTTCCATTTAATGATGAATTCAGCGATTTATTTAAGAGAAGTCGGAGATTTTATGAACAGCCAAACCTATGTGATGACGCCTCTTCCCGTGATCAATTTACTTTTAATCCTTGTGCTAATGTGGGGCATGTATATGGGATTGGAACCCATTGCGCGTACGGCTCAAATCTTATTTCCATTTTGCTTGGCTTTTGCTTTGTTTTTAATCCTATGCTTGCTTCCCCAATGTGACAGTCAGCAGCTTAAGCCCATTATGGAGCAAGGTATTCCTAAAATTATGGAGGGCAGCCTATTTGCGCTCTCCTACCCATTCGGTGAACTAGCCTTTTTACTCATGATTTTTCCCTATGTGAACAAACAACCGGGTCTAAAAAAATCGGTTTTACTTTCCGGACTTGCTGCCAGCATTCTGTTAAGCGTACTACTCCTAGTTTCTCTCCTGGTGCTGGGCCCTTTTGTAACCGAACATAGCGTGTACACCTCTTATATGCTATCTAAAAAGATCAATATAGGGAATTTCTTACAGAGAATTGAATCCATGATGAGTACTGCCTGGATTATCACTACCTTTGTTAAAACCATTTTACACTTCTATGCCTTTACCTTAGGAATGACTCAGCTACTGCGATTAAATAATGTTCGGACCTTTCTTGGTCCTAGCTTCATGATCCTGTTTGGTCTGATTATCGTGTCGGCGCCTAATATTACTTATTATCTGGATACGATCGTCCACGCCTGGATTTATTGGGATTTGACGGATTCCATTGTCCTTCCTTCGCTGCTGCTTATCGTATACAAGTTAAGATCGAAAGGCCGCCACAGCCTGGGACCCAGTTGATCCACACCCTTAACGGAAGGAGCCTTCACTGTGCTGATCACCACTGTTATTATCTGTATCGGTCTAGCCATTGCTGCCAAAGATTTGCCAGGCTTGTATCGAAAACATCGCTTTAAAGATATGTTCGTGTACATCATTATGCTCGGAATAGGCACATGGCTTAGTGTCCTTGCCGCCAAGTCAGAGGTTACGCCAAGCCCGCTGGTGCTGATTGAAATCATCTACAACCCTGTTAACGCTTTTGTGTCACATATATTTGGTTTTTAGAAAGGAGACAGCCACATGTCAAAAAAAGCACGTATTAGCGTTCGGCAAGTGACTGTCCTGATGTTTATGAGCTTAATCGGGGATATGCTCTTAATCTATCCGACTATGATTACACATATTGCTCTTCAGGATGCCTGGATCAGCTCCATACTGTCCATCCCGCTAGGCTTAATTATTATTTACGTGCTTATTCGTGTTCATGAACTCCACCCGAATCTTACACTTATTGAAGCAATTCGCAAAATTATGGGACCCGTGTTAGGAACCGTTGTCTCCTGCTGGTATCTGTTTTATTTTTTAATGAACACCGCTCTTATTGCGAGGGAGGTAGGCGATTTTCTGACTACACAGTTATTAGTACACACCCCTCTGCGTGTTCTACTCGCTATGGGAATATTCTTAATGGTGCTTACTGCGCTAATGGGAATTGAAGCTTTCGGTCGGGTTAGCGAGATGCTATTACCAGCATATATATTAATTTTCTCTGGTCTGATCCTTGCACTCCTGCCACAAGTTCAGCTTTCTAATATACGGCCTGTTTTGGAAAATGGGCTGGCTCCTGTTGCTAAAGGAATGGTTCCAGGCGTGGCAATGCCTTTTGCCGGAATGTCCATTATGCTTATGGTTTTTCCTTATGTAAACAAGAAAGCCCATTTTAAAAAGGACATGTTGCTCGCTTCCCTTATAGGCGGAATCGTGATTAGTCTGTTTCTGCTGCTCTCTCTTCTTGTGATTGGACCCTTTGTGACTAATTACAGTCCATACATTTCTTCTGTACTCACGACAAAAATTAATGAACTGAATTATATTACACGCGTTGAATCGCTTGTTGCTTTAACCTGGGCACTGGCTGCCTATTTCAAGGGAGTTCTTTTCTTCTACGCCTTCACTTTTGGAACCCCCCAGTTGTTCCGAATTTCTAATAGTCGTCCATTCGTCATACCCGCAGGAGCGATTGTGTTTGGTATGACCATTTTGATAACCCCAAATGTGTTTTATTATGTAAGAACTCTTGTTTATCCGATGGCTGCCTGGCATTATACGAACGGCTTGTTCATTCCGCTTCTTTTATGGGTTGTTTACCTCTGTCGGCGAAAGTGGAAGCAGCGGCAAAACATATCTACACATTAACAAAAAACCTTTTGAAACCGAGCTTAAAAAGCATAGCCCGATTCCAAAAGGTTTTTTTCATAACTTATGCCATGTCCTGAATGTATGCCAGTGCTGCATCAATATGCCCTTTTACTCTTAAACCGCGCCATTCATGAACTAAAATGCCATTCTCATCAATAAGGAACGTAGAGCGAACAATGCCCATGTACTGCTTGCCGTACATCTGTTTTTGCTGCCATACACCATATGTTTCAGCCACCTGATGCTCTTCATCAGATAACAACTGAAAAGGTAGACCGTACTTGGCAATAAACTTGTCATGCTGCTTAAGTGGATCGGGGCTTATGCCCAGAATCACGGTGTTCAAACCTTCAAACTCCACATGTTTATCCCGAAAATCACAAGCCTGGGTCGAGCAGCTAGAGGTTAAGTCCTTGGGATAAAAATACAACAATACTCTACTGCCGCGATAATCCGACAGCTTGACACTCTTGCCCTCACTACCAGGCAATTCAAAGTCTGGTGCAGCTTGTCCAATAACGGTCAATGTCGTGGACATCTTATCATCTCCTATCTTGTAGGGGTTCTTATATCATCCACCCTATGAGCCAGCCCCCCGGTAACGCCGAATCCCCCAGTTCCAAGCCAGTAAGCCCAATGTCAGAAAAACAATTCCCATCACAGGAGTTAAGAGCGCCATATGGCGCATGTCCTCTCGTTGAAGGAACAGGGAAGCCGGGTATACACCGACAAAAGCAAATGGCAGTATCCAAGTCAGCACAACCTGAATGGCACGGTTATAGATCGTTACCGGATAACGTCCGTAGCCCTGAATATTGTACATGAGCGGAATAATTCCTGTGGGCGCATCCGAAAAGAATGAAAGAGAAGTCAATATGGTGTATATACCCGTATAGATCGCCACGGCACTTAGACTCAAAACGATCAGCGCCGGTACGAACCACCACTCCATAGCCAAATCCATCTGTGCGCCGCTGATCCCCATAATAATCAGGCCGATCACTGAGCCGACCAGCGCGGGCGGGTCCACATTTTCAAGGAAAATCTGGAACAGATTATACGCAGGACGGGTCATTACCCGGTCGAGTTCACCTTTTACAATATAACGCTCGCTAAAGTTCCAAAGGTTAACGAAACAACTGAACAGTCCATAAGGAACCATAAAAAATCCGTAAACGAACACAACTTCGCTTTCACTCCAGCCACCCAAGCTGTTCGTATGCATAAAAATAACTAAAATAAAAATAAGATTCGTGGCCTGAAAGAGCAGATCCGAAATGACTTCTACCCAAAAATCGGCACGATAGGTGAGCCGTGATTTCATGTAATTTTTCAAATATTCGCTAATGAGACCCAAATAGTACATCATCGGCTTACCCTCCCTGCACGAACAGACGTCTGCGCGCCAGCCGCCAAATGATGATCATCGGCACGAGCAGAACGACCAGCCAAATGATTTGGATACCCAGCACATTCCATATGCCAACGCCTTTTACACGTCCCGTAAATACAGAGCCCGGCAAATAAGTAATTGCCTGAAACGGCATCCATTGGGAAACTGTCGCCAGCCAGCCCGGAAACAAACTGATTGGCAAGATCAACCCCGAGAACAGGTCTACGACTACGCGCTTCATGCGCATCATGCCCTCATTATTTTCAATAAAAAAGGCCGTCAATCCTGTAATAATATTAATCTGAGTATTAATCAGAAAGCTGAAAAACAGCATGACCAGAAAACCAATCCAGGCTACCGGGTCACTAGGAAGCTTCACGGGAAACAGCAGCATCGCAATCGCCATGCCCGGAATCATAAACAAGAGGAAGCGAAACATCCCCTCGCCGAGCCCCTGCATAAACTTAACAAGTACATAGTTATAAGGTCGGATCATCTGAATAGCAATGCTTCCATCCCGAATATCCGTCGATATTTCGCGATCCAGATTGTTAAAATAAAAGGCTCGTGCCATCCACGAAACGGCTACATAGGTTGTCATCTGAGCAGCAGTAAAGCCTCCAATACTACCCGCATCGCCATATATCGCTTTGTATGTGAAATAATACACGCCGATATTCATGGAATAAATAAGTATGCCTGAATAATAGTTCACACGATAAGCAAGCATGGTGAGAAATCGAATACGAATAAAATCGGTATATACGCTAAGCATGAACTTTGGCCTCCACTATCGGATTGCCCTGGCGTTCTGCCGAGCCAGACTGATAGATACTGCGGACGATATCATCCGTGTTGGTTTCAATGATTTTGATATCCGTAATGTCCGTGCGGCCAACTACGTTAGCCAGCACATCCGATACATTAATATGAAGAGGAATCCACACCTTGGCAGCCAAATCGTTATCCATGGTCCACGTCAGCGGCATATCGGCTGTCCATGCCTGCAATTGCTCAAGCTGTGTCGTCGTACCAAATTGAAACCGTACTTCCCTTCCTGTCCCCCAACGATCCTTGAGATCATCCAGTCCACCATCATAAATGATATTCCCATCATCCAACATAATGACGCGCGAGCACAGCGCTTCAATATCCTGCAAATCATGGGTTGTCAGCAAAATAGTGGTCCCGTGTTCACGGTTCATGTCCTTCAAAAACTCGCGAATTTCGGACTTCACCATAATATCAAGCCCAATGGTCGGTTCGTCCAGAAAAACAATGGACGGATTGTGCAGCAAAGCAGCTACCAACTCACAACGCATCCGTTGTCCAAGGCTAAGCTTGCGTACCGGGCGACTTAGCAGATCCTGCAATTGCAGCCTCTCTACCAGCTCATCCAGCCTACGTTTGAAGTCTGTGGCCGGAACCTGATATACTTTGCGCAGCAGTTGAAAAGACTCGATCACACCGATGTCCCACCAAAGCTGGCTGCGCTGACCGAAAACAACGCCAATGTTACCTACAAATTTCTCGCGATCCTCATAAGGGACATATCCCCCCACCTTGAGATGTCCCGAGGTTGGCACGAGAATACCTGTCAACATCTTAATCGTGGTGGACTTTCCGGCCCCGTTTTCACCAATATAACCGCATATTTCCCCTTGCGGAATACGGAAGGATATATCTTTGACCGCAGCCACCTCGTTGTATTCGCGGGCGAATAAATCAAGGAAGGCACCTTTTAAGCCCTCGCGGTTTTTTTGAACCTTAAATGTTTTGCGCAGATCCTGCACATCAATTGCTAGCATGCTATACCTCTCAATCAGGATTTGTAAAATCCATAGTTAAATTGATTGTGCTCCAAAAAGAAATTATAATGTAATGAACTGAAAAGCGAAAGGGAGAGCATCCATGACAAGCAGAACCAAAAGGACGATATGGTCGGTTCTAGCCGTGGTAATCGTCGCGATTGTCGGCTTTGCCGTGTACTATTTTACATCCATTTATAATCAGCTGGATAATCTGCATAAAGAGGGTGCTAACTCCCCCTTCAAAAATGTAAAGCAGGTCGATCAGGTTCGTACACCAGAACCGCCCAAGTGGGAAGGTACCGATATGGTCAACATTTTGCTGATGGGTGTCGATGGCCGTGGCATCCAGAAAGGGGAAGTCCCCCGATCGGATAGCATGATGGTCGTATCACTGGACCCCGTGAAGAAAAAAATCCACTTGTTCTCTATTTTGCGTGATACGTACGTGGATATTCCCGGCTACGGAAAAAATCGAATCAATACTGCCATTACTCATGGCCCCAATACGGCCATGAAGACGGCTGGCGATCTATTGGGCATCCCAGTGCAATATTATGTGTATACGGATTTCCAAGGCTTTATCAAACTGGTGGACGCTATAGGCGGCATTGATTTTGAAGTGGAAAAGGATATGCATTATACAAGTAATGCGGATAAGCATGAATACGATATTGATTTGAAAAAGGGTATGCAGCATCTGGACGGCAACACGGCGCTTCAATATGTGCGGTTCCGCCATGATGCCATGTCCGACTTCTCCCGTTCCGGACGGCAACGGGCATTTTTGGAGGCCGTAGCCCAGAAAATGCAGACCACGACTTCCATTGCTAATCTGCCAAGCATTTTAGAGCAGGTTAACCCGTACATTGATACAAATCTCAGTGTTAACGATATGTGGAAGCTGGCGAATGTAGGGTACCAAAGCAGCTTTGCAGGCAGCGAACAGGTTCCACCGATGAAGCTGCTTGGAGAAGAAAATGTGGGCGGCGCGGCAGTTCTTACCGTCCGCGATCCCGAAGAACTGAAATCATATGTGCAGGATATATTTAATAATCCTCCCACACAAACACAGGAACAAAATAAAGATCAGAACGAAACGAAACAGCCAGATAGTGCATCGTCTTCCAAGACGGATAAAGCTTCCTTTACAGGGGGCAGTAAAACCAGTAATGAGGATGCTTCCACACAATCAACAACAAAGACAGGACAAAAAGAGCTATAATGATGTATGCAGGGGCAGCCGTGAACGCTGCCCTTTGGCGTGTGTATACCCTATTTTAATGAACGGAAAGGAAGTTTTGATGATGAAACGGGATAACTCCGAAGCACTATATAAAGAAGCCCTGGAGCATATTGTCGGGGGCGTTAACAGCCCTTCACGCTCCTTTAAAGCTGTAGGCGGCGGCGCTCCAGTATTTATGAAACGCGCCCAAGGCGCTCATTTCTGGGACGAGGATGGCAATAAATATATCGACTATTTGGCGGCCTACGGCCCTATTATTACCGGACATGCTCACCCCCATATTACCAAGGCCATCAGCGAAGCGGCTGCGAATGGCGTATTGTATGGAACCTCGACGGCATTGGAAATCAAACTGGCCAAGATGCTAAAAGAGGCCATTCCTTCTATGGATAAAGTTCGGTTTGTGAATTCCGGCACAGAAGCGGTCATGACGACGATTCGTGTGGCACGGGCCTATACTGGGCGGAACAAGATCATCAAATTTGCCGGTTGCTACCACGGTCACTCGGATCTGGTACTTGTAGCCGCAGGCTCCGGCCCTTCCACACTGGGCATACCTGACAGCGCAGGCATTACAACCAACATTGCGAGCGAGGTCATTACTGTGCCATTCAATGACCTTGACGCGTTGCGTCAAGCTTTAGAGCGCTGGAGCGACGATGTAGCGGCAGTCATGGTAGAGCCGATTGTCGGTAATTTCGGCATGGTGATGCCGCAGTCGGGTTATCTGGAAGGGCTGTGCTCGATGGCGCGGGCGAATGGCTCCCTCGTCATTTATGACGAGGTCATTACCGCCTTCCGTTTCCACTACGGCTCAACCCAAACGTATGCAGGTTTGGACAACCATGATGCGATTCAGCCGGATTTGACCGCACTGGGCAAAATCATGGGCGGCGGTCTGCCGATTGGTGCATACGGCGGCAGCAAGCAGATCATGGAGCAGGTTGCCCCACTCGGCCCAGCCTATCAGGCAGGTACAATGGCGGGCAACCCGGCTTCGATCTCGTCAGGCATCGCCTGCCTTGAAGTTCTTCAAGGGGAAGGCGTGTATGAAGAGATGGAACGTCTGGCTGTGAGACTGACGGACGGTATTCAGTCTTCCGCTGATCGTTACGGCGTGCCATTGACGATCAACCGCATTCGTGGAGCGTTCTCGACGCATTTCTGTGATCATCCGATCACGAATTACGCGCAGGCGCAGGATACGGATAGCGAAGCGTTCGCATCCTTCTTCCGCCACATGCTGGATCGCGGTATTCATCTGGCTCCGTCCAAGTTCGAAGCCTGGTTCCTCACAACAGCGCATACGGACGAAGATGTGGATGCCACGCTGGAAGCGGCGGACGATTCGTTCCGTGCGATGTCACAAGGTAAATAAGCAGAGCAGTAAGGGATAAAATATGAATAGGATGAGAGCTGGAAGTAATCTTAGGGACGGGTATCCGACCTCTGGGACTGCGTTCCGGCTCTTTTTCATTTCATAACTGTACCCGTACAGTTGCAGATTTTATGAATTGTGTCTGGTTATGCTATCCCGTTATATTGAGAGAACCACAAGTTGAGATCATGATTACGGAGGTTTATTATGCACAGTCGTTCCAGAAATGGGGGCGCCTATCTGGCAGCTCTCAGCTATGCAGCTATACTTGGCTTTTCATTTTTATTTGTAAAATTGACGGTGACAGAGGCAAGCCCGCTGGATGTGATCGCCCACCGCTTTGCGTTGTCATTGATCGCTCTGACCATTCCAGTACTGCTTGGTTGGATCAAAATCAATATCAAGTTGCGTGATATGCTGCGCATTTTACCATTGGCGCTGCTTTCACCTTTACTGTTTTTCCCCTTGCAAGCGTTCGGGCTGATGAGTACTTCTTCATCGGAGGGCGGAATTATTCAAGCTACCGTTCCAATCTTTACGCTTCTGCTAGCCTCCTATTTTCTTAAAGAGCGCACAACAGTGCTTCAAAAGATATCCTTACTGCTATCTGTCTTTGGTGTCGTTTTTATATTTGTGATGAAAAGCGGAGCACCGTTAGCTTCCAATAGCTTTGGCGGTATTTTTCTGCTCGTGCTCTCTGCTATATGCCTATCTGGCTATAACGTGCTGGCTCGTCCATTAACACAAAAGTACAGTCCAATGGAACTGACCTACGTTACCTCCATTTTGGGATGTATCGTTTTTAACTTGGCGGCCTTGGGGTATCATGCTATAGACGGTTCCATGAGCGCTTATACTGCGCCGCTAGTAAAGCCTGATTATTGGATGGCACTAGCTTATCTAGGCATACTATCTACCCTCGTCACCTCGCTGTTATCCAGCTTTGCCTTGAAGTGGATCGAAGCCTCCAAAATGAGTGTGATTGGTAATTTATCCACCCTTATTTCCATGATGGCAGGTGCTTATATTTTGAAGGAGCAGCTTGCCTACTATCACATTATTGGTGCTGTGGTGATCATTATCGGTGTGGTGGGCACCAATTTCGGAGGAAGAAAAAGCTTTACGCCGATCAAAACAACTTCGGCTAAATCACAATAATGGGCTAAAAGCAGACAGGTGCTAATTTGCCTTCAAAAAAAGAAAACTCCAAGCTGGGTCATTCCAGCCTGGAGTTTTTAACTTCATAGTTTTTTGCGCACTAGACCGGGTACGCCATAACACTCATTAACGCCAGCTCGGGCTGTGTCGTGTCCAGTCTACTATATTGTACAATGATAGGCACATCGCTAGTGACCGTAATTGCGTAAGGAATACCTGGCGGAATTCGTTCGCCGGACTTTTCCAGCGAGGCTGTTCGGATATGACGGGTTCGTCTTCCTTCCACCACCTCGATCAAGCCCTCCAACGGCTCACGGTCTTCAAAATAAATGTCTATGCTCAGCTTTGCCGCACGGTTTCCACAGTTCAGCACACATATACTCTCATGACTGAGCAGCTCTCCCCGGCTTTCCGGTGGAATATATCCATCGGGGATGACCCAGAATAAACTTCCTCGCGGCTGGTTAGCCGCCTTTTCCTGAGACTGTTCAGGTTCTCCCATGCCAATGGCCTCCTTTCAGCTATGAATACCTTCTCACCTCTAAAGCCTTTTTTTACCCGTATAGGTTCTTCTTGGTACGCAGCAGTTGAGCCAGAAAAGCAAGCGTCAATCCCTGGCCCCATCCCTGAATGCGTTTGTAGGGTACGTTGCGATAGCCATCTATATCGTTCATTACAGCAGTTCCAGCGGATACGCCAGTCACTGTGCCGTCCTCTTTAATGCGGGAAAGGATGCCGTCGATCGCCTTTTGCGTGTATTTGTTAAACAATCGGCCCTGCATAAGCAAAGCAGTCGCAATCCCTGCAGAGCCGGAGGTTTCCAGATAAGAGGTATCATCATTCAGCACTGTATGCCATAGTCCTTCTGGGGATTGCAGCCGCACTAGTGCATTGAGTTGGTCACGCAGCGAGCCGTCAATGATCATATAGGATGGATGCTGCACCTCCACACATTTCAGCGCCTTGGCCATCGTGAGGGCTGCCCATGAATTGCCGCGCGCCCAGTATATTCCCGACATGCGGCTTTGGTTCGCATGATCCCAGCCGTGATAATACAAATTCGTATCCGGGTCCTGCAAAAATTCTTCATGCCCGTGATATTGCCGGATTCCATCCTCCCAATATGTCTTGTTGCCCAGGAAATGCCCGATCCGCAGCAGATAATAACCGGCCATAAACATCGTATCCACCCATGCTTGCTGCGGAAATACATCATGTAGTGAATTCACGGTGTGCTGGAAAATGCCGTCGGCAAACCGCTCAGCCTTTTTGACCAAAAATTCTGCCATCTCGATGGCGATATCCAGGTATTTTTGCTCACCTGTAGCCTGATGTAGTGTCAACAAACAATGTCCAACAGAAACGCCGTTTACCGACAGAGGCGGAAGTCCATCCTCGATATTCTCGTCAACCCATTCTTTCAGCTTGGTCAAATACTTTTCATTGCCTGTTGCTTCATAGGCCTCGCATACTCCATAAAAGGCTACTCCACCCGGCCAATCCCAGCTATAGTGCATTTGAAACGTGCGTTCCACTACCCGGTCAATCACCTGTTTAATCTGTTCCTCATCAAAACTCAATGCGGGCATTGCTACGTCTCCTCCTTTGGTAAGCTTCACGTTAGTTGCCCTCCTTGCCACCTGTTCCAAAAAAGGTCATCCGTCAACGTAAGTACATGCGCAGCGGTTGCAAATCCAGTTCCTTCACAGCCGTCGTCACCATATTTGCAATCCGGATCGCACCATTCTCATGAAAATGCGTATTATCCTCCAGGCCGCCGGAAAAGTTCATGTCTTCCCCAGGTAGCAGCCACATAAAAAGCTCCTTGCTTTCTTCAGGGCCCAGCTCTTCATATAACTCCTGCGTGCGGGCAGACAAATCAATGAGCGGCACGTTCGCTTCTTCCGCCAACTCGCGAACCGCCGTTATATAGTCGCCATGTGTGTCGGACAGCGTACCATCCTCGTTAAAATAGCGACGATGTACAGGCGTAATCAGCACCGGGGTTCCGCCCTTGCTTCTCGCTCCGTCGATATATAGGCGCAAATGCTCCTTGTAGGTTGTAAAAGGCTCCGTGGCCCGCTGCGGATCAGGCTTCTGATCATTATGACCGAACTGGATGAACAGGAAGTCTCCTGTCTTCATTTCTCCCAAAATAGCGTCCAGACGTCCCTCGTCCACGAAGCTTTTGGAGCTTCGTCCCGATACAGCGTGATTATCCACGCAGACATCATGCTTGAACAGGGCCGGCAAAGCCTGGCCCCAGCCTGTATACGGATAGCCAGACAGCCCTTGATCCGTAACCGTAGAGTCTCCGGCTAGGAATAGCCGAAGACTCTGCAGTGCGGGTGCAATTTCCAGAGCATTGAGCCGTGGCGCAGTGCCCGATACGGTGAGGAACAGTCTGCCGCCTCGGACAGGCACCGTAAACATCGCTTCCGTGAACTGGCCCGGCAGCGTGTGTACCGGGGGCAGCATATGCTTGCCCTCGCCAGCCTGGAATCGCGTGAGCGTTTCCGCCAGTGGATCGCCGACCAGTATAGTGACGAGATACAGCCCGTCTGGCACATCTGCAATAAACGAAGCGTTCAGTGGAATACAAAAGCTGTTTCGCAGCCGTGTGCGTGCGTCCTTGACTGGCTTCTGCCTTTGTCGCCCGTACACATGCTCCGTAGTCTCGAAGCCATAGCCTTGCTCAGCCGTATATATGCAATCCGGGGACACTGCCTTGCAGCCATCCGCAGGCTCTCCCGGACCAAAGTCAAATTTCCACATTTTACTCACTCCTCGGTCTTAACCCTTCAGGCCACTCGTGCTCATTCCTTCTACGATTTGCTTTTGGAAAGCGAAGAATACAGCGATGACAGGCAGCAGGCTTAGGATGGACATCGCGAACATTCCTCCCCAGTTGGAGGCTGACTCGCTGTCGAGGAACATTTTGAGTGCAATCGATACGGTATATTTTTCTGGCGAGTTCAGATACAGTACCGGGCCTAACAAATCCTCCCACTTCCAGTAGAAAGAGAAGATTGCCGCCGTAGCCAGCGAGGATTTGAGCAAGGGTAAAATAATTCGAAAATACAACCGGAACTTGCCGCATCCGTCAATCGTCGCCGCTTCATCCAGCTCTGCTGGAATCGTCCGTATAAACTGCACCATCAGAAAGATGAAGAACGGCATCCCGAAAAAGGATGGCACTACCAACGGTAAGATCGTATTGATCCATCCAAGCTTGGTGAAAATAATATATTGCGGTACCAGCACTACATCCCCCGGCAGCATCAGCGTCACCATCATCAGAGCAAACCACAAGTTACGCCCTTTGAATTTCAAACGTGCGAAGCCAAATGCGATCAATGAGGAGGAAAGCACAGCGCCAATCGTGGAAATCACTACGATCGTGAGCGAATTCAGAATATATGTGCCAAAGTTATAACCAGTCGTGCCTTTCCAGCCTGTTACATAGTTTTGCCAAATCCATTCTGTAGGGAAAAGTGAGGAGGCCGTGACGAATATCGTCCGACTTTCTTTAAAAGAGCTGAACAGCATCCAGAACACGGGATACAGCATTAGGAGCGCCAGTGCAGCAACCAGAATGTGATAAATTGGCCATTTGAACGTTTTCCATGCCATTGGTATCAGCGCCCCTTTTCCGTTTCATAGAACACCCAGAACTTGGATGTCATAAATAAAATCGCTGTCAGTATCGCAATCATAATGAGCATGACCCAGGCCATAGCTGCCGCATATCCCATATTGCTGAACATAAACGCCTGCCGGAACAGATACAGTGAATGCAGCATCGTTCCATCCATTGGACCACCCTCACCCTTGGAGATAACATAGGCCGGGACGAAGGTCATAAACGCACTGATCGTCTGCATAATCAAGTTAAATAAAATAATCGGACTCAGCAGTGGCAGCGTAATACTGAAAAATTTTCGTACTGGCGTAGCGCCATCTACACTGGATGCCTCGTACATTTCAAGCGGAATGTTTTTCAGCCCTGCTAGAAAAATAAGCATGGATGAACCAAATTGCCATACAGACAAGGTGATCAGCATCATGAGCGAAGCATTCGGATCACCAAACCATTTCACCGGGGTTGCCCCCAAGGCCGAAAGCAAGCTGTTAACAATGCCCTCATTACTGAAAATATTGCGCCACATGATGGACACTGCAACGCTACCCCCGATAATAGAAGGCAGATAATACATCGTCCGATAGGTGCCTACCATGCGTGACTTGGTATTCAAAATCATCGCCACAAACAACGCGAAAATCAGTCGCAACGGTACACCGACCAATACATACGTAAATGTGACCCTGATCGAATTCCAATATTTCGGATCACCTGTGAACATTTTTTCGAAGTTACCCAGACCAATCCATTTGGGCGGGGTGAACAGATTGTAGCTCGTAAAGGACAGATACAGCGAAATAAACATTGGAATTAACGTAAATGCCAGAAAGCCCACAATAAACGGGCTGATAAACGCATATCCGGTCATATTGGCTTTCAAGCTCTGATGATTTCGCAAGCTCATCAAGCCTCCCTTCTGTTGCATTTAAAAAAATTTCTAATTCAGAGATATTATATAGTCGTTGTTATACGAACTATATTGTGATATCTACAAAGGTTGCCTCTGCAATGGGTTCGTCGGATCAACCGTGCGCAAGTCATGCTTTGCACTACGCACGGTTAACCTAACGAATCGTTCCTTCAACCCTGCATTATTACTGCTTGTTATTCGCAAGGATGGTATTCGCATCAGCCCGGAATTTGACCGCTGCGTCTTCAGGCGTCATCTGTCCGAAATTGACTTGCTCAATATAATCGGTCAGAGTAGCAATCACTTCCGGCGATCCAACCGGCGGCGGCGGGCTCATTGGAGAAGCCTTTGGCTCCATGGAAGCCACAAATTCAAACACCTGCTTCGTTGCCTCGCTCAACTCCGGCGCTACAGCTTCTTTGATTTTGGCAGAAATCGGTACGCCGCGTTCGCCTTTAATCAATTTATTCGCTTCAACATCGTTCATCCAGAAATCAATAAACTTTGCGGCCTCATCCTTCACCTGTGAACGGGAAGCCACCGCCCAGTACATGGTAGGCTGCATATACACGCCTTTTTCCATATTCGGTCCAAACATTGGAGCAAGCGCCATTGGACGATTAACGACCTGTTGTAAGCCCACATACTGATTGGACCACTGCCAAATGCCGATACCTGTTCCTTTTACGATATCCGATTCCTCAAGAATTCCCTTGGTTTGGTTCATGACTTCAGGAGTCGGTGTCGCCCCCTTCTTAATCAGCTCAGCTAAACCACCGAAGAAATCAACAAACAGCTTATCGTCATCATACCCCAATCCTGTTCCTTCCGTATTGTAGAGAGATTTTCCATGTGTCCGCAAATAGTAGTGGAAGAAAATATCCGCAGCCATGGAGCTGTCAAAGTAAACTTTATTGGAGGCTGCCTTCAAAGCCAGCTCTTTGTATTGGTCCCATGTCCAGTCATCAGGAATTTTGTCTATGCCCGCTTTTTTGAGCAGTGCCGGATCGTACTGGAAGCCCAGCACATTGACACCTGTTGGAATACCATATTGCTTTCCGGCAATGATCCCGGTTTTGAGTACATTTTCGTTTACATCAGCGACTTGGATTTTCTGATTCAAGTAAGGCGCCATATCTTCCAGCTGGCCGTTCTTCGCATATTGGCTAATATACGAAATGTCCATCTGCACGATATCCGGCAGTTGGTTTGCTGCCGCCTGCGGTGCGAGCTTCTTCCAGTAGTCATCAAAAGAGGCATATTCCACATCAATCGTTACATTCGGATTTTTTTGCTTATACAAATCGATAACCTTCTGCGTATATTCGTGGCGCGTATCCGATCCCCACCAAGCGATCCGCAACTTTACTTTCCCGTCTGCACTTGCGCCCGAATTGCCTCCACCGTCTGCTCCACTACATGCCGTCGTCAATACCAGCAGCATCGCTATGACCAGAAACCATCCTTTTTTGCCCACCTATCTCTCCCCTTTTCGCTGTTCTAGAAAGGAGCCTTATTACGAGTAACAATGTACTTACGCTTGCTTGGTAGCGTTTACATTTGCTCCTGTTGTTATTTTCCCAAAAGCAGAGAAACATTGGAATACACAAATCAGATTTCAAAGGTTTAAAAAACAGAGGGACTCAGCAACTCATCCCCGTTCGTGTGATTTAATGTACTCGGAGGGTGTCATACCTGCCCATTTTTTGAACACCTGGCTAAAATATTGCGCGTTCCCGCCGAAGCCGAACCATTCCGCCAGCTCAAACACCTTTACGTCTCCCGTCTCCCGAATATGCTCAGCCGCGCGTTCGATCCGGTAACGGTTAACATAGTGTGAAAAGTTTTCACCCGTCACTTTTTTGAAAATTTTCCCTAAGTAGTCGGAATTCATATAGAGCATTTGACCCGCCACTCCGTTCAGCGAAAGATCGGATTTTCTATAGTTTTGCTCAATAATAGTGATCATTTTATCCACCGTGGAAGATTGACGGTATACATTGCTTTTATAATAAATTGCAGTCATTCGTTCGGCAGCCTCCTGTACAAAAGATTTGAGACATGCCAATGTTTTTTGCTCTGCCAGCACAACCATTCGGCTCGTAAACGCCGCACGCTCTTCTTCAGGACATATACGGATCATGGCCGCATAGAGCTGTAGCACATAGGAACGGGTTACGGAGATTTCCAGCTTCATACGGGACAGGATGCCGAACAGCCGATCCACTTCTTGAGCAACCTCCTCCCTATTTCCAGCCTTGATCAGCAGACCAAACTTCTCCTCGTCCAGCTCCAAATCTGCCATCTCCCTGGTATCCTCAGCCGCCAAATCCTCCTTCGTAATGAGACTGCCCTCCCCGGTATAAAAGCGGTGATTCATACAATGCAATGTCTCCCGGTACATCCCCCGCGAATGCTGCATGCTATCCGACTCGCTAACTGCGACGGTCACCTCCAGCTTATAAAAGCGGTGAAATGTCGTACGTACCGCTTCAATCTGTTTCATAAATCGAGATGTGTCATCCCCACTCTCCAGCACAATTAGCAGCTGCCCTTGCATAGTCGTACTGAGCAAGACATGATCCATTAAATCCCCTGCTATATTTTGCAAAGCAAACAAATGCTCCGGCTCGTGGGACTCCTCCACCCGCAGCAGCAGCATTCGAACCTGCTTATCTTGCAACTCCAGACCGAACAAACGCTCATAAAAAGCGATATCACGGCTGCCGTAAGTTTTATAGGAAATAAACTCCTTCAAAAAATGCTCCTTCACATGCGGCAACATACGCTGAAAATCAAGCTTCATCCGGTTCACAAACTGCTTGCGTTCTTCCTGTTCCTCTCGCTCCTGTCCCAACTCTGTCAGAGCCTCATGAATTTGCCGCTCGTTGCAGGGCTTCAGCAAGTAGTGCTTCACCCCGTATTGCATAGCCCGACAGGCATAGTCAAAATCTTTGTAACCTGACAACAGAATAAACCGAACGTCTGGAAAATGCTCCGTCGTTTTGGCAACGAGTCCGATACCGTCCAGTCCTGGCATAGAAATATCGCTGATCACAAAATCAGGCGGACTCGCCTGGATCTGATCATATGCCTCAATCCCATTACGCGCCGTACCTACCAGCCTTGTTCCTGCCTTGCCCCAATCGACCACCTGTGAAATGCCTTCCAAAATCATACGCTCATCATCAACCAGTAGCACCTTGTACACGACCCTGATCCCCTTTCACATATGGAATACAGACATGAATTGACGTTCCTGCTCCTGACTCGCTATGCAGCTCTATCCCCCAAGGTGTACCAAATGTCAGGTTAATCCGTTCTTGAATATTCGCAAGTCCAATACCCCGCCCACGGGTTGTGATCTGTCCGCTCCGCAGCTTTTCCAAGAAATCCGGGGTCATTCCAGGTCCGTCATCTTCAACCCTCAGGAACAGCGCCCCCTCGTTTTCTCTGACCACAATTGTGATCCGACACGGTTCAATACGCGGCTCCAGCGCATAATGGATCGCATTCTCCACCAAGGGCTGAAGTGTTAGCTTTGGAATTTGCGCGTCCATCAATTCTTCCGGGACATCGAGATGGAAAACGAGACGTTCATCAAAACGTGTTTTTTGGATCGTTACGTAGCTTCTCACGATATCCAGCTCTTTTTGAAGCGGAATCAGCTGTTCTTCAAAACTGACCGCACTGCGTAGTAGAAAAGCAAGGGCTTCCACCATTTCTGAAATCCGGTCCTGCTTGTTGGCCTTGGCGAGCCAGTTCACAGACTCTAATGTATTGTATAGAAAATGTGGATTTATCTGTGCCTGAAGCGCCTTCAGCTCTGTTTCCCGCAGCAGTAGCTGCTTGGCAATATTCTCATTAATAAGCTCACGGATACGGCGGATCATCTTCTTATACGTCCGATGCAGTAAGCCTACCTCATCCTGTGTGGAAAGGGGGACCGCTCCAAGCGCTTCCTCTTCCAGACGGTCGAGATCCCCTTTTTCTATTTTACGCATATTCTGGATCAACTGAACGATCGGTTGGGTAATGCTGCCCGACAGCCTGGCTCCTAACGCCAATGCAATAAGCAGCATAATGACAAAAATAGCGCTTACAATTTCTTTGATTATCGTAATACTGCGAAACATATCATCAAAGGGAGTCATATGTAAATACGTCCAGCCCGTATAAGAGGATTTGATTTGAGCAGCAAAAAAGGTCCCGCCTGTATAGGTCGCGATCCCGTAAGGCTGCTTCCTCCCAAGCTCTGCCTGAATATCGCTCTCACTCAAAAGCGGTGTTTCGGGATAAATCATCCGTCTTCCGTCTGTAATCATCAACTGTCCGTCACGGCCGGAGGTCTGCACACGATCCGCTACAATCCGGTCAATTCGCACACGAATCGCAAGCGTTCCAAGCCCGTTCAGCGTAAAATTGGAATCGGTAAAAGATTTGAATTGCCGTGCTGCCAGCAAGGAGGAATGGCCTGCCGCATACCATGCATGAGAGCCGTCATATTCGTCTGCCAACTCCGACAGGGTGGATCGAAGCTCTTGGGGGATACCTTCGCGGTTGCCCGCACTCATCACCTGTCCCTCTTTGTCGATTACCATCATAGAATAGACATAGGTTTCAGAGCCGGCAAAGGCAATAAGCCTATTCGTTATTTTTTTGCGCAGTACCATTTTGACATAAGGTGACGTTTCCTTTTCCAACTGGAGCAAATAACGCTGAAGCTGCTCGTCCGTTATTACCTTAAAAGTAACCTTTTCAACATCCTTCAGTTCATTTTCAATGCCAATTGAAGAAATATTGAGTACCTCGGATGTCTTTTTGTACATTTGATTATCATAAATATGAAATACGTATTTAAGTATGACTGCAACAACCGCAAAATTAACCAGCATGAGCACCGTAATCAGCAGTACCATCTTATGATGGATTCCAGCATTTTTGTAAGCGCTCTTAAAATAGGTAATCAGTACATGTCGCCTCCTTCGCTCATCCTGCACGGTCCAGCTCAAAATGGAGAAAACTCTATATATTATACAAAATACCCCATGCCTTGATCATTCGGCAAGAGGTATTTGGGTTTGCTTAGCGTTGATCGTTTGCTTTCGATTTGTCCGCCTTGCTCATATATTCGTCATATCGGTCATCAAGTTCACGTGCCATACTCCGGTATTTACGCGTCTCTTCGACAATAGGGTCCATTTGAGTCTGAACCCGCACCTCATATTTGGGGCTGAGTCGTTCCCGTTTTTTGGCCTCATTCTCACGAATTTCGCCTTCCGTCAGCAGTTCACTGAGCTGGCGTTCCAATTCTTCGGATTGGCTCATCGCGATTTCCTCCTTCAGGATGATGGTTACGTAGTATTATAACCCGGTTGCGTCCGCTTCTTTCAGCACTTGAATAAGTTGAGAATGAATAGCTGTATTCGTAGCTACAACATGCCGTACACTCAGGTCATAAGGTTGGCCTAATGTGTTCGTAATGGTGCCTCCTGATTCCTGTACCAACAAAGCACCCGCGGCCACATCCCAGGCATTCAAACCGATTTCGCAATAAGCGGACAAACGTCCCGACGCCACATAAGCCAAATGCAAGGCTGCCGAGCCGAGCGCCCGAATGCCCCGTACCTGAGGTGTAAGAACCTGCGTAATTTTCATATTCAACGGTTGTGCATACGTACGATCCGGCGGGAAGCCGATGCACACCAGACTATCTCCCAGCGTTTCTTCTTTCGATGCTTGCATGCGATTTCCGTGGACGTATGCGCCTTTTCCCTTTTCCGCTACAAACATTTCATCACGGGACGGATCATAAATTACCCCGACAATCACTTCGCCACGATGAGCCAAGGCAATAGACACACTGTAGTACGGCAGACTGTGCACGAAATTGGTAGTGCCGTCTACCGGATCAATAATCCATAAATATTCCTCTTCACGGGCAGCCTCTAATGCTCGGGCTGAAGCTTCAGCTCCCGGCTCTACCCCTTCTTCACCCAAAATGGCATGATCGGGAAAATGGGTGAGAATAAGTCTGCGAATCATCTGTTCTGCACCTTTATCTACCTCGGTTACTAGATCGGTCGAAGATTGCTTGGTATTCAATTGTTCAACAGTGCCCAGTCTGCTCTTAATCCATTCCCCGGCTTTGGATGCCGCATTAATAGCCACGGCCGTATAGCTTTTTCCTGATACGATATAGGGAACCTTTTCGTTTTCATGTTCGTTCAACGTGTTCACTCTACTTTCTATATCATTGTTACGTGGTTTATGAATCTGCCCTGCAGACAGTCTCTTAACCATCTCTGTTTCAGTACAAGTTTGCTAGTTTACACATTCTAGTATACACAATAAGCTTCATAAAGTTTCTCCATATGGAAGCTTTATCCGCAAAATACTACTTTTTAAGGCGTAATTTCTATGGAAGCCCCATCCAACACTTTGACCCCGTTATCTTCCTGAAGACGCAGTTCATTCATTAATCCGAACAATGCTTCATCCTTAAGTTTGGCTTCAAGCATGACATCAATCCGATCCGTATATCCAGCAATATTACGCAGAAAGGTCAGCAACGGCTCCACCAGAACACCGTCTGCATGACCACGAGGGTCTTTTTCACTTTTAGGACTGGAGGCATGAATTTTGGGCGGCAATGGATGATCAGTAGAAGATCCGGCTTGAGCCAATTCCCCTTTCCAGGTCTCCAATATATCCGGCCATAGCTCCCACGGCTTTTCCCCCTCGTTATTGACCCATTGATGATGAATATCGAGAACCATCGGCAAGCCCGTTATTTTGCAAGCTTCCAGTGTTTCCACCGCATTGAACGTTTTATCATCATTTTCCAATGTTAACCGTTGTCTTAATGAAAGATCCAGGGCATTCACTTGCTCTACAAAACGCTGACCTGAGGTCACCTTATCTCCGTAGGCACCACCAATATGAATGTTGTTCTTGGCTTCGGCACCAAGTCCCATGGCCTCCAGCATCGCCACGTGGTACTTCAGATCATTAATGGAGCTCTGTAACACTTCAGGACGGGGAGTGCTGAGCACTGTAAAATGATCGGGGTGAAACGATACCCTCATCTTATTCGCCTTGACATAGTCCCCCACCTCTGCAAAATCAGCGGCAAGCGCCTCAAACGGGTCCCAGTCCCGCAGATCCTGATGGGTCGCAAGCGGAATCAGCTTGGATGAGAAACGATAGACCTGAATATCACTCGCACGATTATGACGCAGCAGCCTCAATGTATTATGGAGATTTTCGGCTGCAATCCGTTCTAGCTTGCGGATCGCCGCTTCTCGGTCTCCGATCTTGTTAAAGCTGGCCATGGTCATAGTTTTAGAAGGGGATGCATTTTGCACGGTGACTGACATGGCAACATATCCGAACCTTACGATCATAGATGTCCTTCCTTTCAGCAGTTTGCAGTAGATGGCAAGGCCGCTTTCATTCTGTGACCTAGATCCCTTTTCTACTGATCATACCCGGAAAAGCACCTGCTGATTCGGTGTATTGCACAAAACTGTAAGAAACAAACAGCTAGGATTGCTGCTGTACTCCAAAAAACATTTCATCCGCCAATGCGGTCTGAATTCTTGATTCCTCTTCATTCAGCTTACGAATGAGAGTCATTTCTACCTCGGTCACTTCGTCACCTTGGAAATTGATTTCGGCGATACAGCCCACAATCTGAACGATGGCTACTGCCACGTTGTCCACGCTGTATGCGATGACCTTCTGTCCTGTCGGAAAAACACGCAGTCCGGATTTAACCATTTTGCCACGTCCATATTCCAGCAGTTCATAAAGTTCTTGTTCGCTCTTGAATTTGCACACCGAGTTAAATTCAGTTTGAAAGCCCATGTCTAGCCGCCACCTTTCATAATTAAGGGTTTGGTAAAATGCTCAAGTACATCAATATATATGAACAAAAAGGAGAGTGATCAGCTCCCCTTCATTTTTTTCGTTTATGAGTTCTCATAGTGCAGTGCCGACCGGCGCTCATAACGCTCCAGTGCAAGAGCAATCATGCGATCCAGTAGACTTACATAGGATACGCCGGTTTCTCTCCACAACAATGGATACATGCTGAACGGTGTAAAGCCAGGCATCGTATTCACTTCATTAATAAGGATATGTCCATCTGAGCGTCTGACGAAGAAATCTGCACGGGAAATCCCACAACCTTCCAGAGCGCGGAAAGCTTGCAATGCGGCTTCACGGATACGATCTGCCACTTCCTCGTCCAGTGGTGCCGGAATGAGCATTTCCGATTGACCATCGGTATATTTGGCAGCATAGTCGTAGTAATCACTCGACGACACAATTTCACCCGGTACCGAGGCAATCGGCTCATCATTGCCAAGTACGCTGACCTCAATCTCACGGGCATCGACGTACTCTTCCACGATCACCTTCAGATCAAATTGCAAAGCCAGATCTACAGCCTTTACCAGTTCTTCTCGGTTACTCGCTTTGGAAATACCGACACTTGATCCCAGATTGGCTGGTTTGACAAAGCAAGGATAACCTAGCTCAGTTTCTATGTTACGCACCAAGTCATGACCGGTTTGTGCCCACTGTGTACTATTAAAATAGCAGTATTTCACTTGCGGCAATCCTGCATGCTCAAACAGCTTCTTCATGACGCCTTTATCCATACCTGCTGCCGAAGCCAGCACTCCTGCCCCGACATAGGGCATATCCGCCATTTCGAACAGACCCTGAATCGTTCCGTCCTCGCCAAAGGTGCCGTGCAGCAGCGGAAACAGTACATCCAGTGTCTGCTCTCCATACAGCTTGCCGAACAACGTATCTAATGCCGCCTTGGTGCCGCCCTCAGCATGCTCCAGCTTCAATTGCTCTACAGTAGTCAGAGGCGCATTTAACAGCGTCCCTCTACGCCAATCGCCAGCCTTCGTAATATAAAAAGGAATAATCTCGTATTTCTCATAGTTAAAAGCGTTCATTACCGCATACGCCGTTTGCAGCGATACCTCATGTTCGCCCGATTTACCACCGTACACCAGCCCTACGGTCAATTTTTGATTTGCCATGCCTATCCTCCGCTTTCTTGCTTTCGTCATTGTGCCTGATTTGCTTCACTGTACCTGTTATCCATCATCTCATTTAAAAATAGTCGGCGATGTGATAAAAGCGATATACCGTATTGTCCGTCCACGCATACGAATTTTTATAGTCCCAATAACGATGTCTGGAGCTTACCGTATGTGCATTGACTAGCGGCATGCCGCCAGCATCAAAGGCCGTTACCACCGTGCTGTGCTGGAAAGTTCCGTCACCATCCCAATCATAAAAAATGACGTCCCCCAGCATGAGCTGCTCCGGTCGACTCACCTGCTCTGCGGTCAAACCCCAGGAACTGGAACCCAAATACCGTTCCAGACTGTTGGAAACCGCCCAGCTATAACTCCACAGCTCACGTCCGGCGACCCGTCCTTTATACCACCAGCCCGATTCTCTTTTACCAGTATAGTGGATCGGTGCACCACCTGCAAAGAGGCACTGCGAGATATAGTTGGTGCAATCCACATCAAAAGCCTCAAACTCCGGGTTAAAACTATCCCACCACTGATCTGCATAGGCCGCTGCTTCTTCACGGCGATATCGACTGGGGCGTGCTGATGAACCGAAGCCCAGCACACCACGATTTAGCAGCGGCAGACTTCCTCCCTGATTAAACGACGCTTGTTCGAAAGGAACCTCTCCTCCCGCTGGCTTTCTTTCTGCCGGATCACGCTCAATCCTCGTCACCTGCCAGGCTTCACCCTCGCGTGTAAACGTCAGGCGCTCCCGTTCAATCCGATCCTCCCGGTGAGTCATCCCGCCCTTCTCATAAAAGAGCCGCACATGCAGTTGTACATCGACCACTGCCTCATCCGGGGTATCCTGCACTATTCGTATCGGCTTGGCTCGTGTCTCGCTGCGTAGGGGTACAGCGTCCCGTTCGCTGTACCACTGCTCCAATCTGGCCGCACGTGCTGCCCGCTCCATTCGCTGGCCCACCTCCAGGTACTCATCCGGCTGTGGTACACCATTTACCTCACTGCGATTGTACTGATTCACGTAAGCAAAAAGGGCCTGTTTCCATTCCCGCTCCCCCATCCCTATCCCTCCATTTTTCGTCTTGCTATCCTTATTCGGGGATAACCTCGCCGATATATAACTTCCTTTCTTTCCTCTCTGGTCTGATAGGCTCTCTATCTATAAGTATGAATCTCTAAAGCTTGGTATGAACATCGAAAAACGCGGGGGAACGGAACGTTTTATTTTCCAGTCTGACACGCATAATTTAGGTCAAAAAAACTTTACGGAACCGTCTGAAAACGGTATACTTAATCCAAAAGCAATCATTTTGAAATCATGTTTCATCTAATGAAACGAATTGCATTCATCTCAACCTCTTAACTTACGATGAACCGCTGAAGATGAAATTGAGAACGCAACCAATTAAAACCTAATTGTGCAAGACGTCGAAAAAAGACATCCCTATTTTCCCGCAAGCATCCACTTCAAGGAGGTAATACTTATGTCAGGAAAAGATCAATTCTCCATTGCCCGTAGCTTGGAAGTTAACGGGAAGCCTTATCGCTACTACAGTCTTAAGGCACTGGAGGAACAAGGAAAAAGCGGTGTTGCCAAGCTGCCTTTCTCCATTAAAGTGTTGCTGGAAGCTGCGGTTCGCCAGTTTGACGGACGCGCCATTACTGAGGAACATGTGCAGCAGCTGACAGGCTGGGCTGAGGATCGTGACACCAACAAGGAAATCCCGTTCATTCCTGCACGTATCGTGCTTCAGGATTTTACAGGCGTCCCGGTGGTTGTCGATTTGGCGGCCATGCGTGATACGGTGAAAAAAGCGGGCGGCGATCCGAAACAAATCAACCCGCTCGTTCCCGTCGATCTCGTAATCGACCACTCGGTTATGGTTGATGCTTTCGGTACCAGTGACGCGCTGGACTACAATATTAATGTAGAGTTTGAACGCAACGAAGAACGGTATCGTTTTCTGCGCTGGGCGCAAACGGCATTCAATAACTTCCGTGCGGTGCCGCCGTCCACTGGTATCGTTCATCAGGTTAATCTAGAGTATCTCGCCTCCGTAGCCGCGACCAAAACCATCGACGGCGAAACCGTGGTCTTCCCGGATTCCCTCGTGGGAACGGACTCCCATACGACGATGATTAACGGGCTGGGTGTTGTGGGCTGGGGTGTCGGCGGGATTGAGGCAGAGGCCGGTATGCTGGGGCAGCCGCTGTATTTTGTCACTCCCGATGTGATCGGCTTCAAACTGACAGGCAGTCTGTCAGAAGGTGCTACCGCTACGGACCTGGCGCTAACAGTTACGCAAATGCTGCGTAAAAAAGGCGTAGTCGGGAAATTCGTAGAATTTTACGGCCCAGGTCTGGCCAACATCAGCTTGGCTGACCGTGCGACTGTGGCCAACATGGCACCGGAATACGGCGCAACGATCGGCTTTTTCCCGGTTGATGCCGAAACGCTGGCTTACCTGCGCAGCACCGGACGTTCCGATGAGCAAGTCAGCCTCGTAGAGGAATATTACAAAGCTCAAGGCATGTTCCGCACAGCCGATACCCCAGACCCTGTGTTCAGCGATACGATTGAGCTGGATCTGGCTTCGGTTGTACCGAGTCTCGCCGGACCCAAACGTCCGCAGGACCGTGTTGAGCTCAGCCGCATGAAAGAAACCTTCGAAGGCATTATCCGTACCCCGGTAGACAAAGGCGGCTATGGATTGAGCGATGAAAAGATTGCACAGAAGGTTCCACTGACCCATCCGGACGGCTCCACCAGTGAACTGGGTACTGGCTCAGTCGTGATTGCAGCGATTACAAGCTGCACGAACACCTCCAACCCAAGCGTTATGCTAGGCGCGGGCTTGCTCGCCAAAAAGGCAGTACAACGCGGGCTCAAAAAGCCAGGCTATGTTAAAACAAGCTTGACACCAGGTTCCCTTGTCGTAACGGAATACCTGCAAAAAGCCGGGCTGATCGAACCACTCGAAGCCCTCGGCTTCCATGTTGCAGGCTACGGCTGCGCGACCTGTATCGGTAACTCCGGTCCACTTCCTGACGAAGTGAGCCAGGCCATTACAGACCATGATCTGACCGTTGGCGCAGTCATTTCCGGTAACCGGAACTTTGAAGGACGTGTGCATGCGCAGGTCAAAGCCAACTATCTTGGTTCGCCGCCACTGGTTGTCGCTTACGCGCTGGCAGGTACGGTGAACATTGATTTGACGAATGACCCGCTTGGTTATGATCAGGACAATCAGCCTGTCTACCTGAAAGATATCTGGCCTTCTTCCGAAGAAATCAAAGAAGCGATCAGCCTGTCTCTCAGCCCGGATATGTTCCGCCGCAAATACGAAAATGTATTTACAGCCAACGAGAAATGGAATTCCATTCCGGTTCCTGAAGGCGAATTGTATGAGTGGGATGAAAACTCAACTTATATTCAAAATCCGCCGTTCTTTGAAGGGCTTCAGGATGGCGTGCAGGATATTAAGGAAATCCGTAATGCCCGTGTACTTGCCCTGCTGAATGATTCGGTCACGACTGACCACATCTCGCCAGCAGGCAACATCGCCCCTTCCAGCCCGGCTGGACTGTACTTGAAGGAGCATGGTGTTGAACGCAAGGACTTCAACTCCTACGGCTCTCGTCGCGGTAACCATGAAGTCATGATGCGCGGTACATTCGCCAACATCCGTATCCGCAATAATGTAGCTCCAGGCACCGAGGGCGGTGTGACCAAGTACTTGCCAACAGATGAGGAAATGTCCATCTATGATGCGTCCATGAAATATCAGGCAGCCGATCAGAACCTGATCGTCATTGCCGGCAAGGAATACGGTACAGGTAGCTCCCGTGACTGGGCGGCCAAAGGTACGCTGTTGTTAGGGGTTAAAGCCGTCATTGCTGAAAGCTTCGAGCGGATTCACCGCAGTAACCTGGTCGGCATGGGTGTACTGCCGCTGCAATTCCAGGAAGGCTATGGCTGGTCCAGCTTGGGTCTCAATGGTCGCGAAACCTTCGATATCCTCGGCATTGATAATGACGTGAAACCAGGTCAAGAACTTACGGTTGTAGCCAAACGCGAGGATGGCACCAAGTTCGAATTCCCGGTCACTGCCCGTCTGGACAGCACCGTCGACATCGACTACTACCACAACGGTGGTATTTTGCAAACCGTATTGCGTCAAATGATTCAAGCGTAATGATCGATTGAATCATGAAAATCCCCTCCCAAATGCGGTGTAAACTGCAATTGAGAGGGGATTTTTTACATTCTTCAAGCCTTCAAAAGAAAACATATGCCAAGGATTGAGAACACCAGGGTTATAAGAAGCGTGAAGAGACCAGGCAGGCTTTCCATGATTGTAGAACTTTCTTCGCTCTTGAACTGACGTCTGAGAAACGGCTGGAGAAAAAGCATAATTACAAAAGCTATGAAGCTAAGTGCACACAACAACCATACTTCAGGGGAGGATTTGTCAACAAAACGATCAGCCACATCATTGAAATTGTAGTGGATTGCTACATTTCTCGGCATTGTCGGATAGATAAACAAGTAGATACTGAAGGGCACAATAGAAAGAAGAATGGAAAATAAATTTAAAATATTTAAACTACTTCGCATGAAAATCCTCCTTATTAGAGCTAAACAATTTATATGATACACAGATCAGCAGTCTATATTTTTACTTCCCTGGCTTAGTAAGAGAGAAATAATAAAACTAATCATCGTGGGCAAATAAGAAACGAGCAACTATATACTTTAGCTTCTTGTCCTAATCCTACTTCAAACCAACTAAGCGGTTAGTAAAGGACATTCCCACTGCTAAATGCAAAAAAGCCGACCCACTCAGGACCGGCTTCCAACCATGTTCTCTTATTCTCTTACCTTCGCTTGCCAATTACTTCGAAATATCCAAAAAGCCCTCTCCGAATACGTCCCGTACATCATGAATGGTAATAAACGCTGCTGTATCGATGGCTTTTACAATCTTTTTAAGCGCGGACACCTCTTGTTTACTAATGACGATATATAGGACTTCTTTTGGATTTTTGGTGTAATATCCGTGGCCTGACAGGACGGTAACTCCACGGTCCATTTGCGTAATGACCATCTCGGCAATCTTATCTTGGTGCTCCGAAATGATCATGACCGCTTTTTTCGGATTCAATCCTTCAATCATGAAGTCCATCACCTTCGTACCAACGTACAAAATAACGATAGTTAGCATCAATTTTTCCGGGCCAATAATAAAATAGGAAGAGAATGCAACAATCAGATCAAAAAACAACAAGGCATAGCTGATATTCCAATCCAGATATTTGTTGGCGATCCGGGCTAAAATGACGGTTCCTGCCGTTGTACCACCGACCCGTACAATTAAGCCAATTCCAACCCCTACCAAAACTCCGGCAAATACAGCATTAATCGTCGGCTCATGCGAATCAATCCGCCAGTTGACCGTTAAATGCAAAAACAATGAGTTAAATGCGACCGCAATTATAGTGTACACGGTCGTTCTCTTGTCCAAAAATTTATATCCAACAATCAGCAGCAAGCCATTAATCACCAGATTGACGATCGAGGGAGACCACTGAAACAGGTAGTACAAGATGATCGTGACCCCTGTAACGCCCCCCTCGCCAAACTCATTCGGGATCACATACAGATTAACAGCCAGCGCGAAAAAAAACGCACCCAGAATAATAAATACGATATCTGCAATACTTTTTTTCATATATGCTCTAATCCTCTCTCTAACATTTCAACGGATGAATTGCCAGATAGATTGGCTGACTCTTCTTGCCAAAATACGCTGACAACCAGTTCATGGTATCTACTACCCAACATAAAGTCAATACAACTTTGACACTTTAATTCGCCACCAGACTGCCTTAGTCCAAGCTTAGAATTCCGCAAAATTCCGCTAATACAAGGTTATTCGACAAAAAAACACAATCCCGACTACTAAACTAAGAAAACGGGCCTCTAGCCCTTGTTTAGGCCCTAGGCACATTTTCCCCTAAAATGACCATCCTCCTAATACACATTTTGGCCACATACGACCATCTTCCTGTTTTATGGCAAAAGCGTTTTACTTTGGATAAATGCGGGTATAATGATTGAAACCTTACCAAGCAACCTACATGGCATTACGACATCAAGTACATATAAATAGTCCTATACAGACGTCCTAAGCAACTCAATCTGAATTTGACAATATGGAATTGGAGGAATGACCCACATGAATACAATGAACTTAACTGTCCACACCCTGATGCCCTTTCACCACCAATACCAACGTGCCAACGCGGTGAGTATGCAGAAGAAAGAAGATAGCTCGGAGAAGAAGCTCAGCTTTCAGGACATTTTGAATGAAAAAATGGGTAAAAAATAAAGCTCCGTTAATCCGGTGCATATCTCGCTTTACATAAGCTGAAAAGCCGTAGTTTTCTACATCGACTGTAGAGAACCACGGCTTTTTGCTATCTCACGCGTTTCTAAACCTAAACTCATACATTCATGGAAATAAACCTCTGACGAGCTTAACTGTACTATTTGTTGAGGCTTCCCAGTTGATTGACTTTCGTATCGCTACCGATTTATCGCTCGCCATCCCGATACTGCTCTGCCTTCTCACGCATCCCGGCGACGACGGCTTCCTCGGTATTCAGTCCCTTATCTGCCGCATAGGCACGAATGTCCTGTGTGATACGCATACTGCAAAACTTAGGACCGCACATCGAGCAAAAGTGTGCTTCCTTGGCCCCCTCTGCCGGTAGTGTTTCATCATGGTAGGACAAGGCCCGCTCAGGGTCAAGCGAAAGATTGAACTGATCGCGCCAGCGGAATTCAAAACGCGCCTTGGACAAAGCATCGTCCCGCTGCTGTGCACGTGGATGGCCCTTCGCCAGATCGGCAGCATGTGCGGCAATTTTGTAGGTAATAACTCCCTCGCGGACATCATCCTTGTTCGGCAGACCCAAGTGCTCCTTCGGCGTAACATAGCACAGCATGGACGTCCCGAACCAACCGATCATGGCCGCCCCGATAGCTGAGGTAATATGATCATATCCTGGTGCGATATCCGTCGTCAGCGGCCCTAAAGTATAAAAGGGAGCCTCCTTACAAATTTCCATTTGTAAATCCACATTCTCCTTGATTTTGTGCATAGGGACATGTCCCGGCCCTTCAATCATGACCTGGACATCATGCTTCCATGCGATTTGCGTTAGCTCGCCCAACGTCTCCAGCTCTGCAAATTGTGCTTCATCATTCGCATCATAGATACTACCCGGACGCAGACCATCCCCGAGAGAAAAGGCCACATCGTAGGTTTTCATAATTTCACAGATTTCTTCAAAATGCGTATACAAAAAGTTCTCCTGATGGTGCGCAAGGCACCAGGCTGCCATAATCGACCCGCCCCGGGATACAATTCCCGTCATTCTATTCGCCGTCATCGGTATATATCGCAGCAATACTCCCGCATGAATTGTAAAATAGTCCACTCCTTGCTCCGCCTGCTCAATCAGTGTGTCTCGATACAACTCCCACGTCAGCTTCTCTGCTTCGCCGTTCACCTTTTCCAGTGCCTGATATAGCGGCACCGTCCCAATCGGTACGGGTGAATTCCTAATAATCCATTCGCGTGTCGTATGGATATTACGGCCTGTGGACAGGTCCATGACGGTGTCTGAGCCCCAGCGTACAGCCCAGGTCATCTTCTCCACTTCCTCCTCGATGGAGGACGTAACCGCGGAATTTCCAATGTTTGCATTGATCTTCACGTGAAAATGGCGCCCTATGACCATGGGCTCGCTTTCCGGGTGATTGATATTTGAAGGTAAAATGGCTCGTCCAGCCGCCAACTCCTGCCGCACAAACTCGGGCTCCACTCCTTCACGGATCGCCGCAAATTCCATTTCAGGCGTAATGATCCCTTGCCGCGCATAATGCATTTGCGTCACAGTGCGTCCTTGTGAAGCCCGTAGCGGACGGTTGGTCACGCCGGGAAATTCCACTGTTTCCCGTTTGGAGCCGGGTTTCAGTCCATTATCCTCCGGCTTGACGGCGCGGCCGTCGTAAGCCTCCACATCCCCCCGTTCCAGTGCCCAAGCTCGCCGTAATGGTGGCAAGCCCTGACGAATATCCACCTGATAGGCTTCATCTGTCATCGGACCGCTGGTATCGTACACACGCAGTGGCTCATGATACTCTATTCCCTGCGGCGTATGTGTGGGATGCAGTGCGATTTCACGCTCTGGCACGGCAATGTCCGGCCGAGAACCTTGAATATACACCTTGCGGCTCCCTGGGAAAGAATTAACCCTACTGGCTTGCTCCGTACTTGTCTTCTCTACTGCTGTTGATTTCACTCCTGTTTCTTTTGTTCCTTCGGTTTCCATCGATTTCATGGTCCATTCCTCCCGTATCGTTGAAGTGACACACCGATCCGGAACCATTCCGAGGGTGGCGCTGATCTATGCAAAAAAGCCGGTTCCCTAGGGAACCGGCTAATCAAACGAGGCAGCTATCCAGACAGTGCGCACATGGAATAAAACCCTATGCGTCACCGCAGACAGCAGCTGCGTATACATTTCAATGGCCGATTACTTCCCTACGCTGGTATGATCCAGATCAGGTGCAAAGGGTCCGGAATCTTGCCCGATTCCATCTCAGCCCGCATTACAGGCTCCCCCAGTAACTGTGATACTTTCTATTCACATGAATTGGCGGCTATAACAGACATCCGCCATCTCTATCAGACTACTTTAAATTTATAGCTTTGGCAACCCTTGTATGATTTCCTTTTGTATTGATTACTGTTACGGGAGCATAAGCCCCATTTCCTTAGCTGCTTCGATCAAAACCGGAGCAAAATCATGCAGCGTCTCGGGTGCAAGTCGACTGACCGGGCCGGATACAGATAAAGCCGCCGCGACCTGTCCCTTTCGGTTCACAATAGGCGCGGCCACAGCCGCAGCTCCTGGCTCACGTTCTTCATAGCTAGTCGCATACCCCTTCTCACGAATGTCCTGCAGCTGGGCTTTATATACCTCAGGATCTACCGAGGGAGGCCATTCTTCACTGCTTAGCAGTACCTCCAGCTCCTGTGGCGGCATAAAGGCCGCCAGCACCTTGCTGGAGGCTCCCACAGCCAGCGGCATACGCGCTCCCACGGGAGCAACCCTGCGGATCGCCTGATTGCTCTGCACGGCTTGTATGCGAATACGCATGCTTCCATCCCGCAGGTACAAGCTGACCGTCTCCCCTAAGCGATCACGCAGTCCTTCCATTGCAGGCTGTAACAACACCGCCGGCTCATCGCTTTGGGACAGATGCGTCGACAGCTCCCATATGCGAAAACCAAGCCGATATTTTTCCGTTTCGGTATTCCGAACGACAAATCCCCGATCCTCTAGCGTAGTCAAAAGACGATGAACGGTGCTTTTATGTAGACCAATTTGGGAGGCAATCTCCGTTAGACCAAGATCAGATTCTGCGGTAAAACACAGCAGTATATCAAGTGCACGCTCTACAGCGCGGACGGTTAATTTACGGTCTTCCATCGTGAACCGCTCCTCTTGTATCCATATTCGTTTCACACTATGAAACATGGTTACATAAATTATATAGAATAGTCGCGGCTACTGTAAACCGATGTTTTTGTGACAACCATATTACAGAACAAGAACAAACATCGACAATTCTTTGCATCATTTTTACTTTTCCGGTTCAGACGTTGACTTTGGATAATACCCATCATACGATAATAGGTATCTATACGGACATACCCTACTATTTTCAAGTGGAATTATACCTAAATTTTATGATTCGAAGATCAATTCTATATAAGGAGGCTCTTACATGATTTCGACATCCCAGCGCAACGCTCAGCTACAGACCGCTGTTCAGGAGCCGTCCACCCCACTCTTTAATCCCCGTATGCTGCGGTTCAAGCACGTTGTGATTGCTCTGCTGCTGTCGGTCGTATTTTTCCTGTTGTTTTGTTTTATTGCCTTGCATGCTTACATCGCCTGGGTGCTTACGAATCCCACCGTCGCGCCATTATACTCTAATCCGATGCAGGCCAAAGGTATGCCTTATGAGGAAGTCAGCTTCCCAGCCAAGGATGGTAGCCGCATGGTACAAGGCTGGTATATCCCGGCAGATCAATCGCGGAAAACCATTATTTTCAGTCATGGCTATGGAGCCAACCGTGAAGAAAGCTGGATTCCCATGTATGATCTGGCGCATTATGCCCATAGCTTGAACTTTAATGTGGTCATGTTCGATTACGGATTTGCGTCACAAAACAGCAAGGCCGTCGCAACCGGAGGCAAGGCAGAATCCCAACAGCTCCTTGGAGCCATCCAGCTGGCAAAACAACGCGGCTCGTCGGAAATTATTGTATGGGGCTTCTCTATGGGAGCAGGAACCGCTCTTCAGGCGGGTTTGCAAACCAAAGATGTGGACGCGATGATTTTGGACAGCACCTTCCTACTGGAACCGGATACGCTCTACCATAACATTCACAATCAAATTAATTTGCCGAGACATCCATCTTTGGAAATACTGGAGTTGCTGTTTCCAGTCTTGAACGGCACCAGTTTGCATCAGATTCCATATCAGGAGGTTAAAAAAGAGGACTATCCGTTTCCAATCATGTTTGTGCATGGTACACAGGATGAAAAGGCCCCTTACCCCATTGCGGAAAAGCTCGCTGCCAATCAGACCAACCCGCTTTCCAGTGTATGGATTGTCAAAAACGGGATACATGAGCTTATTTTCAGAGAGCACCCTCGTGAATATTTGCGGCGGGTATCGACGTTTTTAAGCAATGTGCAGGAGCTGGAGGACAAGAAAACCACGGCTGCTGCCCATAAACAAACGACTACGAAGTAAAGAATTATTTTCGAAATAAGCATTCATCGCCTTGAAGAAGCCTGCCTATGGACACTTAACCCGTGCCGTAGACAGGCTTCTTTTTTTATTTTCCACGATTAATTATTGTTCTGCACAACAGGTATAACCTGATGAAGGAAGTTCATAGACATATTCCCGATGAGACGGCGAATATACTGGGTACATATGCATCCAGGACAGATCTGCTAGATCTGCCGGATAGCCATAGTGGGATACGGGAGGTAAAAACGATGCTGAGTACTTATGGGTCTTTCCTGCCCTTACGTGTGCTGGAGGAAATTCGTCATTGGAAGCAGCAGGAAAGTTGGCATGTGGAAGTGATTAAATCCGCTACTGAAGGGCTAGAACCTGCTTATGTGCGGCTGCTGGATGATTGGCGAACCGTATTTGAACAAACGGAACGGGCCGCCATAGAGTTGCTTGAAGAGCAACGGAGCGCGCTTGATCCGGTAGAACAGGCATGGCAACATCAGGAGAAAAAAGCGTCGTCTGCCCCCCAAGCTCATACACACCAGCTGGATAAACCATCAGCACATTCAAGGGGATCAGACGCATCAGCAACTGGAGAGAAACCGTTGTCCGAATCAGGCTTGAATTCACAGCCTGCCTCTCAAGAATTAAATCGTCGACTGGACGATTTGCTGCAAACTGCGAACCGTCAATCACAGGAATATGTACGGCAGCTAGGTTTGCTGACCGAGCACAGTCATGCATTGCGTCAACAGCCAAAATCCGCCGGAGTTGTAATACACGCAGCACATGAAAGTCAATATTTCCTTATTTCGACAACTCCCTTTCAAGAGCCCGGCTCCATCGCACGAGCCACTGGGTTGTATCATGTAGCGGCAGAGGGTGAGGATTACCCGGAGCAAGCGTTTCGAGAGAGGCATGCCAGCATGAGAGGAGAAGGTTCTGGGGCTACTAAAGGCGTCCAGTCCGGTCAGACGCAACCTTCAGCAGCGGAAAAATCCTTAGTCGGTCGCCCGGTCCCTATTGGGGGACATCGGCTCCCTCCGCTTCCTTACCCTTATAATGCGCTTGAACCGTACATTGATGAAAAAACGATGCGTATTCACCATAACAAGCATCATTTGAGCTATGTGAATGATCTGAATAAAGCGGAAAAGAAACTGGAAGAAGCCCGAAAAACAGGTGATTTTGACCTCGTAAAGCATTGGGAACGTGAACTGGCATTTAACGGGGCAGGTCATTATCTGCATACTCTTTTTTGGACGATCATGAGCCCTCAAGGCGGTGGAAACCCAAGCGGACCGCTGGCTGAACAGATTAAAAAGGATTTTGGCAGCTACGATGCCTTCAAAAAGCAATTTAGTTCGGCAGCCGAAAAGGTCGAGGGCGGCGGCTGGGCTATCCTGGTATGGAGCCCGCGCGCCGGGCGGCTTGAAATTTTGCAGGCCGAAAAGCACCAGAACCTGACTCAATGGGAGTCTATTCCGCTGCTGGCGATCGATGTGTGGGAACACGCATATTACTTAAAGCATCAGGCCGAACGTAATAAATACATCGAAGATTGGTGGCATGTCGTCAACTGGCCTGAGGTGGAGGCGCGCTATGTTCAAGCCTCCAAGCTAAGATGGCAACCATTCTAAGCTAAAACAAACTACACCTGCAAATCGTACCGCTCTCTCAGCGCTGCCATCTGTTCTGCCAATCCTTCCGGTTGCACCAGCGAGCCATCGGCAGGCAAAATGGCAGCCCGGCTCTCAACTACACGGCGTAGCGATGCTGTATACGCCTCGACAGACGGCACACCAGCCAGCTCTGCCAGGCTGCCCATCGTTGCCGGATTCACCTGGGGATAATCCGGCTGCTGCACGCCTTCAGGCGTACCCCCGGCCGCCTCTCGATAAAACTGCTGCACCGCCTGTGCGCGCTCTGCTCCGCGTCCCTCAATCATCACGAAGGCTGTGATGATATACGCCTTGGCTTGACGCCGCTGCGCAATGCCGCAAAACTTGCGTCCCCCAACGCTCACATCGTAATCCCCGGGACAGAAGGACCCGATGATTTCTCCGGTCTGCGCCTCGACAGACCACGGGGCCAGCGCATCGGCAATCAGCCCTGCCATGAGCCGAAAATCCTCATGCAGGCTGATGGCCCGCTGCGGATTCGGCAGGATCAAGGACAGGTTCAGTACCCCCCTGTCTAGCATGACGGCTGCTCCGCCTGAAGGACGCACACATACCGACGTTCCTGAGCTGCGCACCCGCTCCATCGCCTGTGGGGCGTTGGGAAGCCTGCGGTCCCGGTGACCAATCACAAGCGCTCCCGGATGCCGCCATAAATGCAAAATGGGCGTAGCTCCTTTCCCTACTTGCCGACAGGCTAGCTCCTCCCAAGCCAGCGGAAACAATACGTCTTCCTGACTAGTCGTCAATGGTGCTTCCAACCATTGCAACGCAGGCAATGCTGTTGTTATTTCTGTTGAGCTATGTATATGATCCATACGTTATCCCCTATCTTAAAAATAACTGTTATCCATAGGCTAATCGTAACTTTCAGGGCAGCTATGCTGCCATTGTTCCATTTCATTCTTCACAGCAGCGATGTATTTTCTCTATTTCTGATGTTAACAAAAAAAGGCGGCTACGCCTATGCGTAGACCACCCTTTTTTTCATCCTATCACGCCGTGTTCAATCATTCCTTAATCAGGGACAAGAACTCTGCGCGTTGTGCTGCATTATCACGGAACGTGCCGCGCACTGCAGACGTTACCGTTTTGCTGCCAGGCTTTTTGACGCCTCTGGCACACATGCATAAGTGCTCGCCTTCCACGACCACCATAACTCCGTGAGCGGAGACCGCTTCATTTAGAATATCAGCGATCTGCGATGTAATACGCTCCTGTACTTGTAATCGGCGGGTCACCGCCTCCACCAAACGGGCAAGCTTACTTAGTCCTACAATTTTACCGCTGGGTACATAGCCGATATGCACTTTTCCGAAGAAAGGAGCCATATGGTGTTCACACTGACTGTAATAGACAATATCCTTCACGATTACAAGCTCCTCGTGATTCTCGTCAAATGTCACACCCAGCGCATCCCGTGGATCAACCTCATAACCCGCAAATATTTCCTCATACATGCGCGCAACGCGTGCCGGTGTTTCCAACAAACCTTCACGCTTGGGGTCCTCACCGATCAGTTTTAAAATCTGCTCCACATGGTACTCGATTTTATCCCGGTTATCCGCAGCTTTGCGGTTAATATAATCTTTTACGCCAGCCACAGTAATCCTCCTCTATGCAGCAACCTCATGCGGCATCCGTGCTCACGTTGCTCATTATTTCCGACGGCCCTGATTTTTACGCGCACCAGGCTGATTTTTGGAGAACTGTTGGTTCTTCATCATCTGCTGGGCTTTTTGCATCTGTTTCCCATTCAGGTTGTAGCCCATCTGTTTGGCCATTTTTTGCAGCGTTTCAGGGTCGTTTTGCATCTTTTCAAGCTGTTTGCGAAGATAATAAGCACCGATGAAAAATCCCCCGACCAAGCCAACAATCAGGGTAATAATCGGAATGACAATATTCCACACCACGAAGTCGTCACCTCTGTATATTTATATGAAACATCTTGAATTACACGAACCTATCATAGCAAAACATGGGACAGCTAGCAAATTACTTTTTGCAAACATATGTCCTTATTCCTTCTCCAATTCCAGCAGCTTCATCTTGACTGGCAAGCCTCCGGCATAGCCGACCAAACTTCCATTTGCACCTGATACCCTGTGACATGGAAACAGGATTGGCAATGGATTTTTGTTATTGGCTCCGCCGACAGCACGTACCGCCTTGGCTCGTCCGATCGATTCTGCAATATCTTGATAGGACACACTTTGTCCGTACGGAATATTTTGCAGTGCGCGCCATACCTGCTCTTGAAAAGGAGTGCCTCTCAAATCATAGGCTATACTGAATTCCCGTCGTTCTCCCGCAAAATATTCACGCAGTTGTTCTGCAGCTTCGCGCAGCTTTTCCGGCTCCTGTACATAGACATATTCCCCGACCCATGTCCGGGCCCATTGCTGAAGCAATGCTTCCTTCGCATAAAAAGAGCCATAGTCAATTCGACATAGCCCACGATCCGTAGCACACAGCGTCAGCGTGCCCACAGGCGTCTCCATTTCATCATAATAAATCGTAGTTGGACCCTGCGAATCCTCCGTCTTTAATTCAGCAGAAGTTTGTTGCTCTGCCTGCTCTTGTTCCTCTAGCTTGGAATGCGCCTGTGCGATCATTTCGCGTACTTGCTCATGTTGTTCCTTCTCTGATGCTTGCTTGATCGCTGTCATAGCGTTTTCCCCTCCTATTCGACTCAAAGCCCACGCCGCCGTGCCTCTCAGCTCGGGACGCGGATCATCCAATAAAACCTCCGTCAATTTGGGCACCGCGCTAACATCCTTGAAATTGCCAAGACCAATGACTGCATTGCGTTGAATCGGCTTCTTCCCCCGCCAGGCCGCCGCACTTTGACCAAATCGGTCTTTGAATTCGCGATTGCTCAAATCCAGTAACGGTAACAGCAACGGCTTCACAATTTCAGGATCGGGTGTAAGCTCGGGATGATGATCCCAGTTAAGGCCTCGATTTTTGGGACATACGATTTGGCACGTATCACATCCATACAGCCGATTCCCTATTTTCAGCATAAACTCCTCGTCCAAAAAGCCCTTGGTTTGCGTCAAAAAGGACACACACCGCTGGGCATTCAGCTGTCCCGGACCTACAAGCGCGCCGGTAGGACATGCATCCAAACATTTGGTGCACTCTCCGCAACCATCCGTAACCGGTTCATCTGGCTGGAAAGGAATGTTCGTCAACAGCTCCCCCAGATAAATCCATGATCCCAGTGTCGGTGAAATCATCATCGTATTTTTGCCGCTAAAGCCAATCCCTGCGCGTTCCGCTACGGCTCGGTCTGACAGTTCTCCGGTATCTACCATGTTTTTTAAAATTGCATCAGGTACCCGCTCACTTATAAAAGCCTCAAGCTTTTCCATCGCTTCACGCAATACCAGATGATAATCTTTACCCCAGGCTGAACGCGCCAAAATACCACGGTACTTGCCCTTGTCCGACTTCGGCGGGTCCTTCATTTTGGAAGGATACGCCACCGCAATGGCAATCAGGGATGCAGGCTGCGAGCCATACAGCTCCGGATAGATCCGCTTATCAATATCGGGCTCCTCAAAGCCGGACTCATAGCCTTTAGCACGATGCTCTTCCAATATAGCTTTCAGAGACAGAAAGGGATCGGCGGATGCGAACCCGATGGAGTCGATACCCAGCCCTGGAGCTGCCTCAATAATTTCCTGCTTGAGCGAAGCCCAAGTCGAAGCCGTTCCGGTAGCCGTCCGAGTTAATTCGCGTTGCATCCGATACTCACCTCTCTTCCACTTTTATCATTACGGATATGAGAATGTCGCAACATTCTCATATCTCAAATTTCAACAGAAAACAGCAACAGATGCTACCGTAAATTTTTAACAGCACTTGTCGCCAGAAAATCACAACGATTATTCAGTTCGTTGTCACTGTGACCTTTCACCTTCACATATTCAACCTCATGCTTACCCATCAGTTCCCACAGTTCTTCCCATAGTTCCTTGTTCTCCACCGGCTGATTTTTACTGTTACGCCAGCCATTACGGAGCCAATTCTTAATCCAGCCTTGTTTGAAGCAATTGACGACATAGGCAGAGTCACTGTGTACTTTTACACGGCACGGCTCCTTGAGCAGCTTCAGCGCTTCAATCACCGACTTGATCTCCATACGGTTGTTTGTCGTCATCTTTTCGGCACCCGACAGCTCCTTACGATGCTCTCCATACAGCAAAACGATCCCCCAGCCCCCTGGGCCCGGGTTCCCCGAACAAGCACCGTCGGTATAAACCATCACTTCTTTCATCGTTCTCTTCCTTTCCTGATTGGGAACCGCTGACCGTTATAACTCTGATCGGTTCGCACGTATTCCGCATTGATTTCAGACTATTGTTGCTCATAGCCACTTCCACTCCGAGATCGGCCAAAATATAAACTCTGCACGTCCCAGTAAATCTTCAGACTTAACGCTGCCAAAATACCGGCTATCCTTGCTTGCAGCCGTATGGCGATTATCTCCCATGACAAAAAAGTGTTCCGGCTCCACTGTAAAAGGACCGTAATCACCATCCTCCACGTCCGAGTTGGTGTACGGCTCATTTAGCAGCTCACCGTTTACATACAAATGATTATGCTCAATCCGAATGACATCTCCAGGAATACCTATGACTCTTTTCACTAAAAATCTTGGGCTGGACAGTTTGGAATCGGGATCTTTTAAAATCACAATGTCCCCTCTCCCCGGATCATGAAAATTATAAACCAGCTTATTAACGAACAAATGCTGGCTTTCCGTTAGCGTCGGTTGCATCGAATGTCCTCTGACCGTGGACAAGTTAAATACAAACAGGTTTAGAAGCAACAAGACGACCATTGCAATCAGCAGAGTAACTAACCAATCGCGTATGTAACCAGAGCGACCTGCCTGTTTGGACGTTTCCGGTGAAGGTAGCAGGTCTGACGAAGGAGTCAAAGCATCCATAATTAACCTCCTCAACCCTGTTATAAATAGAAAAGCATATCCCGTACCCGATTGCAACGGTTACTCAGATATGCTCTAAATGTAAATATTATACTTCATTTCTGTATATCGATTGCCGATTAATGAGGTGCCAAAATACTCAGCTTCTGAAACGCCTGTAAAATCTGGCTTGCTCCGTAGCCCATAGCTTCGTACAACGGCATGGCCGCACTGTTATGCTTGTCCCCGGCTACCCAAATACGGCTAACCTTACGTTGCTGAAAACGTTGCTCCATGGACTCCACAAGCGATTTCCCAATTCCCATCCGACGATGATCCGGGTGAATAGCAATACGATAGTAACAACCATGATTCTGATCAATCGTGCCAATCAGGGCACCAACGATCTCTCCCTCTTCTTCGGCAACGACGATCAAACCGGAATCCCACGAAAGCTGACGGGCAAAAGCACCCACCGTCTCTTTGTAGCACTCCTCTGACAAGGCAATTTGCATGAGTTCCGTAACTGAATTCACATCACTTAATTGAAAGGAACGAACGTGCATAAGTAATATCTCCCTTTTCGTAAGCATAATAAAAAAATTGAGACAGCACCGTCATTTTTACATAAATCCATAAAGCGCTTATCATGGTGTTAATCACAAGGCATTATGATAAAAATGCATACGATCTGCTATATATGAAATGAAGAACAGGAAAAGGGTGTATGCCCTCAAGTTCGTCATGTCATAGACATGACAGCTTATAGCAGACGACAAAAAAGCCGAAAATTCTGCTTCCTTGACCATTAAACCATACTTTTTGACGGAATACATCCCTTTTTCTCATGTAAGCGCTATATATAAAGCGTTTACATTTTTGAAGGTCAAATTTACCTCTTTTTACCTATGTATTACGTATTCCAATCGGGTTTTTGGACATGCTATCTACCAGGCCCTATTGCTCAGTTTGGTATTTTACAAACAAAAATGTTGAAAAAATAGGCTGGATGCGGTTTAATATAACTATCGAGGGTATTATTACATAGGAACACTTACCCAACCATATAACCAGGAGGGATTTTATTATGGCATTTCAATTACCAGAACTTCCTTACGCAAAAGACGCACTGGAACCACACTTTGATGCACTGACAATGGAAATTCACCATGATCGTCACCATAACACATATGTTACGAACTTAAATGCAGCTCTGGAGAGCGCTCCTGAACTGCAAAGCAAAAGCTTGGAGGATCTGATCTCCAATCTGGACAGCGTTCCTGAAAGCATCCGCACTGCGGTTCGCAATAACGGTGGTGGACACCACAACCACAGCCTGTTCTGGGAAGTTATCGGTCCTAACGGCGGTGGACAGCCAACAGGTGCAATTGCTGAAGCAATCAACAACGAACTGGGTGGCTATGACAAATTTAAAGAAGACTTCACTAAAGCAGCTACAACTCGTTTTGGTAGCGGCTGGGCTTGGCTGGTTGTCGGCAAAGACGGCAAACTGGCAATCACTAGCACTCCAAACCAAGATAGCCCGCTGTTCGAAGGTCTGACTCCGGTACTTGGACTGGACGTTTGGGAGCATGCTTACTACCTGAAATATCAAAACAAACGCCCAGATTACATTGCAGCTTTCTACAATGTAATCAACTGGGATGAAGTTAACAAACGTTACGCGGCTGCAAAGAAATAAGCCAGTAGCAACATTCTTATCCTAAATCATGAAGGGCTGTCTCAAAAGTAGATTTTCTACGAATGAGACAGCCCTTTTGGCATTCTGTGGTAAACTGGTGGAAATCATTCTTTATTACAGTCCCAGGAGGGTAATGGATGCAGACTTTTTTTCGTTATAACTGGATGGTTCGAGAACAATGGTATCGCTGGTGTGAAGAGGTGCCGCAGGAGGAACTGCTGAAAGAACGTATTGGCGGGGCTGGCGGCATTCTAAAAACGCTCTTTCATATCGTTGATGTAGAATGGAGCTGGGTTCAAATCATTCAAGGCAAACCTGATTTCCAGGAGGACTTCTCTCAGTATAATACGCTGGCTAAAGTCCGCGAGCTGGACGCGAAGTTTCGACTCGATGTGGAGCCGTTCGTCCTCGCCTGGCATGAAGGTCTGGAACGAAAAAGGTTTGAAGATCACCTCCCGGACGGCAGAATTGCGATCGATGCCTGGGGCGAGGTGATGCGCCATGTCATTGCCCACCAAATTCATCATATCGGACAGTTGTCCGTATGGTCGCGTGAGCTCGGCAAGGCCCCGGTTTCAGCCAATGTAATCGGCAAAGGGCTGATTGAGAGCGATCCATCCATATAGGTATAATATCCGCCATTAAAAAGGAGTAGAAAAGAGCCTTCAAGCTCCTTCTACTCCTTTTTATCATACACTTCGACTCATTTCTTAAAGTATTGCTTTTGACCTCTTGCTCTTGATAACACCATAAGCCAATGTAAATAATGCTCCACATATCAGGGCAATAAGATGAGCGACAAGATAATTGATATGACCGTGGTTATCTGACGCTGCAATTGCAAAGCCGGGAAGAGCCGTGGTTCCGAATCCAATGGCTGTCAGCTTGCTTAAATATACATATGCTCCGGCAACCATTCCTCCGAGACATCCAGCAACCAGAGGGAACTTATACTTCAAAGTGACCCCGAAGATCGCGGGTTCAGAGATTCCAAAAAGTACAGACCCGAATGCAGAGTAACCCAGTTCTTTAACCTTGGTGTCTTTGCGATTCAAAAGAATATACCCCAATACGGCGCCCCCTTGAGCCATCAAAGCTACCGATGCCAATGGATTGATAAAATTTCTGCCTGTGTCAGTTAACAGCTGTGCTTCTACCGCGCCCATAACATGGTGCAAACCTGTAATAACGATGATCTGCTGAATACCTGCAAAAAACATAAAGCCAAATATCCCCAGGTTTTGCGTCATCCAAAGCAACGAAACAGTCACCAGACTGGCTAGCTCCCGCCCAAGAGGGCCGATAATCGTAAACAATAGCAGAGAAGAAACAAAGACCGTCAGCAAAGGAGCCAAAAATAGTTTAATCATGTCTGGAACCTTTTTGTTAAAAAACTGATCCAACTTGGCTACCACATATCCCATCATTAGAGCAATAATAATACCGCCCTGAAAGCCTACCAACTGTACGGGAAGGCCGAAAAGACTGATCGATTCTGGATTTTGGCTCCCTTTAGCTACCTCAAAGGCGTCCGCCAAGGCTGGATGAAGCATAATCGCACCCAGCACAAGCCCCAGAATCGGACGGCCGCCATATCTCTTGGTTGCAGAATAAACAACAAGCAGCGGCAGGATGGTGAAAATACCTGTGGAAACGATTTGAACAAAGCGATTGATCCCTTGGAAAATTGGATACATCTCCACAATCGATTTAGGGCCGAATAGCCCCTTCTGGCCTAATAGACCGGTGATCCCCATTAACAATGCGGCGGCAAGAATTCCAGGCATGATCTCAATGAAGACATCTGACAGCGATTTAATGGCTTTTTGAAAAGGATTTTGCTTTTGTGCGGACTTCGATTTGACATCACTTAATGACATATCTTCTGTTCCGGTCAGTTTGGAGAACACGGCATAGATATTATTGACCAACCCAGCTCCAAAAATGATCTGCAGTTGATCCCCCGCTATGAACACACCTTTAACCAGATCAACTTCTTCAATCTTTTTTAATTCTGCTTTTTCATTGTCCTCAAGTACAATTCTTAATCTTGTGGCACAATGGGCCACACCGATAATGTTCTCTTCACCGCCGATATATTTTAAAATTTCTTGAGAAATGTGCTTATACTGCTTTTCTTTTGCTTCCATCTAGTAAAACCTCCTCTAGCTGAATCAGATGATGTCTTCTTTAACAAATCTCCAGAACAGACCTAAAAAGTCCTGCTTCACCCTGGTCAGCGTTATGCCTACATGCATTAATTCATCACCGCCAAACAGCTCACCAGTTTCTATATTTCTGTAAATGTAGTCTGGATTCAGACCTTTGAATTTTAACGTTTTAATCGCGGCAGCGGGTTGGGATAAAACCTTGAAATAGCTCGCCGCCATTTCCGTTTGATCCTCTGACACAAAGCTCCATGCGGCTTCATTTTCATCAAACGGATTAATGATTCTGTAAAAGTTTCCAAACTGAATGAGCGATCTCATTTCCTTATATAGAGCTATCTGCTTTTTCACAACTTCTTTTTCTTCAACAGTTAATGTCGTCAAATCCAGCTCATAACCTAAATTCCCGGCCATAGCGACATAACCTCTGGTCTCCAATGGTGTTATTCTGCCCACTTGATGGTTGGGTACGGTGGAGACGTGTGCGCCCATCGTAATCGGAGGATAGACAAGACTTGTCCCCCATTGAATTTTCAGTCGGCAAATGGCATCTGTATTGTCACTCGTCCAGGTCTGAGGCATGTAATAGAGCATACCGGCATCAAAACGGCCTCCTCCACTAGAACAGCTTTCGAATAAGACATGAGGAAACTGCGATGTAAGCTCTTCCATAATACTGTAGAGTCCCAGGATATAACGATGCGCCGTCTCCCTTTGTCTCTCAGGTGGCAAGGCGGCCGAACCCACATCTGTCATGTGACGATTCATGTCCCATTTTACATAAGTAATTGGAACGTTCGATAAAATATCGGAAACCGACTTAACGATGTACTCACACACTTCCTTCCTTGATAAATCCAACATAAGCTGATTTCTTCCCAGCGTATACGGACGATCAGGGACATGGATACACCAATCGGGATGCCTTCTGTATAAATCACTGTCTATGGATACCATCTCAGGTTCAAACCACAAACCAAACTCCATACCCAGATTTCGAATGCGATTGGCAAGATCCGGCAATCCATCTGGAAGTTTGCGACGGTCCACCACCCAATCGCCTAATGAAGTATTGTCATCATCTCGTTTCCCAAACCACCCATCATCCAATACAAACAGCTCCACTCCTACACTTTGAGCTTCCTTCGCCAACTGCTCAATCTTGTCGGCATCAAAGTTAAAGTAGGTGGCTTCCCAGTTATTAATCAGGATCGGTCGTTCCTTGTCACGAAATGGTCCACGACATAATCTGTTCCTGTATAGATCATGATAAATTCTCGACATGCCGCCCAAGCCATTTTCGGTGTATACCATAACCACTTCTGGCGTTTGGAACGACTCCTCCGGTCCAAGCAGCCATGTGAAATCAAAAGGATTAATCCCCATCGTGACTCTAGTGTTCCGATAGGAATCTACCTGCGTCTGGGCCGTAAAGTTCCCGCTGTACACCAGATTAAAGGCGTATACTTCGCCCTGATCTTCATCTGTCCCTTCTCTTACAAGTGCCATAAAGGGTGCCTGATGAGGGCTGCTAGCGCCACGGCAGCTGTCTACCATTTGAATTCCGGGTAAAATTTTTCTCCTTGCTATATTTTTTTCATTGTTATGCGCACCGTACAAGGTAATGAGTTCATATTCATCATCTCGAAAATCCACACTGGCACTTAACGCTCTAAGCAGTTTTAGCTGCTGCTGACCTTCATTATCAAAACGGACATAACGGGTAATGACATCCCGCTTTGGATATAGGCTATAGGATAGTACAATCTTTACATCAATTAATGGATCTTCAAGGATGATTTCCAGTGTTTCTACTTCGCCATCATCCTCCGCATACGTAGAAGGAAGCCCTTTCAATTTTGCTTTGCCTTGGTAAACCCGATGTTCTTTATACCGAAAATCTGTCACTGTAGAACCATTCTCCAATTGAAGCTGATACGCAGGAATCCTGAAATCACTATTTCCAAATGACGGATATTCTTGCGGGATGGTATCCAGTGAAAAAGCTCGATCCGCCCCATTCGGATTGGGTGAAAATCCTCTATCCATAAAGATGATTTTATTGCTTCCCCGATAGTTCTGAATTTTCTTTCCCCAATACAGATGGACTAAATAACCATCTTGTATAACCTGCATGACATAACTGGTATTGCTGCCTTGTAAATGGAATAAAAGCTTCTCTTTATCGATGATTATAGCCATAGTGACCCCCTTGTAGCGCCAATAGTAATATTTTCAAAAAGTATAAATTATGTTGTTTCCTTGTTTCTTACACCCTAATCATAATGGAATAGTTTTAATAATTATATGGAATAATGTAGACTCTATATGAAACGGTGTGATAATATGCAGAGATGAATTAAGAGGTGAAAACAAATGAGTTCGCATTTTTCCAATCATTCCTATAACAACTTAGATCTCAATCTATACACATGTGGAAAAGAAAGCTGTACCAGCAAACACTCTTATGGTCCAGCCATTCGAAGCGGGTATATGGTGCATTTTATTTTAAAAGGAAAAGGGATCTATAAAGTCAACGATAAAATCTATCATTTGGAGAAAAACGATGCTTTCTTTATTGAGCCGAAGGTTCTAATTTACTACGAAGCGGATGAAGTCGACCCATGGGAATATGCCTGGATCGGTTTTAATGGGGTGCAAGCAAAAGAATATCTAAGCCGGACCTGTATCCATAGGGACAATCCCATTTTCCGGTTTGAAGCAGAGGGCAATCTTGCTCGCTGTATGGAAAGTATCGTCGTTTCTTCTACGCTGAAATCCAACAAAGACCTGTTGCTTACATCCAAGCTGTATGAATTCCTGTATCTGATGTTTGAACTTTATCCTAATCAGGAAGTCAACAATGAGGTAAGACAGCAGCGTTATATTAAAGAAGCGCTTCTCTTTATTCAACAAAACTATTCACACTTCATTACCGTAAGTGACATTGCCAAGTACATTTCAATTGACCGTTCGTATTTGCATCGTTTATTTAAACAGCAACTCAATAAGTCACCACAGGAATTTTTATTGCATTTGAGGATTGAAAAATCTTGCTCCCTCTTAAAAAATACTTCCCTGAAAATCGGAGATATTGCTCGGTCTGTAGGGTATAAAGATGTACTCCTATTCTCTAAGATGTTCAAAACGGTCAACAAATTGACCCCATCCGAATACCGAAAAAATCACCAAAAATAACACGCTTTGACGTTCTACCTCGGCTGCCCATAATAAACCTCTTACGAACAAAGAGGTCAACCAGTAAAAACTGGCTGACCTCATAATACGAACGGACAGGATAGCTTGGTTGTTCGCGAAAAATAATAACTCCTTTAATTCCGGAGAGCCAGAGCGGCCGTAACAGCAGCTGGATCTCCACCGTACGTCTCAAGCTGATCGATTACGATTTATCATTAGGCCGGCCTTATCATTACTCATGTTATATCTTCTTTAAAGTGACGACAAAGAAATTTATAAAATTATGCTACTCAAGTCTCAAGACCCATTCACCAAATAATTTTAAAATTGATTAGATTATTTCACAATCAACATTAATATGCGGCGAAGAGGGAATTTAATCGACCAGAAGAGGGCAGTTGTTCTCTCTCCTATTCAGACACCTTACAAAAGAAAAGCACGTTAAATTACTCAGTCGGAGGAATCACTATTTTGAGAAAGCTATCATTTTTTATTGCCATTATCATGTTAGGTACAATGTTGTCCGCTTGTTCTGCCATTACATCCACCGTGGATCAAGCGCCTGCAGGCGTTACGTCCGGCGAGAGCAAAGAAATCGAAAAATACAATGCGTATGTGAGGCTGAATAACTTGATGACAGGCAGAATCAATGAGGTTCTGGTTCATTATTTCGAGAAGTTCGGAGGTGATACACAGCCTGTAATCGAGAAGAACTTCAGCTTCATCATGCTCGGCGTTGCTGAAACTGAGCGGGAAATTGTTGATAAAGCGAACGGCTATACCGCAAGCCAACCTGCTTTTGCGAACGTAGACCCCGTAGTGATCAAACTGACACCGGTCATCAATGATCTGTTGTCCGTCCTGGACGAAATGAAAGCCTACTACGATACAAAAGGCTACGTGGATGATGATTTCGCAAAAGGAAAACAGCTGCATACCAAGCTTGTAAGTGCCAATCTCGCTTACGAGACTGTCGCCAAACAATACTTCACGGCTTTGCAAAAATTGGGTAACGAGCAGCGTCTGGCCGAACTGCAAAAACTCAAGGATTCAGACCAGCAGATCAGGTATAATGCCTTGAAGTTCATGATAGATGCCGAGGCTACGGCCATTGAAATGGATGAGCAGGGAATCACCGCCGACAATGTGCTGCAACTTGATATGACGAAGTTTAAAGCCAAATACGACATTATGACCGCAGATCTGAGTACGCTCATGACAATCTCAAAAGACAAGAAACGAGTTCAAAAAGAAGGGATTAACAGCTTCAGTATCGAGAGCTATGTTGATTCAGCCACTGAGGCAAAAGCGGCCGCTTCGAAAATCATTGAACGCATCAATAAGAAGGAACCTGTATCTGATTCTGATCTGAACGGCCAGTTCCTGAACACTACGGATGGCACACCTGAGAATTTCAATTATAAGCTAAGCAAGGCAGTCGAACGATATAATGAAATAAATTAAGCGTATCGTGGATAAGGTTGTAGCAACGATTCTAGGGAAAGAAAAGCAATGTTAGTTCAATGGAACAGCGACAGTCTAGGACTTTATTTCGTATTATTAGGTCAACCAAAAATTTGGTTGGCCTATTTTAATAGGTGTTTTAAGATGACGATAGCCGGGAAGAACTAGGTGGTTTTAGGGAAATAAATAACCCCGTCAAGAAAACTGTTCTCCCACTATCACCAACGACCATGTTTGAGCTGGTTGGGGCATGCGATCCCGTATAACAAGCGAAGCTATGAGGTTGGAATCATCGTGGGCTCGTTTCATTTCTCATACGAGAAGAAATTGAACATCTCATTGTGAATCCCTTGCAATCTAAGCGAGCACGCGGGACTACGTTACGCAAAGTTAAAACAGATGCAGCAGACGCTTGGCACTTAGCTGAAATGTTCTACCGCGGCGATTTAAAGCCGCACCGGGCATGGGATGAAGCTCATACGGAGCTTCAAAATGTGACCAGACAGCATGAATTTATAACATCATTATATGTGCAGGCCAAGCTAAATACTCGGGCTTTGTTTGATCAGGTATTTCCCGAATATGAACCTGTATTTTATGACCTTTACTCGGTAACGGCTCTAAAAGTCCTACAAGCTTGCCTTCAGGGTAAGGTCAAAAATGCCTCTCAATCTTTGTTTGAACATGCCAGGCTCCTCACTCTAGGAAGTGGATTAACGATAGAGCAGAGCTGCTAGACATAGCGCTGAAGCAAAAAGCCAAGGTCAACCGAAGCATCTCTCAACATTACGTTTTAGAAGGAATGATTACCTTATTACTTGCTTTTCAGTCTCAACTCGAAATATTAGAGACACAAATGGAGGAAATTTCCGTAAATCAGCTTATACATACATATACGCCATACTTAGTAAAAACGAGCCCTATTGTCTGTAAAATTACCATATTACCATATTAATCCATAAATTTCTGTAGGAGCAGAGGGTTTCTTAGTCATGCCTCGGTCCAGCCAATATTTTAACGAAAATATACGCTAAGGGAGCATAAAAAACGGGCTTTTCTTACTCTAAGTCGTTGTCCACTATACATCATTAGCGGTCATCATTATGCCGAAAAACGGTTCGTTACGTCCGCTAAGGTCATCAGGAACGACGAAAATGCATGTCCGATAAAGCTAAACATAAAAACGGTCAAAATGTTGGCGCTACCCCTTATACCAAAACTGGTCCTCTATAAATTCTAAAGCATCCCGGTTTTGTACAGTAAACCGGTCACTCATAGAATGAATCGTGTTGATACGTTTACATAGATCATCCGGATTCCAGCGTGAGAGTAAGATCTTTGGATCACCACGCATGCCTCCAAGAGGATTCGCACGATAAATGCCTGAAAACGCCAGACGGTTGACCAAGAGCAGCCTCCATGCAGCCTCGAACATCATCTATGTTCATATTTTCATTCCCCCTATTTATTATCATTTTAGGGGTATGACCAATTACATTATGAACGTTTCCCATCTAGGTTTCCCCTTATGCAGAAGATCATGGAAATGAGAAGAAGCACCAATGGTACTGCCGCGCATATTATCATTCCAAAATACCCCGTTACTGTATCAAAGTTATCTATTTGAATAAAATTTTGAGGATAGATGCTGACGGCAAATATGATAATTAACGGAAGATAAAAAATGTATCCGTTCCACTTTTGGGTGAGCTGGCTGATCCCGGCTACAAGATAGAAATAATAATTTGAGGCGGTCATGAAAATTTTGATTGTCCACAAAATGATAAAAAATATTTCAAACCGTTCCAGGAACGAACCGGGGAATTCAATTTGCTGCGCAAAAGAAACGACCGGCCATTGCAATCGGGAAACTTCTTCTACCGACATACAGCCAACGACCATCGTTACCATCAGGACATACAAAGCCATTGCAATCGAGTAGCCGATCCCCCCCGCTTTCCATGCTTTTTGTGGATTGACCATAAAATTAGTTAATATGAGCATGGATTCAAAACCCAGCGTCGAAAAAGGTACAACTTTAAGAGATTTGAGGATCGGCCCCCACCCTTGATGGAAAACAGGGCGCAAATTATCAATGTCAAAATGATTGATATTGAGAATGATCAGCAATAAATAAACAATAAAGGTTAAGGGAAAGAAAAGCTCGACCAAGCGAACCATCGCATGAAGACCGCCCGAGGTCAAATAACCAATAAGCAGAAGAAACGGCAAGAGAATCATGCTTACCGGAGTTCTCTCCAATGCAAGGGCTTTGAGGAATTCTGCCATCATTCTGGATACAAGAGAGCAGATCATCACGCAATATACCATGAACGCAATATTGATGAAAAGGCTGATAAATTTACCTGCGATCACAGAATTGAGCTCATAGAACGTCTTCCCTGGAAATCGCCGACACAATTTCACGTTGATAAAAACGACGCCGACACCAAACAGACTTGCCAGCAAAAGCCCCTGCCACACGTCAGGCGTTTGCGTCTGTTGCGTGATGGTTCGTGGTAAACTGACAATTCCCACAGCGTACACGGTCGAAGTTACTGTTAATAGAGCTTGTATAGTAGAAATTTCATCCTGTTTCATGGAAGGTATGTTGGGCATTACGCTCCCTCTCCTTTTGTATAAGCACCTGTTCGTTTAATCTGTACTTCAACCCGAACGTCGATCGGTATTTCACTGAATGTATCCTGCCAATTGTCTTTTACACGATCCCAGTAGGCGGGATAGTTTACTTTTACCTTTGAACCGAAGCCGGCTACGTCTGCTTTCATTTCTTTCTGGAGCTTGCTTAATGATTGGAGCACGATCTTTTTGATTTCATCTTGCACCGTTTCTTTAGCGGTTCGGATGAACGGTTCCTTCAAGAACTCCGAAGAAATAACCGAGTTTTCGTTTAGTTTGACAGCTGTTTTGATACGAACCGTGAATGAGAGAGCCTCCCCTTTGACGTGAGGGATAAGTTTGCTATGGGTATCCTCAACTTCATCCTGATAACACTTCTATCACACACGCCTCAAGATCTGTTCCTTCTTTCGCATTGATCGTAAAAGCCGCCTGCTGTACCAATTCTTCCTTCAGTTGTTCCAGATTAACCTGAGAGCGGCCTTCACGGATTCCCGTTTGTCCCACATCCATTTTTTTGAAGACGACATCAGGAAGATGATCCAGGATCTTTTTTAGATGATCTAATTTCGCCTCGAGTAATCTTGCCATAACGATGACGGTCCCCCTTCAAAAAACTTAAATCATGATATACATGTAATATGTGTAAAATAGTGATAAATATTCATGGGGAAGAACAGGGGTCTATCGTGTTCGGCGATGAGTAGATACTAGAACCAGAGGGACTCTCTTTGAGTATCAGTAAGCAAAAAAACGAACACCAGATGGTGTCCGTTGTTATGGAGGCGAGGGTACTCTCGTCGAGCGATTCCGTGAAGCTAATCCCTTTTAGTTGCTCATTAAATTCCCGAATTGTTCTGTCGTTCCGTTTGGTTCAACAGTAGGATTTCTGTTTAATGCAATTGGCAAACATTTTGATTTTTGGCGAGTAACACAATCACAAAAGATGCATCCTTTTCAACCTAGCCTAGTCTTTCGACTTGCGGGTCACTGCTTTTTTGAGTGGGAGTCAAATAAATGGAATTTGATACTCGACCTATTAGACGATCCTTTATTTTTTGCTGACAGTTATATTATTAACATCAGTTCTCTTTTTGCTTTGCATAATATTCGTTGATCAGATCAAGGAACACCTTGGGAAACGCCAAGGTGGACATATCCGCCTCGCTGATCCAGCGGTACCCCGCCGGCAGCGCATTATGTGCGTGCTCCACCTGCTCAGCCAGCGCAATTAACACACCTGGCTTCGCCGCGGTGCTGTAGCTGGCCCGCTGCTCGGCAGCCAGCGGCTGTTCGCCCTCCTGCCCGGCAGGGGCGGCGACCTCTTCACACTGGAACACACGCAGGTTCCAGTGAATGTGGCTGAACGTGTGCTCTGCCTCACGTACAAACCTCACCGGGCGCGCATGCACGCCCTCTGCCAACAAATGAGCTGCCAGGTGATCCATGGCCGGCTCATCTGGCACCGGACCGTTGTAGCCCTCCTGTCCGGCAAGCTCGTGCGGCAGCTCCCACATGCGGGCCAACAGGCCCTTGGCCGGGCGCTGGCGCACAAGCAGGCGGCCTGCATTGGCACCGCTGCCCTCGATAAGGGCGACGGAGCGAGGCTCCAGCCGCGGCGGCTTCGCTTTTGTTTTGACTGGCAGCGTCTCCTCGCGGCCTGCCAGCCTGCCCGAGCAATGCTCCATGACCGGACAGGTCAGACAATGAGGCGACTTTGGCGTGCAGACCAGCGCCCCCAGCTCCATCAGCGCCTGATTAAAATCGGAGGCTCTTCCTTCGGGAATCAGCTCCCTGACCAGACTTTCCATATGCGCTCGCGTGCTGCCCTTCATGATATCCTCTTCAATGAGAAAATAACGCGACAGCACACGCATCACATTCCCGTCTACAGCAGGCTCTGGCCGATTAAAGGCAATGCTCATAATCGCCCCCGTCGTATACGGACCTACTCCTTTCAGTGCAGCAACAGCCTGCGTATCATCTGGCACCTGCCCACCGTGAAGCTCAACTACCTGTTTCGCCGCCGTTTGCAAATTCCGGGCCCGCGAATAATACCCCAGCCCTTCCCACAGCTTGAGAACATCCTCCTCGGGCGCTTCCGCCAGCGCTTCAATCGTCGGAAAACGTGCAATAAAGCGATTAAAATACGGAATGACCGTATCGACACGTGTCTGCTGAAGCATAATTTCCGAAATCCAGATATAAAAAGGATTGCGATGGCGGCGCCACGGCAAGTCGCGTTTGTTACGTGTATACCAATTCAACAGTTCAAAACTGAAGTAACGCTTTTGTTCCAATGTATTTGTAGTCATCACATCACGTCTCCTTATATTCGACAATCACAAAAGCAGAGGCAATGTTAGGCTGATGTGTAATACTCAAGTGAATGCTGTAATTCGAGTCACCCGTATTCGGTAATCTCAGTCGATCCCACGCAGACGAAGACAAATAAACTACGGGCTTCCCCCCCGGTTCAGGTAAAATTTCCATATCGCTGAACCCGATGATTTGTCCAATTCCACAGCCAAAGGCTTTCGTTATGGCTTCCTTGGCAGCAAAGCGCCCTGCTACGAACTCCGCTAGCCTTCCCTTGCGTTCCACTGCAAGCTCGCGTTCTGCCGGGGTCAACACCCGATTCAAAAATGCATCTGCATATTTACCTGCCAAAATATGAGCCATACGGCTTATTTCCAGCACATCATGTCCAATTCCGTAGATCATTTGGGTATTCCCCGCCCTTTTTTTACTTTACTGGATCTATTGTAACAGTGCGTCCACACCCTGGCGAGTCGTAAAGGCGTAAAAGCGTCACCAAAATATGTTAAAATGAGAGAGGCAATCAGTGAATGCTTTAAATTCGCGGATATGCCGGTTAAAAAACTCCCGTAGAAAGGAAGGATAGGATGTCAGAAACGATTGTGGTTGAAGCTGGTACTGATGCAGGAACAGATGCGGTGATCCGGGCCTCATGGTTTCCCGCTAAAAATACGGCCAAGAGCCTGCTCATCATCGCTCATGGCTACAAAGGATTTAAGGATTGGGGTATGTTCCCCTTTATTGCAGAAGCATTGAGTATGGATAACCACGTAGTAACCTTCAATTTTTCACATAATGGCATAGGTGAGGATCTGGAGAATTTTACCGAGCTGGAAAAGTTCGCACGCAACACCTATAGCCGCGAACAAGAGGATTTGGAACTATTGCTGTCCAATTTGAGATCACGCCATGAATTCAGAGAATTGCCGTTGTTTCTGTTAGGACATAGCCGAGGTGCGGGAAGCTGCTTTGTATATGCACTAGATCATCCCGGCGAGATTGCTGGCGTCATTTCATGGAATGGCGTAACCAATCTTGATCTGTTTACTTTACCACAAAAAGAAGAAATGCGTGCCAAGGGACGCAGCTATGTGCAGAACGCCAGAACCGGGCAACAGCTTCCGCTTGATGCTATCATTCTGGACGACCTGGAGCACAATCGCGAGCGTTTTGCCATTGTAGACAGGCTTGCCAATAGCCAGCTCCCAGCTGTACTTATCCAGGGAACCGAAGACTCCAAACGTCTACGGGAAGGCTCTGCCCAGCTCACCTCCGTTCGTCCCGACATCGAGTGGGTACAAATTCAAGGCGGCAATCATACCTTTAACACCGTTCATCCATTCCAGGGAGGCAGTCTTCAACTGGATCAGGCAATTACCGAAACCCGCCGCTTCATTGACCGGATCACTAATTAGGCAGTAGCCCCCTCAATACAAACGGCGATCCGCCGGGCGGATCGCCGCATTTATTTAGCTTAGCATTTTACAATTCCAAAATGATTAATGCTTACACTCCCGGAATGCTTGTCCGCTTATGTGCTGTACGTGTAAAATAGCTTTCCAGCTTTTCGCTGGCCGCCGGGTCAATTTCTTTGCCCTCCAGGTAGTCGCTGTTTGCTTCGTAGGAGATTCCCAGTTCCTTTTCATCCGTCTGGCCTTCCCACAATCCTGCTGTAGGCGCTTTGTCCAAAATAGCCTGCGGAACTCCAAGATAGCTGGCCAGCAAACGCACCTGACGTTTGTTGAGAGTGCTGAGCGGTGTAATATCGACCGCACCATCACCCCATTTGGTATAAAAGCCTGTAATGGCTTCTGAAGCGTGATCTGTACCCACGACGAGCAGGTTCAGTTCATTCGCAAGTGCGTACTGAACCACCATACGTGTTCTTGCCTTTACATTACCTCTCACTTGCGGAGTAATGGAACGTTCCAGACCGATATCCTTTAATGTGTGCTCTACTTCCACGGCAATCGTATCCACGGCTTCCTTAATGTTCGTTTCCCCGGCATATTTCAGGTTGAACGCTTTAGCCACCGCGTAGCTATGCTCGATATCTTCCTGTTGACCATAGGGCTGGAATACACCCAGTGTTTTGTATTCTTGCCCTTGCTCCTGTGTCAACTCATCTGTAGCCTGCTTGCACAAGGCGGCTGCTACGGCACTGTCAATCCCGCCACTGATGGCGATCAACAGCCCTTTGCTTCCTGTTTTTGTTACGTACGACTTGAGGAAATCCACACGCTTGCGGACCTCCGCCTCTACGTTGATCGTAGGCTGTACTCCCAATTCAGCAATAATCTGTTCCTGCAAACTCATCAGATAAGCACCTCTTTTTTAGGAATTTCCTTCACAAGCCAACACGCAAAAGCCCCGGCAAGTTTCGCAGGCGAAAAATGCGGGGCATAGCTTGAGCAGTCTTACCGGCAAAAACGGTCAAATGCACTGGTCAAATCAGCAGCAATCTGATCTGCCGAACGATCTTCGATCTGATGACGCTCGATAAAGTGAACCAGTTCGCCGTCTTTCAGTAACGCGATCGAAGGGGAAGATGGCGGATACGGCGCGAAAAATTCGCGAGCCTTCGCCGTTGCTTCCTTATCCTGTCCCGCAAAAACCGTATACAGATGATCCGGCGTTATATCATGCTTCAGCGCTTCAGCTATACCCGGGCGGCATTGGCCTGCGGCACAACCGCATACCGAGTTCACAACCACCAGCACTGTACCTTTAGCATCAGGCAACTTGGCCTCCACATCTTCAGAAGTACGCAGTTCCTGAATCCCAAGATTCGTCAGTTCATCGCGCATAGGCTGAACTGAATCTCTCATATATTGATCGAAAGACATAGACATATTCTTTCACTCCTTTTCACTAAATCATATATACTACGTTTCTAATTTCATCCTTTGCCGTAGTAAAGACATGGACATCTAAAGCCCATTATACAATCTTTTTCACGTAATTTGCAAAAAATCCGGTTACATCTTTGCACAATTATTTCTGTATCGAATTTATGACAGGAGGCTCAGAATGCTCCTGATAAGTCGGAATGGTCCTGCGCAAACGAACTTTAAACTGTGTGCCCATTCCCTCCACCGAATCTACGGCAATCGTACCGTGATGACGCTCCACTATACTTTGACATAAGGCCAGACCCAGACCTGTACCTTTCGTTTTGGTGGTGTAAAAAGGCTGGAACAGCTTTTCAAGCTGTTTTGGCGGAATTCCCGGACCTGTATCCCTCACTTCCAGTTCGACAAAATCCCCTTCTTCATGAGTAGAAATGGTCAGCACACCCTTTTCACCCATAGCTTCCATCGCATTACGCGATAAGTTAAGCAGCAATTGCTTGATTTCCTTAGGGTTCAAATGCAGCATCGTTACATGATCCTCCAGTTTTAACTCAATCGTCTGTCCCCTCAGGTTCGCATCTGCCCACAAAAGAGGTGTTAGTTCACGAATGATATCATGCAGATGACACTGCTCCTTCTCGACAATCCGATTCTGGGCCAGGGAAAGAAAATCATTAATAATCCCGTTCGCCCGATCCAGCTCCTCCATCACGATGCGGTAATAATGACTTAGAGAATCAGGGCTCTTCTCGCGCATAAGCTGTAAAAACCCGCGCACAACCGCCATCGGATTACGTATTTCATGTGTAATGCCCGCTGCCATCTGTCCAACCAGACTGAGCCTCTCGAAATTGCCCAACTCACTGCGCAGCGTCTCCAGCTCTGTGATGTCCTGCAAGGCGATAATGACACCTGTCGTTTGATTGATATGTTTATCTCGAATAGGAAGGAAACTGGAGAAGAATACTTTAGGAGATACATTTATAAAATCAGCGCCTGCTTCTCCTTCCAATGCTTTCGCAACTCGTTCGTTGACTACAGGCGAAGCGCTAAAAACGTACAACGAGTTTAAAGGACGGCCTACAACCTCAGGCAGCGTAATATAGGGATCGAAGTCCCGGTAGAGCTCCAGCATCGTTTTGTTCATATGTATAACTCGTTCTTCGCTGTCCAAAGTAACAAGAGATAACGGCATCAAATCCATGACTTGACGCAGCTTATCCACTTCGATTAAATATTTGCTCGTAAACTCAGTTACATCTCGCCGCAACGTCAGTTTCTCAAAGGAATTATGCATCAGACTTACGACCGTAAAACTTGCCAACACACCTACAGCAACATTCCAAAACGTTGTGAGCAGATCAGGAATGTATACTGAAATGTTCTGTTTGCCCCACAATAGCGGTAATAATGCCTTAAGCAGCATATCAGCCACAACATATGTGAAAATTACGAGCTTTTTGTCCAACAATGTTCCTCTTTGAAAAAACTTGACATGCAGTAGCATAAAAGGAAAAAGGATAAAAGCAGTGCCCACATACATTGGGGACATTTCTATCGACTGCGCTATAATTAGAACACCCGTCAATGCAGAAGCAGCGAGAACAAAGGAAGTGCGACGTGTACCATACATGACGCCTACAGCAAGGGGAATAATACCGAGATTGGAAGGTAGGCCATATGGAGGCTGGTATTGAAAGAGCGAACATAGCAATATAGCTGGCAAGCAACACAGATAAAGTATTCCTTGATGAGGTCCGGGAAGCAGATTGCCTGCCCAAACCTTTTTCTTGTCCCCATAATCCGTTAATATAGAGAAAAAACCCGCCGATATAACGGCAAGGAGAACTTGGAGCACACTTTCCTTCAACGCAATTAACAAGGACTTCTCCCCCTCATCATCTTTCCTTGACGCCGTTAGTTGAATTAAAGCACAGGCTACAATATATTACAATATATGTGTTAAAATCCCGGTGTAGAACGACAAATTCTGCTAAATACCGGATATATATTAGAGGATCGTTTTTACGGTTTTTATACTTCTGTAAAATAAGAGATATACGCAACTACTGTGCTCAAAGTCTATCTAAAGAGACGGTATTACGATATGATGGAAAATCTGTTACGCTATTCTGAATTTTTTTGAAAATTTGTCGACGAAAAGGAAGAGGTCTATGACTTACGACGTTATTGTGATCGGAGGCGGCTCAGCCGGCTTAATGGCAGCGGCTGCTGCCATTGGCGAAGGCGCCAAGGTGCTTTTAGTGGAAAAGGGAAATAAACTTGGACGAAAGCTGGGGATCTCCGGCGGAGGTCGCTGCAATGTCACCAATGCAAAAGAGCTGGATGAACTTATTCGCCACATTCCCGGCAATGGTCGTTTTCTGCACAGTGCCCTGGCTGCTTTCGGCAATCGGGATATCATCGCCTTCTTTGAACAACTAGGTATAGCCTTAAAGGAAGAAGACAACGGGCGTATGTTTCCAGTAACGGACAAAGCCAAAACGGTCGTCGATGCTTTGATTAATAAGGTACGCTCTCAAGGAGTCGAGATTCGGACAAGCTGCCCTGTTCAAGAGGTGATTTACAAAGAAGGTCATACAGCTGGTGTGCGGCTGCGTTCCGGTGAAATGCTGCGTAGCCGTAACGTCATTGTCGCTGTCGGTGGCAAGTCCGTCCCGCACACAGGCTCGGAAGGTGACGGCTATGCATGGGCAGAGCAAGCTGGGCATACCATTACGGAACTATATCCAACAGAGGTCCCGCTAACGTCAGGCGAGACATTTATCCAGACAAAAGAGCTTCAGGGGCTCTCCTTACGAAACATCAGCCTGACCGTATGGAATGCGAAACAAAAGAAGGTTGTCGTTCATGAAGGAGATATGATTTTCACGCATTTTGGTTTGTCTGGTCCAACCGCTTTGCGCTGCAGTCAGTTTGTCGTCAAGGGAATGAAAAAGGATAAGGTAAACACAGTATTGTTAACTCTCGATTTACAGCCTCACAAACATGCTGATGAAGTCTACCGTGAGACACTGGAACTGGCATCGGTCGATGCTAAAAAGGCGATCAAAAACGTGCTTAAACCTTATTTACCGGAACGCATGATTCCGTTGTTGCTTCAGCAAGCTGAACTGCGTGAAGATTTGACCTATGATCATATTCCCAAGCAGCAATGGCAAGAACTCGCCCATCGAATCAAGGCGTTTCCCATTCGTGTGAATGGGACGCTCTCCCTGAAGGAAGCATTTGTTACCGGGGGTGGTGTGAATTTGAAGGAAATTAATCCGAAAACGATGGAGTCCAAGCTGATGCCTGGCTTGTTTTTCTGCGGTGAGATTCTGGATATTCACGGCTACACTGGAGGTTATAATATTACAGCGGCGTTTACGACAGGGCATACAGCAGGAACGCAAGCGGCTTTAAACGAGATGTAGGAGTGGGAGGCACTACGCGTAGGCTTTGATCTTACGATCGCTGGCCCTTCTCCAGATTCAAATCCTCCGCTTCGCTACAAACCGCCATTACAACCGCAATTTTTAAGAAAAACAGGAATTTAAAAGACTTAAATCAGTTGTATTGCTGATTTAAGTCTTTTTTTTGAGTAATCGCGTATTGAACAAACTCCATCTTGTTTTAACGTTTACAGCTATTCCTAAACCTCAATAATGATAGGTAAAATCATAGGTCTTCTCTTGGTTTGGCTGTAAATAAACTGACCCACATTATCCTTTAACATCTGCTTAATCAAGCCCCACTGACTCATTTCGATTTCTGTTAACTCGTTCACTGTGGCCATAATCGTGTCTCGAATCTGATTCATCAGCTCTTCGGAATCCTTAACAAATACAAAGCCTCTTGATATGACTTCTGGCGTTGCAAGCATTTGCTTTTCGTTTTTGCTCAAAGTCATCACAATAATCAGCATTCCGTCTGAGGCAAGTTTTTTACGGTCCCGCAGTACAATATTGCCCACATCACCAGTTACCAGCCCGTCTACCAGGCTATTGCCGGATGGTACTTTGGGACCCAGGGATGCCCTTCCCTCTGCGATTTGAATTGTCTCACCGTTTTGGACAATAAATACGTTTTCCATAGGAATACCGACTGATTCTGCTAGCTGACGATGCTGATGCAGCATTCTGAATTCACCATGTATAGGAATTAAATACTGGGGTTTCATCAGGGTCATCATTAATTTTAACTCTTCTTGGCTGCCATGACCGGATACGTGCATCCCCGTGGTGTTGCCTGATCCATAAATAACGTTAGCGCCCAGTACGTACAGGTTATCGATGACTTGAGAAAGGTTTCGCTCATTTCCCGGTATCGCTCCCGCAGCAATGATGACGGTATCCCCAGGCAATATTTCGATTTTGGGATGCAGGGAATTAGCTAAACGGGACAATGCAGCCATCGGTTCACCCTGACTTCCTGTACATAAAACTGCAATTTTTTCTGCAGGATATCGCTCCGTTTCTCCAGCCTCAATCAACAAATCCTCGGGCATGTGCAAGAAGCCCAACTCTTTAGCCACCGTTACCACATTTACCATGCTGCGTCCGAGTAAGACCAGCTTGCGGCCTGTTTCCACAGCAGCGTCAATGACCTGCTGGACACGATTCACATTGGAAGCGAACGTGGAGATAAATACCTGCTGCTTGGCTCGAGCGAATGCATCCAGAATGTGCCCGCCAACCAAACGTTCTGAAGGCGTAAATCCTGGTCTTTCCGCATTCGTACTTTCGGAGAGAAGCACCTTAACCCCTTTCTTTCCGATTTCAGCCATGCGATGAAGATCCGGAAAAGGTCCGCTGACAGGAGACATATCAAATTTGAAATCCCCGGTATGGACCACATTTCCTTCCGGTGTCTGAAAAAAGACGCCCAAGCAATCTGGGATACTATGGACAGTAGTGAAAAAGGATGTCTGAATCTTCCCCACATCAATGGTAGAATCCGCATCTATAAGATGAAGCTCGGCATCACGTAAAAGATTATGTTCCTTTAGCTTAATCTTAATTAATTCGATGGTGAGCTTTGTCCCGAATACTGGAATGTTGATCTGCTTCAGTAAATAAGGAATGCCCCCGATGTGATCCTCATGTCCATGGGTTACAATGAGCGCTCTAACTTTATCCTGATTCTCCAGCAGATAGGTAACATCCGGTACAATGAGGTCAATACCAGGCAAATTTTCATTAGGAAACTTGGAGCCACAATCAATGACGACAATATCCTGATCGTATTGGATGAAATACATATTTTTTCCAATCTCATTAACACCGCCTAGAGCAGCAATGAGTAATCTGTTATCAGCAAGCATCAAGTTTATTTCCTCCTTAGGAAAATGCTATCCATATTATTTATTTTCCGCGTAAACTTATGCACCATATTGGGAAAGAAATGAGTAGCCTTCCTACATAAGAGGACTTGTTTCACAAACACAAAAAGAAACCCTTGTCTCTAACAGACAGGGGCCCTGACTTGATTGATTACATACCCACCGCAGCCGATATCGCAGCAAAAATAGCAGCAATCAGCCATAGGATCGGGAATAGTTTGAAGATTACCTTCAGCCACTGTCCAAAGCTGATCCGGGCAATGGCCAATCCTGCCAGCAGCACTCCACCTGTCGGTGAAATGAGATTGGTTAACCCGTTACCAAATTGGTACGCTGTGACTACGGCTTCACGATTAATGCCTACAAGATCGCCAAGCGGTGCAAGTACAGGCATGGTTAGTGCAGCTTCCCCCGAAGAAGAGGGAACGAGGAAAGTAATGATATTATGCGCAAGCAACATAATAGTCGTGAATAAATAACTTGGCAAACCTTCCAGGACGCTTGCAAGTGCATTCAATACGGTATCAATAATCATCCCCTGTTCTGCGATAATCAGAATTCCGCGGGCGAGGCCTATGATCACCGCGGCGTAGATAAATTCTCCGCATCCTTTTACAAAATTCTCAGCTATCTCCTTCTGACTCATTTTGGTGACAACCCCAACAAAAATACCAAGGGCAAAGAAAAGGGCGCCGATCTCAGTCATATACCAGCCTTTGACCAAAATTCCCCAGACAATCGCTCCAAGCGTTACAATAAATCCACCTATAATTAATTTGTCCCGGAATGTGAAGACGACGTCCTCGCCTGTGCTTTCCTTAATAAATTGCTCGCGGTTTATAATATCACTTTGAAACACGAGGGATTTCTCCGGATTTCGCTTCACCCGGTGCGCATACCACATCGTAAAAGCAATAGAAATCGTCGTAAATACAAGCCATTCGATAAATCTCAGCCAGAGTTGAGGATTCCCCTCCACTCCTGCGATTCCCTGGGCAATCAACACTGAAAATGGATTGACAGTCGAACCAACATAGCCAATTTGCGTTCCCAGAAATAAAATAAGAATCGCTGTCATAGAGTCGAAACCCAAGGCAAACATCAACGGAATGAAAATCGCATAAAGTGGAATAATTTCTTCACTCATCCCAAAGGTAGAACCTCCGAGACTGAAGATAACCATAGCAATGGGAATAAGCAAAATCCCTTTATTCTTCAACCGCCTGGCAAGAGCTGTCAGCGCACGATCAATGGCGCCTGTCTGCAGAATAATACCGAAGGAGCCGCCTACAATAAGAACAAAAGAGACGACATCGGCGGCATTGATAATCCCCTCAATAGGAGCGCTAAGAATCTGAGGGATTCCCTGTCTTAAATCACCGTTCTCTCCCGTTTTGGGTACAGAGTGATAGGTTCCTGAAACGATTGCCGTTTTGGTCACACCGTTCACTGTCACTTCATGACGCTCAAATTGACCGCTGGGTACAACCCATGTCAACGCGGCGACTGTAATAATAATCAAGAATATTAAGGTATAACTATGGGGCAAGGATAATTTCCATTTCTTATTCGTGATGTTCATGTTTATCCCTCATTCCAAGAATGGTTATACGTAACCTTCCCTCCCATAATGGTCAATATCACTTGGGCATCCCTGATGTCAACAGCGGATGCATTAAGGAGGTCGCGATCAAAAACGGCGATGTCAGCATATTTTCCAGCCTCCAGCGTACCTGTAACCTCTTCCATATAACAATGTTTGGCTCCATTAATGGTCCATGCCTTTAAAACTTCGGATGCCGGCATTCCCTGGTCAGGATACCAGCCTCCAGCAGGCGAGCCATCCGGGAATAATCGGTGAGAGGCCGCATACAGCGAATCGGGGACACTGGTGATAAATAAAGGCAAATCAGTACCTATAGTGATCGGCACGTTAGCTTCCAGCATGGACTTATAATTATAAAAACGGTTTTCATTCTCTTTGCCTGCCACAGCAGACATATAAGCCTCTTCGTAAGAGGGATTTAGCAGCAAAATCTGAGCATAGACCTCGGCAAAAATTTCGTTTTCTCCCATTCTGTTCAGGTCATCTGGATGAGGATACTCCAGATCACTGATCGAATGTCTGATAAGGTGATTGCCTTGCTGCGCGCGGCATTTTTCAATCATGGATACTGCTTGGCGAATCGCAGCATCGCCTTCTGCAGTTAGGCAGCATTTGATCCCCTGGCTGTCCGCTTCCAGAACTGAGGCTTCAATTTTTTCGTAATCGACCGCCCTCAAATTCGTGACTCCAGGCATATCTGCGTAAGGCTCCAACATATCCCCTGTATGATCGGCTACGACGCCGTCAAGCATCAGCTTGTAGCCTTGGAAACGAATAAGGTCTCCATGATAAAGTGCCTTATACTTAATACCAATACTTATATCAAACGGTTCAACAACCGGTTCCAGCGAGAAATGAAACCGGAGTGGCAATTCACCTGTTTCTTTCAATTCCTCTAGAATCGGAAGCAGCTCGCTATGCCGGTCAAAGCCAATATCTTTTATAGAAGTAACTCCTCTTGCAGCCAGCAGGCGGCAAAATTCCATAAACTCTTGTTGGACAAGGCTGCGATCCTGCATCATAGCTTGGAGCAGTAAAGCGCGTGCTTCGGCACTGCATTGATCTGGCGAAAATTGATATCTCTCCTCAGCCAATCGATTCATCCAGCAGTAACTTTTATTTTGGTTGATGGCGATGACCGCCCGATCGGGAAACAATCCATCCAACAAGCTTGGCTCAGGCAGCCCACCCCATTTTTCCTCGCTCCAACCGTAAGCGGTTACATCTTTTCCTGATGGAAGGTGGTTTGCCTCTTGAAGCAGTAGTTGCACTGCTTCTTCACTTGAGGCTGTATGCGTCAGATCCAAGCCCCGATGCATTGACATATATCCGGTGAAAAATACATGGTTGTCATGAATTCCCGGCATGATAAAGGCATCGCCCAGATCATAGACAACCGTTTCCGATCCTATCCAGGCTTGTGCCTCTTCCGGATGCCCCACTGCTGCAATACGTTCTCCTCGCACTGCAATAAACCCGGGCGAAGCTTCATTTTCCAATCCATTAAAAATAGCATTGGAGAGTAATACTTTGTCTGCTAATGTATCTTTCATCCCTTGCATAGTTTCACCACCTCATGATTGATTCACCTAACAACATGACGTAATATAACGTTATGTTAATGCTTCTGCTTCTCCCTATTGGATGGAAGCAGAAGCCAGACGTACCTGAACTACCTTGCATAACAGGTAACGGATTATATGGAGAATTGGTAGCGGTCTCCGATGATGTACTGCTTCCCTACATGAACCGGGCTTCCATGCTGGTCATAGATAATGGTATGCATGTAAAACAACGCCTGCCCGATCGCCGTCTCCAGCAATTTGGCCTGATTTTCATCCGCCAAGGCAATTTGTAATATCGTCTCTCCTGGCTGGTTAGGGTCGATGCTGTATTTTTGCCGCAGCAGTTCGTATACAGACCCCTCCAACTGCTCGTGCATTAGAAATGCAAAGCGTTCATAAGGATAAAAATTGTTTTCCAGCATCAGGGGGCGATCATCCGCATATCTTTTACGCTGGATAAATAACACTTTTTCTCCTGGCGATAGCTGCAACTGATGTGCAATTTCTTCATCTGCTGCTATAATTTCACGTTTTGTAACCTCACTGTGTGAAGAAAGCCCGTTGGATTTGCATGCCGCCGTAAAGCTGATGACATGTTCAATCTTCCGTCCAATTTTGGGGATATTGACAAAGGTGCCTTTTCCCTGACGTTTGGTCAGATATCCTTCATGAACTAATTCGGCAATTGCTTTCCTTACAGTAATTCGACTTACATTATACATTTCGCTTAATTCTGTTTCGGTCGGTATACGACTTCCCTGCGTAAATGTTCCATTATGAATAGCGGTTTTAACCGCTTTTTGTAATTGAATATATAATGGCTCCGCTTGGTCTGAATTTAACATAATGTACCCTCACTTGTCATATAACGTTATATCACTCTCACTTAGAGTATCAAAGGTTACATATTCTTACAAGTGAAGATATTCGAAAAGGATCGTCAATAATGAACGCCGTATCCGAAGGAACCTTCTACCAGGCAGCTCTGGGCGGCAAGCCTTGAGCCTTCTGCCATAGCAGCCTGAATGTTGCCTTTTTCCAAAAAGCTCAGTAAAAAAGCAGTTATATAAGAATCGCCTGCTCCCATGGTATCCACAGCGTCAACGGAATCGGGCATTTGAAAATAGAACTTCGTACCATCATAGGCGATAGATCGGTCACCGCCACGAGTGGCGATCAGAATTTGCCCCTCTTTTTTTCGATTGGAACGGATAAAATTCTGTGTCTCTTCATCCGTCATATGGCTGCAAGAGAAGAATGCAAAATCGGCATGCATGATATATTGTTCTACCTGTGTATCTGTAAAATCATCTGAAAAATCAAAGGAAATAGGAATTCCCAGTGTCTCCAACTCGGGCAGCAAGTGGCCTGTATGGCTGTACAAGCCAGTATGAATCAGGTCGAATCCGCCAAGATAATCCTTGTCATCTTCGCTCAGTTCCAATGGATGGAGACGTGTCACTCCCCCCTCATTACTGCCCAGAAATACTCTGTCTCCGTCTTCCAGGGTTACACGTGCACAGCCGTTCTCACCGCTGTGATATCTGCACCGTGAAATATCGATGTCAAGCTCACGGAGGGTATGTTCTACATGCCGTGCTTCGTGATCGTCCCCAAACACGCCTATAAAGGCTGCATCCACTCCCGCTTTTTTGGCAAACACACTGAAATTAAGCGCATTGCCGCCAGGGTACATCATGCGCAGATGAACATATTTATCTACCACATTATCGCCAATGCCTAGAACCTTCATGATGGTTTCCTCCTGTTGGTAGGTGCGCTTAGTAAGCTACTTTGCCCATATAACGGCGAGTTTCCAATGGGTGGTTGCGTACATTTGCTAGTGCTTCACGATACACACATACAATGCTGTAAAATAAAACCGGGTTAAAAAACTCTACCACTTCGTCTGCAATCGTTCCGATGCCAAGCTCCTTTGCATCAATCACTTCCACTTTCTCGGCATACTGATTCAGGAAAGTCTGTGCCCGCTCATCCAGCGCCCGTGTACGTCCTTCGTTGATCATCAGAATAAATGGAGTTTCCTTATCCGTTACTTCAAATGGGCCATGGAAGAATTCACCGGAATGGATAGAAGCTGCATGAAGCCATTGCATTTCCATCAGCGAGCAGATGGCAAAGCCATAAGCATGTCCATAAGATGCTCCGCTGGTCAGGATATAAAAGAGTTCCTCATTGCGGTATCTGTCAGCGAATACTTGAGCGCGCGGTTCAACTTGGACTTTGGCCCGGTTAATAATCCCATTGATTGCTCCCAATCCATTCTGGAAAGCTGGGTAATGCGCATAGCCCTCAGTGATTTGAAGCAGTTCAACCGTAAGTTCTAGAATAATGGCCATCGGGTTGTTTTTAACATCGCTCTCATCCCCCCACTCGTAAAGGAAGGAATAATCCGAATAATTAAGCAGGCTCGCTTCACTATTGTGGGTTAAGCCAATGGTATAAGCACCTTTCTCTTTGGCAGATTTAGCAGCTGCGACCGATTCTGGAGTATTTCCACCGTGGGAACAAACGATGACCACTGAGTGTGCCCCCAATCGTTTGGGCAACGCATGTACAAACTCATTCGCTGTATACATCCCTGCTACCAGTTTCTTTGCTTCACTATCCAGAAAATATTTTGAAGGATACATATCAACTAGTGAGCCCCCGCAGGCTACTAAATAAACCTCAGAAATCTTCCCATTCGCTTGTTCATTAATCGTCTGAATCGTCTGTTGTACATTCATTTTTTATCTCTCCTTCTATATAACGTTATATAACGTATTGTTTACGAGATAAATATAAGCGCTTTCATTAAAAGTGTCAAGCCCCTTCATTAAAAAAAGCTCTAACCCTTTTGTATGAGGTTTAGAGCTCCTTTTGGGATTTAATTCATATTCATTGATTGGGTTAGCGATAAGGAAGCTATGCCTATAATATACGCGCAAAAAATATGGTCTTACACATGGGTTTGTCCGAATAAACTAAATGAGACAAATACATAACGTCCAATAAATAATCAAGGAGGAAAACACCATTAATACATTTATCGGGTATGTTTTTCTGGGTCTGTCACTTTCAGCTCCCATTGGACCCATCAATGCCGCACAGTTAGATCGAGGTATTAAAAATGGATTTTGGCACGCCTGGTTTATTGGGCTAGGTGCAATCACAGCAGACATTATCTATATGATGCTTGTCTATTTGGGAATGATCCACCTTCTTAATTCCCCATTTGTCAAAGCTTTTTTATGGCTATTTGGTTTTTTCGTGCTTGTGTATACAGGTCTTGAAAGCATCAAAAATGCTGGTGTGATTTCAGAATCTGAATTAAGGGGAAATGGCAATACCCTGACTAACTCCTTTGTTGCGGGCTTCCTGATGTCGTTGTTTAATCCTCTCTCCATCCTTTTCTGGCTTGGTATTTACGGTTCCATACTGGCCAATGTTGCTAATACATATCCAGTACAACAGCTATTGATTTACAGCGGAGCGATTGTACTGGGCGTGTTGGCGTGGGATGTGACGATGGCAGCTGCTTCAAGTGTTTTCCGTAGATTTCTCAAACCCGGATTGCTTAAAACCATCTCTTGGATGTCAGGTCTATCTCTTGTAGGCTTTGGCTTTTATTTTGGTGTACAGGCATTTCAATTACTTTTTTTACGCTAACGCTTGTCTTCTTCATAAAGTTAACGAGATTCCTTGCCGTGCTTTCGACGCACCCATTGAACAATGAGGTCACATATTGCAATTAACAAGACCAGCAGTAAACTGATGTAAACCCCAGGGCGGCTAAGCTTATGAAAAAAGGCCCCGACTACAGCCATAGCTATCAGCAATAATCCAATCCAGCGTTTGATATTGCTTGATGTGCTTGATTCCAGTAACTTACCTGAAGACAGCAAAATAAAGCACCAGTTATATAACAGCATTAAGCCCGCAGCTGTTGTGATATATTCATACACTTTTCCCGGTAGCAGCAACGATAATACGATTGCTGAGATTAATCCAACAGAGATCAAACTGAGTGCATAAAGAGGATATTTGCCCTTCCACTTTCGTGAGAACAGTGTGGGCGCATCTCCTTCCTGGGCAAGGGTAATCATCATCGAAGTCTCTGCATATAGCGATGCTGTCATCGTGGAGAACCCTGCTATAATCAGGACTCCGTTAAACAAATGAGGCACAAAGGCCAGATGATCGCTACTGAGCGCAAGTACAAAAGGGCTTTCCTTCGGATTAAAGGCACTTAATGGTACCATAGACACAGCCAGCCCAATCGAAAGCACATACACTGCAACCAGCGTCATCAACATGACCTTTCCTGCTTTGGGTGCTTCCTCCGGGTTTTGAAGTCGGTTAGACATAATTCCGAGCACTTCAATACCTCCGTATGCATAAAAGGCAAAAATAAAAGATGACCATAACCCTATGCCACCGGTTGGAAAAAAGTCTTTGGAGCTGAGAGGGAACTTCGGATTATATTTACCTCCTCCGATCCAGCCTGCCAGAAGCGCTACCGCTAGGACCAAAAACATCACAAGAGCCGCTATCTTGATGATCGCGAGTACATTTTCTACACGATCAAAACCCTTATTGCCAAAAAAAACAATCACAAGCCCTAAGAGCCCGAAGCCTGCCGCAAAAATCCACATCGGTACCTGAGGAAACCAAAAGCGTGAAAATATAGACAGCGCGGTTAGTTGACTCCCATTAATAAGCAATTCCGAGAACCAATACACCCAGCCACTGCCGAAGCCTGCCCAATTGCCAAATGCTTTTTGAGCATAGGAACGGAAAGAGCCCTGTTCTGGATGATCTGCTGTCATGCGCGAAAGGGCGTCAAACACCACATACGTTCCAACTGCTGCCAAGAAGTAAGCAATCAGCACGGCTGGACCACCAATGGAAATTGCTAAACTAGACCCGAGGAAATACCCTGTACCGATGGTGCCTGCAACTCCTAACAAGCTCAGCTGCCACCATTTTAGTTTTTGCTCTTTTTGTTTGCCCGCTGAAGACTTGCCCATACGAAAATCACCCTATTCTGAATTTGAGACCTATTTTTTGTTTTTTTATGATTGCCTTCTTCTCCATATTTCATGTGAAAGTCAATTCAATTTGTAATAAAGAAGCACCAGCAAACTCGATTAAAGGTTTGCTGATGCTTCTTTTTAATTAAACGTTTTACATTTTGGACAAAGAAAGTGCCTTGTCTGCATTTTGAATATCCATTTGAATTTGCTGATCCGGATCATAGGCGTTGTAGTAACCATTATTCTTCATATAATTAAAAATTTGCTCATGAAGGTTAACAGCTTTGCTCAATTGGTCACAAAGGACATTTCGAACTTCTGAGCTGGTCGACTCTGTTAAGGCCGCGGCGTAGTTTTTGATCCCACTTTTAGCTGCGATTAACAGATCGGAAGCAATCACCTGATCGGTCATGGGGGTTGTACCGGTCATATTCCCAATAAAAGAATTCACGTTATTCCTCCTTAGATTATACAAGCAGATTTCTAAGCTGTTGAATATCTTGTGTACCGCTGCTGATGTCCTGCTGTAAAATATTTTTTAAATTTGAATCTGAGACTAAAGGGAGCATGGTTTGAGTTTTTGTAATACAAGTTGTTTTAAACGTAAGCAGCTCATGCAATTCCAACTTTTCGTGAACTCCAAGTTTTTGCAAGATCAAAACCTCCTTTCTGAACTTCTTTTGGTATTTCCTACGATTGCTGCCCTTATGCACGATCCAAGAATCTTAGTTTTCACAATGTCCTTTTCAGCTGTTTCTCATGATGAAAAAAGGTTCCTTCAAACCATTAGTCATGGTTTTGAAGGAACCTTTTTGTTCCAAAGTGGCAGCCAGGGCGGACACAATTTTCAGGTATGTACGCTTCCTGAAAAACCGTCCACATCGTCCTCCGGTTGTTGGTCAGAGCTGACGTTGTGTTCCTGTGTTGTGTTAGTAAACGTTTGGGAAGAGCCGTTTTTATACGCCTCGCTCCAGTCTTCATTGATGATGTGCGCTGGAATAATCCAATCCTCCGGGCTATAACCTGGATTTTGCATACCAATATTACTTTGTTTACCTGGACGATAAGTGAGAACTCCTGTCTCAATTATACTTCCTTCATAAGCTTGGCAAATCTCTAATGCAGACAGCACATCCTGGTTCTCAACGTGAACACTGAGGCCTGTATCACCGTTCGTGCTGGCAGAGTATCCAATTTCCTTTAATGTTTCACAGGCTTGGGCGGCTTGCTGCGGATCACGAAATTGAAAACGGAAAGAACCCGTATCCATGTGCTTCATCTCCTCTGAATTTATCTTATTTTGTTATTTGGGTTCATTAGGTATGTTATTTGTTAATATAACCAATCGGAACGCTATTTTTACATTCGGAACCTTTATTTTTCAAAAATTTACCTTAAAGCTTTGAAATTAAATAATTAAAAAAGCAGCTACTGTGACAAATCGCATGTTTTCCCTACGTAAATCCCTTTATGCTAGTAGTAAGGGTATGGTTGCCCGGTCATCCGAACCGAGCGGTCAAAGGATGCCCAAATCCATACATAAAGGCGGAATGAAGATGATAGATTACCGAACATTGGTGACACAGCAATCCATGCATTTGTATAGCGTGTTTGCCAAGTCATTCAAAAGTGTAAACGAACATGCGGTTGCTGGCATCAAAACGGTGGGCTTCAACCCAACGGCCTTCGCCGTGATGGAAGTTTTATATCACAAGGGAGCACAGCCAATTCAACAAATTGGTGCCAAGCTGCTTCTACAAAGTGGAAATGTCACTTATGTGATCGACAAGCTGGAGAGCCGCGGTTATTTGCACCGTCACCCGTGCGACCAAGATCGTCGTATTATATATGCAGAGTTGACGGACGAAGGACAACGTGTCATGGACGAAATTTATCCTGATTATACACGTCAGATTGAACGTGCCTTTAGCGGAATCAGCGAAACCGAAAGAGATCAACTCATCGGCTTGCTCAAAAAATTGGGCCGTAGCGCTGATAATCTGTCACCTTATCACAAATAGAACGAATAGTAATTTTAGCAACTGATCGTTTGTGAATAAACGAACAATCTTATAGCTGTGCTAAACGAAAATTTAGATTTACACAGAAAAGTCCACCCTTATATTCAAGGGTGGACTTTTTTAATGATTAAAATGTTTGATTATTACATTACTAAAAATAGCCTTACCGCCATCTGAAAAAAGAGTAATTCCCCGATCCTCTAAGCGTGGGAATATTAAGGAGGAATAAGCTACTTCTCCATCATCTACAAAGACTTCGATGCTGGTTTTATCGACGAGAATCTTCAAGTGGACATTTTTCTTGTCGGTATCAAAAGGCGCCTTACTCTCTACATATTTTCCACTCTGATCCGGCTGCCCGGTGTTCGCTCTGTTTACATAAGAGTATTGACCCTCCACCGAAACACCCACATCTACATGACGCTTACCATCCGCAGACTCTCGAAGCCTCAATCCTGTATTTTTGATCGTTGACCAAGATACATCCGCCTCTAACTGATAGGCATCACCTGCTATCGGAAGCGTATGAGTCCCATCTACTTGGATCTTCCCCAATGATTCCGTTGCGGTAGGGAATTGCTCCAAAGCTGGTACAGGCTGTGAAACCAAGCGATAGCCGACATTAGATGTACGCTTCAACCGAATTTGGCGAACAACTGAATCCATTCCATTAAAGCCTTCTTTCAGGGTAGGCGTGTTATTGGCATAATCCCAATTGTTCATCCAGGCCAGCGCATAACGGTGACTGTATTGGTCTTTGGCTTTGCCATCCTCGAACGTAACCGCACCATACCAGTCAAAGCCATAATCTAGCCAATCAGGATCATTGCGATCAGGGAGAAATGCTTCTCCATTAAAATCTCCCGTCCAATAGGCATACGTGTTGGGTCCGCCGGTTGGTTTACTATTGGCGCTCGCGCCCAGAATCCATTGATAGGTCCCATCATCCGCGCGCATCTGGTAAAGGTCAGGGCATTCCACAAGCCCGATATTTTCCGTTTGAAAGCCACTCGTAAACTGCCAATCCTTTAAATTTTTAGACTTATAAAAGCCAATCTTCGTTCCCTCTGCCATGACCATCACCCATTGATTACGCCCAGTATCCCGGACGATCTTGGGATCTCTGAAATCCTTCGTACCAGGGTTGGACATCACAGGCTTGTTGCGGTAAGAAGTAAACGTCTTGCCTTTATCCTTACTGTACCACAGAAATTGTTCCTGCTTTCCTCCATCTGCGGAGGGCTGTGTGACAATGGCTACAAGTGCGCCTTTTCCAAAACCAGCGGTGCCATGATCGTCGATCACGACCGAACCGGACCAAGGATCTCCATTCGGGTTTGTATATTTGGGAATCGCCACCCCTTCATCTTTCCAATGAACCAGATCGGTCGATGTTGCATGGCGCCATTCTGTACCGTTCTTATGAGGGTAATCACGATTATATAAATAATAATAATGATATTTTCCATCCATATAAATCGGCCGCTGCGGATCATTTTTCCACTTATCCGGAACGGTAAAATGGTAGGCTGACCGGTAGGTCGGTGTTGAATGCTTACTTTGATTCGCTTGATTTTTTGGAGTTGCAGCAGGTTTATGGGGTTTGACAGCATCCTGTTGGTACATATTCCATCCCATAGCTATGAATATCGTTAAGCCTGTGATGACTACTACGGATCGTATCCAAATGTTCTTGGGAGCTTTTTTTCTCATTATGACGATCCTCCTTACTTCATTGCATCGTTATGTATCGTCCGACGGACGACAGATCGGGTTGCTACCGACTGCCGCCTTCGGACATACTGCTTAAATACCTACTTATTTCTTTCCATACTCATTTTGGTGTTCTTTTTTGTCATTCGCTGGATCAATCGTGATTTGCCCTTGTTCCAGAATACCGTTTTTCACAACAGAGGTTTTCGAACCTTTAATATTCAGCAGGAAGCTTGGCGCAAAAGTAGATTTGTGATCCGGGAAAAGCCCACGATTGGTCATATAACTCGAAACGACTACGTTATTGCCTTTGCCTTGCGGGATAGCAAAATGGGCATACGTCCAGGTAATATCATCACGATCCAGATCCTGATGAAGAACGAGACCGGTTCCATTCAACGGTTTATAAGGCCCTGTCAAGGAAGTAGAAACATAACCCAGCATGTAAATATCATCGTCACCGATCGCATCTACAGTCACCTTAGAACCTCTTGTACTCGTAAATAAATACCACAAACCGTTCATTTTGAACACATTCGCCCGTTCAATTTCATCTGTTACCAGATTGGATGCAATCAAAGGAGGCATTACATTTTTCAACGTATAATCATCATTCAATTCAACGATGCCCAGTGCGCCGTTCGCCAGCTCAGCTCCCTTTTTCTTAGGACTTTGCAGCAGGTTTTGTTGCTCTTCCTCGAAGAAATTCTTATTGCCGCCATAATAAGCTGGGTTTTGAATTGAATCTTCGCCCTGATAGCCTGTCTCTGTTCCTGTGTTGGCTTCAAATATAATATATTTGTGGCCTTGATCCTCGACATAGTGAGGGTCTCGAAGAGTATGATTATCCATATCTATTCCGACGCTTTGCTGTACATTTTGATAGGTTTTCCCATCTCCACCGTCATAGATCGATTTCAAATCCTCGACTCCATCTACTTTCAGTGTCTTATCATCAGGCTGAGAGACATTAATTTGAGCCGTGCTCAAGGTTTGCTTGCCGTATAATTTGTTATTTGGGTCATAAGGCTGTCTGCTGGTATAGAATAAACGTACATGTCCATCAGAGGTTAAGGTAGCTGAGCCGGACCATTCTTCTGACTGATTTTTGAGAATCGGATCGTTGGAGAGCAGTTTATCATTGTCTTTAAATACTCTACCAGCATTTTTCCAGCCGCTCAGTGAAGTATCACCCGCTTTTTGATAGAACAGATATATAAATGTATCCTCACCTCTTTTAGGATCGCCTGCCAATCCAAAAACGATATTATATCCCTTGTAATTAGCCACTGTGCCATCGGCATTTTGTAACGGCCAGCTGTCCCAGACATCCAGATCAATCTGCTTGCCTGAGCTATCGTGACCAATAGCAGAAGGAATATTTTTAATTGTAGAGGCATCGAAGGACGGAACCTCATATTTCTCTTTACCTTGCTGTTTGAAAATATTCAGCATGTCACTACGCGTAATTTGGGTAAATGCACTGTCTGCTTTGGAATCTGCCTCGTCATTTCCCTTTGCAAAAGCCTGAACGCCGCCTCCTAACAGTAAGGTAGTTGCTACTGTTGCAGTGGCTGCTTTACTAAACCATTTGTTAAACTTCAAGTACTCCATCTCCCTTAATCTGATTATGATTTCTAGATTTGAAACCCAACTTTTTGGTTGGTAGGGCCATTTTATATGGTATGTCAAACGATTGATATAGACTGAAAATCCCTATTATGTGAGGGAAGAAAACAGATTCCTCTATAAATTTCATCCTCATATTTTCCTAGTAATTTTCTGAAAATCCCTGTTTTTTCATTCTTATTACATTCAGAAAAATTTGTTACTTGATTTTTTTTCGTATCCCATTTTGCTTGGTTGGTTGCTTCATTCACATGCAAAATCGTTCTTAAATAAATCATACAAAGCCCGATTTGGAAGCGGGTTCAAAAAAATGGTTCCTTAGTACTGTACGGCTCAATACAGAAACAAATTTTTAGTTACAATTTTTTAAGACTTTTTTACCATTTCGTTACCTATTCGATATGAATATATCGCAATCTCTAGGGGGTTTTATTTTCTTTTTTATATACTGGGGAATTTATCGGTCCTATACGAGGTGGCTATTTTGCTAAATCAGTAGGAGAAGAGACCTTAGCATAAAGAAACAGCCCGGCCCCTTATTGGTGTACCGGACTGTCTCTTATAATGAAAGAAGTATATTATTTTTTATGCGTGTTCTCTTTGTGGTGCCTTTATACGCTGATCTGCCTCTTCTTCCGTACCCGGTGGGCGGTTCCGCAAGCCGAGGACAACAAACCAGCTAATCACTGCAATAACGACCATGATCACGAACAGGGAATGCAGACTGTTTTCCAGTACAGACCGGAGTAATCCGGCAACCTTGTCACTTAGACTCTGTGAAGCATGCGGGGCCAGCAGACCATTGATATCCTCCTGCGTAACCCCTTGCTGAGTGAGCTGTCCGTCCGCTGTCTGGGCAGCAATGCGATAATTCAGCCATGAACCGAAGGCTGCAACCCCAATTGTTTGTCCCAACGTGCGCAGGAACGTATTCAAGGCTGTAGATGCGCCACGCAGCTGGAATCCGACCGAGGACTGAGCAATAATCGTGAACACGGTCATCGAGAAGCCGAATCCCAGTCCATACAATAATGTAGACAAGAACAGCAGCCAGATCGGAGCCGTTAGGTCCATCAAGGTCATGACGAAAGCTCCCAATACAATCAGGGTCAGCCCGATCAAAGAGGTTCGACGCGAGCCCAGCGTCAGCAAAATGCGTCCACCGATCATGGAGCCAAACAGCCAGCCTACGGACATTGGTGCCAGTGCAAGACCAGATGAAGCGGCATCTCCACCGTGTACGCCCTGAATCCATAGTGGAAGATAGCTAGTCAGCCCGATTAGCAGGGTACTGACGAGTAGTGCAGCGGCACAGGAAAAAGCGATATCCCGTATCCGAAACAGCTTCAGAGGTACCATCGGTTCCTGAGCGCGCTTTTCGATAACCAAAAACAAAACCAGGAACAAAATCGCCACCGCAGCCAAGGCCAGTAATTCAGGAGAAGCCCAGTCGATATACTGTCCCCCAAGGGCCAATACGAGCAAGAGTGCCGTCATCCCGATGGTAAAGGTAACTGCTCCCGCCACGTCGATACGTGCGGTACGCTTGCTTACCTGTTCCCGCAGGTAACGGGCGATGAAGAACATAGCCAGTAATCCAAAGGGAACGTTAAAGCCAAAAATCCATTCCCAGCCAAAATAGGTGACCACGTAACCGCCCAAGAGAGGCCCGACAAGGGAAGAAATCCCCCATACCGAGCTGATCATGCCTTGGACTTTACCACGTTCCTCCATTTTGTATATATCACCGATAATGGTAAAGGTAACAGGAATGACACCGCCTGCTCCAATCCCTTGAATAGCCCGGTATAAAATAAGCTGCTCCATACTACCAGCCAGCATACAAAGCAAAGAGCCAACCACAAATAACGAGCACCCAATTAGAAAAATGGGTTTTCGGCCAAACAAATCGCTAAGTTTGCCGAAAATAGGCGTGGTTACAGCCATCGTCAGCAAATATGCCGTAAAAATCCAGCTGAGCAAACTCACACTGCCCAGTTCACTAACAATTGTCGGTCCTGCTGGACCGATAACCGTTCCTTCAATCGCGGCCAGAAAAGTGGCCAATAGAACACCTGTCAGCACGAGCCCGCGCTTCATAGGTTTATCGTTTCCCAAGCAAATCACAAATCCTTTCCTTGTAAAAACTGTGTTGTATCTGTACGGTTTTTCCTTCCCAGCTTGGATGATTACCCGCACTGCATAATCGTAAACAGGCGGCCTATATAGGCCGCCTGTTGTGTACGATGTATATATATTATTGTCTACATATCCTTAATTTTTGTCAACTGTAATCGTATGATAACTCCCGCTATCTTCCGTTCTATAGAGATACCCCTCTTCCATACGAAGAACATGGCTGGCAAAGCGTTCAGCTATCTGTATATCATGGGTAATGATTAGAAAAGCCGCGCCTTCAGCAGCCTGCTCTGTACACATACGGAGCAGGCTATTCGCCCCTTCGTAATCCGTTCCCGCAGTTGGCTCATCCAAAATGTAAAGCTTTTTGGGTAGGATAAACTGTGCCGCAACGCTCAAAAGCCTTTTTTCGCCTCCACTTAGCAGGTACGGTGAGGCCTCCAGCCTGTGATCCAGCCTGGCGGCTGCCAGTAAGCGATGCGCTCGTTCCTCATAGGCGGCGGGAATCGGATCTCCGATCCGTAAACCAAACTTGGCGCGCACGCTGTACAAGCACTCTTCCCACACCGTTGCAGCTGCAAACTGATGCTCTGGTTGCTGGAACACATAACCGATCCCGGCAGCCAGTTGATGAATGGGCAGCTTCGCCATATCCTGCCCCTCCCACCACATGCATCCCTTCGGTGCGGGGAGTAGACCCATAAGCAGCTTGCCCAGCGTGGTTTTGCCAGAGCCGTTCTCGCCCAGCATTACGGCTCGTTCGCCAGGCGCAAGGGCAAGACTCACACCCTTGAGCGCCGGGCGCTGGCTGCCGGGGTAGGTGAAGGGCAATCCCTTCACCTCCAGCAACGGCTGCCCAGCGCAGTTAGCCGCCGAGCCGGAATTCACCCCCGGCTCACGCGGCATGTCTTCCCTCCCTGCGGAAGAGGGGAGCAGCCCCCAGGCTGCCAGCTGCGCCCCATGCTCGCGCAGCAGCTCTTCGGGCGGACCTTGCAGCAGCATAGTCCCGCCCTTCAGCACGATGACGCGCTGTGCTGCACGCGCGCCATCATCTATACGGCCGGACGCAGTGATCACCGTCCGGCCTGCGGCATGAAGCCGCCGACATAGCAGGACGAAGTCCCGTACAGCCGGCGGGTCCAACTGCGCAGCTGCGTCGTCGAACACGACCAGCGGCGCTTCCAGCGCCAGCACCGCAGCAATGGCGGTGCGTTGGCGCTGGCCTCCCGAGAGGCGCCGCACGAAGGAGCCGCGCTCGGATGCCAGGCCGACGGCCTCCAGTGCAGCAGCAAGGCGCTGCTCTATTTCTGCCGGAGGCACGCGCAGGTTCTCCGGTCCAAAAGCAATTTCGTCTTCGACGATTCCCTGCACTAGCTGGGCATCCGGGTCCTGAAGCACGACGCCGACAGTGGTGGCGACCGTAGCCAATTCAGCGGTGTCGGGGTCCATCCCGTACACGGTCAGCTCTCCCGTCCGTTCACCCTCGCCAGAACGGGACAACCCGCCATGAAGCAGCTGGCACAGCGTAGACTTTCCACTTCCGCTAGCTCCAACAATGGCTACATGCTCGCCCACCGCAATGTCCAGCGTCAGACCATGTAACGCTGGCTCCACCTGGTCATCATACCGATAGCCAAAATTCCTTAAGGAAACAGCCACTCTATTCTCAAAAGCATGATCACTACGTTCATTCATAACCGAAATACCCTCGATCCCTATTGTTCAAGCTATAGCCATGCATAGCCTTGGTTATGCACGTGAAGCGCGTCCCAGTTCAAAGCGTTTTAACAGCCCCGTTCCATTTAAGGCATCGCCCAGTACTTTCGTCAGCAGACCACACAGGACAATGCCGCTCAGGATACGAACGACCAGTGCAATCGTCAGCACCTTCCATCCCCAATGCATATAGCCAAACATATTGGCTGCCACAATAAACCACAGCGGAACCATGGCTCCGCCCGCCAGCATCAGTGAAACTGTGTTCCAGCGGCGATATCGCAAAAGAGCAAATACCAGTTCCGCCACAACCATATAGCAGACAGCCGCCGCGATGATAGACGCAATTCCATAGGCAGAGCCCATAAAAGACTGCACTACTGCGCCAAAGGCATAAGCAATTACCGCCGTACCTGGCTTACGAATAATATAATAGGCCAGCAAACCATATATCATGTACAGCCCGACGATAGTGGAAGTTGCAATAGGCCCTCCCAGACTGTTTAACGTTTTGTTAATCATCGACAAATACACAGTCATGACGCCGTTCAACGTAGCCAGCATGGCCATTAACACGATATCCAGCGTTGTAAACTTGGCAAAAATACGAGATTCTTTCATATATATTTCTTGACTCCTCTCTACAATCTAGTATACAAGGTCATAGACTCTGGCCCTTGTACAAACTGTTACTGTATAAATGTATTCATCCGCTGTCTCATTGTCAACCTAATTTTATTTAAAAAGTTGACAATAAGAACAAAAAAAAGGGGCTGCTTCTTTATCATACCCACCATAAAACAGCCGTAGCGAATACAGCAATCACAGCATATACGTAGCCTAAACGCCCATTCTTCAGTGTTCGAAGATACGTCCGTTCTGCATATGCGCCAAAACCTTTGCCCTCCATAGCCAGTGCTGTCTGCTGAACCCGTCTCACAGCATTCACCAACACAGCAGCCGCATACCCGCTCCACCATGATAACCGATTGCTCCATCCTCGTGGTGGCTCCTGTCCACGGACACGTCGTGCAGCCATAATTGTTCGCCCTTCTTCTTCCAATAAGGGTAGAAACGTCAACGCCACTGAAATACCGAACGCAAACCGATAAGGCACACGCAAGCGCAGATTCAAAGCCTGCACAAAATCTCGGGGATCGGTCGTCGAGAGATAGATATAGGATGCCAAAAACAATACAAAAATCCGCAGCGTTAATGCCCCCGCGATATCCAGTCCCTCAGCTGTAATCACAATGGGTCCCCATGAAGCCACTGCATGCCCTTCTCGAATCGCTAGGATAGACAGTATAAAATATGGAATCCCTAAACCAATCAGGAACGACATAGCGCGAAGTTGTCGTGCAAGGGTCAACCGTGCACCCAAGCCAGCCACAGCGATCAGTACCGCCAAGAGTGCCGCTTCCCGTAGCGTCGAATCCCATGACATCGACAGGAGACTAAAGCATCCCACCCATATAAGCTTACTTAACGGTCCAAGCCTGTGCAGCGGCGACGAACCGCCGTTATACTGAAACAGCATTTCGTTGTACCTCCAGTCTGAGCCATTCTTCATGCAGTAATGAGTACATCAGCATATCCTTAAAACCTGTAGATGTATGCTGTACCTGCCGTAACAGCCCTTCCTGGGTCCAGCCCATCGAGGACAGCAGGGCTTGCGAGCCTGTATTGCGCGGGTCCACCAGTGCTTCAATCCGATTTAATCGGATCGTGCCATATCCGAATGAAAGCACCAAGCGAAGCGCCTCCGTCATATAGCCCTGTCGCCAATAAGGCTTGGCCAACTCATAGCCAATCTCGGCTTTATAAGCTCCCTCTGTCTGCCAATAATTAAAGCCGCAGCTTCCAATCAGCTTCCCGTTGTCCTTCAGCTCGATCCCCCAGCGCAGTGCATCCTCCGTCTTCGCCAGCTCATTCAACAGCCCAATCATATCCTCAGCATCCTCACGTCCTGACATACCGGAAAGATTCATATAACGGTGAACCTCCGGGTCAGACCAGCAAGCGAACATCGTAGCCGCATCCCGACTTTCCATCCTTCGCAGCCGAAGACGCGGGCTTTCCAGCAGTGGTATATGCCCCTTACATGCATATGCACACATGTTCCATCATCCTTCCAGCATCAAAATACAACAAATATACGCTACATTTAAGCATACACCTCCAACAAACACAACCTTATTAAAGTGGACAGACCCTATAAAATCAAATTAGCCCTCCGCTTCCTGGAATCAGGAATGAAGAGGGCTACCTTTTATTTTTATATGATTTTTTTGTGTCCCTATTCTTTTATGAAGAGGCACGGGCAGCGACTTGCGCTGGATTTTTCACAACATCTTCGTACAATACGCCTAGAATTGACTGAATCTCCTGCAATTCTTCGATCCCTGCGCCGGTAAGACTGAACATATCATCATGCGGTGTCAGAAAGTTTTCCTGTGTCAGGTTTTCCAGTTCCTGCTTGACCTCTCGTTCACCTACACGGTACCCGCGTTCTTCGAGCAACGGTTGTACATCACTCACCGTCAAATCGTTCTGCTGTGCGTAAGAAAGCATCTGTATACGGATAAACAAGTTCTGAACATCTGCATGCATAATTGTAACTCCTCTCTGGCCTAAGCCAACATGTTACATTGTTTTTACCCATAGGGGAGAAGCTGGAAACAGATGAGGGCAACCCTCGCTGAATTACTTTCTATATTATATGTCCCGCTAAAACGTAAAGCTTTGCCGTCAGCGCTGCTTGTACAGATAGGGAATTGTGCTGCTGTTAGAGTAAGGTGATTATTCCAAGACGGTAGTGCTATTTTCTACTTGACTGAATATGTACAATCGTTATATCTTAAATTAATTAACCAATGGTAAAAGCGATTTGCACAATTACCTATTTTTGGTGATATATACAACAGTTAATATGAAAATTAATGTTAGGAGCGTGGACTCTACATGTTTCAAACTATCCCTTACGAAGGAACACGTCAGGAACAATTCGAATCCGTTCTCGGACAACTCCGGGCACTTGTTCACGATGAATCCAATAGGATTGCCAATTTAGCGAACGCTTCAGCGTTACTGGGTCACTTTCTTCCAGATGTGAACTGGAGTGGCTTCTATCTTTATGATGGGACTGAGCTTGTACTAGGACCTTTCCAGGGTTTACCCGCATGTATACGGATTCCACTGGGACGTGGTGTTTGCGGTACCGCAGCAGCTGAACGGCGAACACTTGTCATAGACGATGTACATGCATTTCCAGGACATATCGCCTGTGACGCTGCTTCCAATAGCGAAATCGTTATCCCTCTAATCAAAAACGATGAGCTGATTGGAGTGCTGGATATTGACAGCCCGCTAAAAAACCGATTTGATCAAGAAGATCGTGTATTCCTAGAGGAATTTACGGCTATTCTGGTATCCAGCCTGTAACCAAAAATTGTGCATATATATAGTCTTCCTTCGCCACAATATATGAGGGTCCTAAAACCTAAACTATCCGGCGAAGGAGATTGATGATCAATGTTCAACAACATGGCTCCACAACAACAACTTCATCAATGTGAACAAATTATGCAGCAATTGGTACAACAAACACAGCAAGGAACTGCTATGTATCAGCAATTGCTGCAACAAGAGCAACAAAACGCATCTAGCCTTGAAAGCCTAGTGCAACGCGAACGTAGCGCAGCTCAAATGATTCAAACCGCAATTCAGCATCACCAGCAAGCTATGCAGCAATACCAGCAAGTCATTCAACTGTGTAGCCAATTGGAAAACTCCATCCGCTCAAGCAGCCAAATGACTCAACCTGGATTTGGCGATAACTATGCTTCTCGCAGTATGCAACCATCCACCTTTAGTGCAGGAAGCCACATGAATCACAACTTTCCGCAACATATGGGGACGACCGGACAACATTTTGCAGGCAGTAGTAACATGCAACAGTTCGGAAACAGCAGTCAACAAGGCATGAGAACAGCACCAAGCGGCATGTAAGCTGCTTTACACAAAAAAGGGTGAACAGCAGGCCGTCGTGTTCACCCTTTTTTCATATTACTTATAGCCCTTTCATCAGCTATTGCTAGGTTAATTCCCGCTTGGCCAGCTCCTTCATTCCGTCTCGCAAATACTCAGCCAGCCCAGGGTGATAGCCTTCATACATTTTACTGAAATCCTCATGTTCTACATACAAGTCTCCCAGCCCGCTATAAATTTCTGCTGTAGGGGTATAAAATCGGCTTACCCATTGAAGATGACGGCGGATCAGCGCCTGTACTTCTACACTGTTATGCTTCAATCCCTTATTCATGGCTTCAGCCAACTCCCGATGAATCTGATCTGCCTCTGCCTGCGAATCCAAATAATCCTCTTTGCTCCAGTTCGTCGTCGCAGTCTTACTCTCCTGAACCTTCTCTTCGACCTGTGAACCATAACGTTCCGTCAGATCACGTTCATACATTTCTTGTTTTTCCGGGTTAAACCCTTGGTACATTTGCTCTGGTTCCATCGTTTGTTCTCCTTTCAAATGAGCCACCGTTTCGTCGATGGTCTGAAGGAGAGTATGCAAGCGGAAGACCTTGGCCTCAATATTGGCTCGATGCACCTGCAAAACCTCAGCCTTTTGTTCCTTGGTTTGCTCCAGCACATTGCCAATTTCGGATAAAGGCAAATCCAGTTCCCTGTACACCATGATTTGCTGAAGCCTCAACAGTTGTTCCTGTTCGTAATAGCGATATCCATTATTTCCGATATGATGTGGTTTCAGCAATCCAATTTCATCATAATAATGCAAAGTTCGAACGCTGATTCCCGACAGATTAGATACTTCCTTAACCGTATAAGCCATTCCGCTTCACCTCCCTTGCTTTCACAATCTACAGCCTCACGTGGCGTGAGAGTCAATACCCCCACTTCCCCACCTTGGTACTACACTTTTACCCTGTAAGCACATTGTGAACCGCCTAATTGCCAACGATTTTTCATACTTGCGGCCTACAGCAGGTATCTTTAGATATCTATACAAAAAAAGCCCTACAGCGTATTTCAAATAGGCTGGGGGCTTCATATATTCAATTCGATCTGGCTACTAAGAGAAGCTTTTTCCCATGACCACATGATCGTAGTAAGCTATCTTTTGAATAATTTTCTCCAAATTGTGTTGCGTTTGTGCCATATGTTCTTCCACTTTCTTTTTGTGAGCAACCAGGAAATCTCTTCGCTCTTGGATCGTGGCTTCTCCTTTTACATTTAGCTCAAGGTATGCCTTAATTTCTTCAATGGTCATTCCTGTGTCTTTCATAGCCATAAGGAACCTGATCCAATCCATTTGTTTCTCGGTATATACCCTTCTCCCACCTTCATCCCGACCGACATCAGGTAGAATGCCCTCTTTTTCATAATAACGAAGGGTAGATGCGGGCAATCCGCTCCTGATTTCAACTTCTTTAATGGAGTACATGGTTGATCCCCTCCTCGTTCTTGTATTTTCGCTTCAAGTCAGCTGTAACGATAAGTATAAGTTTTCATAGAAAAGAGTGCAAAATCTCTCCCTGTCCTTCCCCTCGCAATTTCCCAATATAACTCCTTACATTCTCCTCCGGATGGCTCACTTCCCATTGATCCAACAGCCGATTGACCTCCTCATCCTGAGAATTCAACTGGTAATAAAATATGGCCGCTCGTAATTGGTGGTGCTCTTCGACAGGTTCATCATCAGGCCAGTGGTACTCTTGCTTGCCGTTCTCATCGGTAGTCCCTATCGCTCCGTCCAGTAACGGAGAGCGGCCTTCTAGGCCTTCACCACGGGCAATGGCTTTGAGAAAATCGGCATGTCTCATGGCAACATCAGGCGAACAACGGTGCAAATTCTCGAAAATATCAAAGGCATCAATCGGATCGTATTCCAGATTCTCAAGGAAATGCCTTTGCAGCAACGCGGCAACTTTCTTATTGCCCGTCAGTCCGGACAGAAAATAGAATGTAGGCATTTGTGCCTCATAACGAAAATCGTCGACATGGCTGATAATATCGTCCACAATCTGGTCGGTCTGAAGGCCTTCACGGGCTAACCGAGTTAGTATCCGCACCGCCTTATACTGCGTCCAATCGTACACCCCGAACGCCACCTCATACAGCATGGGAATCGCCTTTTCCCTGTAATTATAGATAATCTCAAAAATAGCATCCTGTTGAATATGCAGCCAGTCACCCAAACCTTCGTACTTGCCCGCCAAACTCTCTGGCTTCTGCAACTCAGTCCCGAAAAAATAACGCGGGAATAGAGGCAATGCCTCTTCTCCCAGCATAGCAGCCGAATTTTTCGCCTCGGCGGTGAACTGCTCTGGCTGATCTACTAATCCGCCAACCTTTATAATGGCTGCAGGAATAGCAGTGTCCAAATTGATTGCCACCACAGTTTTTTTATTTTTCTTCCAAAACTGAAATATTCTCATATGTAATTTCCACAGCCCCTTAACGTATATTACTAAAAATTTCTTTGCCAACTAGAATATTGATTCTGAATATATATCGGCAATCCCCTATAATTCCTCAACACGTTTTCCACCATTAAACAAACATATTATGGGAATTACTTGTATACTTTTCAACAGTTTACTTAATATATGCGATTGCTTCTCTAAGCCTATTCTTTTTTATCATAATTATTTAGTATTATAAGGATATAAAAAAGGAGGTTATCATTTGAAAAGTACAGGTATGACACGTCCCCTAGATGCGTTAGGCCGTATCGTCATTCCCAAAGAAATGCGAATTTCTATGGATTTTAATGTGGGTGATCCTGTTGAGATTTTCGCAGATGAGGAAACTGGTATTCTCGCCTTTCGAAAATATACCGGGGTGACGTGTAAAATGTGTGGTTCAGCAGAACAATTGACTTATTTTAGAGACAGTTTTATTTGTAAAGAATGTATTGAAAGTTTAAAGAAGGGGTTAAATTTCAGTCCTGTCCTGAGACCAGCCAAATCAGCTTTAGCCAACGGACAACGGTCGAATAAAGAGCCCAAACGTCTACGGCGATCAACACAGCAGATGATTGAAAGTCTCAAAGAATTAATGCAAAAGCAGCCCAATGCAGCACAGCACGAATATGCCAAAATGCTTGAGGTTTCCCAAGCCCGTATATCCCAGCTCAAAAAATTGCTATAACTACAGCTTGCTATCCTACATAGGTATACACCAGAGATTTCATCATGTACAGCTAATTTTGAACCGTGATACGCAGCATCATAGCTAACCGACAAAACGCATATGCGAAAATTCAATACTAGGTATAAAGAACCACTGGATGAATTGCAAGCGATTATGCCTTATTTAAGAAGACAATGCCAATTAATGGTAACGCCTAAATTAAACGAAATGACCTCCTCTATATAAAGAAGGTCATTTCGTTTATTTATTCATTTTAATGTTATTTCCAATCATCCAAATGCTTTACCCGTAAAGGTATGCTTTTTGGGGACAGTGAGTTTTAAAAAAATATCTTAAAGGAACATTGCCCATTCCAACGAGTACGTTTGCACATATGATGTCACAAAATTCAATCTAAAGGAGAGATACACACCTTGTCAAAACATTCTTCTAATCGTTCGATGGGACCGGTTGGTTTTTTTCCAACCACTACTGAAGTGAGTAATTTTGTTAATTTATGGGGGATATTTACTGTGAATGGTCAACAGATTGTTGCTTACGTAAAAAGCGTAGATCCCGTAAATAAATCAATGTTAGTGCTATATCCTAACGGTACACAGTCTTATATTGACGTTACTCAAATCAGTCAGGCACAAGGTCCCTATCCAAGTATGCCTTCTGTTGCAGGACAAAGCGGTGGCCAAGGCGGCGGTCAAGGTGGTGGATCGCATTGGCAGCCTCATGGGCAAGGCGGCAGCCAGGGCGGTGGGTCTCAATGGTGGCCTCCTCATGGGCAAGGCGGCAGCCAGGGCGGTGGGTCGCAGTGGTGGCCTCCCCATGGGCAAGGTGGCGGTCAGGGAAGCGGGTCACAATGGCCCTCCAGAGGATCTCATAGTGCTAATCGGAAAAATCGGAAAAACTAATACCCATCCCTTAGTGTAGCAAATTGATGCTTGCCATGAGCGAGTGTTGATTGGAACACATTCAATATTGCAGCGAGCAAAAAGGCAACGCCTACAGATGCACGCGTTGCCTTCTTTCCTGAGAACACATTTTCATTAAGCCTTGCTGGCCATGTCTGCAATCTGGTAAAGCCACTCTTTACGTGTATCTTCATCGGATTGGGGTACCGACTCGAAAAATAGATGATACATAACGTCAAGTCCGCAATATTCAAATATACCTTTATCGGACGTCAAGCGAAGTGCTTGATCCATGCCATTGCTGGCATATTCCGCATGTGATTTCCCTTGTGTGTTGAGGATGATGACCTTCTTCCCCTTGAGCAGTCCTATCTGCACCCCGTTTACATATTTGTAAGCAAATCCGTAAGAGAATACGCGGTCAATATACCCTTTCATTATGGCTGGCATCCCCGTCCACCAAATCGGATAAATAAAGGTAATCACCTCTGCCCATTGCAAAAACTGCTGTTCCCGCACAATATCTTCTCCGATTCCTCCAATAATCTCGCTACTGCTGACTACAGGTTGAAAGCCGATATCATACAGATCACGAACCACCACATCATGTCCTTTTTGCTTTAGCCCCTCCACTGCAGAGGTCAAAATTGCATGATTAAAGCTTCCCTCAGATGGATGCGCGTAAATAATAAGATGTTTCATCTTTTTCTCCTCCATTTACAAATAAAATGAGTGATTGATCAATTACATAACTTCATACTTCTTCATCTAACTGAATCTTTATCAATCTATAGTTCCAATAAAGATACGTTTAGTAAACTTGAAGCAGTCTCTTGCTCATGAATGTTACCTCGTTGCTTGTTAATCAATTAGTAATTGATCAATCACTAACTAACTGGTCTGAGTATAGTTTATTCCTTTTTATTTTGCAAGTGCTTTTGGTTCAACTTTATATAAAAGATTGTAAAAAGATCTGATCCAAGGCAGTGTTATTATCGCTGTTCAAAGTAAATAAAGTCCCCCAGTTGATGCCCATTAGGGTGTGATGTAGAGCAATCACTTAATATGACTTTATAATGTCATGTTATAAGGTGTATGCTACCGAGTGAGGTGAAGCTTATGCCATTAAGCAGACATTTTGAAATCGTTTATATGTTACTCCATAAGAAAAAAGTGACTGCTGATGAATTGGCAGAGCATTTTGAGGTTTCCACACGAACAATTTATCGGGACATAGATGCCTTAAGCGCAGCTGGGATTCCCATCTACAGCAGTAGAGGCAAAGGTGGCGGAATATCATTGATGGAGGGTTATGTCTTTAACACCTCTTTACTGTCCGAGCAGGAACAAGATGATATCTTAATGGCCCTTCAGAGTGTGGCTACAGCTACCATCCCACAGGTAGAAGAAGTGCTAAACAAGTTGAGTAGGCTTTTTAAAAAAGAAATGGGAAACTGGATCGAAGTAGATTTTTCGCCATGGGGAAGCCAAAACAGCCAGAGACAGCTATTCACTCTTATACGCAACGCAATAATCACAAACCGTGTTATAAAGTTTCGCTATTATAACGTCGCCGGGGAACAGAGTTATCGTAGCATCGAACCTACCAAGCTCTTGTTTAAAGATAAATCCTGGTATGTGGAAGGTTACTGTTTAAATACCGAAAGTTATCGTGTATTTAAGATTAGCCGAATGAAAGAGATTGTAGTTACCGAAATTAGTTATGAGCCAAGAACAGTCGTGGCATCTACAGATACAAAGATGAACGACTTGCTTCATACCATTGAAGTAACTCTTCACATTTCTGCTCAAGGAGCTTACCGCGTATACGATGAATTTGCCGAGAAAACAATTACTCAGAGGGAAGACGGCTCTTATACCGTCACGGCACAATTTCCTGTAGGCAATTGGCTGGACAGTTATCTGCTGTCCTTTGGTCCCCTCCTTATAGAGGTTAGCCCCGAACAAGTACGTACAAGAATATTGTCTCATTTAGAAACGATGAAAAGAAATTTAAATGATCCTCTATAATATGACATCATGTAGTCATATTATTACTGCTATGATGAGTTTGAAGTTATCGCTCACAACATACTCACCATAGGAGGTTGAAGAATCAATGAATTCACATAGATCCATGCCACCAGCAGTAGAAACTTACTTTACATCAGCGAACAAATCCCGACTTGAAGCATTTACATCCGCTTTCGATAAAGATGCGTTGATCTTGGATAACCATCGCGAAATCAAAGGTATGAAAGCCATAAAATCATGGTGTGAAGCAGAAATATTGGAGCCGAATGTCACCTTCGAGATCGTGGATATGGATGACATTAATAATACCATCGTCGTAATTGCGAAAGTAGACGGAGACTCTGATAAATCGAATCTTCCCGACCCACTCCTACTTAAACATCAATTTCTAGTAAACAACAATAAAATTAAAGAACTGATTATTACACTTCCATAAAGAAATTAAAAAATAAGAAAGGGAAAACGTATATGCCCGCTTATGTTGTTTTTATACGTGAACAGAGTACCGATCAAACTGAACTCCAACTCTATTCTCAGTTGGCACCGGCAGGTTTGGCGGGACATTCCGTCACCCCCCTAGCAATGTATGGCGCATACCAGGTCCTCGAAGGACCCGATATTGAAGGGCTGGCCATCTTGGAATTCCCCACTTTTGAGGAAGCACAAGCTTGGTACTTTAGTCCAGCCTATCAAAAAGCCCTAAAGCATCGACTGCGCGGAGGGCGGTACCGGGGTATCATTGTCGATAGTGTGTAAGGTTCGCAAAACAAGTGAACTCGGAGTGAAGATACCCAGAGGTAGTTCTCAACCACATTGTCAAAATTAGGAGGAATTATTCACATGAGTTTTCAATTAGAAAGCATTTTAAGTGAGTTTAAAGGCAAAAAGGCCTTGGTCACAGGCGGTACCCAAGGAATGGGAGAGGCTATTGCTAAGAGACTTACGGCTGCAGGTGCTACTGTAATTACTACGGCTCGAACTACTCCAGTAAATTTAGAAAATCCGGATCTATTTATTCCAGCCGATATTAGTATGCCTGAAGGTGTAGATAAAGTGGTAACCAGCGTTCTTGAGCGCCTAGGCGGTGTAGATATTCTTGTCAACAATGTTGGAGGCTCGTCCGCCCCATCCGGGGGAGCTCTTGTCTTGACGGACGAGCATTGGCAGCAAACTTTTAACGCCAATCTGTTTGCTGCCGTTCGTTTAGACCGTGGACTGCTGCCGGCTATGGTGAAAAAGGGTTCAGGTGTTATTATTCATATTTCATCTATTCAACGTCGCTTGCCTCTATATGATGCAACATTGGCTTATGCTGCGGCCAAAGCAGCTTTAACTACTTACAGCAAAGGATTATCCAAGCAGTTTTCGCCTCAAGGCATTCGTATTAATACAGTTGCGCCAGGCTTTATCGAAACGAAGGCAGCACAAAGTTTGATTGATCGGATTGCTGAGACGACAGGCGACCGAGAAAGTGCATTAAAGCAACTAATGGACTCGTTGGGAGGAATTCCAATTGGTCTTCCAGGACTACCAGAAGAAATTGCTGAGCTTGTTGCTTTTCTGGTATCCGACCGGGCCGCTTCTATTACAGGAAGTGAATATAATATTGACGGTGGAACAGTTCCAACGGTCTAAAACTCAAGCTAAATACGCTTTATCCAAATATTCTTCAGTCTAACACTTTATTTTCATCTGACATTCGCGCAAATAATGAGAAAAAAAAGCCCATCTAATGAGCAGACATACGTAAAATGTATTATCTATGTCCATCAGATAGGCTTCTATATAGCTATTTACCGTTTAATAACGATCAGCTTGGTTTCCAGCATTTCTTCCATAGCGTACTTTACACCTTCGCGTCCGGTGCCACTTTGCTTCACACCGCCATACGGCATATGGTCAACACGGAAGCTTGGTATGTCATTGATCATCACGCCTCCCACCTCAAGCTTGTCCGCTGCATCCAGCGCGGTCGTGATATTACGTGTGTAAATTCCCGCCTGTAAGCCATAAATTGAATTATTCACATGATTCACAGCCTCATCTACAGAGCTAACAGAATGAATCAGCACAAGTGGGGCAAACACTTCGCGGCAGGATACCTTGGAAGTCGGGTCCACATCGAGCAATACGGTTGGCTCCAGAATCCCTCCTTCAGCATGGCCACCCAGAGCGATCCTCGCACCTGCTTGGACCGCTTCCTCCAGCCACTCACGAACACGCTCGACATCCTTGGCTGAGATGAGCGCCGATACGTCCGTGTCCGGGTCTAGCGGATCTCCAATTTTTAAACGTTGAGTCGCCTCTACAAATCGGGATACAAATGTATCATACAGCCCATCGACAACGTAAATACGTTGAACCGAGATACATACCTGCCCCTGATTGGCAAAGGCTCCACTTACACAACGGTTGATGACCGCGTCCACATCCGTATCACGGTCAATAATAACAGCCGCGTTGGAACCCAGCTCGAGCGTGACCCGTTTCAAGCCAGCCTTGGAGCGAATTTCTGTACCGACCGCCGGGCTACCGGTAAAAGTGATATAGCTAACGCGCGGATCAGTGACAAGTACGTCGCCAATGGTTTTACCATCGCCACTGATCACGTTAAGAGCGCCCGCAGGCAACCCGGCCTGCTCCAGCAGTTCCGCGATCAAGTAAGCCGACAGCGGTGTCTGCTCCGCAGGCTTCAATACGACCGTATTGCCTGCTGCCAGCGCAGGGCCCACTTTATGAGCGACCAGGTTCATCGGGAAGTTAAATGGTGTAATAGCTCCTACTACCCCGACAGGTTCTTTAAGCGTGTAGGCCATTCGGCCCTCACCGCCCGGTGCTGCATCCAGCGGAATGGTTTCCCCGTGAATGCGCTTGGCTTCTTCGGCTGCGAACTTGTAGGTTTGCACGGTCCGATCAACTTCCGCGAGCGCAGCCTTCCATGGCTTGGACGCTTCGCGTGCAATAATACGTGCTGCATCCTCACGCCGCTCTTCCAGCAGGTCAGCCAGCTTCTCCAAGATAGCTGACCGCTGGTGCGCTGGCATGGCCCGCATCTCTGCACGTGCATCAGATGCGGCCTGAATAGCGGTCTTGGCATCCTCAGCAGTGGCCTCTGCCACCTCAGCAATGACTTCCCCAGAATACGGTGATTTCAGTGTCGTATATGATGAAGCTACTTGCCATTCACCACCAATAAATAAATGCTGCTGCATGCTTTTTTCCTCCTTTTCTCTATATCAATGTTCCTTTTAACATCTATTTTACCGTCAGTACTGGACAAGGTGCATGCTGAATCACATGATGACTCACACTACCCAGGATCAGCTCCGAAACAAGTCCCTGTCCCCGTGTTCCCATAATGATCATATCCGCCTTTTCCTGCTTTGCACTCTCGCAAATAACACTCGCCGGATCACCATGACCCGCCAGCATACGGTACGAAATGCCCTCGTCCTTCAAATAGTCGGCTGCAGGCTCCAGAATATGACGACCTTCCTCTTCGATCCGCTCATCCACATCAATCCCAACCGGGGGCTCATTCATGGATAAAGTCGGATTTACATGCAATACGGTCAGATGCAGGTTCCCCTGAAGCTGCTTGGACAACGTTTTGGCTGTCTCCAATGCCTTCATAGCGTGTTCCGAACCATCAATCGCGACCAGAATCTGTTTGAATTCGCTCATATTCTTTTCCTCCCCAGAAGTTCAATATTAGTGTGCATCTACCTGAATGTCCTGCATATGTCGACGACGTACGATCAGCACAGCTACACCAATCAGTACCATCAATGCTCCAAAATAAAACGGGGTTTCTGCTGAGTACCACTCTGACAGCTTCCCTGCAAGCCACGGCGAAATGGCCCCGCCCAAAAAACGCATAAAACTGTAGGCCGCAGATGCTGTCGAGCGCTCCACTGGAGCAGCCTGCATAACAGCAGTTGTAATCAATGTATTATTAATCCCCAGAAAAATACCAGCTACAATGACGGCGACAATGACAGTCGTTGGCGAACCAGCTACCGTCCCAATCGCCATAACACCTAAATCAATGGCAAATAGCGTCAGCATGATACTAATGGAAGATACCACGCTCAAGCGTGCTTGAATCTTTGGAGCCACAAACACCGAGGTAAAGGCCAACATAATTCCCCAACCAAAAAACACGTAACCCAAACCATGCTCGTCTAAATGCATTACATATGGAGAATACGCCATCAACGTAAAAAATCCAAAGTTATATAACAACGCCACAATGCCGAGCGTGAGTAAAGCTGGATAACTAAGCGCTTTGAACGGATCGGCAATGGAGCCACGTTTTTTGGGCTTTGGAATCGAAGGCAACATAAACGTAATGAACAAAAATCCCACTACCATCAGTCCGGCTACACCGAAAAACGGACCACGCCAGGAAATGGAGCCTAACTCACCGCCCAGCAGCGGACCCACTGAAATCCCGAGGCCCAAGGCCGCTTCATATAAAATAATTGCTTTAGCTGTTCCAGAAGTAGACAGACCTACAATCGCAGACAGCGCTGTTGCGATAAACAAAGCGTTCCCCAAACCCCAGCCTGCTCGGTAGCCTACAATTCCGCCAACCGTATTGGCCGTGCCGCCCAATCCGGCAAACACAATAATAAATAAAATCCCGGTTAGTAGCGTCCATTTGACACCCAATCGACTTGATACGACGCCCGTAATCAGCATCGCAACGCCTGTCACCAGATTATAGCTGGTAAACAGCAATGACACTTGGCTTTTCGTAGCATGAAGCTGATCGGCAATGGCCGGAAGAATCGGATCGACTAATCCCAGACCCATAAATGAAATAACACAAGCAAAGGCGACCGCCCATACGGCTTTAGGTTGAGACAGCAAGCCTGAGCGTTCTTTTAACTCTTCAGGTAATGCATGTTGTGAACTCATATTATGATGTTACCTCCACATCTGAATGTAAATGTTCTTGTTATGATGGGTCGTGTTCAAGTTCCTCATCCAAAAGGATTTTGCGTTCACGAACCCTGATCCGCAGCTCTTCCAATTCAGTCTGGAGCATACGGATACTGTTGATTTTCCCCTCCATTAATTCCAACTGTTCGTTCAGCGTACGTTCCATATCCTCCAACATGGCCCGTCGCTCAATTGGTTGCAAATGCTCCGTCCGCTCGCGATATTCCTCCCGCTGCCCCTTGAGCATTTCCGCTGCGGACATGTAACGCTGAAGCTCTTGCAAAGAAAAACCAAGCACTTCCTTGGCACTCACTATTTTTTTTAGTAGATCCACATCCTCCTGCGTATACAGCCGCATATTTCCTTCACTGCGCTGCGGGGAGGGCAATAAGCCGATTTCCTCATAATAACGAATAGTTCGCTTGGTCAAACCGCTTTGTTTCGCGACCTCATCAATTTTATACGTAACCATGACACCCACCTTATGAAAAAGATTATATATAAATACTACGCCTATATAACGTTAACGTCAACGTAAACTTTAAAATAAAAAGAAACCGCCTCTGTTAGAGGCGATTCCTATTTGGGATTGCATGGTCATAGACCCGAAACATCGGCGCTCAAGCCCATGAATATCGCTTTAGATGAAAATAGTACGTGTGATGATAACCAGCAAAATGAAGAGTACCAGAATAACACCAGTGGAAGTAAACATGCCGTAACCGCCACAACCACAACCTCTTTCTACTTCACCCATCTTAGAATTCCTCCTCCTTCTGTCGATTAGAACAAATCGCCCGAAATCAAATTCTTGAGCTGAGAATTAGATAACGAATGCTTTGGAAATAATAACGAGCAGAATGAAAAGTACCAGAATCGCTCCTGTAGATGTAAAAGCTCCATAACCAGCGCCTACTCCAGACATGGTGATTCCTCCCTTCATGGTTTACAAGAGCATCTTATGCTTATGTTACCGTCCATGATAGGGACAAATGCCGCGCCTGACGCCCAAATGTGGGTTAAGATTCTACGGTTCCGTATCCTTCGGATGCCAGCATACCACGATACAGTAGGTTTCGTGCCTGCTTGGCAAGTACAGATGGGCTTTCACGTCCAGGCAGCAATTTCGTTAACGTCAGCCGTTCTATCAAACCGATCACGCATTCTGCTGTCAGTTCAGGGTCCAGTTCCTCACGGCAGGAACCCCATCGTTGTGCTGCCATCAGATGTTTTTTGATGTGCTCTGCCATTTCCGCCTTAATGCGCACCGAGTCTGCTGCCTGGTAAAATCCGACACGAGTGATCGCCGGATTATTAGACAACACGCGAAAAATAGCTTCCAGAAACACTTGTCCTCGTCTCAAAATTTCAGTCTCGCTTTGATCCGGGTCTACCTTCATGCTCTGTACTGTCTCATTCACCAAAATACGAAAGCTCTCCACAAGCTCCTCATACATCTGTTCCTTGCTTTCAAAATGAATATAAAAATCCGGCTGCGTCAATCCTGCACGCGCCGCGATCGAACTTACCTTTGTCTGATAAAACCCCGTCTGAGCGAACTCTTCAGCCCCCGCTTCCAGTAACAACCGTCGACTTTCCCGACTTCTGACTCCCGCTCTCATCACGGTCTTGCCCCCTTACGCCACAAATCTATCGTATTATAAAATTCCTTTGCAGTAAGAACAACGGGCTTGAGGATGATATATACCTGTCCTTCAAAAGTCCTAATACAGAAGGACTGAAAGTTTTGGAAAATCAAGGGCATCCCCCTTCAAGGTATAATTAACCAATTAGACGGATGAGCGAGCAGGAGTGAGTATATCGAAATCAAATTTTTATATTGGCGTTATACATATATCAATGATGAGGACAATATTTACGCATCATTTCAATTGTTATCAGATCATCATCCAGCCCCCGTTGTTGCAAGCCGTCGATAATTTGCTGGCGCTCCTGATCTTTAACATTTTGGCCAAATTTAAACTTGGCGGTCCATTCCTCGGGTACAATTTTGATCAGAGCGACCCCTTTCAAACGTGAGGCATACCGAGAATCGTTGGCATCAATCGTGTCATACCCGCCTTCCGGTTGCAGCTTACTCATAAAAATGGAAAATGCTGATGCTTTTTCTTCCAAATCCACTACATGCTCCGCATGACCACGCACGGTAATACTTTTAAAAAATGAAGTCGCAGGACATGCCATATGTTCATCTGTAAAATAAGATGGAATGAGCGCATACTCTTTGGCAGCTGAAAAAGTAACCCGGTTATCCTCTTTCATTCGTTCCATTTTTTCTCCAGCACGGCTGCCATGAATATAAAAAACGCCATTCCCATAAGCGAAATTCAAGGGAACCACACGCGGAAAACCATCCTCGCTGTTCATGCCTAAAAATCCGAAACTGACCTCGCTTAGAAACTGCTCTATTTCCTCTAGTTCTGCCACTGTAAATTCTTTTCTTCTCATAGGGATCTCTCCTTCCATCTATTGACCAACAATACATTTCAGATTATGTTGAAAATGGATTATTAAAAAGACCCAATATAAACGAAAATGACTGGTCCAATATAAGGAGAAAAGTATGGACATTACGATTGCTTATCAACGTGCGATTCAAACATATCATTTGAAATACTTGGCATTGTATCACGCTCTTCGAGAGGGAATTCTCACTGGCTCCCTTGCCAGCGGTACGCGCCTGCCTTCCAGTCGCGATCTGGCTGTGATGTATGGAATTTCGCGCGGGAGTGTTAAAGAAGCATACGATATGCTGTTGGCAGAAGGATATGTGAATTCGGTAGTAGGCAGAGGAACCTTTGTTATGGAACAGACCGCAATGCTGCCAGACGAATCTCTAATCGACCAGCAAAACCAAAACTCGCCTTATACAAAACAAAAAGCCCCTGCTCTGTCAGCATGGGGACAACGAATAATGCAGATCGAAAGGGAACGAGCCTTATACGCGACTCCTGTGTATGCTACAGATAGAGATGGTGCACACCAGCCTTTGATTTCTTTTCAAGCAGAAGAAGTTATATTGGAGGGCAGCTCACAGATCGCATGGAAAAGTGCATTGGTTGCCGCCGGCAAAGATCTGCAGAAGCCCTCGGATGACTCGATGCCTGCACCAGTAAACGGTGATAACTGGCTGCGTGAAGCAATTTGCCATCATGTTGGCAGAACACGCGGTATTACGGCTACCCCGGATCAAGTCGTATTATGCAGCGGTTCCATGGAAGTGATCACGTTACTAAGTCAGCTGCTTATTCATGAACAAGATAACATTGTACTGGAAAATCCCTGTTATTCCGGCATCTATCGTGCAGTAACTGCCTCAGGCGGACAGATACACGCTGCTGAACTGGATCAGCATGGAATTATTCCACAGGATTGGGATGCCAAACTCCTGTTTGTTACGCCTGGACGGCAGTTTCCAACCGGTGCTGTATTGCCATTAACACGCCGTCAACATATTTTGCAATGGGCAGCGTCCAAGGGGGCGTGGATTATTGAGGATGATTATGACAGTGAATTCCGCTGGGCGGGACGCCCTATTGAACCGTTAAAAGCATTAGACCACGCGGATTGTGTCATCTATGTCGGTTCCTTTTCCAAAAGTATGTTCAGCAGCCTTCGACTTGGGTTTGCCATCCTGCCTGTGGAGTTGGCCCAAGCACTGACTGCTGCCAAACGACTATACGATCCCCTGCCGCCTGCCCGTTTGGAACAGCGTGCACTGGCACGTTTTATGATACGCGGAGACTACATTCGTCATTTGCGGCGGATGACTCGAATATACAGATCACGCTACGACGTATTCCAGCATGAAATACAGCCGTTGAGTGAGCTGTTTCACTGGCATCAGAACGATTGTGGTCTACACGCCTATGCCATCTGGAAGCATGGACCTGCCCCGTATCATCATTTGATGCAGACAGCACAATTTTATGGAGTCACATGGCGTGATGCCGCTGATTACCAACTAACACCAGGACCTCCTTCAGCCTGCTTTAACTTTGCTCACTTAACGGAGCAGCAGATTATCGAAGGTGTTACGCGTCTGCGCCAGGCCTGGGACCGTATCAAACATGAGTATCACGGAGCAAAGCTGAGGCTTTAAAAGGGTGCTCCATTCGCACTTTATATATAGCAAATTAGACTAACGATAAAGAAGACTTGCCCTTTCCATTCCCTTACTTTTTCATATGATGCTAGTAACTTAAAAGATTTGGAGTGAGAGAAATGGCAGTTAGTCCACTTTGTAAACGGTTTGCCGATATATTAAAAGCAACACCTCAGATCATTAACGGAGTTTGTACTGCATCTGCAGTCAGAAACAACATCAAGCCAATCATTTTGGGGAAAAGGACCAGCTCCTTTCTTGCAATACCCCAAGCTTTTTCTTTCGAAAGTATTGGCCGTAACGGAAAAGGATTATGTCTTGGTGAAACCGTGATTTTAACCGCAGAAATTAATCCGTTTATTTCTCGACTTCGTAAACATGATATCAAAGTGACGGCACTGCACAATCACTGGCTATTTGATAACCCCAACCTTTGGTACATCCACTTTGAAAAAGTAGAAAAGCCGCTTGTTTTTGCCACAGAAGTGCGTGACGCGCTTAATGTCTTGACAACGAAGCCTGTACGGCCGGTTATTCAAAAAAAATAAGCTATTAATAAATGCAAGAGATCCGCTTAGGCGGATTTTTTTTGTTATGCTACTTTGCCCTGAACCCTTTATTTGATCACTAGCCCCAAAAGGCCCACAAATGATGAAGCCTGATGCGGTGAGATGATGCAGCCATTCAAATCTTCTATCTCCACTTGTATTCCATCAAATTCGCAATCACTGAGATCTACCCCCTTGAGCTTGGACCCCGACAGGATGGCTTGATCCAGATTGCAACGGGCAAAAGAGGTTTTTTGTAGCGTTAAATGATAAAAATCTGCACTTATCAAAGAACAATCCTCAAAACCAACTTGCTTGAAATTCGCAAAACGGAACATCGAATAATCCCCTAAGCAATCCAGAAAACGAACGTTTTGGAATCTGCTTCTCGAATAATCCGTTCCAAGCAATTTACAATTTCTGAACTCTGCGCGATGGATAAAGGAACCGGAAAAATTAACATTAGACAGATCACATTTATCAAAAATGACGTCTGTCCATTCACTTTCTGGCAATGACGATTCTGTGATAGTTACATTTTTAAAAGTCATCTTCTCTAATGAAACTTTAACTGCTTCGATATTGTCCAAAATGATTTCCTCTACTGCCCCCACACTAAGTTCGTCTTTGGATCGTATGGAGCGTATTTCTTCACTTAATATGGGTAAGTCCGCAGGAATCTTCGGTGACTCCATTTTATTTTTCATGATACCTCTACCTCGACTATGAATAGACTTCTAGGACATCTATATGAATCTATATGAATCTATTTTCTATTAATTCTCACGCATAAGGTAGCAAAAGTATTTTTGACACATATATTAACATGTGAAGTACACTCACGAACCTTTGTTAGGAGGTTGATAGCATGGCAGTACAGCTATCTAATCAAATATTCTCCATCTCGATCGGGAATTATGGGGATATCTCTTCCTTACGTCTGACAGGAGACACCTTCAATACGAATTATGTCATGAACGGCTCCAACGCACCTAAGCAAAATACGTCAGATCATCAGTGGCTGGGTGAACTTATGTTCACCTATCGTCTCGGTAACGGGGCCTGGACTCGGGCGTGGACAAGCAATTCTGCAGATGCGCGCCAGATCACCTCTTCTGGTAACAGTGTCCAGGTGTCCTATCAAAATTCCTCAAACCATCAGGGAATACGCAACTTCACTTTACATGAAACCTATTCGTTGGTTAACGACTATTTACATTGGCAAATGAAAGTAACGAATACCTCTAATCAAACACTGGAAATTGGAGATTGGGGGCTGCCGCTACCTTTTAACGAATACTGGTCCGGCGGTAATAACGAACAAATCTATGAAACCAGGGTACTCTCTCACTCCTTTGTAGGTCACCACAGCTCCTTTATTACCGCTGGACGGCCTAGCGGCATCGGACCGTATATCCTGCTGATGCCCGATGCCTCAATGGGTGCTGGTCTCGAGTATCAGGACCACTGGAGAGTCGAGGAGCATCCAGGCAGTACATGGGCTATGGAGCAAGGTGGCTGGTCTGAGGGATTGAATGTGTTCTATATCCACTCCAATGTCATCAAAAGCACCAACCGTGGTTATCTCGGGAGCACCAGTCTGTCGCTGGCCCCTGGTGAAAGCAAAACGTATGCCTTTAAATTCTACAAGGTAGCAGACGAGCAGGCTGTAAAGGACAGGCTATACAGCGAGGGACATGTGGATGTGACTGTGGTTCCTGGGATGATTGTCCCGACCAATCTCAAGGCTAAATTCGATCTGCATACCCGTAAATCCATTACCTCTGTCACAGCGCAGTATCCCTCCGAAACGACCATCAACTATTTGGAAAATGCCCCTACAAACCACAAAATATATGAACTTACACTAGGACGATTGGGTCACAACAATATTACGGTGAACTACGGTAACGGCGAAAAAACCGTTCTCCAGTTCTATGCCATTGAGCCGGTTGACACTGCACTTCAGCGTCACTCCACTTTCATGGTCAACAGCACGCAATGGAATGTGCCTAGCGATCTGAGGGACAAGGTGTTTGACGATTGGATGATGCAATATAAGGCCAAACGCAACAGCTTTGCCGGCTACTGGGGCTGGGGCGATGATTGGGGATTAACTCACGGCCAGTTTCTGGCGGAGAAAAATGTCCAGAAGCCCGTGGCCTCTGAGATCAAGGCAGTCGATGATTATCTGGAGGTGGCTATCTGGACGAATCTGATGGAAGGCCATCATACCGATTATCTGGTCCCCGATTTCCTGATGCCGCAGCCTAATACGACACCAACGTACCGGGGCTATGCCTATCCGCACATCTATAATACGTTTTTCAGCATGTATAAACTTGCCAAGCTGTATCCCAACCTGATCAGCTATCGCAATAGCAAAAACACATATTTGCTACGTGCTTACCGTATTTTTAAAGCATTGTATGAAGGTCCTGTTGCTTATAACTGGAACACAGGGCTTATGGGTGAGCTGACCACACCGGATATAATTAAGGCGCTTCAGGAAGAAGGATTGACTACTGAGGCTAACGACATGATTGCCAAAATGGCTACCAAGTACAACAATTTCAAAAACACCACCTATCCCTATGGCTCTGAGTACAACTATGACAATACAGGCGAAGAGGCGGTGTATACACTTGCCAAAATGAACGGCAATACGACGATGATGAGTAAAATCAATGCCAAAACACGCGCTGCACGCGGTCATATGCCTATCTGGTACTATTACGCCGATCCGGTCACAATCACCGGAGAAAATTGGTGGAACTTCCAGTACACCACCTCGCTAGCGGGCTATGCGATGGACGACTGGACACGTCGTTATTCGTCCAATCCCGAAGTGGACCAGCGTCTATCCTATGCCGCCAAGCTGGCGAACATCGGGGCGATTAATTCGGGACAGATCAGCTCTGATCCTGCCAATATCGGGGCAGTATCGTGGACATATCAGGCAGGCAAGGGCAATTACGGAGCCCTTGGTCTGGACGGCGGCCCTCTGTTTAACGGATGGCGCGGCATGTCCGGGGAAGCTGATCTGGGGCTGTTTGGAGCCATTAAAATCCTAAGCTCCGATGTTGCTGTCGATCCGATATTCGGCTTATTCGGCTATGGCTGTGACGTTACTGAAAGCAATAACAGCTATACGATTACTCCAAAAGACGGCGTATTCCAACGTCTGCATCTGATCACCCAGAAGCTGAGTCTGGAGCTGAACCGGGATCAATATAGCTTGGCCATCGTATCCAAGTCCAAGAACAACATCCGCCTGATGTTGAAAAATACGACACCAGACACAGCTCATACGACTGCTGTTACGATAACTGGACTCGCGGCAGGTACGTATGACGTATTGGTAGACGGTACAAAAACCGGCTCAGTCACAGCTGTTAACAATGCTGCGACTACTGCCAGACTGAATATCGATACGGCAGCCAACTACGATATCCGTATTCAGTCCAGTACAGGCAATCCGGCTCCCGCTGGGGACATTATAGCCCATTATGAATTTAACGAAACGGCCGGATCAACCGCAGCCGATTCGTCAGGTTATGGGCAGCAGGCCAGTGTAAATGGCGGCTCGTGGGGCGCGGGACGGAATGGCAATGCTCTGCGCCTTAACGGTACAGACGCCTATGCCAGCTTGCCCAGCGGAATAGTTAGCAGCCTCAATGACTTTACCATTGCCGCGTGGGTACGAGTGAACACGCATAACGGCTGGGCTCGTCTGTTTGATTTTGGAGCAGGAACAGATCGGTATATGTTTTTGACCCCGAAGGCCGAAGGGACAGGTATGCGTTTTGCCATCACTGTTTCGGGGAACGGAAAGGAACAACAACTGAACGCCCCTGAACTGGCGACAGGGGTCTGGAAGCATGTTGCCGTGACTCTGTCAGGCACTACAGGAATGTTGTATGTGGACGGTATAGAGGCGACCCGTAACACGAATATGACGCTGAAGCCTTCCAGCCTTGGACTGACAGATTGGAACTACATTGGGAAATCCCAGTTTGATGATCCTTATCTGAATGGTGCGGTAGATAAGCTGATCATTTACAACAGGGCTCTGACCGCTCAGGAAATCAGGAGCTTGGCCTCGGCAAGCAGCACCATTACAGCCCATGATGTGGGAGTTCCAAGCATATGCTGAGGGGGCAGATTAAAATACACCTATGCATTCATTTCATGCCATTAACGTTTTAGATTGTGAATAATTGGTATTATGAATGATTTATACCGTGAAACATTTGCGTCGTAAATGATTGGTAACGTGAATTACTTTTGCTGATGCTTCCCATCGCCTCCGCCCCGGATTTCTTATATTAATTCTGTAATCAGGGGAGAAATCCGGGGAGATGATGCTTCCGAAGCGAGCCTTCCTATGGAACCTCTTAAAGCGACCACTTTACCGAAACAATCAGCGGCAGCTTTTCCATCAGCAGAGGAATTAGCTCCGTCTAATGCGTGTCGTTCTTGGTCTTAAGCGAACAAGTTCCTCACTGGTGAGTTGTCTAGTATAGGAGCGAGGGGAAGATCCTGTATCTACTCTGAGCACCCTGCCTGCCCCGCTGGGGCGGGCTACTCGTGTGTTGAACACCTGCATGAACCACTGTACCGGAAAGGCTATGGATAAGCGACCATCTGCCGTGCCTGCATAGTTGACCGCGGCTGCATAATTATCGGACTGTCTGAGCCATACAGAGCCGGAATCCCCGGGTAGTGATACAGGAGTTGTACCTCTAATAACCGTCTGATCTTCGAAGGTCAGTAAGCCCAACTCTCCCCCATAATTGATTTGCAGGTCCGTATAGACGGACTCTACCGTGCCATTAACCCGCCCGGTTGTACGCCCTACCTTCTTCAATTTTTCTCCTACGCGATAAGCGGTAACATGACCCGGAATGGCTCCCACTGTAGCATAACGCGGATTGAGCAGGTTATTGCGGGTCGGAAGCGAAAGCGCTGCATCAATCAGGTTCGTTCCGGTGGGATTTAAGCGCACGTAACGATACAGTCGTCCTATACGATTCTGGGCAACCGTCCCCCCATCGGCTCCGCCTGGTTGAATTGTAGCTTCCCGATTGTCTGTATTGGAAGGATTGAGGACATGGTTATTGCTAAAAAGATAACGTGTAGCCGGCTCTCCAGTTGGGGAAACGATGAGTCCGGTTGTACCGGAACCTTCAATCGTCCCGACACTGTAGCCGGCGATGACCGGGCGGATGCGCACTCTGTAGTCCGTGGCATTAGCTCTGATCTTTCCAGTCTTTACAATTCGGATAGGAACGTTCGATTTCTTTCCTAAGGCAGTGGCCGACAAGAGTCCAGTAGAAGCCGACGCTAGACGATCCGTGTACACAATGACAGCGGCTCCCCTTTTGGGATGAGCAGGGTCCCTGTATCCTACGCCAATGCCGTGGACACCAGACATTTTCAAGACACGCTTGGCCATCCGCTTTTTTACTTGAAGCGCGGCCGAGAAGGTAGCCAACATAATCATCTCCTTTTACATTCAGATGAAATATTGTATGGCTAAGGCCGCTCCGCGTTCCATTTGATCTTACGATCACTGTTGCTTCACTTGATCCAAATGGACCCCTGCGCTATCGAACTCCGTATTGAAATGTATATGAAGGTATTACAAAATATGGTATAATCACTCCCGAAATTGACATTCGCTCATTCGATTCTGATGTTCAAGGAGGTACTTCATGTTCTTAACGATATTGACCTACAGCATACAAGCAATTGTAATTTTACTGATTATCTTTACATTGGTGAGAAAAAACAGAAAAAAAATAGGCCGTGGATCACTTTCACTGCTGTTATCTCTTCTTGGTATGGCTGTTTCTTTTGAATTTGGCGATTACATATTGGGAGACCAGTTGCTTTCCTTTTTAGGATTGCCCGCCTGGTCTAACAGTGTTGATAATACTAGGTTTCACTACACCATTTATCTATCCAGTATTTTTTTTATTCCCAGTTTAATCATTGGCTATAAAAATCCTGAAGACTTTGGAGCTCTTATCGGAAGACGAGTTTCTAGTATTTATCTATTTTTGATCATCATTTCGCTTTTATTTTTTATAATAAGCTGTTTGTCGAAGTGAAAGTTGGATCTGCGTCGTTCCAAAACAAGAGCCTTCCTTAATTATAGGAAGGCTTTGATATTTATGTCATGGGGATGATGGGAAGTACCATCCGCCTGCCCACCGTCTCCACCTTATCCCTTAACCGCTCCCTCCGCGATGCCTTCCATAATGAATTTCTGAAAGAAGGCATAGATCAGGATAACCGGGATAGAGGTCAGCACGAGCGCGGCCAGAATAAGCGACCAATCCTTGTTGTACTCTCCAAACAGCATATTGGTCGAGAGAATCAGGGTGTAATGGTTCACATCCGTCAACATCAGAAGTGGAAGCAAAAAGTCATTCCAAATCCACAGGAAATCCAAAATAGCAATCGTGACGGTGATCGGCAGCAGCAAAGGAAATATAATGCGAAAGAACGTTTGGAACTCATTGCACCCATCCATTTGCGCAGATTCTTCCAGCTCACGCGGGATGGATTTGACGAATCCGTGATACAAAAAGATTGCCATGTTCACACCCAAGCCGATATAGATCAAAGCCAAGCCGTACGTACTGCCTTGAACAGACAAATCCTTTGCCATTCGTGTAAGCGGTATCATTATAGAGTGGAACGGCACCAGCATGGAGGCAACAAACAGGAAAAAAATTGCACTGCTCAGTTTTCCACTTGTACGAGACAGCTTGTAGCCTGCCAGTGCCGAACAGACCACGATTCCGCCAATGCCGATAAAAGAAATAATCGTGGAATTCAGAGCGCTGTTCAGCAAATGGGTCTGATGAAAAGCCTGACTGTAATTTTCAAAGTGAAGCTTCGTCGGCAACGCCGTAAAGGATGCAAACATCTCGCCCTGTGTTTTAAACGAATTAATGACTGCCATGTAGATCGGGAAGAAGGACACGACTGCGCCCACGCACAGCATCAGCGTGATCAGCAAGGAATTGGCTTTTTTCAGCCTCATGCCTCCACCTCCCTCTTCTTCATGACACGCAGTTGGATCAGAGTAAAGATTAGCACAATGGCGAACAAAATAACGGATTTAGCGCTCGCATAACCATAGCGGAAGTTGTTGGAGAACGCTTCCTCATAAATGTTCATCGTAATCACCTGTGTACTGCGTCCCGGTCCCCCTCCAGTCAGTCCATACACGACCTCATACACCTTGAAAGCACCGTTAAGTGTCAGGAAGAAACAGATCGTAATCGCGTGGGTAATCATCGGCAGCGTCACACTTCTCAATGTCTGAAATGCGTTCGCCCCGTCAATAATAGCAGCCTCCTTCAAACTTTGTGGTACACCCTGAAGCGCAGCCAGATAGATGATCATCATATATCCCACACCATTCCAGAGCGAGACAATAATGATGGAAAAGAAGGATACTTTCGGATCGCCCAGCCATGATTGACCTAAAAAGGCGATGGCCGTCTTTTCAGCGATTTGCGGTAGCACGGAGGAAAAAACGAATGTCCACATAAATGCGCTAATAATGGTACTGATCATATTAGGCATAAAAAATAGCGTCCGAAAAAAACCTTTGCTACGTGTGCGTGACTCAATCAACACTGCCAGTACTAGCGCAAGTACATTTTGCAGCACGATCATGACCAATACGTATTTAAGTGTAAACCAAAGGGAATTGAGAAAATCGGGGTCTTCCTTCAAGGATTCCACGAAATTCCCCAAGCCGATAAAGTTGTAATTGGGATTCAATCCGTTCCAGTCTGTAAAACTGTAGTACATACCGCTGATCGTTGGAATAAGCAGGAAGATGGCGTAAAAGATTAGTGCCGGAGCAGTAAACGCCAGCAGCATGACGTATTTTTTGTAGATTTTAAAAGGCATGGAGTCTCTCCCTCCCGATGTCATTCTGTAGGTTACCGCTACTTGTTCACTTTGTTATACGATTTCCATGCCTTATCCAGCGCCTTAATGACGTCATCCTGCGAGAGCTGGCCAGCATAATAGGATTGTAGCGATTTGCCTGCCTCATCCTTGACCGCCTGCGGAATTGATGGATCTTGGTACGACTTGCCTGCTTTCACATATTCGGTAGCATCATTAACCCAAGGATAGCTCTTAAACGTATGCACTTTGGAGATGGGGTTAAATTTCAATGCTTCATAGAACGCGCTGGAATCTTTGTCGTCCAACACATAGTTAACAAAATCGAGCGCAACCTCCTTATTCTTGCTGGTAGAGGATACAGCCAGGGAAGTCGAAGTGGACAGATTGATCAGGGTCGCATTAGGATCGTCATTAATCGGCAGAGGTGCTACTCCAAATTCCATCTTCGGATCAGATTTTAAAATCGTTTCCGCAAACCACGGTCCCTGAATCCACATTGCCGCTTTACCCGAAGCAAATGCCGCCGATCCATCATCCCCGCCAATTTCCAGCGCCTTGTCTGTACCATTGCTGTTCACCAGATCAATAATATCGAACATGCTCTTCATTTCGGAAAAAGAACCTTTGTCCTGATTCATCCGTTCGATAAAATCTTTATTCTGTGTGTTCATCATCGCACCTGCTGTGAGCGGCACGAACAGCTGTGGAATCCAGGATTCCTTGTAAGACAACAGGAACGGTTTCACATTATTCGCTTTCAGCTTCTCGACGACAGCCTTCATTTCGGTCAACGTTCCTGGCGGCTTCAAATCCAAATCCTTAAATATCTTTTTGTTGTACAAATAGCCCCAGGAGATCGTTTCCAAAGGAACCGCTACAACCTTGCCGTCTTGGGTTGTCACCGAAGGCTTCACACTATCCATCAATTTACTGACAAATGGCTGACCGGACAAATCCTCCAAGTATCCCGCTTTGTAAAACGGTGGAATTTCATTCACCGCATGCAGTGCGAATACGTCCGGTGCATCGTTGGAAGCGAGTCTTGTCTTCAGAATTTGTGCGGCATTGTCAGCAGGCGGCATCTCTAGTTGAATGGTGACGTCGATATTTTTATCTTTCTTCTCTTTGGCTACAAACGCATTAATGTATTTATCGTAGTGCTCCTTTAAGCGGGGCTGAGCAATAAACATTTTGAGATTTACAGTTTTTCCGTCTCCACTGGAACCGTTGCTGTCACTGCCTGAAGAATTCGCTCCACATCCGGCCAACAACGTGCCAACCAGCATTGTACTCAATACACCTTTCCACATTTTCATGCAAAATGACCTCCCCTAAGTTGAAAATCTCATTTTGTATACGCTTTCATTATAGGATGGGAGGTCACTTCTGCCATTGGACACCCTTAACTTATTGGATTGGATTTTTTTAAACTTCCTTTCTCATTTCACCGGGGGCCATGCCAAAATGCTTTTTAAATACCCGATAAAAATAAGACACATCTTCATACCCAGTCATCTCTGCAACGGCTTTAATTGAAATCTGTTTATTAGACAGCCATTCCCGCGCCTTTTCCATTCTCCGTTCTACAATGTAGTCCGTTACATTCTGACCATACTCCTGCTTGAATACCTTGCTCATATATTCCTTGCTCACAAAAAAGTTTTTCGCCAACTGCTCCAGTGTAATCGGCCCAGCAAAATGACTGTCGATATACCGTCGTACCTCCTCCAAATTCAGCTTATTTTTGTATTTCCGTTGCCGAATCAGCTGATCCAGTTCCTGAACATAGCATGACGATACGAATTCCAGCGCATGTTCTACAGAGGATAGGGCAGCCTGCGAAAGCGGAAATCGTTCCTTTGCCGTAGAAGTATCCAGCCCGTTATCCGCTGACAGCTCTTTCAGCAGGGAAAGCAGCTCCTGCACCAGCCTGCCCAGCATAGGTTGACTTGGTGCTTCATAACTCTCCAGCTCCTGCACAACCTGCCTGCATGTTAAGTTCACCCCGTCACGATTCAATTCATTAAAATAAAGATGCAACAGTTGCTTATACCGGGTTAACTTGTGGAAAAACTCATAATCCAGTTCTCTTACTTCTGGCTGCTGTTCGGCCGCCTTGACCTCCAGATCGTTTTTGCATTTGAGCAGCACCGCATTCAGCTCGACAGGATTGACAGGCTTGAGCAAATAATCAACAGCCTTGTAACGGATCGCATGTTTGGCATACGCGAAATCATCATAACCGCTCACGACAATGATTTTCACATCAGGACATTGGTTATTTAGCGCTTGCAGCAGCTCTACTCCGTCCGCACCCGGCATGTGCATGTCCGTAATCACAATGTGGGGAGCTAACTCCCCGACCAGCCTGAATGCCTCGTCTCCATCCTCAGCCTCACCCACTACTACCATTCCAAGCTTTTCCCATGTGCCAAATGTCTTCAAAATATCGCGGTTCCACGGCTCATCGTCAACGATTAATACCCTGATCATATTTTGCCCTCCTCTGCTGAGATAAATGGAATACGAATAGTGACACATGTACCGACTCCCTGCTCACTATCTATAGTCACTCCATAATGCACTCCAAAATTCATTTGTATGCGTGAAGCCACATTGCTTAATCCGATATGACTGCCCTGCGCCCAAATTGGTTCCTCCGATGCGTTTTCCAGCTTAGCCCGAACTTTCTCCAGCTTGTCCGGGGGCATACCGTTACCATTATCGCTGACCGTAATGCACACTTCTTCCTTCATAATTTCCACGCGGATTGCCATTCGCCACGCCCCTGCCTTGCGATCAAGACCATGCTGAAACGCATTTTCCAACAATGGTTGAAGCGATAGCTTGGGCAAACGAATATCCATCGCCTGCTCTTCTGTCTCCACCTGAAATACTAATCTTTGCGGAAAACGGCGCTGCTGGATACGCATATAATGTCCCACATGATCGAGTTCTGCACGCAGAGAGGCCATATCCTGAGGCTCACGTACCACGTAACGGAACATCTCACTCAGCGAACGAATGACTTCATAGGTATCCTCCGGCTTTTGCGAAAACACCATACTTCCGATCATTTGCAGCGTATTTTGCAGAAAATGAGGATGAATCTGCGCCTGGAGCGCTTTCAATTCAGCCGTCTTTTTTTGCAAATTGATACTGTATTCTGTCTGGATATGCTCGCGTATTCGGCCTGCCATCCCATGTAGACTTCTTTCCAGTAACCCAATTTCATCCGGTCGTGTACTTGGCTCTCCAACTGGCCCCTTGATCATATCAAGCTCCTGCACCGAACGCGCCAAATGGACAATCGGGCGTGCAGTCCGCCATGCGATGAAAACGGCAATGCAGATGGAAACCAGGATTGAAATCACGCCTACGGCAATACCATACAGCATGGTTGAAAAGGCACTGTGGTTAATGGAGGAAGTCGGTACGATTTTGACCAGTTTCAGTCCAACTACATCCAGATCATTGTAGAACACATAATGTTCGGCAGTTTGAAGCATCCCGTGGCCCGGCTTAACATCACGAAGAGCTGTCAGTACTCCTGGAGGAGGAGGCGACTGACGAGCCTGCGCTGGATACATGACCCTGCCATCCCCATCTGTAATCAATACCTGGTGCTGATCCCCACGTCCCAACAGACCCAGCGTCTGATCAAATTGTGACCATAGCACCTCCAATGAAATAGCCCCCGTCTGCTTCTGGTCTTCAAAACGCCGAATACTGCGTGTCAGTGTAAAGCGATCAGGATCAGCAGGGCTTGATCGAATCGAATAATCCTTGTTCGCTTGCCACATCTCGGCGTACTGCGAGGGAATACTGCCCACTGTCGTAATTTCATTTTGCATACTATTAAAGGTAAACAGGGTTTGCGATTGCTTCAGATACAGCTGAATACCGATGACATGACTCCCGGCTGAATAATATACATTCGCCAGCGTATTCAACATTTTTCGCTGAGCATTAAATTGGCTTGAAAGATTGTCAGGCTCGCGTTCATTCAAATAATCGCTTAGATCAGGGCTGATCTGAATGCTGTAAATCAGATGATTCAGACGATCTAACTGGTCGCTGATATAAATGCCCGTCCATTTCATATTGGACATGTTCGTCTCGACCACTTCGGTTTCCATAGATGCTCTGCTTTTCTCCACAGCCAGCACCGTGACAGCAATGACAGGCAGCACAGATAAAACAATCATCGTCAAAATCAGCTTGAGCTGAATACTGCGTCGATACGGGGCAGTCAGCGCCCGGAACCAGTGGGCTGCTCGGGTTGGCATAGCGATGCACTCCTCTATTCAGCCATATGCGAAAACGCCCCGCAATTCGCAGGGGCGCTTCAATGTGCCGGATCGTTACGGCGGGATACCTATTCTGTATTATTCGTACGTCGATTTCAACTCATTATTCATCATTTACGCTTCTTCGATAATTATAACACTCCAAGGCTTCAATTGGAGCAATTGTCCATGGGTAACCGCCTGCTCTCCGATCAGCTCCTTGCCGTCCCCGTGCGGATACACCACCGAGCCTGCTTGTTCGGAATAGTTAAAATAGTACCGGATCGTTCGTCCCAAATCATTCGTACCAGACTTAACAATGATCGGATAAGAAGCTTCCTGATCCAGTCCCCATACGCCTGCCTTTTTGGCTACAGAGCTGAACAATTCGCGGATGACCGCCGAACTGACGATACAGCCGATGTAGGTCGCCGTTCCCTGACCATAGCGATTTTGCGTAATCGCAGCATATTTGCCCCAATGCGGGTGATCGTAATAGGCTAATACTTCGGCAGTCGTCGGCGTTATCAGCTCCATCCACGTATCTACCTGATTGTCCTCTTCTGCCACATTAAAAGGATTATCCTTGAGTGTCACATTTTTCGGCTCCACAAACAAGCTGTAATGAATACCACACGCTTCGCTAATCACGCCCGGCTGCTGCGATGTTCTCACCTGCACATGTTCGTCGGTAAATCCGCTGCGGGACGTGTATACCACATGACCACCTTGCTCGACATATCGGTTCAGCTTTTCCAGCAGTGCATCTGGCGCAGAATACAGACTCGGAACGATCAAGAGATCATAGTCATCAAACGATTCTGTACCCGGATGGATGATATCTGTCCCAATATTCAGCTTATACAGCTCGTCATACAGACGGCGTACGATGTCATTGTAATTCAGTGGGCTGTTCATATTAAACTTGAACCAGTTAATGGATGTCAACGCTTCGTTGCTAACCAGGATAGCTGTTTTATTTTTCTTTTTCAGATTGACCAGATGCGTGGACAGTCTTGCAAAGTCCTTCCCTATCGTCTGTGCTTCCTCATACACAGGATTCGGTTCAAAATCATGGCTAAGCAGACCCTTCCAGTAGGTTTCGAAGGAATTATGAATGGAATGCCAGTGCCAGTAAGCTACCATATTGGCCCCGGAAGCCAGATGGCTGAACGCTTGCAGACGCAATTGTCCCGGATAAGGAACCCAGTGTGTAAACGCCTGCGCCTCCGTTTCCAGCACTAAGTAATTATTATGTTTTGTCGAACGTGCCACATCACCACCGAAAGAGATTTCAATTCCAGTCAAATCATCTTGTGATGGATGGTAAATATCGACACCCGTCACATCAAACGCTTCAGATGCAGCAAAGTGATCCACGTCCGGCTGAATTCCAAAGGAATGACCTCTCCACTCAAAATCAAAATTTTGTGTAACAAATTGGTCTTCCCGCTTATATTCATTGACAATCGCGACCTGCCAGGCCAGGAAGTCCGTCACCAGCTTGCGCTGGAACTGGGAAAAGGCCGCGCCCAAGCTTCCATTAATCGTTCCGACCACCGAAGGGAAGTCCTCCCAGCTATTGATGCGATTGCTCCAGTAATCCAGTCCAAATTTGCGGTTCAGCTCCTCCAGTGATTCAAACCGCTCCCGCAAATACTTCACAAACTGTAATTGCACATTGGGACCACTCGTATGGTAATGCTTCGTCTCGTTGTCTGTCTGAAAGCCAATAACCGCCGGATGCTGGCTTACCCGTCCAATCAGCTTGCGTATGATTCGCTCAGCATGGATCAGATACACCGGGTTCGTAATGTCCATAATCTGACGAGCCCCGTATTTGCCCGGTCCCTGAGGTGTTGTCGCCAAGACATCGGGATGCTCCTTCACCAGCCATGTGGGTACGGCATAGGTCGGCGTGCCCACAATGACCTCAATACCCGCCTTATGCATGGCGTCCAGCACCCGATCCACGGAGGTAAAATCAAACACTCCGTTCTGCGGTTCATGTGTACTCCAGGTGGATTCGGCTATCCGCACTACGTTGATTCCTGCATCCTTCATCAATTGGATATCTTGGTCCAAACGGTCATAAGGCATATATTCATCATAATAAGCAACACCGTACAATAGCTTTTTCATCGAGTCGTCCTCCAATAAGTTTAATGCTCCTACACCAAGCACCAGCATAAAGTGCGAATATCCATGTAAACCCTGTCCAGTCTGCGCTATATTCGAAACATAGCTCTTCCTGATTACAATATGGTGCCGCTTTCAAAAATACTATATATAAACGATTTTTTATGTAAAAGCATGTATTACAGCACTTGTAAGCGCTCTTTTATTATAGATGAATGTTAGGTACAATGAGATTGTCTAAGCGGTGTAAAATTTGCCCTAATCGAAGGTGATCTGATGATATTAAATCCGGATGTTGATCCAGCTCTATTCCATGATTGTCAATGGCTGCCCATTATCGACTGGAATGTGAAATTTTTTGGCGCTCATATTCATCGGGTCAAAGCGGATTGGTGCATGCCCGAGGAATCTCATATCGGTTTTGAAATTGCACTCATTTTAGAAGGTCGTCAGGAAACCATTATGGAGAATAACGTCTACTCGGTGGGGAAGGGTGATATTTTAATGATTCCACCAGGATTCAAGCATGTAACTCAGTGTGTATCCCCGGATGGAATGTATTATTTTAGCACCCATTTTAATGTTGATGATCCGCTGTTCCGTCAAGAAATGATTAAGAACAATCAGCTCTTTTTCCCGGCAGGCACTGAAACCAATACCAAGCTGCAAAAGGTGGTCCATAGCTGGATTAGCATGGTGCGGGAGAACGGAGAATATACGACAGCGGATCGCTTTCGCATGCAGATTGCTTTGTTCGAGCTATTCGGGATATTCTCGCAAATGATTTCTACGGGATTGGAGCCGAGAATTGCACCTTCATCCGTTCAATATGCCAAGGCCATTATGGAAGCAATTCAATCGAGGTTCAAGCCTTATCGGGGGGATGAATCTGGTGAGCAGACGTTCCGACTTGAAGATGTGGCGGCTTCCCTTGGGATCAGTCCAGGCTATGCGCAGGAAGTGTTCCGCAAGGTCTACGGCTATTCACCACGTCACTATCTATCGGAGACCAAGCTGCATGAGGCTAAGGTGCTGATCCAGCAACCCAATCTACCGCTAAACAAGGTAGCTTCCCTACTGGGATACTCCAGTCTGGCTCATTTCAGCAGACAGTTCAAGCGCTGGACAGGTACTAGCCCGCTAAAATACCGCCAGACGTTAAAACCGATTACGGATGAGCAAAGGAGCTAGACATAAGGAAGGATAACAATGGCTCCACTGCGTTAATCATATGAAAAAGAGCACGACACCGTATATTTCGGCTGTCGCGCTCTTTTTACTTTCTGATGAGTTTCATTGCCTTAATAATCTATATTGATAGTGAAGTTCCTATCCTGCGAATCATAGCCTGATATCTCCTATGTGCTGATGTACTACATACATCATCCCCATCAGGAATAAGGCCAATCCCAAGTACCCGATTCCGAATTTCCACCGTGATGCAGCGGGTACTTCGTAATATTTATCATTTTCAAACGGAATGTAGTCAATCCCACACAGCAATCTGAGCTGATACGCATCCGGGGTCGGTATATGTTCTACACCGTTCAGCCATACATGCTGGACAAGACACTGCTGGGGCAGCAGAAGCGTATGCTCCACATCCAGACTTTCCATATATACCGTTACATATTGCTGCCCCTCCAGATCCGAGTAGGTATTAAAGGATAGTCTGCGCGTATGCTCCGGCCCAGGCAGCGGATATCCTTGCTCATACAAATGCTGTACGTCAACCAGCGGCTTCTGTAATAACGACTGAACCTTGACGTCTTTTTTATTGCGTTTGACATATTTTTTGTATAAATCATAGGCAAATAATGCCCAAATAAAGAAAAATAAAATGGATTTCAAATACACAATCACTACAATCCCACCCAGTAGGCCCACCAGCCATAACCAGCGTGTCACTGCTGTAGAAATCCGTCCTCCATCGAGCGGATGAATCGGCAGCAAATTGATCAGGTTCAGGAAAAAACCGATATATGCTAGTGCATACAAAAGTGGACTGTCTGTTGCATACGCTCCTGCGTATACTACCATAGCCCCAACCGTCCCCAATAACGGGCCGCCCATGGCTACGTAAGCCTCTGTCTGGGCATCCAAAGGATGTCGTTTCATGGTGATTAACGCACCGAGAAAAGGAATAAATAACGGTGTCGACACCGGAAGCCCCTTGCGTTTGGCAGCCAATACATGCCCCAGCTCATGCACAAATAACAGCAACACGAACCCAACCGCAAATCCCCACGGGTATATGATCGCATACGTGCCAATCGTAAATGCCATAGAGATCAGCGCACCGCCAAATTTACTGAATTTTAAAAGGGCAAGTAACGATTTGCCTTTCAACAGGAGCAATGCTGCTGCACTACCAAGATACCATTTGGATGAGCCGGATTTGGAATCGGTTTTATTGTCTTCTTTTTGCAAAAGTATCCGTCTCCTTTCTCTAATACTTCCATTGTATCTTGCAATGTGCAGGTTGTAAAAACTTCTCTAACCCACAGATAAGCGAACTTGGGAAGCTATGTACATTATTCCGTATATTGTAGACATCTGCCAATGTCGAATGGTATATTGGTGCTGGGTTAGATACCCTATTTTGTAAAAGGAGGTTTGCTCATTCATGTGTACTCACTACATGCGTCTCAGATAAAAGGATAGACTTCTCCATGAAGCTCAACCTGTTTTTCACATGAAGGGTTGACGCTTGTTTAAGTTGTCTTTTTTTAAGACTAAATCTGAACAATGAGGTGTGTTTCATATGACTGAAAACCGTCCCTTGACTAACTCAAAAGATGTTAGCGATATATTGGCCCTTGCCCAAAGCAACGGGCTTCACATACGACATGAAGGATTGGAGCTCAACGAGTCCGGGCTGGATTTCCGGGCCCTATTCGCCAAAGACGTTCAGGGTACCCCTTGGGTTCTACGTACACCGCGACGAATAGATGTGATCCAATCAGCCGCTTACGAGCACAAAGTGCTTCGGTTGATTCGTGATATGCTTCCTGTAGCGGTACCGGATTGGCAAGTATATAGTCCAGAGTTCATCGCCTATCCTCAGCTGGAGGGCACTCCTGCCGCTACTATTGATATGGAAACAAAAAGCTATGTATGGTTCATCAACCCTGACGCTCTGACAGATAGATTCGTTGCTTCGCTCGCTAAAGCCTTAGCCGCGTTGCACCAGACGGATCACCGACGGGCAACCGATTTCGGTATCCGTGTAAAGCATCACGACGAAGTTCGGCACTTAATGGCTCAGCGAATGGAAGAAACACGGCGCGTCTTTGGTGTATCCGGGGAGCTGTGGCAACGATGGCAGGCCTGGCTGGCAGATGATAGCTACTGGCCGGAATATTCCGTTCTTGTCCACGGCGATCTGCACCCAGGCCATATTCTAGTCTCATCGAATACAGAGGTTACTGGAATGCTGGACTGGACCGAGGCCGAAGTAGCTGATCCAGCGATTGATTTTACGAGTTACTATACTTTGTTCGGAGAAGTAGAGCTTGCTCGTCTATTGAAGTTTTACAAGGCAGCAGGCGGACGTGTATGGCCGCGTATGAGCGAACACATCATTGAACTGACCGCGGCTTACCCTGTGCTTATCGCCGAATTCGCCCTCAAATCCGGACTAGATGAATATATGGAGATGGCACGTAACGCGCTGGGTGTCCATAAGCAAGAAGAAGGACTGCCCGACATATAATATAGCTGTAGCCACCTGGCAGACTTTGGTTCAATGACGGACCAAGGCCTGCTTTTTTTCTGTCCTCTCTCCTTGTTCGTAAAATTACATTCCGTACTCAAGTGTCTTTCCCCCTGTCTGTTCTGTTATCATGTAGAAAACGGAATAACTCAGGAAAGGATTACGAACCATGAGTTTTGAACTTACCCGGCGAGCGATCAGACAACTATGCAGTCAATCTGCTTACGACGACGGGGATGCCTATTACCGGGCCAAAAAGGTGGCCTTTACACAGATAGATCATAATGAAGGTGTGTATGAAGCTACAGTCAAAGGAAGCGGCTTTTATGCTGTTGCTGCGATGATCCGGCCCAACGGCAGTATCCGCGCGGAATGCACCTGTAGCTCATTTCAGACCACTGGACGTTATTGCAAACATATTGCCGCTGTTCTCCTAAATGCCTATGATATGCGACGTGGGAAAAGTGTGTCCGTACGTTCCTATGTCTCCAGACTTCATCCCGGCATTGCCCCAGATCCAGCGGGAAGCATGGGTGAAGACGGGATGTCTACAGATGCCTCAAATGAACACACTACCAGAACAGCACGATCCTCAGGCATCACACAAGGGGATCTCCAGCTGACCGACAGTATGTTAAAACTATTCGGCCGCAAGAGACCGCTTCGCAGCACACCTGCGCTGCTGGATACCCGCGCGATCTTGGATTTTCAATTTGTCATCCGGCCTTTTGCCTACGGTTACCAAAAATATATGTTTGGATTGGAAATGAAGGCTGGACCCAAACGATTATACATCGTTCAGAAAATCCGCCCGTTTCTGGATAGTATCGACCGTGGGGATAGCTACATGTTCACGAAAAGCTTCTCTTACGAGCCGGAGCTGTACCGCTTCCGAGCTGAACATGACGCTATCCTCCAGCAATTATCTCAGGTGTGCCACCAGGAGCGCATGATTCGGGAAACCTCTGGTACGTATTCATCCTCCGGCAGTCATATGAGTGGTGAGCGAATGCTTCTCATCCCGCCCGCGGCCTGGGATAGGCTGCTCCCCTTGCTGACAGCAGCACAGGGCGTCTACTTTGAAATTCACGGAGACATGAGCGAAGGTATCCCCCAGTCCGACCTGATGCTTCCGCTGCAATTTGAATTTGATGAGACCGAAGCCACAAGCGAAGGCTACCAGCTAAGCATTCAAGGATTAGATGACTTGACCATCATGGAGGACTACGGTGTCATAATTGCCGATGGTAAGCTTGTAAAACAAAAGGCTGATTCCTTACGGCGTTTGTCCGAGCTCAAGCGGATGGTCGAAGTACATCACAGACGAGCAGTCCAGATTGCACCAGAACAGATGGAATCATTTATGGATAAGGTCGTGCCCGGGTTAATGAAGCTTGGACGTGTCCATATGACACGTGCTGTCTCAGATCGGGTGGCCCAGCATCCGTTGAAGGCCAAACTGTATCTGGACCGGGTAAGAGACAAGCTGCTGGCAGGACTGGAATTCCAATATGGAGACATCATCATCAACCCGTTGGAAACAGATGCTCGAACGCCAGGTAACGATCGTATTCTGATACGTGATGGGGAACAGGAGCAGCGGATTTTGGAACTGATGGAGCATAGCTCCTTCGCCAGAACAGACAGCGGATATTTTATGGAAGATGAAGATGCAGAGTATGACTTTTTGTACCATACTGTTCCGCAACTGGAAAAGCTACTGGACGTCTATGCCACAGGTGCAGTCAAAGCGAAAATCAATAATACGCTACCTGTCCCAAGAATACGAGCGGAATGGGACGAACGTACAGATTGGCTTGAATTTAAATTTGATATTGAGGGTATACCAGAATCGGAAATTCGCAAGCTGCTCCAATCGCTGGAAGAAAAACAGAGATATCACCGTCTGCCGAATGGCGCCTTGCTACCGCTAGAAACAGAGGAGTACAAGGAGTTAATTCGGTTCATGAACGAAACAGGTATCCGCAAAAGCGATCTGGATGCAGCGCAAATTCGGATCCCAGTCACACAGGGGCTGTACTTGATTGATCCTCACGATCATGTGGAAAATCTGACCTTGGGTAAAACCTTTCGCCAGCTGCTAGAAAATATACGCAATCCTGATCATCTTGACTTTCCCGTACCCGTCACGCTCGCCCCAATCTTAAGAGATTATCAGGTCTACGGTTTTCAATGGCTTAAGACCTTGGCACATTACCGTTTTGGGGGCATTTTGGCAGATGATATGGGGCTGGGCAAAACGCTGCAAAGCATTGCCTTCCTCGTCTCTGTATTGCCGGAGATTCGCAGTCAACAGCTTCCAGCCATGATTGTGTCCCCTGCATCACTGGTGTACAATTGGCGGAATGAACTGGAGAAATTCGCCCCGCATATCCGCGTCACTATTGCCGATGGCAGCCCGGAGGAGCGAGGCCGGATTATACGGGATGGCGCCAGTTATGACGTCATTATTACATCCTATCCGCTGCTACGGCGCGATGCAGAGGTGTACAGCAAGCCATCGTTTCATACGCTTATTCTGGACGAGGCGCAAGCGTTCAAGAATCATGCCACCCAGACGGCACAGGCAGTTAAGGATGTACAAGCCCGTTACCGCTTTGCCCTGACAGGAACGCCTATCGAGAATACGTTGGAAGAACTATGGTCCATCTTCGACGTTGTATTTCCTGAGCTATTTCCCGGCGGAAAAAGAGCGTTTCACAACCTGCCTCGCAATGTGATTGCCAAGCGGGTTCGTCCGTTCCTGCTGCGCCGTCTGAAGAGCGATGTTCTTAAGGAACTGCCGGAAAAAATCGAATCCGTGCAGGTATCACGGCTTCTGCCGGATCAGAAAAAGTTGTACACGGCTTATCTGGCCAAGCTACAGCATGAAACGTTGAAGCATCTCAACGAAGAAGGATTTCAGAAAAACCGGATCAAAATTCTAGCAGGTCTGACCCGGCTTCGTCAGCTCTGCTGTCATCCGGGCTTATTCATAGAAGGATATACGGGAAGCTCGGCTAAATTTGAACAACTGCTGGAGATTATTACGGAATGTCTCGGCTCCGGGAAGCGGATGCTTATTTTTTCACAGTTCACTACGATGCTTCAAATGGTCGGACGCGAGCTTTCCCGTGAAGGGGTTCCCTACTTTTACCTGGATGGACAGACTCCTGCCCCCGAACGAGTCGAGCTGTGCAGTCGCTTCAACGAAGGAGAACGCGAGCTGTTCCTGATTTCCCTCAAGGCAGGAGGTACGGGTCTGAACCTCACCGGCGCAGATACCGTTATTCTATATGACCTGTGGTGGAATCCCGCTGTAGAGGAGCAGGCTACCAACCGTGCACACCGAATGGGCCAGAAAAAAGTTGTGCAGGTTATTCGGCTCGTCGCCCAAGGTACGGTAGAGGACAAAATGTATGAGCTACAGCAAAAAAAGAAAAACCTGATCGACCAGGTCATTCAGCCGGGACAAGAAAGCCTTTCAGCACTGACCGAGCTGGAGATTCGTGAGCTGCTCATGATCTAACCAGCTCTTCCACGCTTATTTTTACGATACTGACACTTCAGAACCCAAAAGGTCCAATGAGGGTGGAAATCTTCCCGCATTGGACCTTTTAATGTTCCATATGTGATTTTCCTGCTCAAACCGATTCATCCTGTTTGAGCACTCTAGGCTCAATGGGAACCAGATTAGATTCAATCTGGGCGCGCTGAGGCTCATACCATTCAGGCAGCATCAGCTTGTGCCCCAACTCATTCAATTCCTCATCCACCGTAAATCCGGGCGGATCGGTTGCGATCTCGAATAATATATCGCCTTGCTCGCGGAAGTATACGGCATTGAAGTATTGGCGATCTACAATGCCACTCGTCCCAAAACCATGCTGACGAACCCATTCGTTCCACGCCTGATGTTCGGTATCGTCCTGCGCGCGCCACGCAATATGGTGAACCGTACCGGCGCCGCCGTTCCCCCACGGTACATCCTTGACTGGAATGTCGATCAGGTTGCCCAAATCCCCAGTCGTCTGATAACGGATATAGCCCGCATCTGCGTCTTCACCGATGGGAGTCATGCCCAGAACATTCTCCAGCACGCCTTGGGTGTGCTTGGAATCCGCACTGTAGAGCACTGCTCCTCCAAAGCCCTTGATCGCTTTATCTGTAGGCACGCCTCCAGCTGTCCACGTGTTCACCGGGCCTTCCTCGCGCTCCACCAGTTCCAGATGCAAGCCCTCATTGTCTCGGAACTGGATGAATGACTCGCCAAAGCGAGTAGCCTTCGTGAAGGATACTTTCAAGCTGTGCAGACGGTTTTCCCAGTAATCTAGCGAGCCCAGCGGCACGACATACGTCGTAATCCCAACTTGCCCGCCTCCAATTTTACCCTTGCGTGTACCCGGAGCCGGAAAAAAGGTAATGATCGTTCCCGGGCTGCCTTCTTCATTCCCAAAATACAAGTGATATACTTCTGGAGCGTCAAAGTTAATTGTCTTTTTGATCAATCTCAAACCAAGCACACCTGCATAAAAGTCAACATTGCCCTGCGGATCGCCTGCAAAGGACGTAATATGGTGAATTCCAGCGGTTTTCAAAGACATCTCAGTCACTCCTTAATGAACATGATGATTTACAAATTTCAAAATCTATTGTAGCTAACAAACTGTCCAACTGGTTTGCGATATCCTCTTGCCCGCTGACCTGATTCGTCCTCTTTTCCCAAGGTGATCATCATCACGGGTACAAATTGCTCTGGGATATTCAGTACTTCCTGCACCTTCGCCGGGTCAAAACCGATCATCGGACAAGTATCCCAGCCTTTGTCCTTGGCAATCAACATAAATTGCATAGCCGACAGGCTGGCATTACGAATTGCTTCTTCTCTCTGGAAGACAGGTCCCCGCTCGCGATAAAACTGAGTTACCGATTCTACTGTGCTATCATATTCCTGCTTGCTCAGAACACCCAAATTCAGGAACCCTTCGTTGAGGTCAGCTACCTTGGTATAAGCCTCTGTATCACCCAGCACTATAATGGTGGCCGAAGCAGTTAATATTTTATACTGCTTACTTGCCTCATCATGCAGCCTTTGTTTGATTTCTGCATCCTGCACTACGATATAACGCGCATGCTGTAAATTAAAAGCCGATGGAGCGAACTTCACCAGCTGAAATATCTCTTCCAGTTCTTTTGCATCTATAGTAACATCAGGAATAAATTTAGAAGCCGATCTTCTCTCTTGAATAACATTCACCAGTTCGCTCATATTCAGGTCCACTCCTTGATATTATTTTCAAATAAATTATCTTTAAATTAAGAATATATCTTTAGTTGTTTTCTGTCAAGTAAAACTGTAAAAGTGTTATGTAAGTGCTTTACCAGCCCTTTACAGATCCGTTGTCCGTATCCTCATCGTAATCGCTTCGCGTTGCGCTTTGGTTAAGCCCTTGAAGACCAGCTCATACGAATGGTCGATCATGCTGTACAAATCCTCCAACGGGAAGCTGTTATCAACCTCTATCGTATTCCAATGCTTTTTGTTCAAATGATAGCCTGGTTTAATGGTCTTGTTCTGCTCGCGCAGGTTTTCTGCAATGACCGGATCACATTTCAAGGATACGTGGGTAATGCCATCTTTTTCAGTCAGGAGAGCAAACATCTTGCCCCCTACCTTTAGTACCAGGGGATCAACACCAAATGGATAATCCTTAACAGCCTCTTTTTGACTCAGACCATACGCTACAATTTGCTCAAACATCAGCCTTCTCTCCTCTGCTCCAAGTTATCGGTCTATAAACCTATTGCGCCCTATTATATCACCTCTAAACGCTCCATATACACTAGGTTCGTGCTTTATGGATATCATCACACACACGCTGTTTCAGATTGGATTTATATGGGACAGGAACCCTATATTCTGGTATACTTCCCTGAGAGGCTGTATCGATATATTCGAACGGTACTCTGGTAAGATGCAATTTAATAAGTATAAGCGTGAGCCTATGGAGGTGAACTCGTTGGATTTTGCTCTGATCCGAAAGGACCGAGACAAAAGAACGGTCGCAAATTGACTCTTTTTTTGCCTTTCGGACCTTTTCAGCAACGTGCTGGAAGGTTTTTTTGTTTTTCAAAAACTAAGTTAGGAAAGGCAGGTACCCTATGATGCGGTTTCTAGTTGTGGGTGCAGGTGCTATTGGAGGCTATTTCGGGGGACGTCTGGTTCAAAAGGGAGAAGATGTAACCTTTCTCGTCCGCCCTTCCAAGAAGCTTCATTTGGCAGAAAACGGTCTTATAATTCAAAGTGTGCACGGAGATTTTCAGACACCGATCCAGGCTATTACCTATGGTGAAGCTACTGAGCCATTTGACTGTATTATTCTCGCGGTCAAAGCGTACCACCTGCCTCCATTGCGGCCCGATCTAGCGCCTTATATCGGCAAAAATACAATGATTCTTCCGTTACTTAACGGTTATGAACATTTTAAATCTTTGCGTGAATATTTCGGAGCTGAAAAAGTGCTGGGTGGGCTTTGTTATATTGAAACGACGTTAAATCACAAAGGCTCTATCGTTCAGACAAGCCCGTTCCACCGCATTGTTTTTGGTGAATGGGATGGAGGAAACTCAGAGCGGGCGCAACTACTATGTAGCCATCTTGATCATGCAGGCTTCACAGTCACACACAGTCATGACATTCAGCGTGAAATTTGGCAGAAGTATATATTTATTGCCAGCATGAGCGGAATCACAACCCTGATGGGTACCTCCGTCGGACCTATACTCGCCACGCCCGAATCGCGTGCAATCTATAAAAGGCTACTGCATGAGATCGTCACAATCGCACGCAATGCAGATATGCCTATTCATTCAGAAATGGAAGCACATACGCTAAAAACGATGGATTCCTTAAAGCCTGAGATGATGTCTTCCATGCAACGTGATATGCAGAAAAATCTACCGGTTGAAGCAAGCCATCTGCATGGTGCACTTCTGGCATTGGCTTCTAACAGTAATATTTCATATCCGATACTTGAAACGGTGTATGCCCGCTTAAAGGTCTATGAGAGCTTATTGAATTGAATACGAAGTAGGTGGCCATCCGAAAAAGCAGATCCTTCTATAATGAAGGATCTGCTTTGAATTTCCCTATACCTTTCCTCGGCAAACTTGCTCAAGCCCTTGAAGTAATGCTTCCAGCTCCTGTCTAGTTTCAGCATTTGTAATGATGCCTTCTTGATTCAGCTTCAATGTGATATGCGGAATAATGACCTTTCCATTTCCCACAATCTCTGCATTGATCATTTGCAATGTGAGCAGTAGCGAAGCATGAGCCAGATTGCCGCCCATAGGGGACGGTGAAGCGCTAATGACCGCTGTAGGCTTGTTTACAAATTCACCTGAAGATACGAGCCAGTCCAAGGCATTTTTCAAAGTACCCGGCACACCATTCCCATATTCAGGCGTACAGATCAGCACTCCATCGGCTTGTTTCAATTGCTCCCGTAGCTCTCTTACGGAAGCTGGCCCCTCCTCTACATCCAAGTCAGGATTAAAATGGGGCAGATCCCCCAATCCATCATAAACTATGAATGATATATTTTCAGAAGCCAATCCAATAGTAGCCTTCATAAGCGCGGTGTTGGAAGACTTTTGACGAAGGCTCCCCGATATAGCCAATACCTTAATCTTTTGTTCCATCCTTATCATCTCGTTTCTTTTCACTTGATCTAATCTTGATACTCAGTGTACTACAGTCAACGCCAGGAAAATCAAAAAAAATGCCTGCGGCTTCGCAGGCATTCGTGATGAAGAATCCATAGTCACTACTATGTTCGTATCTGTCGTGAATATATTAGGTATCCTTCTCTTGCTTGCGTTGTACTCCAATCAAGTCAAGGAAGAAGACAAACAACGGAATACCTACAATCAAGCCCCACACCCCAATTAGATGCTCAGAGAAGATCAATACAACAAAGGTGAAGAAGATCGGTAAATTGGTTTTGGATGACATCAGCTTCGGATTCAGGAAATAGGCTTCAATCGCATGAATAACTACGATCAGAATAACCAAGTAAATCACATAATTGATTCCTCCGACGCTAAAAGCAATCAGACCGAGCGGGATCAGGGAAATAAATACGCCCGCCACTGGCACCAACCCCAACAAGAATATAATGAGCGCGAGGCCGAGCAGATTGGGAAAACCCATAATCCAAAGAGCTGTCGTCGTCAATATACAGTTAATGAGTGAAATTAATAGTTGAGCTTCCAGCACCTTCCCGAATGTACCCAGAAACATGCGTCCAAAATGGCCCACTTCCTTGAAGAACCAACCCAGCTTACTATCCACAAACGTAGCTGTAAAGCGTGTAATATAGGATTTTTCCATCAGGAAGAACAAACTCAAAATAATCGATACCAGCAGTTGTGTTCCCAGTTGGCTGATTTTCATTACCGCATTCCAGCCAGGCTCAAATAACCGCTGAACATTAAGCGTGTCCATAAATTCAATAATCGTTTCGTTCCATTGGTTACGATCAGGATACATGTAGGCTTGCTGAATCATGAGATACACCTGCTTGACCTGTACGCTGATTAGCGGCACCATTCGGTAAACTCCCCACACGATAATCAGGATCAGCAACCCGTATACCAGTAGCAGCACGATCATAGGCGGCACATTGGCGAACCGCTTGATCAGCTTATTCACACCGTTATATATACTGCCAATCAAGATCGTAAGCAACAGTGTTAACAAAATAATATTCATCATGCTTCTTAACATAAAGAGCAGTAAAACGATTATCGCAAGGACAGCTGCCCGCCTGACGCCTGCATGATTCATCCAGTTTCTTACCATTCGTCTTTATTCCCTCTCTCCTACTTGACTGTCACCCTTGCAATCTTCCTCGGCATTAACTTTCTCTCTTTAATAATTTACTGTTAGCAATCAATAGAGAACCTACCATGACTAGGATAGCAATGGACCACCAGAATGTATTTTGAGCATCATCATGGTCCACAATAATGAGCCTGATGACGGCCGTAATCCCAATATAGATGAAATAACGTAATGGAAAATGAAAATTGGTTTTAAAGTACTTAACTATTAATGCAATGAATTCAAAATACAAGAAGAATACAAGCAGTTCTTCCGTGAATTCATAGTAATTTTTGTCGGCTTCTGTATACAAGAACACATATGAAAATATGGACCATGTTTCTTTTAGAAGTAAGAAGCTTAAAATCAGCCCGACCAGAAACAGCGAGATGTTCAAGATTATTTGCAGAAAACCAGGTAACTTTTCAATATACTTCATTAGTGCATTCAATACAGATCCCCTCACTGGTTGTACAGGTTCTTTTATATTATATTATCGGTGCAATACATGAAAAATGCTACATTACTTTTGCGGTCACCTTAATGAAAATTTATATTCGCCCCCGCAATGTAACCAATAGAGATAAAGATCAGTGTCCATACCAGAGAACCGGCGCTGGCCACCAGCATATATTTTCGGACAGGCATCGCGCTAATCCCCGACAAATAGCTTGTTGCATGTCTGACTCCTGGAATAAAATAACCGAACAAAATGGTCCACAACCCAAAGCGTGCAAACCATCCTTTTACCCGTGCAAACCGCTTCGGTGTCAGTCCCACCCACTTGCCGTGCTTATCTACCAATGGCTGACCCAGCTTTTTGCCTAGCGTGTAACTGATCATCATCCCTGTCATCGCCCCAATGAAACTGACTAATATAGATAGGGAATAATTCAGTACCATGATAGAAGATAGATAGCCGACAAACACCATAATAATTTCATCAGGAACGGGTAGCCCTATAATTCCAAGGGCAAGAAGTGCAAAAATAGCGATATATCCGTATTGTGTAATCATGCTGATGGCCCATTCCATAGGGACGCCACCTCCTGACCGATTATTTTTTGAAGGACGGGAAGGGAATACGGCTAACCATTAGGAATGACAGCACTACCATGAGAGCCAGCAACAACCCCGGCTTCAAATGCTCACTCCATAAAAACATAAAGGACAAAATCACACCTGCGGCCGTAATGGGCATGCCCACAAAGCCTTTGCTAAAAGCCATCAGGTTGAATCTTGCCAACCTCACCGCACCGCATATCACAAACAACACAGCTACAAGCGGTCCTATCCAATGAGTATCTCCCAGCTTGTATAACAAGATCAAGAAAGCAGGGGCAACCCCAAATGAGACCACATCCGCCAGCGAATCAAGCTGTTTGCCAAAATCACTGGAGCAATGCAGCAGCCTTGCCAGCAAACCGTCTAATACATCCCATAAAGCAGCCACCACCACAAGAATAAAAGCGGTCATGTATTGCTCATGAATCGTGAAATACAGGGATAAGACCCCTGCCCCCAGGTTTGCAATCGTGCATAGTGAGGGCAACCAATTCCATTTCATACTCTTAACTCCTTTGCCGTAGCTTAGCCTCCGAATATAACGACAAAACGGACGCCGTCCTTGGTATTCTCCGCCTTATAGCGGAATTCGTGTAAATCGAGAATTCGTTTAACGATCGATAGCCCGAGTCCTGTCCCACCTGTCTGACGGCTACGGGAGAGCTCGGCTCGGTAAAAACGATTCCATATCAGCTCCAACTGATCGTCTGGGATGGTCTCACCCTTATTTTCAATGGAAAACGTATTGACTTCCCCAGAGCCTTCGATACGAATCGTGATGGAGCTTCCTTCCTCGGCATGCCGTATGGCGTTGACAACAAAGTTGATAATCACCTGTTCCATCCATCCTATATCGGCATGAATCGGCAGCTCATTGGCAGGAATAATAACCACTTCCAGCTTCTTCTCCTTCAACAGATGGAATAGCTTATCCACAACCTCCTCCACCAGCTCACTCAGGATAAAGGTCGCCTTGCGAAGCTTGAGGGTTCCAGACTCCAATTTGGCAAGGTCTAGCATATCCTTGACCAATCGCTCCATTTTGTCCGCTTCCTCTACAATGACCTTCATATAATGATCCTGCTTCCCCGCGCTAACCCCATCTTGTAGTCCTTCTGCGAATCCCTTGATGATACTTAACGGGGTTTTCAGCTCATGAGAAGCATTGGCAAAAAAGTCTTGTTGCACAGCCTCCATCCTCTGCTTCTGTTCCATGTCCTCGACCAATTGCTGATTGGCCTCCTGAAGCTCGCGCAAAGCTGTGTCCAGGTTCTGGGACAGGGTATACATGCTGTAGGACAGGCTGCCCAGCTCATCATTTTGCCGGATTGGCGTATGGGCTGTAAAATCGAGCTTGGCCATCCGCTTGGCGGTATTATTCAAAGTAATGAGCGGACGGGTTACCATTCGGGAATAGAACAGGGACAAAATCAGAATGAGTGCAAAACCGCCGATCCCCAGGTACAGATAAAACCAGCGTAGAGCCTCATTCGTCTCACTGATTTCCTGCAACGATGTCACAGTGAACAAGAGATCGATCTCGCCTGTGCTCTGACGAACAGGATGGACGATAACTGCATTTCGTACCCCTGTCCAAGGTTCTGTCCAATCATCTTCCAACACTTCAAAATTTTTGAGTCTCTCCAGATGATCCTGCGATAAAGGAAACCATTCCTCCAGCGCACTAAACAGCAGGCCTTGACGCTGGCTCCAGGTTTTCAGATCCGGCAGTACAATCTCTGTCACCGTACCGGACAGCCTTACACTGTCATTTGTGCTTGTCTCTTCCGAGTTTAAACCTATATTTTTGAAACCGAGCTTCTGTATGCCTGTTGGATAAATTAAATTGGCAGAAGAGATGCCGTCAGAACCCAACATCTCACCTTCCACAGTGACCTGATCACCAGGCTGAATCCGGGCAGCTCTCAGCTCATCTCCGTGCTCACTCATAAATAGAGACAGCGATATTTTAACGACTTTACCATCTGCTTTTCTGAGACTGATATGAAACGCATCATCCAGCTTTACTTTGCCGTCCAACGTTACAATCGCCAACTGGTTTTTATTCTGAAGCATGAAGCGGGCTGCCTCACGCGAAACCCTGCCCGATCCCCAAGCCTCCTGGACATAACTTTGACCGAAGCTTTGCAAACGGCTTTCCACACGCCCAATCTTCTGTTTCTGGTAAAAATTCTCAAAAAACAGCAGCTGACTTAAAATCACCATACCGTAAAAACACAGGAAAAACACAACTGTCATAATGAACAACTTAAAGGTAACTCCCCGTTTGTTCATTCTTCCTCCTCGAACCTGTAGCCTGTGCCAAAAACCGTGCGAATATGGCGTGATTCACGGCCCAGCTTACTTCTCAGCTTTTTGATATGCGTATCGACAACTCGTGTATCCCCTTCAAAATCGATACCCCACACTCGGTTCAGTATCGCATCCCGTGAAACAACGATGCCTTTATTATGTATAAGCAGCCGCAGCAACTCATACTCCTTGGGCGTCAATTCAACTTCCGCCTGATCCACCTCAAGCCGATGAGCCATCGTGTTGAGCATAGCACTGCCAAAACGCAAAATATGCGACTCCGGCTGCACATGCCCCTCCACCCGTTTCATCAGCGCGTTCGCGCGGGCAATCAGCACCTTGGGACTAAAAGGCTTGGTCACGTAATCATCTGCCCCTAGCTCAAAGCCCAATATTTTATCATCATCACCGGATTTGGCCGTCAGCAAAATAATCGGTACCCCTGAACGGCTGCGTACCTGACGGCATACTTCCCAGCCATCCAGCTCAGGCATCATAATATCGAGTATAATTAGTTCCGGTTGCACCGAATCGAACCAGAGGAGTGCATCTTTTCCATTGCCTGCTTCATAGACTTCCCAATTATTTTGTTTAAAATAATCCGCAATCACTTCACGAATACGTATTTCATCCTCCACGAGAAGAACTCTTTTATTCAAATCGACTTCCCTCTTTCGGTCATTCTAGGACAACAGCATATCAAAGAGATGTGTACTTTATGTGTTCTCACTACTTTTTTATCTACAGAAACTTCCCATCCGCAAATTTCACCTTGGATTAGGGCAAATTTGTCTTCGCTCAGACCATCTCTTCCCCTAAAATCCTACCCTATAATATGTAGAGATACAAAAAGCCTGAACAGGAGGGTAACATATGAGCAATCCAACCATTCAGTGGTTTTCCACTTCCAAAGCTAATGCTTGGCAATCCCAAGCTCATCATTTGACCGAAACCCAAGAGAGTGCCAACCTAACCCTTACGGGAGAAGCATATCAGCTCGTCGAGGGCTTTGGCGGCTGTTTTAATGAATTGAGTTATGTAGCTCTGAATCATTTGGACAGCGAAGAACGAGAGCAGGTGCTTCATGCTCTCTTTCACCCGGAGGGCGAGCACAAATTCACAATCTGCCGACTTCCTATTGGAGCGAGTGATTACGCGCTGGAATGGTACAGCCACAATGAAACGGACGGCGACATGGAGATGAAGCACTTTTCCATTGAGCGCGATCAGCAATATCTCATACCTTTTATTCGGGAAGCGTTACAACTCAATCCAGACTTGAAGCTGTTCGCCTCACCCTGGAGTCCGCCGACATGGATGAAATCACCCAAAGCTTACAATTACGGCACACTGCGCTTGGAAAAGGATATTTTGAAAGCGTATGCATTGTACTTTGTCAAATTTGTTCAGGCATACCGCAAGGCAGGCATTACGATTCACCAGGTTCATGTTCAAAATGAAGTCATTGCCGATCAGAAGTTCCCTTCCTGTGTATGGACCGGAGAACAGCTGCGTGAATTTATTCGCGACTATTTGGGGCCCGCTTTTGAGGAACATGGGCTGGATACAGAGATTTGGCTGGGTACCATTAACGCCCCTGATCCGTGGGAGGAATTAATGAAAAAGACGTCGACCGGATTTGATGAGTATGCCCACACCGTGTTGAGTGACCCCGAGGCCTATAAATATATTAAAGGTGTAGGCTATCAGTGGGCAGGCAAAAATGCCATTCAGCGCACCGTAGCCAGCTATCCTGAGCTTCGTTACATGCAGACCGAAAATGAATGCGGAAACGGAGAAAACTCATGGGACTACGCCAAATATGTATATAACCTGTATCAGCACTATTTCACCAATGGTGTGAATGCTTATATTTACTGGAATATGGTTTTGGAGCCGAAAGGGAAGAGCACATGGGGCTGGGAGCAAAATTCGATGATCACCGTAGATCCAGCGAATCGAAAACCTATTCTGAACCCGGAATATTACGTTATGAAGCACTTTTCTCATTTTGTATTACCAGGGGCCAGACGCATTGGAATTCGGGGTTCATGGGCTGGAAATGCGGTTGCTTTTCAAAATACAGACGGACAAAAGGTTCTGGTCATCGCCAACCCGTTTAAGGAATCTCGCGTGCTGAATCTGTCTGTCGGAGAAACAACACACCGTTTGGAGCTGGAGCCGGAGTCCTTTAACACCATCGTTATTCCTGCTTAACCGTTGTAGATTTCTGGAAGCTTCCAGTCTGGCGCACATCATCAGATTGTGATTTCAGTCGATTCGTATCCCATCGTATGCATAGTTTCCAAAATGGATGTATCTCCTTTTGCGTACTGTAGTTATACATAGTATACTTGGAATAACTACGGACAGGAGGTCGATGAACATCACAACTGTAAAAGACCGGATTGATTTGAAACTGATTAATTGTGATAAAGAATTGACTCTCGCGGTCATCGGTGGCAAATGGAAGCTGATTATTTTGTGGCATCTTGGTATGGAAGGCACCAAGCGATTCGGTGAATTGAAGAAGCTGATCCCTCACATCACGCAAAAAATGCTGACCAACCAATTACGCGAGCTGGAAGAAGATAAACTCATTCTGCGTACAGTCTATCCTGTCGTCCCTCCACATGTGGAATATTCACTGACCGAGCATGGTGAAAGCTTAATTCCGGTACTGCGAGCGATGTACGATTGGGGATCTAACTATCGCGAGAACGTGATCTGGAAAGAAGAAAAAGAAGAAGTGATTCAGGATGTAACACCCGTGTGATTCAGCTAAACAAGCATTTTGTAAAATGCAGAAATATATTTTTCATAAAGACGACCCTGGGATGACCTGGGGTTGTTTTTTTGTAATATAAAGACCATCGTCAAGATAATGAAAGAGACGGATACAAGTATCCGTTTCCATTGCCATTAAAATCGGTTTTCCGCTACATATTCTTGTTTTACGCTTGTATTCATGATTTACATTACATCCGCTGTGACGTATGATTCTTTCATCCCTATTACAGTGAATCCAAGAAGGAGGCCGTTCCAGTATGAGCCCGACGCTTGCCCAGCCCTCAACGCTCCAAACGACGCAATTATGCATTGGTTCCATGGTAATTATCCAGTATGACCATCGTCAATTTCCTAACCCGGAACAGTATCAACATCATTGCTGCGGCTTGCTTACTATGTCGTGTAACGGCGCTCAGGGCCTGGCGGAATATAAGCTGCCTGAAATTAAAGGCACCTTTGACCTTGTCCGCTGGGCTTCCGTATTTACCTTGCTCAAAGGTCTCTCCTTGACCGAGGCTGAACAATATATTAAGCACCGCGCTGATCACTGGGGACCTATTAAAACAGAGTTGGCTCTATCTGCCCTATCCGATCTGACTGCCCATGCGAACTCGTACATTCTCTCCCCAACAGCGACCGTCCTCCCCCTTCGGATTAGTCGTTCATATCTTATCGAGCATGGACTGGTCTACTATTCATTCTAGCTATCGTCCACCACTCCATTAAGCAATCCACTCTCCAGTTCACGTAAAAAAGCCTGAGACTGCTTACCACAGGCTCAGGCTGTACAACTTCCATTAACAAACTTCGATTACACTTGCAGCTTCCCTGCGCGTATGTCGTCTGTCATTCCAGCGTAAGGCGCTTGGGAGATTAATAGTTCGTTGTTTACACCTGCATTTTCGATGAAGGTAATATCCGCAAATTCAGGAACCACATACTTCGGATAGGTTTCATACTTTTCACGCGATTCTTCCATCAGCGGAATAAAATCGTTTTGGTAGCGCACCGTGATTTCCGGATGCTCATGAACCCATTTAGGGAAGAAAATAATGCCATGCATCCGTTTCTCCTCAGGCATAAAGTTCAGGGAAACGTCTGTGCCTGTCGGTTCAGTCCACGATACTTTATACACATTCTCTACCAGCTTCACCAGATTGACCTTCTGATCACGTACCCAGCGTCCGCCTACCATCCCACTATGAATGCGATAATCAATCGTATCCTCATTTTTAATATATATTTCGTACTCCCAGCCATTCTCATAGGTGTAAATCATGTGACTGCCGATAAACTTGTCCATCTTGCATCCTTCTTTCCTTATTATGAGTTTATGAATTAAACAAGACTCCAAAATAATAAACAATCATTCAAACATGTAAATATAAACATGTTTTATGATACATATAAATTGTAGCGCTGTGATATACTATTGTCAAATACCCATTGCGAGGAGAACAACGTTGAAACGCACATTAAAATATGCCATTTTGGGTCTGGTTCACAAAGAGGAAATGAGCGGCTATGATATTACGAGCCAATTCAAGCAGGAAATCGGACAATTTTGGAGCGCCAAGCACAGTCAGATTTACCCCGAGCTTAAAAGGCTGACCGAAGAGGGACTCATTGAATATCGCACGTCCATTACAGGAGCCAAGCTGGAAAAGAAGCTGTACTGTATAACCCCCAAAGGGACACAGGAGCTAACTGCATGGCTGCTAAGCCCCAAAGAGTTACCGGAAACAGAAAAGGATGAGTTTATGCTTATGCTGTATTTCTCAGCAGCCATCCCCAAAGAAGAAAGCAAGCGCTTGTTCGAGGACCAGATTGCCAAACGAGAAGAAAAGCTGGAATACCTGTACGAAAGTAAGAAATCCCTTCAACGGCTGGACGAGAACCTTCAAGTGCCCGGATCTAGTCAATTCGGCCATTATTTAGTGCTGAGTCGTGCTATTAATCGGGAAGAAAGCTATATTACGTGGCTGAAAGAAACACTATCCCTATTTAAATAGACTTAAAAAACCTTCAATGCCACCTAGATTCGTGGTATTGAAGGTTTGTCCATAACAGGTGCAAACGAAATTCCTCAGTCTGCCGTCGTAATCGAAGAGCCGTAATCTTCAATATGAATATCTGTGCTAAACCTTACGGGAATGGTGCTAAAGGTGGTATCCCAATCCTCTTTGACCTTACGCCAAACTTTAGGATGTTGAATCCTCAAGGCTTCTCCGAAACCTCCGACATCAACCTTCAGTTTTTGCATTTTAGCTACGGTTTGTTCAGCTAATGAATTCACTTTCTCCTGAAAAAGACTCTCTTCTTGTCCAAGCACATTGTTGTTGCGTAAATTTTCATGCTTTATATGCACCTCCGAAATGCGTCCCTCTGAGGTCATTTTTACCTGAAAGAAAATGTCATCCCCCTGAACGATGGCCTTGATCTTGCTTTTCACCGCTTTGATCTCATATGCTATATTTTTACCGGTCTTCGGATCGCTGCTTTTCAGCACGCCTCCCTTCAGATCGCCTTTGATCCACATAAGACCCTCAACCTCTGACTCATTCAGATAACCACCGTATGTTTGCGTCTTTCCCTTAATGATTCCCGCACCTGCAAGCTTGATTTCATTCTCTGCTGTAATGACATTGGGCAATATAAAGCTTCTTTCACCCTTCATGGGTCCAATCACTTTAACAAAGGCCATGGGTTTTATCAACCGTGCGTTCCGTTTCCGGTTTTGGAAAATATCCTTTAAAATATAGGCAGGAATCTGACCA
>NZ_JAHPJM010000015.1:0-125574 GCF_019042715.1 Paenibacillus sp. AK121
GGCATGTACCAAAATTTCAACGTTGGATTTTGTAAACAAAATCCGTACTCACTCGTTGTTCAGTTTTCAAAGATCAATCAACAGCCGTTTAACTGGCTGGATATATAATTTATCACGTGTATACCCAACAAACAAGTTGTAATATTTACCAGCAAATAATTTGTGTTTCTACTCGGTGCAATTTTTTTACTGAACCTCGCCTACACATAGTGCTTTGTCTATAACAACCGAAGATATAAACGTTATAAATCATAAAAGCAGTAGCTCTTTATTGATGGAGCTGCTGCTTTCCTTTTTTTATATGAAATCCTGAAATGAACGCTTAGCTTAAAGCTGTAGCTAGATCTTCTATCAAAAGTTCAGCAGGTTCATGCCCCACAGCCAAGCGGATTAGCGATTCGGGCATGTGTTGTTTTTTTAGACTCAGCTTATTGAACCCGTAGTTTGGTGAGATTACCTGGCTCTCCATAGCCCCCCACGATACACCGATCCGAATCAGTCGCAGTTTATTGATCACTCTGCATATATCCTCATAACCCGAATCTTTTAGTTCAAAGCTGAATAATCCACCATACCCTTTAAGCTGTCTACATGCCAGCTCATGCTGTGGGTGAGAAGGAAGTCCAGGATGATTTACTTTAGAAATGGCCGGATGATCTGATAGAAAACGAGCAACCAACAGAGCATTTCTTTGATGGGCTTCCATACGAAGCGGGAGTGTTCTTAGACCCCGAATGAGTAGCCAGGCTTCAAAAGGGGCTAACGAACCGCCAATTAACTCATATTCTTCAGCATACATACGATTTATTATCTCTTTAGAAGCGATTACTGCCCCTGCAATTAAATCATTATGCCCCCCCAAGTACTTCGATGCGGAGTGAACGACGATATCAACGCCCCATTCTAATGGTTTTTGGAAAAGGGGTGTAGCCCATGAATTATCTATGATTGTGCGGATACCCTTAGCTTTGGAAAGCGAAGCTACTTCCTGAATATTTACCATATCGAATGTAAACGAGGTAGGAGACTCCATAAGAATAGCACGGGTCTGCGGTTGGATGGCATTAGCAACTGCTTTCGTAGAAGTCGAATGTACAATGGTATAGTTTATATCGAACTTCGTTAAGTATTTGGCTAGGCTGACGGAAGTTTCATATATGTGTCCGACCAGAATCAGATGATCCCCTGCGGATAAGCTACACATTAGAGCGGCACTGATAGCAGCCATTCCGGAGGCAAAGCACTTGCAGTCCTCCCCACCTTCCAGCGCAGCAATCATTTGTTCTGCAATCCGAACGGTAGGATTGGTTCCTCTCGAATAGACATAATGCTCCTTTTCATGATTAGCTGCTTCAGCATAATCCTCGTAGGTATCAAAGAAAAATGGAGCAGTCTCATAAATAGGAGGAACAGCAGCCTTAGCAAAATACCCTAGTCTGTCCTCAAACCCAAAACAGATGAGCTCATCTGAGAAACTCAAACCTGATCACCACTTTCTGAAAAATTCCAAACCCATGAAGGTAGTCTCCTCAATCAAGGACTCAAATATTCTATAAGTCAAATTGCTTTGGACCTGTGCTGTTTAATTTTCGAAACTGATCAGGTTTCCACATGTCTTTCACTAAGTATCCAATTCATAAAAATAGCGTATATTTTTGGATTGCAAGGAAAAGATATGCTTTATCAAAAAAGAGGGGGTTCATTTGTGTTAACACGTTGGATTAGAAGTGTTCTGAAACCTGGAAAAAGGTACACACAGGATATCGAAAAATCCAAACAGCAAACCGCTACCGATCCAATCCATTCATCGTTATCCCATACTCTTTCTTTACTTAAATTAAAACTTGGGCAAGGTCCCGATTTTGTCATTCGTGATTTTTCCGAAAGTCCTGTACATGCTGGCCATCTCGCCGTTTGTTATATTGAAGGACTGATTGACCAAAACTTGCTTTCCGATTTAATGGAGAGCTTGATTACAGAGATGGGCTCCGCAGATACTTTTATGTTTAAGGAAAATACTGCAGCTTCTTTGTTAAAAAACACAATTCCGTCTGGAAATATTCAAATGATACATTCGCAAAATGAAGTATATCAAGCCATCCTCTCCGGGAATGCTGTCATTGTCATCGACGGAAACAACTATGCATTGGTAGTTTCCATCGCAGGCGGAGTAAGACGGGCTATTCAGGAACCCAGTACTCAGACCGTAGTACGGGGTCCTAAAGAAGGATTTACGGAGGATATCTCAACCAACATTACACTGATCAGAAGAAAATTGCGGACACCTGACCTTAAATTTGAAAGTCATGTTATTGGGCGATATACACAAACCAAAGTCATGTTAGCTTACATTGAAAATGTCGCTAATCCAGAAGTCATACAGGAAATTACAAAACGGCTTCAATCCATTGATACAGACAGCATACTTGAAAGTGGCTACATCGAAGAATTTATACAGGATGAACCACTTAGTCTCTTTCCCACCATGCTAAACTCAGAGCGTCCGGATACAGTCGCAGGTAGCCTTTTAGACGGACAAGTAGCTGTCCTGGTTGATGGGACGCCATTCGCTCTGATTGCACCTGTAACCTTCTTTAATTTCTTTCAAACGGCGGAAGACTACTACCAGAGATATGACATTTCAACTTTTTTAAGGGCTCTTCGTGTAGTATCTTTTCTAGTCTCATTGTTGCTTCCCTCTCTATTTATAGCCTTGACGACTTTCCAACAGGAAATGATCCCCACCACGCTGTTGATTACGCTAATGGCTCAACGGGAAGGAACTCCTTTTCCTGCATTATTGGAAGCTTTAATGATGGAATTAATGTTTGAAGTGATTCGTGAAGCAGGTGTGCGAATGCCACGGGTCATCGGACCAGCCGTTTCCATTGTAGGAGCTCTGGTTATCGGACAGGCGGCGGTGCAAGCCGGACTGGTCTCAGGTGCAATGGTGATCGTTGTTGCCTTCACAGCTATATCGAACTTTGTCATCCCGTATTTTGCTATGGCTTCAGCGGTCAGGTTGTTGCGTTTTGCACTTATGCTACTGGCGGGGGCTCTAGGCTTATTTGGTATTCTGATAGGAATTATCCCCCTTCTAATTCACCTTGTATCTCTCAAGTCATTCGGAGTTGATTATTTTGTGCCCTATAGCCCCACCTTTAAAACTAATATGAAGGACCTTATCATCAGAGTTCCGTGGTGGGCTATGAAAACCAGACCTAGCGAAAAATCAGGCCATAACCAGACAAGACAGGCAGCTCACCAATACCCTGCTAGTTCGGATGATACTGAAGGTGGTCATAAGCCTGATACCCAAAAATAGGAGAGATCAATGGTGCGGCAATTAAGAGTTAGTTATGTTCTGTTTATTGCAGGGTTATTACTTACAGGGTGCGTAGATCGAACAGAATTGAACGAATTAGCCATCACAACAGCAACTGGAATTGATGGACATAAGGGCGACTGGATCAATACTTATCAAATCATCATTCCATCAGCCATGACGACTGGCTCAGGTGGTACTTCCTCCGGGGCATCGCAAAGCGCTGTACATACCTTTTCTACACATGGAAAAACATTGAGAGAGACCGTTACGAAGAGTAGCCTGGAATACCCACGTAAACTGTATTTTGCCCAAAATAATATACTCGTTATTGGAAAAAAAGCAGCTGAACAAGGCATTGAAGAGATTATTGATATTTACCTCCGCAACCTTGATTCACGAGAAACTGTAAAAATATTCATTGCCAACGGAGAGGCTCGTAATTTTTTAAAAAAGCTTGTACCACCAGAGAAAATTCCTGGTCAAGCTTTAGAAAAGATTATAGAAAGAGATAGCAAATTAGGATCAATTTACCCTGCAATATCCATGTATGAATTTATTTCGAAAATTAGCTCCGATAGTGCAGCCGGAGTTCCAGAAATATCTCTTGAGGGTTCCGAGCCGGAGAAACTAGACTCTGTTGATGTTTTCAAGGAAACCTCCGCCAAAAATAAACTCAAATTATCGGGCTTAAGCATTTTTCAGAAAGACAAGAGAGTCGGCTTCCTAAATGAAAAGGAAAGTATAGGGGTTTCATGGTTAAACAACCAGATTAAAAACACTACTGTAAACTATGTGGATGGGAATGTTACGTCCGCTTTCCTCATCCGGAAAGCCAAGGTTAAGGTTACGCCAATCAAGAATTTAAATCATTATTACCTCAACGTTGACGTTAAAGCTACCGGGGATCTTCTATCATCCTCTTCGCAAAGAGAAATGAAAGATATGCAAAGTATAGGTCAATTGCAGATGCAAGCAGCAGAAACGATCAAACTGCAAATTCAGGAAGGCTGGAAAGCCTTACAGCAAAAGAATATCGACCTTATTGGTGTTGGAAATAAAATTCATCACAAGTACCCAAAAGACTGGAAAAAAATAAAAGAGACATGGCCTGAAGAGTTCGCAAACATGGATATAAAAATAGGTGTAAAAATGAAGCTTGCACGTCCAGGATTATTCGAAAAATCTTTTAACGAACTGTTGAAATGAAATAAACAGGGAGAGGTGAAATGAAGCAATGCGTCAAAATACAATCCGAGTATCCGAGCTGATCATTTGTATGTCTTTATTTGAAGTTGGAAGTACAACTTTGTTTTTAATGGGGGCTGAAGCAAAGCAAGATGCTTGGTTAGTCATGTTGATAGGAGCATTAGCAGGACTTCTTCTGCTAATGCTCCATCTTGCTATTCACCATCAAGATCCTGAATTAGATTTGTTCATGTTGTTTCGCCGTTACACAGGGAAATATGTCGGTACACTCATCAATTTACTTTTTGTGATGTATTTTACATATGAAGCTTCTCGGAACATACGCGATTTAGGCGAGGTGACCGTAATGACTCTGCTCCGCCAAACCCCTTTGTGGATCATCATCTTGATCACAATCGTGGTTGTATCCAACACGGTTCGTTACGGCTACAAAGCATTGTTCTTATTTTGCTTGTTCCTTTTCCCTTTTTTTGTACTTGGATACGCCATAATTAGTATATTAATTCCGGCAACTGGTCTCTTTCACTTGGAAAATTCCCTTCCGGTTTTAGAGGAAGGATGGAAACCGATATTTAAAGCCGCTATTCCTGAGCTTATCTCCTTTCCATTCGGACAAACTGTGTTATTTCTTGTATTTTATCCGCTTGTACATAAAGGCCGGAATCTCACAAAACCCGTTTCCTTTGCCTATATAATGACCGCACTTGCTCTAACATTTGTTAATCAATTGGATATTTTTGTTCTCGGACCCAAGATCGCTGCAAATAGCACACTTCCTCTTTTGGAAGCCGTTCAGTTGATTGAATTAGCAGATCTGTTCGAACGAATGGATGCCCTTTTCACCTTGCTTCTTTTTCTTGGCTTGATCATCAAAATGTCTTTATTTTTTAATGGTGCTGTGATAGGACTTGAAAAAATAACCGGAGTCGGATTTAAAAAATGGATTCTTCCCCTCGCAGCACTTATTTATGGACTTTCTTTTTTGTCGCCCAACTATATTCATCACATGGTAATCGGTCGAAAATTTGTTCTTAATTCCTGGTTTCCTATTTTTCAAATTTTTCTCCCTTTGTTACTATTCACCTTTATTGTTATTAAAAAAAGAAAAAAGACAAATAAACAGTCCTCTTCATGAGGAGATGATCATTCATTTAAATAGATCCACCACTTTTTTGATTTTTATTCTCTTTCATCGGCACTACATGGAGCGTTCCATCCTCGCTAAGCTCTGCATAGGCAATCTCATTGATGCTGTCATATCCCTGCTCTCGCGCCTTTGCTTTTATCAGCTCTACATCAATTGTTTTCCCGCGCATAGATTCATTTAGCAACCTTCCCTTATCAATGACAGTAACAGAAAAAAAATCAGGCTGTGCATCTATTCCCATATCCTGAGCAGCGGGTGGCTCATATTCGGGTTTGCGCATGACTGACAATGAGCCGTTCGTCTCTAACGTAGCGTACAAGACCTCACGCAGAGAAAAAATATTTTGCTGGCGTAGCATGGAGAGTAGCTGTGTAAATTCTATATCATATTTCTCCAGCAATTCTTGATTAACCTGCCCTTTATCCACGAGCAGCACTGTTCGACCTTCTGCCATATATCCAAATTTCACAAAATGGGTCGTCGCTTTTTCGAAAAAGTAGGCCAGCGCGCACCATAGTGCCAAAGCAAACAAAAGATGCCAAATGGTCACCTTATCGTCATATAACGTATTCCCTACAATTTCGCTCAATACCAATGATGTCAGAAAATCGAGCGGTGTTAACTGACTGAGTGTTTTCCGACCTGTAATAAAAGTAATAAGCCATAGGCCAAAAAAGCTGATGATCAATTTGACACCAATCGTGACAAATACCTCCATACCTATGCCCTCCGAAAGAAGTTATTTTTCTTATGGGTTATTTACACTCCTATACTTCTGTATAAACAGAGGCTTATTTCATTCCTAAAGTTGTCCGAAAAAAAGCCCGCTACCAACTAGGGCAGCGAACTTTTTAATTCGGCTATTATTTAATCTTAGTCTTTCGTGTATTCACTATAAATTATCTACTTTTCACCAGCAGCTGAATTGCTTCTTTAACCAGCTTATCCGTATCTCCTCCAGCTTCCTGCTCTTCCAATATGCAACGTTGCAGATTTTCTGCTACAATCTGGGCGATTGCTTTATCTGATGCATTGCGTACAGCTGATAGCTGGCTGACTACATCCTTGCACGACTTGCCCTCATCCATTAAACGAAGTACTCCACGTACCTGGCCCTCAATCCTTCTCAAGCGCGTTTTCAGTTCATCACTGTAATTGTAATCCATAAGCAATGCACTCCTTTTTTGACTTACCATATACATGTATAGGTATATTATAAACCAAAAAAGTAAATAGGATACCCTAAATAAATAGATTCACCTGTCCTTGCGATGCATCTCCCAAGTAAGCAGCTACTCCAGCATATTCCACACCATCTATTAGCTCTTCTTGTTGAAGTCCTAACAAATCCATGGTCATGGTGCAAGCGACGAGCTTGATCCCCTGCTCTTGTGCTAACTCTATAAGCTCTGGAAGAGAGAGCGCATTATGCTTTTTCATGACATGCTTGATCATCTGTGGTCCCAGTCCGACGAAATTCATTTTGGAGAGTGCTAACTTTTTCGGTCCACGAGGCATGATCCAGCCAAAGGCTTTTTCGAGCATTCCCTTATGGGTGCGCATGAGCTCATCCTTACGCAATATATTTAGTCCCCAAAATGTGAAGAAAATAGTTACTTCATGATCATATGCTGCCGCTCCATTCGCAATAATGAATGCAGCAATCGCTTTATCCAGCTCACCGCTGAATAAAATAATCGTTGTTTTGGCTGTACTCATATAGAATCGTACCCCATCATTTCTCCTGCCCAGCCGGACATGCCTGAAAGCACAGATTTGACGTTTTTAGCGCCTTTGTCTGCCAATAACCGGCAAGCCCTTTCACTGCGTGCTCCAGCTTGGCAGATCACTGCGATTTCATCTTCCAGATTTAGCTCAGCGAGTCTGTTCTCCAGTTCTCCGAGGGGGATGTGCTTAGATCCTGGGATGTGTTGAAGAGCAAATTCGGCGGGTTCACGAACATCCAGCAAAATGAAGTTCTCCTTTGCAAACCATTTTGCTTGCAGCTCTTTATGACTTATCGTGGAAGGGAATGCTTGCTCCTCCTTCACATCAGTCGGATTTGCTTTGCGTAGATAATGTCGCATGACAACTCCTTCTTGAAAAGTGCCCAAATACTGATGTCCGGTGCCTTGGGCCCAGCTCTGAAAATCTGCTAACGAACCTTTGTCAGTCACTTGAACCTCCATAATCTGCCCGGCAAGAAGCTCATCCATAGTTTTTTTTGTTTTTACAATTGGCATAGGACAAGCAAGCCCTTTGCAATCAAGAATCTGATCTGCTTCGATATGACTAGTTAATGACATAGTGGTACCTCCGCCTTTTTTTGTGGGGCTTAGTATAATTTTAATTTTAAATACATATACTCCTATAGGTATAAGAATAGCGAGGCCCACTTCTCTTGTCAACTTAGCTAGTCATTTTCATTCAAACTAACAATTCATGTCTTGTACAATTAAAAGCACACAAAAAAGCCGCGCAAAAGCGCGACTCTACTGCATACATACCAATTAATCGTCTGTTTTCATCAGTTCTGGCAGATCCAGCGACATTGAAATATTACATAGCATTCCTCTGGCGAGAAAAAGCATTGTTCTTTCCAAGGCTTGTTCAATACCAGCCTGGCAGAAAGCGTCATAAACTGTCGTATGGATCTCACGTAACCCCTGCTGCATCACGGTTACAACCACATCCTCACGGATTGTCTGTGCCTGCATTTGCAAAAGTATTTCATTTCGATATTCCGTCATAATCTGCGAATAGGCTGCAATCAGTTCTTGCTCTAACTGTTCCGACGAAGCGGATTGAATGACCCGGTGAAAAGAGTCTATGATACGTGCAAATGATACCTTTAGGGCTTCAATAAGCAAGGCTTCTTTAGTAGCGAAAAAGCGAAAAACATAGGGCTGAGAAATATTAGCCCGTTCCGCAACTTTGGCCGTTGTAGCTCGATAGTAGCCCATCTCCGCAAAGACTTCAATAGCAGCAGATATGATTTCCTTTTGGCGATTTATTGATGTTGATGTTGCTTTAGCCATATTTTCTCATCCTTTTATTTATCACAAATTTTCTGATTAGTGATTAATCAATCACTTAACATTATAAATGTCATCCTCTAAAAATGCAATGAACCGAAAAAGTCGCCTCCATGATCGTAATGGAAACGACTCTCTTTTTTATACATCTAAATCTAATTATGGCGTCATCGAGTTAAAATATAATCGAACATAACTGACCTTTTGCGTTTTGGTTTGATAGGAAAATACTAAATAATAACTAAGACCTGATGTGTTGTTGATTTTATAATTAGCTTCTGCTGTGCCGGATATGTCTCTAGAGGTGTCAACTGTTTCTGTGGGCTGGCCCAGTTCGTCAATAACTTGTTTGATAAGCAACTTCTTATATTTTGAATCGGAAGAAGTAATTTCTGTAACTTTATCATTTCCATCCAGTACGAGATCTGTATGATATTTAGCGTAACTTCTCATAGGGCCTGTAGAACCAGAATCGGATTTCCCCCAAAGCTCAAACAAAAGATCGCTGCTAGTTCCCAAACCAAGACCTTTAGGCAGATTGGGTAACGTCCCCTGCTTGGCTGCACTCAATATAGCAGCTGCAGAGCTGTATTTACTGTCAGGTGAGGCTGTACTACTAGCAGGTTTATGCTGTGTCGAGGTTGAACCTTGATCAAACTCTTTTCCAGTATTTTTGGAACTTCCCTTGGAACTTCCCGCATCCACACTAGGCTTGCTGAGATCTGTACTCGTCTTGTTAGTGTGAGTATCTTGCTCGTTGGTATGGATGTCTGTGTTCTGATCTGTTGAATTACTGGCAGATGGTGTGGCTGATTTCGTTGTAGAGGGAGCAGTTGAGTTTGCTTCTCCGCTATTGCCGCATCCTGTCATTACAGCAAAACCTATAGCCAATAAAGCGCTGGTGGTGACCAGCTTGCAAGCTAACTTTTTACGATTACGAGATTGATGTGTAGGTTTCATTGTAAGATCACTCTTTCCTTGTTCTTGGGTACAAACCAAGTGTAACCGAACCTCGTTTCGAGAATACCTCTACTTGTATCCAACTTGTAAACAAGCACATTTGTGATTTTCTAACATATCCTACCTGCGATCATAAATTCCTAGCTGTTGTTTAGAAAAGGCGTAAGGGGAGTCACTCTCCTTCAACCATATATTCCCTTTGATAATGAAGATGTATACAGCAAAAACAAAGTAGATTGTGCCTGCAATCCAGTCTATTGCCGTTGGGATGTCTCTCTTTACGATTTCATGAATATACCAGATTCCTATAGGGACATGCAGGAGAAGTGCCGTACACAAACCAGGGTTATATACCGTTTTTGCTTTGAGATTGACAACAATACCGTGCCAGACGACCTGGAAGAATCCCATCAAAACTGGTGCGAGTCCGAGCCAGATTACGTGGGGGAACCATACGGGGAGCAGATAAAATACATAGGCAATGGCCACATTAATGATCATCGCTGAATTAGGGTTCAAGGGGTAACGATCTGGGGCTTCACTTTTAAACAAAATATTGTTAAATAAACCCGCAAAATATCCAGGCCAGCGGTATTCCTCAAATTGGTGAAACAATATATTCACAAAGCTCAACCATAATATTCCTGATATATCAGAAAACATGGCGGGATTCAAAAACAAAACAATACATACAGCCACTCCAATGATGGCTCCTGCATCTTGCCAATATTTTCTCAAAAATTCCATGGTATTCACCCCTGAGATTTATTTTTGATCGAAATATCTTTCAAATAGCAGGTTTAATTGTTCCTCTATTGTGGGCATTTCCACAACTGCTCCAGACTCAAGAATCGGACTCATCAGTGCAGGCAGAAAAATAGCTCCGAATATTTGCAGCATCATTGCTAACGACCGCTCCGGCTGTTGCTCACCTGTCAGCTCCTTGATCGTGTTCTGGACCTTTGGAAACCCCATCATGTTTAAAAATCTTCCGTATTCCTGTTGAGATGTAAAGGGTGTGCTGCCCATCACAATAATTCGCGACAGTAGCTCTGGATATTGGCGAATGACCTGTAAATAGTTAAGTAAAAATTGTTTCAGTCTATCTTGCGGAGGCATCGCTGTATTGTCCAAAACGGAAAATGTGTGCTGAAAGCTGTTTAGGATCACTTCAATAGCTTCACTGAGCAAATTTTCTTTGGAGCCAAAATAATAATTAACTAAAGAAATATTAGTGCTAGACAGATCAGCAATTTTTCTGATTGTAACCGCCTCGAAACCTTCCTTTTGAATAAATTTCAGCGTAGACTGTAGAATTTTTTCTTTGGTCTGTTGTTTTTTGTCTGGGTGACTCATGTTTTTCCTCCTCCTATTTAGTTTAATCCAAACGGGCAAATGAAACGGGCCGCTTAAGCAAAACAAACAAAAATTCAAACTATATTTAAAACGTTGTTTAAATTATTGTTTGAACTTATCCTAGCACTTTACATTTCACAAAACAAGTAAAGATATGAAAATTAGGCTAAAAAAAACCGCAAACGAATCAGATCGTTTGCGGGTTGATTGAATAGAGATTAAGAAAAGGCAAAACTAAATAGCCCAATTTCCTTTGCGGAACACAACCTCTTTGCTTCCGTCTTGCAGTTCACCGTCAATATCCAGCTCAGCTGAGCCGATCATGAAGTCAACATGAGTCAGGCTGACATTGGCACCGTTCTGGAGTAGTTCCTCCCGGTTCATTTGTGTCCCATTTTCGATGTTAAATGGATACGCACTGCCTAAAGCCAGGTGGCAGGAAGCATTTTCGTCGATACCTGTATTATAAAAGATGCGGTTGAGATTAGAAATCGGTGAATCATGCGGCACCAAGGCAACTTCCCCCAGGTAGCTGGCTCCTTCATCTGTAGCGAGCAAATGAGTGAGATGCTGCTCACCGGATTCTGCTGTATATTCGGTGACTTTACCGTCCTTAAAGGTAAATGTAATGCGATCTACCAGCTGCCCATTTAAATTAAGCGGCATGGTACTTGTAATGTGACCATTGACACCAGTACGCTTAGGCATCGTGAATACTTCTTCTGTCGGCATATTCGCGACAAAATAATCTCCGCGCCCGTTTTCACCACCACCACTGCGCCAAATATGTCCGTCAGCCAACTCAATTCTCAAATCTGTTCCGGGCGCACGATAGTGCAGGCTTTTATATTTTTTATGGTTCAGCTTATCTTGTACCTGTTCAAGATTTTTCAAATGATTTTGCCAATTCTGAATGGGATCAGAGCCGTCTACACGATTCATTTGGAAAATCGTATCCCACATAACACGAATGCGGTCTTCTTCTGCTACATCCGCAAACACTTTATCGGCCCAGGCTTTCGTCGGAGCTTTAATCAAACACCAGCTAATTTTGTGATTGCGGGTATATTTGGAAAAGCCTTCTCTCGCCGTAGCTGCCGCTTTTGTCGCACGAGAAACTTTTTGCGGATCAATACCTTGATATAAATCCGGGTTCGGCACTTTAATCGTTAATGTGGCTCCACCCTCTTCGGCGAATTTCTCCATCATTTCTGCCTTCCAAGCAGGGTAGTAATCAAAGCTGGCTTCGTCACCATGCTCAAAACGACTGCGTGTAATGGAATCGTCCTCAAACTCTACCTGTACATATTTAGCGCCTGCTTCATAGGCTTTGCTGACAATCAGGCGTGTGAATTCAACAGTTTCCAGTGGTGCAGTTACCAACAACGCCTGTCCGGGCTGAATGTTGACTCCTACTCTAACGACCAGTTCTGCATATTGCTCCAACAATGATTCAAATGTACTCATTTTTCCACGCTCCTGTTCCCGTTTGGTTATGTTGAATGATTTCATCACTACAGTGAGGACTGTTTCTCCAGTTCACGCAGCTCCACTCTTCGTATTTTGCCTGAGCTGGTTTTAGGAAGCTCTTGAATAAACTCTATTTTTCGTGGATATTTGTAAGGTGCCGTCCACTTTTTCACATGATGCTGCAGTTCCTTCACTAACTCTGGTGACCCTTCTACTCCGGCTTTGAGCACGACGAAGGCTTTTACAACATGTCCACGGATTTCATCCGGGCTGGCTACCGCTGCACATTCCTGCACAGAATCATGCTTCATCAGCGCTTCTTCTACTTCAAAAGGACCAATGGTGTAGCCAGAACTGATAATGATATCATCACCACGTCCTTCAAACCAAAAATATCCATCCTCGTCCTTCCGAGCCCGGTCGCCCGTTACAAAATAATCTCCGTGTACACTCGCTAATTTGCGCTCTGGATCATGATAGTACGTATGAAACAATGCCGGCAGATCAGCACGCACTGCAATATCGCCCACTTGCCCTGGAGCCAGCGGAATACCATCCTCGTCTACGACCTCAACAAGTCCCGGTGCAATGGATTTGCCCATCGAACCTGTGCGCAGAGGTACGTCTCTTAGATTACCAATAATTAATGTACTTTCTGTTTGACCGTAACCGTCGCGAATCGTAATGTTGAATTGCTCCTGAAACTTGTTAATAACCTCCTGATTGAGCGGTTCTCCCGCAGAAACAGCACTTCGCAATCGGGATAGATCATATTGATCCAAACCAGCCGTTTTTGCCATAATCCGATATTCCGTCGGTGTACAGCACAACACTTGAACTCCATATTGCTGCAGCAACTGCAAATAGCGCCCCGGACGAAACGGACCATTATATACGAATCCGGTCGCTCCATTTCCCAGTACTGATAAAAACGGACTCCAAATCCATTTTTGCCAGCCAGGTGCGGCAGTAGCCCATACGATGTCTGAAGCTCGAATATCCAACCATGGTGATGTTATCCGCAGATGGGCATATCCCCAGCCATGGCTGTGTACAACACCTTTAGGATTGCCTGTGGTGCCCGAAGTATAGGCCAGAATGGCCATGTCATCACGGTGTGTCTTCACAGCTTCAAAAATATCTTCCTGTCCCTCCATCAGCTCATCCAGCACGAGCCAGCCTTGCGCACCTACTGTTCGGTCCCCAGGGACTACAATGCGATAATCCAAAGCAGGCAAATCATCGCTGATTTTGTCTACTTCACTTGTTACGTCGGTCCAGGCAATGACTGCGCGCGCTTCCGAATGGCGAAGCCGATATGCAATATCCTTGGCCCGCAGCATTTCTGAAGATGGAATGACAGCAAGCCCCAGCTTCAAGCATGCCAGGTAAATGACATATGCAATAATACGCCGTGGTACTACGACCAGAACTCTGTCCCCTTTGTTAAATCCCAGACTTGCAAGTCCTCCAGCCAGCCGGTTTGCTTTTTTCAACAGCTCTCCGTATGTGATTTCTTCGTATTCTCCTGTCTCACTTAACCACTTGAGTGCTGTCTTACCAGCCTCATGGTGCTCCATTTCCGAAGTCATATTGTAATATTCAGGCGCAAGCCATTGTTGCTGATCAGTCAAATCATACCTACCCCTTTATACATAAGATAAGAGCAACTTCCTTTAAGTAGTATAACACGTCTTAGTACCAGGTTCTAATACCAGAATTAATTTATTTGGAAAAAATAAAATTTGTAACGCAAACGACAAAAAAGAGCCTGAATACAGACTCTTTTCTTTACTATTATTGTAATCTACATCTCAATGTCTATCATTGTAGAAGCCACTTCCTGCCCGTTTACGAGCAGGACAATTCGGTGCGCTCCCGCATAATGGCGACGAGTTGTCAGGTCTGCAAACCGGTGTGTTCGTGTACCCGTTAAACGGGTTCCTCCGGAGACGGTTTTGTCAGAAAGCAAAAACAGTTTACGTGAGACCTGTCCTCTCGCCTTAACAAAGTCGATGCCATACTCGATGCGGACTCGTACGGATTCACCTTCTCGAAGCTGAAGCACATAGCTTAACTCACAGTGATCACCGATCTTTAACACGATAGGGTCTGTGTTGAGAGAGGCAGCTGCAACCAGCGGCACCCCATCCGTATCATTCGCATAGCCGAACATGGCCATCACTTCAGGGATGGATTTGCGAATCAGGGATCGACAGCCATGGCGCACAATCCAGTCGGTGTCAGGATGTGCCCCCTTCCACCGTTGAGCCGTTGCGATGACGATATCGGGATGGTCCTTGGCAATATCGTTCAGGTTGTTGGCTACACTTTTACGTACATATAATGATGGATCGGCCTTCAGTAGTTCCAATACGGCCAATACCGGAGCAGGGTCACGTTTGAAGACAGGCAGCGCCTGTCCCCAGGGTAGCCGTGGACGACATCCTTCGCTGGCAAGACGGCGGACGTGTTCACTGGGGTGTGCCGCCCAGCTCGTCATCTGCCGCATCGTCCGTTCTGGTTCACGCAGAAGGAAGGGCCTCACAGCAAACTCCGCAGAGGATTTTGATGTAAATCGCTCCAGTGCATTCATGGACAGGTCCCAATGCTCTTCTCCCTGCCCATATACCTCTATGAAATCGGGGAAAAACAAGTACGGAAACCCGCTACAGTACTCATCTATGGCAAATAAAATAAAAAGAGCTTCTTCATAACTACTAGGCAAAAACGCTCCTAATGTTAACGAAATACGCCGTATTCGTTCTTTTAGCTCTAGCTCATCCCATTTTTGGTCCATAACTTGATGGATAAATCCTTCAATGTCGAATGGACTGTATGCAGCCTGTACTCTTTCACCGAATAGACGAAGGAATTCCTCCGTGTACATATTTTTTAAGGGCTCAGCCATTGTATATCTCCTTTTGAATATGAATGTAAGCAAGAAGCGATGAACGAATAATATCTTCGTCTATGATAACCGTAAATCGTGACCCAACACCAGCATTAAATGAGGTTAAGAGAATGGATGCAAGACACATTAAAAAATGCCAAGTCCTAAGATTAGGACCTGACATTTTTCCATAAACACTACAAATCGAATGAGACTTAAATTTTGTGTTGGACAAACCAGTCGGTAATACGTTGCAGTCGTTCCACGCGAAGCTGTGGGTGCCCTTTTCGTGAAAGCTCGTGACTTGAAGCTGGGAAACGGACAAATTGAGTAGGTTTTCCCAAACGACGTAATGCTGTAAACAGCTGCTCCCCCTGCTCAATAGGACAACGTAGATCCTGCTCTCCATGCAATATGAGCAGCGGTGTATTGATTTGCTGCACATAAGCCAGCGGGGACTGCCTCCACAAAAGTTCGAAATCATCCCATGGATTTCCGCCAACTTCATCTTCAGTAAACGAGTATCCGATATCACTCACCCCATACATCGACAGCCAATTAGATATGGAGCGCTGGGTCACAGCTGCTCGGAAACGATCCGTATGCCCGACAATCCAGTTTGTCATAAAGCCACCATAGCTGCCTCCTGTGACACCCAGTCTTTCCGGATCAATGAGTGGGAATTGGCGTATAGCCTCGTCCACGGCGCTCAGTAGATCGGTGTAGTCACGTCCGCCGTAATCTCCAAGGACAACATTGGTAAAAGACTGTCCGTACCCTCGGCTTCCTCCCGGATTCGTATAGATGACTGCATACCCCTGAGCGGCCAGCAACTGAAACTCATGAAAAAAAGAATTGGAATACATGGCATGGGGACCGCCGTGAATTTCCAAAATGGCAGGATAAGATCCTCCCTCCTTAAAACCAGCTGGCTTCATCACCCATCCCTGCACGCGTCGACCATCCTCAACCTCAGTCCAGAAGCTCTCAGGCACACTGATCTCAATCTCATCAAGCAGAGAATCATTCACTCGTGTCAGCCGTTCTTCGTTTCCCGAATGGATTGCAATTCGGAACAAATCACCTGGCAAAGCGACGTCAGTGGAAGCGGCAATGATATGCTGTTCATCTGAAGTAAGCTCAAATTGATAAATTTCCCGTTCTCCTTGGGTTAAAATTTTAAAAGTTCCATCAAGGGCAAACTGATATACGTGCACATTTCCTTCAATGGTTACCAGCGTGTACAGGGATTGACCGTCCGCACTGAAGCGTGGTGGTCCTACATGAAGATGTGAACGCATGTCGCTCATACCCGCATTACCGAGGTGAGCATCAAGCGTCTCACTAACACATACTGCCGTCCCACCACTGGAGGCAACCGTATACAGCCGAGTCTGAGTAGCGCCTTTGGCATGGCGATCATGACCGTAAAAGGCAATCATTGTGCCGTCGGGAGAGAAAGCAGCACTCTCGATTTGAAGTTCGGAATGAGTCAACTTAAACGGTGCTGCCGCATTGCCATTAGAAGACGCAGGAGCTATCGTAAACAAATCATTTTGCTTGCGTAAATCCGTATCCTCTTTGGAATGCTCCGCTATTCTAGCGACAAATAAAATCAGTTGGCCATTCGGTGACCAGACGGGCTCCGCCACATCATAAGCGCCGGACGTCAGTTGAACCGTGTGCCCTGAAGTGACATCAGTTACGTACAAGTGATCACGAGTATCATCCCACAGCCCATAGCCGTCGGATTTAGCTTTTGTTCGATTAACCACTCGTCCCTCAAGATGTGTCTCCTGCTCACCTACATCGCATGTAGAACTTGACTGGTTCTCAGCAGTTTTTGCTACAAACGATATGTAGGCTCCATCCGGCGACCAGGATAATGAACGAACATTGTTCTCTATGTGCGTAAGTCGTCGGGCTTCTCCCCCGCGTGCTGGGATAATCCATACCTGGCGCTTGCCGTCTGTCGAACGGAGAAAAGCAAGTTGTGATCCGTCCGGTGACCAGACAGGTGTTTCATCTTTCGGTCCGTATGTAAAGGGTATCGGAGCTTCACCTTCAAACGGCAACAGCCAAATTGCCGAGTTATAGTCTGTCCGTTCTTTATTAATACACTGCTCTACGTAAGCGATTTCGCCACTCGTGGGATGAACAGCCGGATCACTAACCCAGTGAAATCGATATAAATCCTCAGCTATTATACGGCGTTTGGTCGTGCCAGATTGCGAGTTGCTCAAATAAGTTCCTCCTTAATATGGCCAGATTTCTACAACTTTAGATTCGATTAATCCGATTAATTTTATATGGATTAAATAAATATACAATTACGTTACTCTTTTTATGTATCTCTGTCAATTTGTCCACAGCTCAAATAACCCTCTCTCAGTCGCAATGACTCGAAAACACCGCCGCTTCGGTTGCTTTCTTGAGAGAAGGTCATGATCTGTTATCGCTCTTCCACACCATACACATTAAAGGCAAGCTCCTCTGCAAGCACAGCCTGCCTGACGATATTTTGGAATTTCTACTGTGAACTCAGGCTTCTCCAGTGATCGTGTCTAATTTCGGTTAGCAGTCTCGGCTTCATTCTTTTCATGGATGTAGGTGGAGAATAACTCAGGATTCACTACTTTACGCAGTAAATGCATTGTCCCGTCCCCTGTTCCATGGTCAAAAGCATGGATACGTTCATATCCCCAACGCTCGTACATGGATAATAAATAGGGATGTTTTTCCGCAGTGGCTAATGTCACTGCAGGAGCTCCAACCTGATCACGAATAATCGTTTGTTCTACCCAGTTCAGCAGTTTTTTTCCATATCCTTTGCCCTGAGCAGCCGGATCTACGGCAAACCACATCACAAACGGAAGATCGGTTATAAAATTAAGGGCTCTATTTTTTAAATGACTAACGGTAGCCTGGATGACACCATCGACTTCCAGCACATAGCAATCATTATTTTTAATGTTTTCTTGAATGAGAGCGACGTCTGCCTGAGCGGCAGGCCATTTAAGCTCCAACTGCCGAATTGTTTCATACGCCTCATACGTTATATACTGCAATCTTTCTGCATCCTCTTGACGTGCCAGACGATAGATCTCGCTCATAGTTCCCCGCCTCCCTATAGTATTGTAATAATGAGCATAATTTTTTCTACTAATCCTATCTTTTTAATCAGAAATAAAAGTTAACATAACTGTAGCATGCTCACCATTCAGCGACAAATTAATTTTTTCTATACCTTCATTTAAAATAACAATATCCCTTGAGGGTTGAAACCTCATTAATTAAAAATAACGCAAAAAAAGCCCGAAAACCGGGCTTTTTTACTTTGTAAACCCAAAGAATGCTATCCCTGTCTCTGGGGCATTTAAACGAACCTGTACGCTGTGTTATTCCGCAGGGGCAACGAAGCTGCGTTTGGCAAATTCGCTGTCCAGCATATAAAAGGCATTGCTGTCTCTTTCAATACGCTTAAGCTTCTGGATAACACTATCGAACAGAGCTTCCTCTTCGACTTGCTCATCAATAAACCATTTCAGGAAATGGATCGTCGCATGCTCACGTGCATCGAGGGCCAAGTCAGCCAAGTGATAAAATTTTTGTGTGTTTTGCTGCTCATGCTTGTAGCCATGTTCAAATACATCCAGCATGGAATCATAGCTATTTTTGGGCTCCGGTAATGCTGCCAATGTGGCGCGTCCTCGACGGTCATTAATGTATCTATACAGTTTCATGGCATGAAACCGTTCCTCCTCCGCTTGTACCAGGAAGAAGTTTGCAAACCCATCCAGACTTTCACTGGAGCAATAAGCAGCCATCGCCAGATATACGTGAGCGGAGTAAAATTCAAAGTTCATTTGCTCATTCAGAGCCTGTGCCAAATTGTCATTCATGTCTCAGGTCACCTCGGTCAGATATGTAATAATGTAACGATCATAGTGTACCACGAATCCGATCACAAAAAAACGGACGGAAGTGAATTCAAGCATACTCACGTTCCGCCCGTCGTGCTCAGCATTTAGTTCACAATCAAGGCTCCAGACCCCAGACACGTTTATCGTTTATATACAGAGGTGCTTTCTCCCAATCTGTATAAGAGGTCTTGGTTGAATCATAGGAAAAATCATCGCTTTCGTTATAGTTGCTCCAATCTGACTTGTTCATACGAATCTGGATATCTCCCGTATTTTCTCCAGCTGCCAGGCTTCCCGCACCGGCTCCAAAGGAAATTTCCAGATAGTAGTCTGCCCCATTAACGGCCTTATCCAGTTTCACAAAACGTCCCTGAATGTTGCTACTGCCTAATTGCGCATAATCACAGTGGAACTCCTGCGCCTTATCGCCATCTACGGTATAGTAGTATCTCAGCTTAACGTTTTTCAGATCCAGAGCCTCTTTCCCCTTATTTACGACACGGAAGAGTGGTCGAATCTGGTTATCTCCCGGGTTGGTGTCGCCCACACGGTATTGGGCAATTACATCTCCCTTTGCCGGAATCGGCGCTGCTGTTGGCTTGGCGCTGACCTCAGCAGAATCCGGGCTGGTTCCTAAGGAGTTTGTTGCAGTTGTTACATAATAATAAATGGTTTCATTCACCACCCCTGTATCCTTGTAAGTGGCGTCAGTTACCGTTGCTACCGTGGTATACGGGCCACCACTGGTTGTGGAGCGCTTAACCGTGTAGCTATCAGCACCTGTCGCTTTGCTCCAAGTTAGTGTAACTTGTGCATCCCCTGCACTTGCCTTCACATTTGACGGAGCTTTAGGAGCTGTAGGTTCGGCTGGTCCACTATCATTAATGAGACGGTCATACTCTGCATAAGCAGTTGCCATATCTACTTGGGACCAGAAACGGTGATACGTAAATTCTGGTGCACCTTTATCCCATTTCTTGGTCTGTTTGTTCCATGAACTCGTGTATTTGTCTTTAAGATAGGACCATTGCGGATCTTTGGTGATATTAGGACGGATGTCGCTATAGCTGGAATACGTACCATTGCCGCCCTTGGCCGAATCAGACGGTGTAGCGTCTGTGCCTGGGATCGTGTTTCCTTGCCCCGTCTTGCCACTCCATCCGCTCGGGATATATACTTCTTTAGTAAAATAACGATAATAATCCTCACGTGCTTCCTTCGTTGTAATTCCTATGCCGTCGTTATAGCCCCATGCTGCATCAAGCAAGGCTTTGGACAGATCTTTGGCTTCCTTGCCTAACTCGGTGTAGTCTCCTTTTTCAGCTTTTGTTCCGGCAGCAAAGAAGGTCAGCGCTTTCACATAACTGCCCAACACTCCTGCATCCTGTCCTGGATTTTTTGTTACTACATGAAGATTGGCATTCCCTTTATGATTGGCAAATCCGCTCCAAGTCTCAGGCTTGCCACTCCATTCCAGATTGCTCGGCAGCCAGAACTCACCTTTAGCTGCTGTAGTGGCTACCTTCGGATTTTTGCCACCCAGAATACGCTTGCCTTGTGCATCCAAATAGTATCCCTGCGCGTCAGTTACAGGCCGTTCGTCGGCAAATACATAGCTCTTGGACCATTCGATCCAGTTTTCAGTCACTTGTTTAGCCATTTTAAACTGCTCAGACGAAGTGTCGCCTTTCTTGGCTAAAATATAGTACAGCTCCGCAATCCGCTCGACAGGCCAAGCCTGCATTCCAAACCAGTTGTTGGACGGTGGATCTTGGTATACAGGAGCCCCTGTATAAGCCATGCCATAAAAAGTGCTCGTACCAGAGGGATACGCCTTGTAGGCGCCATCCCAGCTATTCGTTGCTCCACCTGCAATGGCCCCCTCATCAGATTGCAGCCAAGTATAAAATTCCAATTGGCGCTTGAGCGAGGTCGCCCAGTCCTGTCCTGCCGTAGGTGAATTTGGAATCAATCCGCTATCCTTATCGGATAACGCATATGCAGCAACGACATTCTGGTAGCCCTGATGCGCATGGCTTGCACCAATACGCCAAGCCCAGTTGCCGCTTTGGCCTAGCCCGCCGCCCCAAGCCGTATACCATGCCATTAGATAAAGACTGGCATCCTTGCCCGTACCAGCAATCGGACTTCCGTTGGAAGCGCTTCCTACTTTCTGGAAGTATTTATCGTACATGCCGTAACGCAAGAAGTCTCCCATCTTTTTCGCTTTGTCCAAATATACCTGGTTGTCGTAACCCAGTTCTTTCGCCCAGTACATGGCTTGAACCGCCCGTGCGTCCGCATCCGTGGCATTCGTGTAGCGCCATTGCTGTGCAGGAGCATTATTTTCCTTGGTGAACAGGCTCATAAAGCCTTCATTAGGCTTGCCAAACTTGTGATTATCCTGCGATGGATGCGGTACGGCCTCCCAGACCGATTCCTGTTCTCCACGCTGGAAAGTGTTCACATAGGTCGCCGTATGCGACGGATTCAGCAGATTGCCAAAACCGTACCAATTGTCTACATCCAGCAGCCAATGCATCAGGTAGGTCTGATTGTTGCCATAGGTTGCCTTCAGCTCAGAGTCCAGCGGGTCCTTGCCAGCACCATACTGACCACTCAGACGGCTTGGGTACTGATCGGGCTGCGGATATTCTGCGGCATAAGTGGCAGGGCTGTTCGGGTTATAGTTACTCATTGTAGGCTGCTCTTCCTTACCGTCACCCTCATTAACAGGAATGATATATTTCTCCATGTTGTCCCAGGCTGATTCCAAATGACCCCAATCCCCGGTATAATGACCATAGAGAACTTCCAGCCACATCCAGTAGCTGTATGCTTCCGAGGTCGTTAAGTGTCCATAGTCAGGAGCCTCGCTCATGAGTGTTTCAACGGAATGATAAGGGATACCTTCTTTTGAAAAGTAACCGCTAGCCGGGTCCTTTAGCTGTTTATACATTTGCAGAAAGCGTGTCGATTCAGGGGTTGCGGCTGATGCACGGTCGGGTTCGGCCTGAAATAAGCCCAAGCTTAACGGAAGTACCAAAATGGCTGACATGACCATAGAGACAGATTTTCTGAACACTGATTTTCTACTGATCACTTTTGCATTCATCCTCTCCATTATCAATTTTGGCTTTACTCAAAATTTGGTTCCGAAAAACGACAGCATAAAAAGACAGCGCCATCACCTCACTTTCCCGTAATAAAGGTGGAGGACACGCTGTCCATAGCTCCAAATGCTTCACATTGGCCCTGGCAAGAATATACCACACTAGTTGCCAAATGAGAGTCGAAAAATTCTATATGTTTAGAGTTGCACAAGGAAAATTGACGAAATCGATAGGAATCGGTACTATTTCACAAGGAGGCGTTAAATCATGAAAGTGTTGCTGTTGCTTGGCTGTATTGTGATGTTTTTAGCTGTAGCTCTGGGAGCATTCGGGGCGCATGCGTTGAAAAAAAGACTTTCTGCAGACATGATGAGCATATTCCAGACAGGAATTCAATATCAAATTGCTCACGGTTTGGGTTTGTTACTGCTGGGAGTTCTTGCAGGCAACCTGGCCCATTCTTCTCTTATTGTAATCGCTGGTTGGGTTATGCTGGTGGGCATTCTCCTGTTTTCCGGCAGTCTGTATGTTCTTAGTGTGTCTGGTGTGAAAAAGCTTGGAGCCATCACCCCGATTGGCGGGCTGGCTTTTTTGGCAAGCTGGGTGATGGTGATGGTGGCGGTAATGCAAGGCTAAACAAATGAACAGAGACTTGGAAAAGTAGGCGCTTCCAAGTCTCCTGAATCATGGCCGAATTATTGATGAATATGAAAGTGTCTATGATTTCGTTTGCACTTGTTGTTCTTTCTGAGCCGCAATCCGATGACCTTCGATATAGCGTTTGGATTGAGCCATCTCATGCTCCTGAGCAGCTTCCATAATAATATGGACCCCTGGCTTGTACTGCTCCAGCAGTTCCATATATAGACCATAGTTCATGTCACCAAAACCCGGCGGTACGGTCTCGATCTCACCTGATGGTGACAGACGCCGGTCTTTGGCATGCGCTGCGATAATCCGAGGTCCCAGCAGCTGAAAAGCTTCGCGGATGATCTCATCCTGTCGGGCCAGATTTTCCGTTTTTAGCAAATTACCCGGATCAATCACAACGCCAATGTGTGAAGAGGGCACTTCTTCCAAGAAGGTAGCAAGCTCTGCTGCTGTTCCGACCAAGTGATCGTTAGCAGCTTCCAATCCTACGAATACCCCCCATTTTTCCGCCTCATCTGCTAATTCTCGTACAACTTCTTTTACAACTCTCCAGTCCCGTTCCGAATAAGGGGTCCCGTCCTCATTGCGTCCGACTTCAGCTGCGACCATTGGTGCTCCTAACAGACCCGCATATCGGATCAGCTCTTTGAAACGCTCTACATTCTCACGTAACAATTCCTCATCCTGTACAAAAAAATGCAAATAACAACCGAGCACTGATATGGATACCCCATGCTTACGAAATTCCTCTGCGATAGACGATGCTAATCCTGGACTGAACTTGCCAGGTTTATTAAAATCGACATCGCTGATCGCTCTCCATGGAGCAAGCTGAACATGAGTAAAGCCCGCTTCACCTACCTTTGCAGCCAACTCACGATAAGGCAACTTGCCAAACAAATGTGCCAATACACCTACTGTCACTAAAAATCACCTCTTTTTTAATTTTGTATTCTACTAGTCACTGTACTCAGCTCCAAAGACTCATTGATAATGTTTGTAATTCGTTCTACTTCATCATGAATAAAAAAGTGTCCTCCTTCAAAGGTAAACACACGAAATTGCTGATCCGTATGCTGTGCCCACGCCTCCGCATCTTGTAGGGTCACCGTGTTGTCGGTCAGTCCTGTCAGGGCGGTGATAGGGCAATGTAAAGGCGTATCTTTATCCATATACTTATACATCTCGACAGCTTTGAAATCTGCTCTTAATACTGGCATAAAATAGTCATACAATTCCTGATTGTCAAAAATGGCTTCCGAAAGCTGACCGTACCGTCGCAAATGTGTTCTAAATTGATCTGCGGGCAGATCATGTAACCACGGGACATTTCTCGGGACATGCGGTGCTCGTCCACCCGAAACAAATAGATGAGCCGGCTTCCCATATCTTCCGGCCACCAGCTTATAATACAGCTCGAACGCAATCATTGTTCCCATGCTGTGACCGTATATGGCATAAGGATCGCCAGGAACTAACTCTTGGCTGATTTGGTGCAGCAGATCCTCGCTCATCTCCTCAATGCTATCCTTTAGCGGTTCACCAGAACGAATACCTCTGCCCGCCAATTCCAAAGGGACAAGTTTAATCTGTGGGAGCAGCAGCTTTTTCCACTTGAAGCTGACTGATGCCGATCCACCTGCATACGGGATGAAAAATAATGTGATAGGTGCCATTCTTGCAACCTCCTGTCTTGCTAAATCCTAACTTTTTTAGTTTAGCACAAAAAGGTATATTTACCCATTTCAAATATTTTGCAAATTCGAAAAAGAAGGTTGACGAATTCAAGCACATTTTGTTTAAGGCAGGAAATGTCTTCTTTCAGGAAGAACTGCTGAATGTTTGAATATAATCATGTGTTGGGTCTTTTATTTTCCAATTTGAGAGGAGTCCTGCGCCATGAAGTATGGTTTCTTCGATGATGCCAACCAAGAATATGTTATCCACACCCCTCAAACCCCATATCCCTGGATAAATTATTTAGGTAATGAACGATTTTTTGGACTGATCTCCAATACAGGCGGCGGCTATGCATTTTACCGAGACGCTCGCTTACGTCGTTTAACACGTTATCGGTACAACAATATTCCTGTTGATAATGGCGGTCGCTATTTTTATATTTATGATGATGGAGATTATTGGACTCCGGGCTGGATGCCGGTTAAAAGAGAGTTGGAGCAGTATGAATGCCGTCATGGGCTTGGCTATACCTCAATTATGGGTGAACGCAGAGGTATTCGGGCTACTCAACTAGCTTTTGTGCCCCTTTCCTTTGACGGCGAGGTCCACCAGGTCAAGCTTCAGAACACATCGTTACAAACTAAAAAGATCAAACTCTTTTCATTCGTTGAATTTTGCCTGTGGAACGCCTATGACGATATGACCAATTTTCAGCGTAACTTGAACACAGGCGAAGTTGAAATACAGGATTCTGTCATTTATCACAAGACGGAATACCGCGAACGCCGCAATCACTATGCTTTTTTCTCTGCGAATCGTCCGCTGGCGGGCTATGATACAGACCGTGAAGCATTTTTGGGTCTCTACAATGGACTGGATCAGCCCCAAACCATCACCGCAGGGCAAGCGTCTAACTCGATAGCCAGCGGCTGGTCCCCTATCGGATCGCATTGCATTGAGATCACACTGGAGTCTGGCGAAGAAACAAGCTGTAACTTTGTACTCGGTTATGTGGAAAACCCAGAGGAAGAGAAATGGGAGTCTCCGGGTATTATTAACAAAAAACGGGCTCATGCCATGATCGCGCAGTTTGCGGATGAAACCGATGTGGAACGAGCATTGAGTGAGCTACGAAGTTATTGGAACGATCTGTTGTCCAAGTATACCCTTCAAAGTCATGACGACAAACTGAACCGAATGGTGAACATATGGAACCCATATCAATGTATGGTTACATTCAATTTGTCACGTTCGGCCTCGTATTTTGAATCCGGTATTGGACGTGGTATGGGTTTTCGGGATTCAAATCAAGACTTGCTCGGCTTCGTCCACCAAATACCGGAGCGGGCAAGGGAGCGGATTATCGACATTGCTTCTACTCAGTTTGAAAACGGCGGAGCATATCATCAGTACCAACCGTTGACCAAAAAAGGAAATCACGAGGTTGGCGGTGGCTTTAACGATGATCCGTTGTGGCTTATCGTCGGTACCTCAGCGTATATTAAAGAAACTGGAGACTTTGGCATTCTGGATGAACAAGTTCCCTTTGACGGCAATGTAGATCGTGCCGCTTCGCTGTTTGAACACTTGAAGCGTTCTTTTTACCATGTTGTAGACAATCTAGGTCCCCATGGTCTTCCGCTCATTGGCCGGGCTGACTGGAACGACTGTCTCAATCTCAACTGTTTTTCCGCTACACCAGATGAGTCCTATCAGACGACACAGAATTTGGAGGGCCGAATAGCCGAATCTGTGTTTATCGCCGGACTATTCGTATATACTGGGCCGGATTTTATTGAGCTTTGCAAGCGCAGAGGTTTGAATGAAGAAGCAGCCACAGCTCAAGCACATGTGGATCGTATGCGAACAGCCACATTGGAGCATGGGTTTGACGGGGAATGGTTCTTACGTGCGTACGACCATTATGGTAACAAAATAGGGAGCAAGGATTGTGAAGAAGGGCAAATTTTCATAGAACCTCAGGGCTTCTGTGTAATGGCAGGAATTGGCGTTAAAGAAGGTCTCGCTCATAAAGCTCTCGACTCTACACGTGATCGACTGGAAACTCCCTACGGCATTGTACTACAACATCCGCCTTATTCCCGCTACTATATGAACCTAGGTGAAATCTCTTCTTACCCTCCTGGCTACAAGGAAAATTCAGGTATTTTCTGTCACAATAACCCCTGGATTATGATGGCAGAAGCTGTCATAGGACGCGGGGATCGCGCTTTCGAGCTGTATAGCAAAATTGCTCCCGCTTATCTAGAGGACATCAGCGACATTCATCGTACCGAGCCATATGTGTATGCTCAAATGATCGCGGGTAAGGATGCGGTTCGTGAAGGTGAAGCCAAAAATTCCTGGCTGACAGGTACTGCGGCATGGAATTTTATAGCTATTACTCAATCCATCCTCGGTATTCAGCCGGAATGGGACGGTCTGCGTATTGATCCGTGCATCCCCAAATCTTGGGGAGAATTCACAGTCACCCGCGTCTTCCGTGGCGACACCTATGTGATTCATATCACGAATCCGCAACACGTCTCCAAAGGTGTAGCTACAGTTACCGTAGATGGCACTGTTCTAACGAATAATATTCTGCCGGTTGCAGGAGATGGAACTATTCACCAGGTAAAAGTGTTGCTGGGCTAAACGAGTTCATGCCCTTCAAAAAAATTAGCTTCAACTTCACCACATAGTATCTTATAATACGAGAATGGCTATAGATACATTAAGTGTGGTGACATCATGAACAAGACAAAACGGCTTACTCAAACCATGGATTACAGAACAAAGCAAGCCCGCTGGGTGCGCAAAATGTTATTACTTTACTGGATGATTATAACCGTACATTTTATCGTCCAGCTGGGCAGCTACTTATTCCTTGATTATCCCGCTTCGCCTTATGAATTTTACGTTGGGGTCCTTATTGTTCCCACACTAATCATGAGTGGATCCAACTTACTTGCAGAGCTGGCACATTTTAAATTTAGTAGGTATTCTTTCGCGATTCTATTTATGGCAAGCACCGTTATTTGTTGGATGATTATTCGCCTAAACTATGATATCCGGATTATTCCAGCGTTGTGCTTGTTGCCTATTTTTTCTTCGATTCTGTTTTTCAATCGTCGCTTGATATGGCTTTCTTTTGCACTGCAAGTGATCGTCTTTTTTCTATTGCTAGCAATAGATGGATCATTCCGCAGCTATTTGTCAGACTTTGATATCGTGGCGATTCCAACATTTTTAATTATGTCTACTTTTCTTGCCCTTATTATTCAGGCCAGCGGCCGCGATTTGTTAGTGGATTTATACAAGACAAAGCGCGCCCAGCAGGAATTAATGATCAGCAACGCGATTATCAGCAAAATGTCTATGACCGATGGTTTGACGAAGCTTTATAATCATTTGTCTTTTCAAAACTTTTATGAAAAAGCACTCGAATATGCCGAACAAGGAGCGATCATCCATCTGGCGTTAGTGGATATTGATAATTTCAAGAAGATCAATGACACTTACGGACATCAGTTTGGAGATAAAATTTTGGAAGGCATCTCGCAAATCATCACAGAGCAAATTACAGCGAATGACATTCCGGCCCGCTATGGCGGCGAGGAGTTTGCTATTTTAATGTTCGAGCATACTTTTGAGGAAGCTTATCAGATTGTGGAGAACATTCGGCGTGAAGTGGAGAAAATGACCTTTCAGGAGAAAATGCAAATCGTTTCTGTAACCGTAAGCATTGGATTAAAAAGCTATACCGAGGATATGAACAAAGACAAAGATGTATTTTTTCAGGAGACAGACGACTATCTGTATCAAGCCAAGCGCTCCGGTAAAAATAAAATTGTTGCTCTTGACCATATCGCTTAATGTAAAAAATGCATTTAATGCAACTCCGGCATAGATTGTCGGAGTTTTTTGTATGTAGAACTCAAAATTGAGAAGAGTTGACAATTTTGTGGGTTGAATCTAAAATCGTTACATGCGTAATGGTTATTTACTTACGAAAAATAAGCTTTGAGGAGATGGTTTTACATGTCAACACTCGTTATTGTTGTTCATCCTGATCTTGCGGAATCTCGTATTAACAAAAGATGGATGCAAGAACTCAAGAAGCAATCCAGCGTGACCGTTCACAACCTGTATGAAGTATATCCGGATGAGCAAATCAACGTTGCCCATGAGCAGAAACTGCTAGAGCAGCATGATCGTATCGTTCTGCAATTCCCCTTTTACTGGTATAGCAGTCCTCCCCTGCTGAAAAAATGGCTGGATAAGGTTTTAACTTACGGGTGGGCTTATGGAAGCGAAGGTGGCAAGCTACAGGGCAAAGAGTTGTTGATCGCCTTGTCCGCTGCCAGCGTGGAGGAAAACTATCAACATGGCGGACGAAACAGATACACGATCGAAGAACTGTTGAGACCTTTTGAAGCTACAGGCCATATGATTGGTGTTAAATTGCTTCCTTATTTCGTGCAGTATGGTGCCGCAACTTTGACAGATGAGCAGTTGGAGCAATCTGCACTAAAATACGCGCAGGCGGTTATTTCTTAATTTTCACAAAAAACCCCTTGGAAGGTGGCACACACCTGCTTACCTTACAGCAGACGGCTGCTCCAACCAAGGGGTTTTGCTAATGGAATTACATTTACAGCGTAACCAAGTTACTGGTTATCTGTGCCATGCTTTCTTTAATAATGTTGCAACCCTTGCTCAAGTTCTCCATACTTATCGTTAATGCAGGCATAATTTTGAGCACCGTATCGTTACGCCCAGCTCGCTCAATAATAAGTCCCTTACTAAAGCAGAGAGTTGCTACCTCCTTGGCGAAGGCTTCTCCCAGATGGGTCACATCAATTCCCCAGATCAGTCCCAAGCCGCGAATTTCAATGAGTGGATCAATCTTTTGGATATGTTCACGCAAGAACTGCTGAACAAAAGCCTCTTTTTCCTTCACTTGTGCTTCTAGCCCTACCGTGTCTCTGAACTCCAGCGCTGCCTTGGCTCCGACAAACGCTAGCTGATTCCCACGGAAAGTGCCGTTATGTTCACCTGGACTCCAAATGTCCAGTTCTGGCTTAAGTAGCAACAAAGACATTGGCAGACCGTATCCACTGATCGACTTGGACAAGACAACCATATCAGGAACAATTCCTGCTCGCTCAAACGAGAAGAACGAACCAACTCGGCCGCAACCGACCTGAATATCATCAACAATGAGCAAAATATCGTGATCATCGCACAGCTGTCGCAACTCACGCAGCCATTCGTTATCTGCGATATTAATACCACCCTCAGCCTGTACCGTTTCCAAAATAATCGCAGCAGGCTTTTCCACACCAGAATGAGTGTCTGTTAAAAGCTGTTCCATGTACAAAATCGTATCCATTCCGTTAAACGTGCTGTTATAAGGTATAAAGGTAACATTATTCAGTGGGACTCCTGCGCTCTCTCGCATGGAATTGTTGCTGGTAATAGATAAACTACCCAGCGACATACCGTGGAAACCGCCCATAAAAGCAAAAACGCCATTTCTTTTTTTCACCTTACGCGCAAGTTTCAGTGCTGCTTCCACCGCATTGGTTCCCGTTGGCCCGCAAAATTGAAGCTTATAATTCAAGCCCTTAGGCTGGAGAATACGCTCGGAAAAAGACTCCATAAACTCTTGCTTGGCCGTGGTGTACATATCCAGACCATGCATGATCCGATCGGAGGTTAAATAATCTAGTAACCGGTTTTTCATAAAGTCATTATTATGCCCGTAATTTAGAGCCCCTGCTCCGGCAAAAAAGTCAATATATCCCTCTCCTGCCTCCGTGTACAAAACATCATTTTTCGCTTTGTTGAAAACAACTGGAAAACTTCTGCAATAGGATCTTACATTGGACTCCAGTGTTTCGAATGTGTTCATAATAATTCGTCCTCCCGCTGACCTGATTTTTGAAAAACACAAGCATGGAAAGCAAAAAAATGCAAAAGAGTGTAAATATGTAATCTAAAATGAGTAGACAGTCTGAACTCACAATGGGATATCCACACCACAAAATCATGAGTACGATCACAAGAACATATAGAGTACAAAAGAATACAGAGATGCATATTAAGAGCAGATAAATGGAAGATTAATATAGTGGGTTTTTCTAAGGGGTCTGTCAGAGGATGTCAACTCCTATGTAATAAAATACCATAATTTTCTTTAAAGTCAATGCATGTTTCTGAGATCTTTTGTTAATTTTTTGTAATTTAAGGTTATGTTCTTGCAGTATATTGTTAAATAGATATGAAAAATGTCGTATTATAGTGATAAATCTCAAAAAAAGTACATTTTCATATCAAATAGATATATATCAAAACTGTCTGGCTACTGGGTTTCCAGAGTAAAACTGAGTTTTTGACAGACTGTCCAAAGGAGTTTACTCTATCAAAAGAACTTGCTAAAATTTAAAAATAGATAAGGAAACATATCATGTCTAATGTTTTGATTATTGAAGATGATAATATGCTGGGTGACACTCTCTCCTTATATTTAACAGGGGAAGGCTACAACGTTACTCGAGTGGAACTAGCAACTGAGGGAATTGCCCTACTCGATAAAGAACAGCCCGATATTATTCTGCTAGATCTGTTGCTTCCAGATTTGGATGGCGTGAATCCCTGCCCGCTGATACGCAAGCATACGGACGTGCCAATCATCGTGATTTCGACAGAAAACAACATTTCAGAGCGCATTCGTACACTTACGTTGGGAGCAGATGATTATATTTGCAAGCCTTTTAGTATGCAGGAGCTCAAAGCAAGGATCGAGGCTCTTTTCCGTCGGATTAAAATCACACGCTTGCAAGGAAGAAAAATTTCACCTGAAGCTGAACCTGAAAACGGCATTTCTTTGGATCTGGCGAGAAGAATGGTTATCGTTAATGGCCAGATGGTAGAGATGACCTATTCGGAATTTGAGCTGATGAAGCTTTTTTATTCGAACCGAGGAATTGTATTTAGTAGATATGCCTTGATTCAGGCTCTCCGTGGCACAGACTCCTTTATTAATGAGAGGGCAGTGGACGTACATATTAACCATTTACGCAGAAAAATCGAAAAAGACCCCAAGAAACCACAATTGATTAAGACCATCTGGGGAATCGGCTACAAATTTATGCAATAACACAGTTAGATCCAGGGAATGGATGATTTAATTTGATTAATCTCCTTTTGAACTATACTCAGTTGCTCTCTCCAGTCTGGATACAGTTCTCCCCCTGAGGTTTCATTGCTGCGCTTCAATGCTTTCTCCAACTTTATCACCTTTGCCAGCAGCTCAGTCGCACACAGATTCCCCGTTCCTCCCTTCAGCGAGTGAATTAATCGAAGAGCAGAGGATAACTGACCATTATCCATTTTTCTCACAACTCTCTTATCAAGATACTGGTATTCCTGTATCCATTTATGTAGGGCAAATTGAAAAATATACACCTTGCCATCCATACTGGCTATCGCCTTCTCCGCGTGAATGCCATGTAATTCTTGCAGCCACGCTAAATGGATCCAGCTATTTAATATTCTTGTTGCGGTCAATTTATGTACAGGCTTGAGCAGTACGTCATTAATGCCTGCACGAAGACAAATTTCCTGTTGAGTCTGCACAGCATCCGCGGTAAAAGCGATAACGGGGAGTCTGTTAAAAGCCCTGTTTCTTCGAATATGTCTGGCCGTCTCAAAACCATCCATTTCCGGCATATGTAGATCAAGCAGCACCATATCCCAGGAACATCGCTCCAGTAACTCTATTACTTCTCTTCCATTTGTGACTATCGTTACCTCAAAACCGCGCTCTGCCAAAAACTCGGTTATCACTACTTGGCTAATCTCGTTATCCTCCGCTATGAGGATTTGATACTTTTGTGTTGAGACCCCTACTTCATATTGCAAATTCATGGTTGCAACAACTTCCAGACTATGATGATCTACCGACACTGACTTTTCCTGCTCGTGGCTAAAGCGGAGCACCTCCAGAAGAGCGTTCCGAGTTACTGGCTTAGACAAAAAGGCATCCACCCCATGTTCTGTAGCTTCAGCGGCTACTTCTTCCAACTGGAACACGGTTGTAAGCCCAATGACCTGAGTCATTTGCTTATCCAGTATATGAAACCAATGCCTCCATGATTCAAGTTCTCTAAAGCCTTCCATCCCCATATCAATCATAACAAAATCAAAATGTTCGCCCTTTTGAAAAGCATCTGCATATTCCTGAAAGGATGAAACGGTGAGTGTTTGTAGTCCCAAATCTTGCAGTAATTCGTTTAGGCTGTGGCTCACCAGTTTATGCTGTGCAATGATTAAGGCTTTGCCGTTTGGTTTCTCTAGCTGCGTGCTTCTTGCATTTAAATCCCCGATATCCAACTCCACATTAAAGTAAAATTGACTATACTCTCCTAAACAGCTCTTTACTTCTACGCTACCGCCCATAGCTTCAGCCAATTGCTTGCTAATAGCCAAACCCAGCCCGGAACCCCCATATCTGTGGGTTGATGTACTCACTTGGGTAAAAGGGACAAATAGCTTGTCCATTTCCGTCTTGGAAATGCCTATGCCCGTATCTTCTACCATAAAAGTGACACTCACTCGTCCGTCCTGCTGGCCTACCATTTTTACCTGTAACAAAACATGCCCTTGATCCGTGAATTTAATGGCGTTGGTCATAAGATTTAAAAGTACTTGCTCCATTCGAAGCGGGTCTCCCTTGAAGCTTTTCGGCAATTCCGGGTCTGTTATAAAAACGACCTCTATTTCTTTATGTTCCAGCAAAGTCCCAATAGTATCTGCGAGATGCCGAAGCATGTTTTCCAACTCAAATTCGACCCTTTCCAGTTCCAGCTTACAAGCCTCTATCTTGGAAAAATCCAATACATTATTGAGCATGTCTAAAAGAGTACGCGAGGAGGCGAGCAGCTTGTGGAGGTAATCTTTTTGAACGTCAGTCAGTTGAGTCTTACTCAACAGTTTTGAGAGCCCGATGATGCCATTCAGCGGCGTTCGAATTTCGTGGCTCATATGAGCTAGAAAAATGCTTTTTGCATGGTTAGATTCACTCATCTCCTTTCTTTTCTGCTCGGAAGCTTTATACTCCGTAATATCCAATACATGACCGATGACATATCTGGTGAACCCGTCGACCCTGACAGGATGCAAGGTAATTAAAGCTAAATATTCCCAAAACTCCAATTCAAATACGGTCCGATCCCCGAACCAAGCCTGTTTGTAGTATTCGGTAAGCTGCTCCAGTGTTTCAGAGGAAAGCTCCAAAATATCCCCAATACGCTTCACATGCTCCCATTTATTGAAATTGACTTGCAGATTCAGATCCATACGCTCCAGCAATTCACCATCAAGCAGCATATAATAAAATTCATCACCCCTTTTCTCCAGCCTGAAGGTAAAGCCAGGTTGAACTCGAAGTAAAGTTAGCAGATCATGATTTTTGTCCAACAATCGCTGTCCATATGTATAATTGGTGGGGGTTAGGGCCTGCCCAAACAGAGTCATGAACAATAGACCAATCCCTATTTCCAACACACAGGTCAGCAGTGTTCTATCACTTATGCCAAAATAAAAGAACAGAATTCCTGCCAGTCCATAAAATACGCCTGTGATCGCCTGACGAATGAGCTGACGCTGAAAAATCAAAACTAACAATAATATCACGATCGTATATAGCAATAAATCTCGAACCAAGTGTTCGTCCTCCTTGTAATCTCTCATATGTTGCCAGAAGCTGTATCGGAAATATAAAAAAACTCAGGACAGATTCCTTATGCCATAAGGCTTAAAGAACTGTCCCGAGCATTCATTGTACTATAGATTCCATAAGGTTCAAGCTCGTATTTAATATTTGAAACGACTGACCATCACCTTCAAATCAGCAGCCATATTGGAAAGCAACTGAGCAGAAGCCGAAATTTCCTCCATAGAAGCCAATTGCTCTTGTGAGGAGGCGGCAACTTCTTCAGATGTGGCGGCATTACCGGTTGCAATCGTCGCTAGCTCACTGGCTGTTGCTGCAATCTCTTGTACACTAGCTGATATTTGCTGGGCAATCGAGGCAACATCATCTATCTGAGGCGTAGTCTCCCGAATGCCTTCCATCGCATGATTCAGCTTCACAATGGTCTCTTTGGAAATCTGTAGTCCGTCCTTCACCTCAGTCGTGACCCTATCCATCGTTTCCACCGTAGTTTCGGTTTCATGCTGAATTTCGCCAATCAAGTTGGCAATCTGGGTGGCAGAACTCTGAGACTGTTCTGCCAGCTTGCGCACCTCATCCGCAACGATGGCAAAGCCTTTACCATGATCACCTGCTCTGGCAGCCTCAATAGCTGCATTCAAGGCCAACAGGTTCGTCTGATTGGAGATATCGCCAATGACCTTCGTAATTTCTCCAATTTCATGAGAGCGGGCTTGCAAGGTCTGAATCATCCGGTTGGAACGCTCTACTGACTGGTGAATGGAATTCATCTGCTCGCCTGTCTGCTCCACAGATTTTCGTCCTTCCTCAGCTTGCAAGGCAGAACGTCTGGCCAATTCCGCTACTGAAGTCGAGCGTTCAGCAATTCGGGTGATTCCTTGTGCTATTTCATCCAGTGCAACCGAATTATTTTCCAGCCCCGTAGTCTGCTTCTCCGCACCGCTAGCAATTTCTTGCACAGCCTGGGATACCTGCTCACTTGCAGCGCTGGTTTGTTCCGCACTTATCGTCAGCTCATTCGAAGAAAGAGCGACGTGATCCGCACTGTTTCCTACGTTCTGAATAACGGATCGCAAGTTGTGCTGCATATTCTGAAAAGCTGCTCCTAATTCTCCAATCTCATCCTTGCTCATGACTTGAATGTCCTGTGTCAGATCTCCTGCGCTCACATTTACCGCCTGTTCTTTAAGCTTTAAAATCGGTTTGATGATGGAACGGATTAGGAAATAAACAATAATAACACCAATCACAAGACAACCGACAATAGTAAGCAAAGTGCTGAACAAAATCGGCTGAGCTGCTTCATCAACTTCAGATAAATATAGCGTTCCGCCTATCTTCCAGCCTGTCAGCTTATTGGTCGCATAGTTCATATACTTGGGCTGACCTTCATATTTATATTCGTATTCACCTGTGTCGCTCTGAAACATGCGTGATTCAATATCTGTAATTTTGGCGCCTGCTGCCTTCGTTGGATGAACAATGTAAGTATGGTTGCTATCCAGCAATATGGCATAACCTTCATGACCTACTTTAATATTGTTCAATGTCTCTTTAATACCACTAATTTTCAGGTCAATACCAATAACACCGGATCCATCTGTCGTTGCTCTCGACACCGTAACCGTCATCTGCTTTGAGTCTGCCGAAAGATAAGGTGAACTAATCGCTGTCTTTGTATTTCCCTTTATCGCTTCATCATACCAAGGTCTAATACGTGGATCATAATTATCTGGTAATTGCTTTGGTGGATAGGTTGTAAGTTTAGCGTCTTTCGTACCATAATAGATGGATTCTGCTTCTGGGTGAAGTGCAGCATATTGCTTAAACAACTCTTTCAGTTTAGCCGCTTGTTCCTCGGTCTCTACCCGATTGCCTTTTAGTCTTTCTGCAAAATATTCTGCATCATGTAGCTTGGGTTCAATAGTACTATCAATAATAAAATTAGTACGAATTATAGCCTGCTCGGCACTTTCTTCGATCTGGTTTCGAATCTGCTGACTAGCGCTCTCAAACGAAAGAGCCCCCACAATCATGGATGGTATGATCAGAAAGGCAATAAAGGCCACCATTAGCTTTGTTTTAAAATTTTTGCTGAGTACCCTTGTTATCTTCCATTTTTCCCCTGAAAACTTCTTCATTACTTAGCATCTCCATTTCATCGCCTGAATTTCGTAACCTATGGTGAGCCGCTTCGTCTTGTCTATGATGGCAGTCACCCGACAGATTCCCTTTCACGTTTTTTCACATCTCCTGCTGAAATGCTTGGATATAAAAAGATATAAACACGCTAAATGAATAGGTATATGTACTTATTTTTGAACACCACAAGGCTAAACGGAACCGGTTCTTTGATATAATATACCTAAAAATTATTAAAAAAAATGCAATGTAGATGTTAAGAAAATGTTAGTTTCACTACACTATACCTACCTCTTTACATAAAATAATCCCCTTGAAGGTGGCACACATAAGGTCATTGATCGAAAATCACCATATGCTCCACCCGCAAGGGGATTAAATTCGCTTTATTCTATTCTATTCTATCCAGCATAGCCTTAAGGTCGTCGATATGGGTGACAGGTGCCTGACAGGCAAAATGTTCACACACATATACGGCTGGTTTGCCATCCACAAGATCGTAATCATGGATATAAGGAGCTATTTCTGCAATCTCTGGCTGTCCTTTATCCTTAAAAATAACAACCATATTTGGCCTAAAACCAGCTTGAACCTCCTGAACGAACTGGGCAGTCTGCGGATCATTCCTTTGACCTACAATGACAATCTCACTCGTCTTTCCCGTCGCATACAACAACGCGCTGAGCAGCGCTGAGTGGCCTGAGGGGTAATGAGCAACCATCCCGCCAAAAGCCTTAAACTGCTTGGCAGCATAGTCTTCCAATCGAGTTTCCCCCGTTAGCCGCGCAAGTCGCACAAAATTATGGGCCGCAATGCTGTTACCCGACGGAATCGCACCATCATAAATTTCTTTGGGTCTGGATATCAATTGTTCGCTATCTGATCCGGTAAAGAATAACCCGTCCCGTCCTTCATCCCAAAACAGATCAATCATATTCTGATTAAGCGTCAGTGCCCGCTGCAGATATTGTACATCGAAGGTCGCCTGGTACAACTCAATCAAACCCCACACATAAAAAGCATAATCATCTACGTAGCCGAGGTAAGCTGCCTGACCATCCCGATACCGTGCCAATAGGCGTCCGTCTTCCCGTCTCAAATGGTTCCACAAGAACGTCTCTGCCTTTCGAGCTTGCTCTGTATATCTGGTATCTCCAAAAGCTTGCCCCGCCTTGGCCAAAGCAGCAATCATCAACCCGTTCCACGAGGTCAAAATCTTGTCATCCTTCTGAGGATGAACCCGCTGCTCCCTGGCAGTAAATAGCTTGGCCTTTAGCTCACTGACCCGCTGCTCCAGTTCTGGCTCGGTCAAGTCATGCTTGTTCCCGTAGGCTTCTAAATTGATATCAATCAGGTTTGGAATGTTGTGACCTTCAAAATTACCGTAAGGTGTGATTCCGTACAAGTCGTTGAAAAAAGAGGCATCCTCATCGCCCAGTACAGCCTTTATCTCAGAGTCGCTCCAGACGTAAAATCTCCCCTCTTCTCCTTCAGAATCCGCGTCCTCTGCTGAATAAAAGGCACCTCCTGCATCCGTCATGTCTCTTGCGATATATGTAAAAATTTGTTCAGTGATCTGTCGGTACAGTCTTTTGCCTGTCATCTGCCAAGCTTCTGTATACGTGATGGCCAACAAAGCGTTATCATACAGCATTTTTTCAAAATGCGGCACCAACCATTTCTCGTCCACTGAGTACCTTGAGAATCCCATGCCTACATGGTCGTAGATTCCGCCCCGTGACATCGCATCCAGCGTCTTCTCTACCATTTCCAGTGCCTGCTGGTTCCCCGTATGTTGTGCATATCGCAGCAGAAAAGACAAGTTATGTGGAGAAGGAAACTTCGGTGCTTCTCCGAAGCCACCATATTCATGATCGAAGGTGTGACTGTATTCATGATAAGCTTTATTCAAGCATTGATCATCCAGTTCTCCGCGATAACCAGCAAGCAAGTTCTGTCGTTCATGCTCGGTAAGTACCTGCTCACTCAGCTCCATCAGCTCATCCGGCTGTTCTTTCCATCGGATTCCCACCTTACCCAGCAACTCCAAAAGTCCGACACGCCCAAACTTCTGCTCCTTTGGCAAATACGTACCCGCAAAAAAAGGCTTCTGATCCGGCGTCATCATAATCGTCAGCGGCCAGCCCCCATGCCCCGTCATCGTCTCACAGATGGACATATAAATATGATCCACGTCCGGACGTTCCTCTCGATCCACTTTAATGGATACGTAATCCTGATTTAATACCTCAGCTACCTCTTGATCCTCAAAAGATTCTCTCTCCATCACATGACACCAATGACAAGTCGAATAGCCAATCGACAAGAAAATTGGCTTGTTATCACGCTTGGCAATTTCAAAAGCCTCATCTGACCAAGGGAACCAGTTTACCGGATTGTAAGCATGTTGTAATAGGTACGGTGATTTTTCCTTGGCTAATCTATTCGGTTTGCTGCTCGTTGACATGGGGCATCACCACTTCCATAGTTGGATTTTATGCTTGGTATTATTTTACCCTAAATGGGTGGTAAAAGTCGGAAGAGTAGAAAAAATATAATGACTCTCAACCGAATCTATCAATAAATTATGTGTTCAGGTCATAAGTAGGTATGAAAAAGCACTGATGGATATTCTCCAACAGTGCTTTGTTTACTGCAATCGTACCTTATTAGCGTTTAGTATTATACTCATTAGAATTTGTATCAAATATCTTCAGAGCTTTCAGTAAGGCGTATTCACTTGTTCTAGCTCCTTCTTTTGAAAAATGCGCATTTGGAAAAGCGGGAGACATATGATGGTACCCGGGATAGACATGTAATTCCACTAAGACACCATCAAATACCAGTTGTTTAGCAAAAAATAAGGCTTCATCAATGAATAAATCAACGGTACCTATATTTATATAAGTCGGTGGCAACCCGGCCCAAGACTTGGCACGGGCCGGCACATAATATTCACTTACCTCCTCGGAACCCGGTTCAACCCCCAATACAGATTTCCAGCCAAAATAATTGCTTTGTTTTGTCCAAATAAACTCTCCTGCGTATGGATGCTCCGGTGCGATACTTGTGCGGTCATCTAGCATTGGCCTCATTAATCTTAGATGATGGATTTCGAATTCCTTTTGATCACGAATGTACAAAGCTAAGCCAGCCGCCAAACCGCCACCAGCGCTACTGCCCCCGACGGCAACTTTCTCAGTATCTATCCCTAACTCTTCCGCATGTTCAATACACCATTTTAGGCCCGAATAACAATCCTGTAACTGACTTGGCTGTACATGCTCTGGCGCTAGGCGATAGTACACAGATACACAACAGAAACCATGTTCTGCAGCAAGAGCTGCATTAGCAGGACGATCCACGACTGGACTTCCTAAGACCATCCCGCCTCCATGTATCGAATAATATAGAGGCATCTTATTATGCTTTGATTGTTTGGGCTTAATGATTTCTATTTGAATATCTGGACCGTTAAAATAACTTGGCACAACCCTTTTTTCCAATGTAACAGGGAACATCTGTGTTACATCTAATTGTTGCATCATTTGAGATTGGTTTTTACGTGATTCCATTAGTGTAGATTTGGTAAGGTCGGTTGTTGGTATTAAATCAACTGCACTGATAATTTCTGGATCAATCAGATGTCTGCTTCTACTTTTTTGCGCCCCCATAAATCTTCCCCACTTTCTTGTTTCAACGATAATGAATCAACACATGTTTCCCTTCATTTATTCAGAATCGGCACCGTTCCAAATCCGTTGTTGCTGTCGTTTATATTCATATTTTAAAGATTAAAATAAGCTCTATAAATGAAAACAACGAGTTAGAATCATTTTTGACATAAAAATAATAAATGTAAAAATGAAGTACAGCCTTTGAAATAGAAATTGAAATGCAAAAAAGTATTTGGGAATCTGGATGAGGCCAAAATTAAATTCATTGACGCGAGTATAGTACCACGCCACTTTGTAAATTAGGTATTATTTATGTTCACTTAATTGAATATCGATCGATATTCACCAGTGTATCCCCTACTTTTTATGTGAATACACAATTTTCTTAATGGTTTCGGTAGAAAGGAAAAACTCCTTAGCTAATTGCTCGATACTGCTGCGATTTTGAAAAGCATTTCTGATTTCGGTATTTCGCTGTTCAAGCAACCTTCTCCCGCCACTCAAACTGCCCCAATTCATATACTCCGTTTTTGGTTTAGGAATATACAGAGTCTCTCCTTGAACATATTTTTGAATTTCCGTAATTAGTTTTTGAGGTAAAACTTTTGTAGCATTCGTATATCTCAATTTTGCTCGCTCCTTATTTTGATTCTTTTTAAAATAAGGTGCAAAGCCAAAAATATTAAAAAAGCTTATTCAGCGTTAAAAAATTGTTTCGCCCCATACAAAGTAACGCTTTCCTAATAATTGGCTTTGCATGAGTGTAAGAAGTCACAGACAATCCCAATAGATTCTCCATCAGTAGGCACCCCCTTTTACTTCGCAAGTATAGCATAACTCTACTCACCTGATCTTCATCCGTTTACGAGGTGTTGCCGGGACGTTTGTTTGCTCACTCTTGTTATTCGCAAGCTAATGTTTTATATTGACATAATAGTAGGTCAAAAATAAAAGAGGTGAACGGACAAGATGTCTCCACGAACAAAGGAACAAAACGAAGAGATCCGGCTGCGGCGTCTGGCGCAAATCCGGAAAGCCGCTGCCGATGTGTTTTTGAATAAAGGGCCTTTACTGGAAATCCGCGATGTCGCCGTGCAGGCAGGACTCGGCTATGGCACGGTATACCATTATTACAGCAATAAGGGCAATTTGCTCCACGATCTGCTATGGGACGCATTGGAGCGGGCCGGGGGATGGCTGGAGACCCCGCTTGAGGCTCAACCGAAAGCCCCGCCCGCTTCGGCTTCGGAGAAGATGCCGGCAGGCGGGCATTTCGGCTTGGCTGCGGCGGCGGACACCGGGAACTCGGCTGTCGCGGATTCCCAAAGCGGAAGCCGCGAAACGGCCGCTGCCACAGAGCTTGGCCCCGTCGCCGCCGCTGGCGTCCGGCTGCTGCAGCTTTGGGCGGAGGACCACGCCCTGTACCTGCTGCATAAGTTGGCCGGTGAGGGCTTTGCCTCGCTGCCTGAAGGGCGCTCGGCCCCGCTCTCGGCCGCCTTTCGCCGGGAAGTGCTCGCGCCACTTGCCGCGCTGCTGGAAACCGATCGTGCGGCGGACGGGACTACCGCTTCCGGCGGAAACGCGGCGGAGCCGCCGTATCGGCTACAGCGCACGGAAATGCTACTGGCTGCCTTGGTCGGCTGCGCCTCGCTTTCGCTTCGCCGAGGAAAGCTGCACGAGGAGGCCAGAGATATCGTCCGTTTTTTAAAATTATAGAATTAATAAGGAGCGAATAGACAAAGATGATCATTTTAAAATCACCCAGGGAAATCGAAGAGATGAAACCGGCGAGCCAAATCGTTGCGGACTGCTACCGCGAGGTGGTTAAACTGATCGAGCCTGGGATCACCACCCGGGAAATCAATGACTTTGTTGCCAGACATATCACCAAGCTGGGCGGCAAGCAGTTTACAAAAGGATACAACGGTTTCCCCGCCGAAACCTGCATTTCTGTCAACGATGTGGTGGCCCACGGCATTCCTTCGAACCAGGTGCTTATGGACGGCGACTTGCTGAAGCTCGACATCGTTGTGGAATACGGCGGATGGTTCGGCGATTCGTGCTGGTGCTATGCGGTGGGCAATATCCGGCCGGAGGCGCAAAAATTAATGAGGGTGACAAAGGAATGCTTGGATCTGGGGATCGCCCGAGCACTCCCCGGAGGACGGCTCGGCGACATAACTTCGGCGATTCAACAGCATGCGGAAGCAAATGGTTTTTCGGTCGTACGCGATCTGCTCGCGCACGGGATCGGGCGGAGCCTGCACGAGGAGCCGAGCTACGAGCATATCGGCGTAGCTGGCAAAGGCACTCGGTTAAAGGAAGGCATGGTGTTTACGATTGAACCAATGATCAACGAAGGTACGTTCCGTATCACGATCGACGACGATCAGTGGACGGCGAGAACGGCCGACGGCAAGTTGTCGGCGCAATATGAGCATACGATTGCAGTTACGCAGGACGGCCCACTGATTTTAACGGCCCAGTAAGAATAAAGACGAACGCCTATCTTGCATATATTTTTTTCATTGTAAATCTTGCTATTGGCTGAGCAACCAATAGCTCAATCCAAAATGCTACACCAAAATTTCTAAACCAACTGCTGGAAAGGTTCTAGGCTTATTTGTTTCGTACCAATCCAAGTTCCTATAATTGTGGTAGGCTACACGAGTCGTGCTAATAATAGTAAAGTATAATCAAGCATAAAACTCATAAAGGAGTATATGAACCAGATGAGCAATTTTCTGAGTGAATTTGAGGAAAGATTTAGAGCAGGATTTTTGGAAGATCTCAAAAGCATACTGGAAGAAGTGAAGGATGAAAAAGTTTACGCTTGCGCGTTTGGCACAGACAGCGATTTTGTCACCTTGTTTCTAGCTGTTAATACGGAGGAATCACTTGTTAGACATATCACAAACATGAAAGCCCAAGACCTGTGCAACAGCAAGGAAGATGAAATTTATTACAGATGGGGATTAAGCGAATATCAATATGGCGATACAGCACACCTCAATCATATTAGCAAATTTCTGTATGCAACCGACAATGTGTTGGACTATAAAGATGAAATGATAAAAATTATAGCCAAGGTAGTTAAAGAAACCGACGATGTACTTTTTACTCAATTCGGCCAATCCAAAGAAGATATTATTTTTTTCGTGTCCATGACAGATGATGATATGGCCGAGGAACTGGAAGATCAGTCTGTAATTCAGATGACAAATGCCAAATTAGTTGATGGCTTCTTGCATCGTTATCAATAATACTAAATCATTCTCTTTCTCATGGTTTAACTTTTTTCCAATCTCAAACACTCACTTACCAGCTACTTATTTGTAACCTTTTGAAGATAAATACGGCGCTGGAAGGTACGTTAAATGGGAAGCAGCGAGATCAACTCCTTGCTTCCCATATGCTTATTTTGCGGTTAAATGTTCTTTCAACCACTGTCTATAAAACTGTAGTTGCTCTTTGGTGTGAAAATAATGCTTTCCACGTTCCATCACTTTTAGCTGGCAATGAAATCGGCTTGCAAACGTAGATATGACGTCATATTCACACAAGTCATCTTCAGAGCCATAAAGTATGGCAGTTGGCTTATTCCATGTATCAATTGGATGCGATTTAACATAGCAGTAATAATCCCAATAAAGTGTTTGCCCAATGGGTGTAGATATTTCTTTTTCAACTTTTAATCTATCCTCACTTACACTGAACCATGTCATCATATTTTTCATTATTCTCTCCATATCTAGCACTGGAGAAAGAAACAGACATTGTTTTAGTGGGAGATGATGATAAGCAAGTAAACTAAAATACGCACCCATGCTACAAGCGAAAATACTAATTTCATGCCATTGCTTTTGTGTGTAACGCATGATGATGTCAAGATCATGAACACAATTTTGAACTTTACAGACGTAGGTTTCTTCTTTGCGGTCACCATGTTCAGGCAAATCAAAACTAATGACTTGATACCCTTGTGCCGTTGCTTCTTCTGCAAATATAACGATCACATCATCTGCCTTGTTTGACATATTACCGTGGATAGCTATAAATATCTTATCTGATTCACCACCCCACAAAATTGCCGGAATGCCCTCGATTTTCAATTTTTGCTTTATCATTACTTTATCCTCGCTTAAAACAGCTTGTTGTTGTCTTCCTTATGAAAATATTCTTTGTGATTCTATCCTATGATACTACGATGGTAAGAAAAACTACGCCGCCATCATACTTATGGTATCGAAATTCGCTTGTTTTGCTGAGACGTGACTCCAGAGCAACTTATTATTGACGATACTGATCATAACTTCTGGTTCTATTACATCCTGGTAGGAAAGCATAACCAAAGTTGCAATATCTCCCATCTGATATGCAGCCGTTAATGCCCTTAGAAAAGTTTTCGATTTTTCACTTTCTGATAAGGATAATTCGCCTTTTAAGAGTTCCTCCTGAACTGCTCCTAGCGATTTTCGTGCCCGATGAAGTGCAACTTTTACCGCTCCCTCCGTTGTTTCAAGCATGTCGGATGTCTCACGAATCGAATATCCAAACACATCTCGCAGCAAAAAAACAGTTCTCTGAAGCGGAGATAAATGATTCATTAAGGACTGCAACGCGATCTCGATTTCAAAAGATCCATGATCCGGTACAGTTACTTTCGCTTGTTCCCTATTCAATATTCGAGTGTAGACTGCTTTTCTCCGTATATCATCAATCCAGGTGTTTTTAGCAATCCGCATCAACAGTGCCTTGGGATTTGTATGCTCGAATTTATTTAACTTTCCTAATGCTTTTACCCAAGTGTCCTGCGCCAATTCTTCCGCATCCCAATTTGATTTCGTAAGCGACAGACAGTAACTTTTCAGGACCGCCTGTAATTCATCAAAGTTGTGGATGTTCACTGAATTGTCTGTCATCTGTACAGAATCTTCTATGTTCATAGGCCTTCTCCTCTACGGTCATATTCTGCCCTCTGCTAAAGCAAAGCCATTTGCTACCTTCATTGTAAACGAACAAGGGGTTATAGAAGTTACACCATATACGCAAATCATTTTTCCCATTAAAACTCCGTATCTTTTTACGGTCTCGGTTCGTTTACAAGAAGAAATCAACTGAACCAAGAAAATGGGGGTATGAAAAATGAGTGTTTATGTTCCTTATGTTGTGGAGCAAACTGCTCAAGGTGAAAGATCGTACGATATCTATTCCAGATTGTTAAAGGATCGTATTGTATTTGTAGGGGCAACCATCGACGATCAATTGGCTAACAGTATTATTGCTCAATTGTTGTTCCTGGCGGCAGAAGATCCGGAAAAAGATATTTACATGTATATCAACAGCCCAGGTGGCTCTACTTCCGCAGGATTTGCCATTTATGATACGATGCAGTACATCAAACCCGAGGTGCATACGATATGTACGGGATTTGCTGCTTCGTTTGGCGCCATCCTCTTGCTGGCTGGTGCCAAAGGAAAACGTTCTGCACTGCCGAACAGTGAAATTATGATCCATCAGCCGCACGGCGGCGCACAAGGCCAGGCCAGCGATATTGCGATCAGCGCAAAACGAATTTTATGGACTCGTGAAAAGGCAACCCGTATCACAGCTGAACGGACCGGGCAATCTTTTGAAAAAGTCGAAAAAGATATGGACCGGGATTTTTACATGTCCGCACAGGAGGCACTCGAATATGGTGTTATTAATCAAGTGATAACTTCTTTGTAGAGTATGTTCAAGATTTCAATGATCCGGCAAGAAACTTCAAGAAAACAAACGAGGTGATATCATGTTAGCAAGCTTACAAGGTAAGGAAGTAACTATTCATTTTATAGATGGGACAAATGTATGCGACGGAATATTGGATCAGATTGACGACAAGTTCGTAAAATACCTTACGCAATATCAGACATTTGTTATTCCTATTACATCTATTCGCACCGTATCCATTGACATTAAGGAACGGCAACGCCACAGAGTTGGATTCGCCCCTTGAACCTATTTTCATGGGTGGTAATTTCGTTTTACGGAGGCCCGATATTATGGAAATTTCACAGGGAGTAGAAATGCTTCAGCTAGATTTTCGTGGGCATAGGATTCACCCCATTCTTTTGTGGGATCAAGAAATGGCTGTTTTAATAGATACAGGATTCCCTGGACAAATTGAAGAGTTACGCATGGCTATGGAAAAGGTAGGCGTATCGTTCGACAAACTAAAAGCTGTGATTTTGACACATCAGGATGTGGATCATATAGGTTGTCTTCCTGAGATTTTGCAGGAGTGTGGCAACAATATTAAAGCATATGCACATGAGCTGGATAAGCCATATATTCAGGGGGAGATCCCTCTTTTCAAAGATAGTCACCTTGAGAATCCTCCAAAGGGCCAAGTGGATGCTACCTTAATAGACGGTCAGGAGCTGCCGTTTTGCGGAACAATTCGAGTCATCCATACTCCTGGACATACCCCTGGTCATATCAGCCTTTATTTAAAGCAAAGTAAGATTCTCATTGCCGGGGATTCGATGTACAGTGAAAACGGGATTCTCAGAGGAATTCATGCTCCGACCACACCGGATATGAATGCAGCTTGTCTCTCATTGAAAAAGTACTTAGGTCTCGACATTGCATCGGTGGTTTGTTATCACGGGGGATTAAGTAATGTAGATATACATGATCAGATATTAGGACTTACCCAAGAATTATAAAGTTACAGTTTAACAGTATTTACTAAAGAAACGGAGGGTGAGCAACACTGCGAAGCAGGCCACAGGGAGTTAGCATTTAATGAAACGAAGAAGTTCATATAACAAAGATGGATAAACACTAAAAGTATTTCACATAAAAAAATTCAGAGTATTGTTAATGCTGATATTGCATAAATATTTAAATCAATTATGTATAATGTATGGTTTCCCCAAAAGGGGAAACCGCCTTTTTACGAAAGTATTGACCAAAACATGCATAGTGTTAATTTCTCTATTAATCTTCCAAACTATAAATACTTGCCCCCACTTGAACAAGATCAGGAGATACTAACTTACCAATACATATGCCAATATTTTTCCTTTCAGCCATTGAAGTTGAAATTTGAATAGAGCTAACGTTTAATACCGTCTCATTTTGATCTGTATTTTTAATAAGAATTTTATTTCCTATGATTTTTTTTATCTCTGGGTAGGTTAAATGATCCAATTCTTTGTTTGTTCCTACTATGATTGTTCCTTCATCTTTTAACTCAAAAGCCAAACTAACATCCATTATATTTTTCATATTTCAAACTATCTCCTTTTATCTCTCTTCAATATAAAGCTCTCCCTTTACATCACGTATACGCAAATCAGCACTTTTTAATCGGGTTATGGCATCCCTCAGTAGTGTCATTCCTTTCTATTGATGGTAAATCGGGAGCGAACTTTTCGGCTCTTATACTAGAGCGTGTCTTCAAACTATAAAACTATGATTTCAGTCAAGATAATGGTAAACCTTTCATATGAAAAGACGATAAGATTGCCTCATCCGATCTGCTAAATTAGCGGCTTAATTTGATTTAAAAATGCTGGCTCGTCAGTACGTTTTCGTAGAACTTCATCAAGGTTTCTATATATCGCAAGACCGATAAATAAACGGTGCAATGAAGGATGATTTAAATAAATCTGCATTGTGTGAAGGGATGATTTGTATTGATAGATCACGATAATCTTGAAGAGTATCGAGACCCGATTAATTATGATCTTGAATTTGGTGGCGAGACTAATAAATACAATTTCTATCTTGATATTGCTAGATTGAATCCAGGCGAAGTTTGGGAACTTGCATGTGGTACAGGATTAACAACCATTCATTTATCAAAATCGGGGATACATATAACAGGTCTTGATATTTATTCATCGATGCTTGAATATGCGCGGGTTAAAGCTCAAGGTTTGCCTGTGGATTTTATTGAAGCTGATGCTCGTACACTCGATTTCGAAAAGCGTTTTCCCATGATATATTTGGCAGGAAATGCATTCCAGGCATTTTTGAGGGAGGAGGATCAACGAGCCTTATTCGAAACCGTCTACAAGCACCTAGAGCCAAATGGGTTGTTTGTTTTTGAAACACGAACCCCCTTGGGAACCGATTTATCCAACCAAGAGGAAAGTATCTGGGGAAAATTTATCGATAAGGATGGAATTAAAGTCAAGGTATCTGGGACACAGTCGTATGATTCAAGTAACCAGATCATGCACTGGGTCACGTTCCATGATTGATTGCATGTCGCTTTACTGATAATGACACGCTTCAGCGTTTATTAATGAGCCACGGCTTTTGTATCGAAAATCAATATTCTGACTGGGATAAAACACCGTTCTCCTTCCATTATTAGCATTTATCGAAAAAAACATGGAGCCTAGAACGAATAATCCCGGAATGTTCATCCCAAGTGTTCGCCGACCGCGCGTATGCTATCCATGCTATTCGCATGTTTTTGAAGGAACAACAGGCTATTCCGATGATTCCCGGAAAGAAAATTCGCTAATTCATCCTAAAATATGATCACTATTATGGTTTGGCTTGCCTGAGTTTGAAGACACGCCCTAATTCATGAAAAATTCTATTGTTTTCTGCCAAGAATCTGATTGACCAAAAGAATTTCCTTTTAAAGTACCACCACAAGTAAAAACGCCTCCACCCATTTTTAAGTTCAACGTTTCGCTTAAAGGTATAATAAACGGTATTGGTAATGAGTGACCTAAATCGTTATAGTCTAAAAGATTATATTTGTATTTATAATTGTTTTTTTTCAAAATACTCATTATTTCTACACATGCATCGTGAGTATTCCATATATTGTCTTGCTGACCTGAAATCAGCAATAAATTTGCATTTGCATTCTCTATTTTTATTCGAGCCTCCTCTTTATTTCTTGCCCTTTCCACACTTTTTCTATATGTAGTAGTAAACCCAAAAGGGATATTCTTATCTAAGCAATGACGATGATGCTCATAAAAAATGTCATTATCAACTGGTATAAATGGTAATGATCTCCCTTCATATGACCATGATGAAACATTTTTACCACTCATCAAACCATCCAACGCTTGAAAACAATATGCATGAGGCGCAGAAGCCACAACTTTAGCAATGAAATTATAGCGTGATGCCAAAAGTAACGCCAATTCTCCACCTTTAGATGTACCATGTACATATATTTCATTAGTACGTGTTAATGGATTCCTTTTAAGCCAAGAGAACACCTTTTCAAAATATTCAAGAGGAATTTCCTCAAGCTTTTTAGGCAATCCCTTTTCATTGAAATATCCAACGGTTAAAACATTAAAACCTCTAGATGCCAATGGTCCTGACAAAAGCGAAAGACCCCTTCGTTCACCATCAGATCCACCCAATACTACAATCGTTTTATAATTTGAGTTTTCAGTATAAAACAACTCTCCCACGAATTCATCAGTAATCTGATGTCTTTTCACTTCCGGTAACTTAAACATACGCTCTAGTCTCATGCATTCTCGATCTTGTCCATTTTCACATACTATGTCAATAAATAAACTATCATCTATTGAAATATTATGAGCGATATTTCCTCCCTCACTATTAATCTTCTGTAAAGAAGCAACAAGCCCCATACTGTCTATATAATCATAAGTTCCAGAATCAGGTTTGTGTTTCGATAAATCAACACTACCGTTTGAATCCACAGTAAACCAAGCAAATGACTGAAACTTTTCACTAACTGCCCAAGGAAAATGCATGGATGCAGTTATTTTTATTTTACTCTCTGGTGGTAACCCTGTGACACAAAAATCGATTTTTTCATCAATTAGTGAAATTCTCGGTTGTACTTGTAATTTCATCTCGCAACCTCCAAAAGTAGTAAAGAATTTTGATGGAAAAATGTTATCTATTTCAATTCCACGCTTAAATATGTTTTCTTCGTAAAATAAAACTATCTAAAGCTCGAAGTTGTGCTTCTTGAAACTCTTCCAAGTCTTCAAATTTATAATTTACATCTTCCTCAAAACCAACGTACTCTTCGTTGTGAGTACCATATATTCTTTTCAATAAACTCCATAACACTTCTAATTCTTCAGTTGTGAATTCATTAAAAATATCTGCCATTAGGCATATTGCTTTCTCACCACATTCCAGCATGACTCTTTTCCCTAATTCCGTGATTTCTACGTTAATGGCACGTTTATCCCGTTTGCTCGGTGTCGTAATCAAGTATCCTTTATTCTCTAAATTAACTATAAGCTTTTGTGCACTTTGTTTGCTTGTTTCTAACTTTCTTGCAATATTAACAAGTGTCGTTTCATCCTCTGACAAATGAGCTATTGCCAGCATGATCATGTACTGTCGTGATGTTAATTTCTCAAAATAGTTATCGCCTTGTATTTGCAATTTGTTAGTAACGGAAAAAAAAGCAGTGTAAGTTTGCTGCATTAAATGTAACTCTCTAATTGCTTTAGCATATTCCATGATTATATCCTCTTATTATGATTATAGTCACCATGGTGACTATAATCATAATAACAACATTCAGTATTATAGTCAACATGGTGACTATAATACTGAATAGAAATTTCAAATATTTAATAAACAGTTGCTATTTTGGTACTAAGTTCCCTAGTCGTTATGAACGATCAGTTCGCTCACGTATCTTTTGCCCTGGCAAACGTTTGAGAGTACAAGTCTAATGTAACTACTGCTTGATTAAGCATCCTGTTCATTTGTTTTTTCTCCATTTAAATATAAAAAAACTTATTTCTCCTCTTCGTTTGAGGTGAAATAAGTTTTGAACTGAGTACATTTATCCAGATGAATAGGAGTCCTTACCATTCAACTTCATCAAAAAAACGGAAAACCATCTTTTTTTCAAAATCATCTAAAATTTTAAATCCAGATATTTCATTCTCTTTTTCTCCAAGTTTTATCATAGTAGCTATTGCTAAGTCTCCCACCTTGTAATGGCCTATCAGCTTACATTGAGGTTCCCTTTTTAAAGATAATTCACTTAATTTTTTTATTATTTTCTCTGTACGAATGCCTTCTTTTCCGATATGTGCCATTGCATGATATAAAACTATGGGGTTTTTCTCTTCCAACAAATTTTCTAACTCATCTATTGAACATTTTCCTTCTTCCATTTTTCTTAATATATTCATTTTATTCCATCTGAGTCAGCATTCCGCCCATAGACATCCCTACGATATGCGCTTGTTCAATCTTATAAGCATCCAAAACTCGAATCGCATCATCTGCCATGTCTTCGAAAGTATAGTCAGGTTGACCCGGTTCATAAGTTGTAGAACATCCGACATCTCGGTTATCATAACGAACGACAAAACGACCTGTATCAGCTAAACGCTGGCAGAATTCTTCCTCCCACCAGATCAGTGAGGATTGAGCGCCCATAATCAGTAATATTGCTGGATGAACTCGCTCGCCGAAACTCTCACTACAGATTTCTATTCCATCGCTTTTTATATGTAGTTCATTCATGTAGAATTCCTCCCTTCAATGATATATAACAAAAAAACACCGAATATTACCTTCATCACTTATCCTTATTAAGTACTTCCAGTGCCTCTGCCTTAGACAGACAGGAATTACCGATCTACTCGGTCGCTAGTTTAAGATATTTTGTTGCAAGAAATTTAGAAAATCTCTTTGCATAGAGCCAAGCGTAAGAATTTTTTTGATTATCCTGAACCTACTGTGCTGGCCTTTGATTTTAAATGACCATACTGCAGAAGACAGGTGTCCAGAATGATATTTTTGTTCTTGTAAATCAGCTATTTCATATTCAACTTTTTGTACTACTTTTGTGGAAAATAGATTGAGGAAAAGGATAATAATCCGATCATTATTTAAGAGTAATATGGCTCGACTTGTATAAGCCGAAAAGCTCTGTGGAGTTGAATAGCAGATGAGCATGTCAGATTCTCTATGAGGTTCTGCTAGCTTGTCGATCAATTTTTTTGTAATGAATAGCATGATCAAATCCCTCTCTATCTGGATGTTTAAATGAATTGACAGTAAAGAATATCCGTCAAAAATATTATACTACACAAGTAAACTATTCCAAAAAAGGATAGTCATCTGTAGCCTGTTTGAATAATTAATCATGGATTATTGTGGTATTATTTCGGATTATTGTTAATACTACGAATCTGAGGAGGGTAACAATGAAGTTACATACCAAATTTTCAAGACAATTATGCCGGAATATCGAGCTCATTTGTGACTTCATGGGTAACAGTTCGGATTTTGTTGTTCGTGAAATCACAGCTGGTCATAAACACGCCGCTCTTTTTTATTTGGACGGAATGACTGACATGCAAAAGGTACAGGACAATGTGATCCGTCCGTTGCATGATCGTGTCTCCTCTGACGAGATCACTTTACCGTTATTGAAAAACGCAATTTTGGACATTGGTGAAGCAAGCTTCACTCAAAACTTTGAAGATGCCTTGGATCAAATTCTCTCAGGTGGTCTTCTCCTCCTACTGGACGATACGGATGAAGGATTGGTCATTTCTTTGCCTGGATGGGAAGAACGCAGCATTTCGGACTCGAAGACGCAGCCAGTGGTCAGAGGTCCGCAAGAAGCGTTTACAGAAACTTTACGTACGAATACGACTATGGTTCGCCGAAGGGTGAAGGATACAAGAGTACGTCTAACTACCATGAAAGTTGGCGAAAAAACTAAGACCGATATATCCGTCATGTATTTACATGGGGTCGCTGACCCCAAAAAGGTGCAGGACATGATATCCAAGTTAAAGAACATGCATGTAGAAGGCGTGCTTGAAAGCGAATATTTGGAAGAATGTCTCCATGATAAACAACTCACGATATTTCCGCTCTTTTACAATTCAGATCGCCCAGACTCCATTGCAGCAGGAATTATGGAGGGGAAAATAGCGATATTTGTGGATGGATCTCCCTTCGCCATCCTTGCACCTGCGGTGTTTGCAGATTTCCTTCAATCCGCAGAAGATTATTATCAATCCTTTGTTTACAGTAGTATCATTCGAATATTAAGGTACATCTGCCTGGCAATCTGTATGTTGGCTCCGGCCATTTATGTCGCATTAACGACATTCCATCAGGATATGATTCCAACCGTTTTATTATTAAGCTTATCCGCGCAACGTGAAGGAGTACCGTTTCCCGCATTTGTTGAGGCGATGATCATGGAAGTGGTTTTTGAAATTCTGAGGGAGGCAGGCCTTCGTATGCCACGGACGGTTGGTCAAGCCGTTTCTATTGTCGGGTCCATCGTGATCGGCCAGGCAGCTGTAGAAGCAAACATCGTTTCGGCTGTTATGGTCATTGTTGTTGCAATAACGGCCATTTCCAGCTTTGTCATTCCCTCGTACACCTTTGCCATTCCAATCCGGATATTACGTTTCGCCTTCATAGGCATAGCCGCTATGTTTGGTGTGTACGGGTTGACTGTTGGTATTCTTATGCTCTTTGTACATCTGAATGGGCTTCATTCATTCGGTGTACCGTATTTGAGCCCCTTTGCCAATTACAAATCGTCAGAGCAGAGGGACGCAATATTGCGTTTTCCATATAGGACAAAAAAACATCGCAAAAACTAAAGGAGTAGACCATCATGAATTCGTATCGATCCACCATTTTATTACTGTTTATGTGCATCTGGCTAATGGTGTTTCTTACGGGTTGTTGGAATAGTAAGGAATTGAGCGCAATTTCCGTCGTGATGGCTCTGGGCATTGATGCTGTTGATGACCAATATGAAGTCAGTTTACAGGTGGTTGACCCATCGAAAATGTCTCAGAATTCCCCCACGGAACGGACGCCAACGATCGTTTTTTCCAAACGCGCCGATACCATATTTGAGGCTATTCGAAAATTAACAACGGAATCGTCCCGCAAAATGTATATGTCTCACTTAAAGTTTGTCATTTTTGATGAGAAAACCGCAAAAAAAGGAATCAAGGAGCCGCTGGACTTTCTATTCCGTGATCATGAAGTTCGGCCTGATTTCTATTTGGCCGTTGTCAGAGAAAACTCGGCAAAGGAGGCCGTTACTTTTGTAGCTCCAACCGAGGTTTTGCCTGCAATGGATATGTATAAAGCATTAAAGATTTCTGAAAAAGCATGGGCTCCAACTTCCGCGGTCAATGTAAAAGATCTTTTGCAGAAATTTACGGAGGATGGCATTGAACCAGTTCTCACCGGTATTCGACTGACAAACGTAGAAAAAGGTCTGACTATTGATAATGTGACAAAGTCGCCTCAACATGTTAAATATTTTTTCACTGGAATTGGTGTTTTCAAGGGCGATCGACTTATCGATTGGATGGATGATTCACAAAGTAAAGCATTTACCTATATATCCAACCGTGTTTCCAGTACCGTAGCTTCCATCGATTGTCCGAATTCCAAAGGAAAATTTGTTGTTGAAGTAATCCGTTCCAAAGTAAAAATACATCCAGAAATAATAGACCATGAGCCGCGTATTTCTCTTATTGTGGATACAGAATCCAATATCGGAACAATCTCGTGTAATGCCAACCCTAAGAATGAAGAGACATTTAGAGATCTTCAAGAATCAGCTAAAGAGCATCTGCAACAGTCTTTGAAGAAAGGCATTTCGCACGCACAACAAATCGGTTCCGATATATTCGGGTTTGGAGAAGCTTTTCACCGCAAATTCCCGCGTGAATGGCATAGATGGAAAGAGGATTGGCCACAAAAATTCCAAACACTTAAAGTGGATATTCAGCTCAATTATCGTTTAGTTCGGTTCGGAGACATCACTAGTCCAATTGATATGGGAATACACAATCAGGAGTGAATGCATATGCTTTATGTGATTCTCGTAACTTCCATTTTAACATCGTTGTATGAGTTTAAAAAATTTAAAGAGAAACAATATGTACGTGAAATTGTATTCAGCTCAATATTGTTGATTATAGGCGTTATATTGATTATCCTACGGATCGCCAGCATTAAACTGCCAACTCCACTAACGGGCATTCAAATCCTATTTCAACCGATAAGTCGGTTACTTACAGAAATGTTATCTTAAGGAGGTATTAGGGTGAATTCCAACTTGACCGTTCGACAAGCTATTATGTGGTTTGCATTATATCAAATAGGAAGCGCATATCTGGTACTCCCAGCGGCAATTACCGCTGCCGCTAAACAAGATGCCTGGCTCTCCATCCCAGTCTCCTTAGGGTTTTATCTGTTATTGATACCTTTATATACCTCCATCGCTAGGCAAATACAGGGGAAATCTTTCGTAGAGTATCTCCGTTGCCTCTTCGGACCCTTGGGCGGAACGATCAGTATCGTTTTCATTTTTTTCTTTCCCTTTCTTGTGTTCATCATGACGCTTCGAAATCTAGGCGACTTTATCACGATAGCTATTATGCCTGAAACTCCCCCCGACGCCATATATTTCATCATGCTTATAGTCATTTATTTCGCCGTTCGATCAGGCCCAGCTGTAATTGGCCGTTGTGGGGAAATCCTGTTTTTTTTCCTTCTTGTTCTGTATCTTTTAGTCAGGATTACCCTTCTTCCTGAGAGCAAAATAGATAATGTGCTCCCTATTTTTGAGTATGGTTTGAACCCTATCCTTCTCGCTTCGTTCAATTTGTTTGCCTTTCCCTATCTTGAGGCATTTCTGTATCTTTTTTTTGCACAGTACATCCCTGATCCAAAAAAGTGGAGAAAGACAGTGATAACATCTGCTCTGATTAGCGGCGGCATGTATTTTCTCATGGTTCTACAAATAATCGCCGTGATGAGTGAAGGTGTTGTATCTAATTTAACATTTCCTACTTTTTTTATTAACCGAACAATCAGTAGCGGAGAGTTTCTTCAACGGTTTGAAATTTTCGTTGCAGTGTTCTGGTTTGTCACTATTTTTTTCCGACTCGCACTGCTTTTATATGTTTCAGCACAAGGGCTTGCAGATGCTTTTCGCCTTCGAAACGCTAACTCTCTCTTAGTTCCTTTGATCCTAATCGCAATAGCAATGGTTCATTCTATTTGGCCAAACATGCAATTTATAAACAAGTTTTTTTCAGTATGGCCTTTTTACGCCATGATTTTCGGTATTGTGTTTCCTATTGTGCTATGGCTGGTGGGTAAATTAGGCGGCTCGTTGAAATTACGTAAAAAGTATCACTAAGTTGCGTTGGCTGTATGAACATATTGCCTTCAAATAAACTTTTGTTATACTCATTATTGCAATTTAGCGAGAAGTAGCTCCAGTTCCTCCTTCTCAAGATGTCTCCATTGCCCACGCTCCAGATGATCCAATGTAATATTCATAATTCGAACACGCTCCAGCTTAAGCACCCTGTAGCCCAAAGCCTTGCACATTCTACGAATTTGCAGGTTTAGACCCTGTGTCAAAATAATACGGAACTCGTATTCGCTTATACGATCAACCTTGCACGGTTTGGTAATGACGTTCAATATTTCAACGCCACGAGACATGGTCTGTGTAAATTCATCTGTAACAGGTTTGTCTACAGTCACCACATATTCCTTCTCATGACCATGCTCGGAACGCATCATTTGATTGACAATGCTTCCATCGTTCGTTAATAAAATGAGCCCTTCTGACGCCTTATCCAGCCTGCCAATGGCAAAAATACGTGAAGGATAATTGACATAACGAATAATATTGCCCTCCACTTGCTCTGCTGCCGTACATACAATGCCGATAGGTTTATTTAATGCCAAATATACGGGTTCACTATGATTAATCGGAATAGGCATCCCATCGATCAACACGATATCCAGTGGCTCTACTTCCGCGCCCGCTTCACATACGCTGCCATTAATTGTAATTCGCCCTGCTGCAATCAGCCTGTTCGTTTCCCGACGTGAGCAGAATCCTGTCTCACTAATGTACTTGTTAATTCGCATGATTCACCTATTTTACGTTGTAGTATGAGAAATATGGATCAATACAGGCGGTACGTCTTTAATCCACTAAAAAAACATCTGATTATGCGTACGTAATCAGATGTTAGCCTTTTAAAAACAACCCTATACATGCTCGGCCTACTTACTTCTTCCGCCTCTGTTACCAATTGGCTTGGCAGCGCCGCCTTTTGCAGCTCCTGCCGCTGTATTTCCTGGTGCACTGGTAGCAGCGCTTTTTCTCCTTACAGGCTTCGCCGTTTTGTTCCAGCGTGTCCAGCCTTTACTTCCCGTACCTCTGCCGGTTCCGCCACCCTTACTTTTTCCACCCATATAATCACTCCATGACTAGTCGTTCAGATTTAACTAAGCTATCATACCATTACTTTGATCATAATGCCCATTTGTTTTAAAAATTGAACATGTTAAGCCGCAAATACTTTTGTAAAATGGATCTTATTGTATTTTTGTTTGTTTGCAGGTAAATAATGAAATGAGATTGTATAGTATGGAAAAATAATGATCCTTAAAGGAGTGAAACACATGTCAGTTGATGTTTATCTTAACTTTAATGGAGACTGTCGCGAGGCAGCAGAATTTTACGCAGAGGCATTTGGGACTGAGAAACCAAAGATCATGACGTTCGGTGAAGCACCGCCCAACCCCGATTATCCTCTACCAGAAGAAGCCAAAAATTTGGTCATGCATACGCGGCTTCAAATTGATGGTAGTAATGTGATGTTTTCAGACGTTTTTCCTGGTATGCCTTTTGTTGCGGGAAACAACATCAGCCTCGCCATCGTCAATAAGGACGAAGAGAAAATTCGATCGTACTTTCATAAGTTAAAAGAAGGCGGGACCGTAAACATGGAACTTCAAGAAACATTCTGGAGCAAATGTTACGGCAGCCTTAAGGATAGGTTCGGAATTGAATGGCAATTAAGTTATGACAACGGAATGACCGACAGTTAGCCTTTTATATTGTCTTACGGACAGTTAAGCCCTCACAAGCTATCTGATTGAATGCTTTATGAGGGCTTAATATCAGTCGCACCCTTGGAATTCTTCTAAAACCTTGAATTTGTCTCCATGGATCTTATCCAGGTGATCCTCTCCCCAATAGCATAAATGATCTAGCGCGGGTTTTAATCCCCAGCCGTAGTGCGTTAACTCATACTCCACTTTAGGTGGGATTTCATTAAAAACCTTTCGTGTAACAATCCCATCCTTTTCCAGACTTCTGAGCTGAGTGGTCAGCATTTTTTGAGTAATACCGGGCATTAACCTACGAAACTCAGACGATCGTTTCCGTCCTGTCATCAGATGGTAGATAATTAAAGGCTTCCATTTTCCTCCCATTACCTCTAAAGCTGCTTCCACTCCAACTTGATACTTCTTTTGAACCCTATTTTTGGTCGGTTCATTCATTCCTTAATCCTCCTTTAGAAGGCTACGTTTGCTCAGAACAACCCATCACTTCAATTCGTGACCCAGGTCAGTTTAGGTAATCTACCTAGGGTACTTCCATGTTCCTATGGCACCTGTATCATCCTATAGAACGTAAAAGTGCGTACTTCCAGATTATTTTCCTACTGTTTATAATAGCAGCAAGCATTGAGCATGCCTAGAAGTTAGCCTATTAAGAAAGGTAGTGAAAACATGAAAGTACTCGTCGTTGTTTCACATCCGAGAAAAGATTCTTTAACCTTTAAGGTTGCTGGTCGTTTCGTACAAGGTCTTGCCGATGCAGGCCACGATTATGAGATATTGGATTTGCATGGGATTGGTTTTGATCCTGTTTTAAAAGGAGGAGACGAACCGGATTGGTCCGTTGCGAAGCAGTCCTTTTCCCCTGAAGTAGAAATGGAAATAAAGCGGATGAAGGAGCATGACGCGTTGGCATTTATTTTTCCACTTTGGTGGTGGCATTTGCCAGCTATGCTGAAGGGTTATATTGATCGTGTATGGAACAATGGGTTTGCGTACGGTTCGAATAACCTTCATCATCAGCATATCTTATGGATTGGCTTGGCCGGCGTTTCGAAAGAACAGCTGAAAAAGCGCAACTATGATGAAATGATTACTCATTTGCTGAATGTGGGTATTGCAGATTATTGCGGTGTTTCCAATTCCAAGGTTGAATTCTTAGATGAGACACTGGGTTCAAATTCCGGTCATTATGAAATACTGCTGGACCAAGCTTATCGCTTGGGTTTAAATTATGCCAAAAATTAGGTTTAATTACAAGACGCTAACCCAGCCATATTTTCCATGGACATGGGTTAGGGTCTTTCATTGATCTACATTTAATTGGCCTTTGACAACAAATAGAGGAAATAAGGGGTAACCAGGATAGTAATTATGATTCCGGTTGGAATATCAGCACCAAAACTGATTGTCCGTGTAAGTGTGTCAGCAATTAATATGACCAGTGCACCAACCAATGCAGTGGTAGGTAATAGTAGCTTATGATCGGGACCTACCAGCCTGCGAGCCAGATGGGGACTAACCATCCCCACAAAAAAGAAATTTCCACCAAGTGCCACGCTACCAGAAGCCAGAGCTACTGCTGCGATCGTCAAGCCGATAAATTCCCTTTTAATGGCTACGCCGAGCCCCGATGCTGTCTGATTTCCCAAATTCAGCGTATTGAGTGTGTTAGACCTGTAAAAAACGTAAAGGCAGATAATCAGCACCCAGGGGAGCAACACCATTATATAGCTCCAGTCGTCCCCCCACAGGTCTCCAGCCTGCCAACGCAGAGCAAAATCATACTGTTGCTTGTCTAGTCGGAGCGTCAGTATCAGCGACAATGCGCTGTAGCCACTCCCCATAGCAACACCCGTTAAAATTAGGCCTGTAGGCGAAATGTCTCTTCCCCGCCTGAAAGCAAACATAAAAATCAAGAAAGCTGCCGTTAGTCCGCCTGCAAAAGCCAGCCCTGGAAGAATAATAGGCGATAGTAATCCCTCACTAGCGAACAGCGTAATATACAAAAGCACAAATAACCCTGAGCCCGAACTGATGCCTAGTGTCCCCGGACTGGCCATGTCGTTTTTGAGCAGGCTTTGCATAATACAACCCGATATCCCCATGCCAATACCCACTAATACGGAAAGCACAATACGTGGCAGTCGAAATTCAAATACGATCAGGTTCTGCTTATTCGTTCCTTCGCCGATGATGACCTTGAAAACTTCGAGTGGGGACAGATTCATTTTCCCGACATTCATGCTAAGTACAGCAACCAGTAGTGTCAACATGGTTAACAGTAAAATAATGCTTATACCCCTGCTATTGCGGGACAGCTTCAACTAAACTCCCTCCTTTGCTTGCGCACAAGGTAGAGAAAATAGGGTACTCCGACCAAAGCAAAAATAATGCCCAGCGGCGTTTCGTGAGGGCGATTAATCATTCGACCCAGCAAATCTGCTGCCAGGAGAAAGACTGCGCCATACAGCGCTGAGGCGGGAATAATATATCGATAATCTGTACCGACCAGATATCGCATAATATGTGGCACGATCAAACCTACAAAGCCAACAGGACCGACAACAATAACCGATAGCCCCGTTAGAATTAATACGATTAGGGTTGAAAATAGCTTAATTCTATTCGCACGAATTCCCAAGCCTGACGCCACCTCCTCTCCAAAGCTCAAGATCGTAATGGAGGGAGAAAGGGCGATAGCACAGACCAAGCCCACTACAAATAGTAGTGAAATGAAAGCCAGTTCACTCCACTTGGCACTAGCAGTACCACCAGCAGACCAATAATCAAGTGCTTGACCAATCTCATACTTAATAGCAAGAAAAGTGCTAAACGCACCAAAGAGCATGGAAATGGACATTCCTGCTAGCACTAAGCGCTGAGGCGTCATTCCCCGCTTGCCTATAGATGCGATGTAGTACGTAATTCCTGTCGTGATTGCTGCACCTAAACAAGAATACAGCATGGTCTCTCCGTAGGTGCGGCCTGGTAAAAAGGCCATACATAGCGCAATAGCAAATGTCGAGCCTGAGCTTATACCGATGAGTCCCGAGTCGGCCAATGGATTGCGAGTGGTTCCCTGCATAATAGCCCCGCACACAGCCAAGCTGCACCCTACAATGATGTCTGCCACAGTGCGTGGAAAACGCAAAGTGTGAATGATTTGGTGTTCCGTAATATTGGGATCAAATTGAAATACAGCCCCCCACGCCAGCTTCAAGCTCATCTCCGCAGCACCAAAGGTGATGGATGCTGCGGAAACTACCAAGAGCAGGAACACGCCCACGATCATGTAGCTTACAAAATGAAATATTCCTTTTTTATTTCGTTCTTTGTGAGTAGACATCGATTACACCCTTAGTTGGTCAATTATGCATCGTTACTTCGTCTGTTCCAGTAATTTTCCAATAATATAATCTAGCTGTCCTGTCATACTAGCAACGTCTGAATAATAGAAAAGTCCTGCATATTTCGCTGGAATTTCGATAATGTGCCCATTTTTAACGGCTGGAATACTGCTCCAGATTTTGGTCTTCGCATATTCGGATTCTTTGCCTTCCTGCTTAAACCACAGGACATAATCCCCAAAGTATTCAGCAGCTACCTCATAGGATAAAGAACCTCGTCTCTCTCCGGAATTTTTAATCAATGTATTGAGCTTTTCCGGTTTGTGAAGTCCTAGAAAATCGTAAAGCAACGTTCCTCCCCGTGAGCCTGTTTCATAATATATTCCGTAGGATCCACTGCCCCAGTCCTCGAAAATGCTAAATGTTTTGTCCTTGAATATATCGGAATTAAGTTTTTCTTTGGCCTCACTCAGCTTGCTTTCAAACTGTGAAATCACTTTATCCGCTTCTGCTTCATGTCCTGTGGCCTGACCAAGGAATTTCAACCGTTCCACAGATGTCATTTTACCCTCAGGTATTACAAGAACAGGCGCAATTTTGGACAACTTATCATAATCCTTTGTGTCATATGTAATGATGAGATCAGGATCGTATTTCATAATTTCCTCGGTCTCCCACTTTTCAATAACAGGAATCCCATTAAACTTATCGTAAAAAGGCATAGTTTCTTGTTTCCAACCAAATACCGCTGCCGGCTTGATTCCCAGCGTGAATACATCGCCAATATACCAGTTGACCACTACCCGTTGGGGATTAGCGGGCACCTTTACATCTCCTTTTATTGTAGAGACTGTACGTGTACCAGACTCACCGCTTGCCTCTTCCTTCGTGAAAGAGGCAGGTTGAGCAGATGAATCTGAGGAACTGCCTGCATTTCCACATCCTGAAATAACGAAGATCATTACGAATAATGCACATAAAATCATGTAAGATTTCTTGCTCATCATATGATGCATGTTATAAATTCTCCTTTGAAATATAGTAATTGCAGAGCATACTTAAAATTATTGATATTGATAATCATTATCACTAATATAAAATTGTAAATTTCTGCTTCATGATTGTCAACTGTTTCTTTAAGTTTTATTTACTTTAATGGGTTTTCCAACGTTGCCCTTCTATTCGCTTCATGCCATTCCTGATAGATTCCTCCAATTTCATAAAATGCGTTATTCATTGCTGTTGTCAGCTCCTTCATGATCTCCTTGGTATATTTTAGATGAGTATTTTGGTTATCTACTTTATATTTGCGAAGCAGATTTAGATGAGAAATGATATGAATTGTATCTTCGATGATCCAATACATCACATCCTCTACATCTTGAGTAAGCTTATTCAGCATCTGTACGCCTCTTTCGTACATCTGTAGCGTATACCCCTGTTTGCCAACTTTCACATACGGACTCAGATCATCATAAAAATCCGTACGAAAAGGTCGTCTTACATATTGCTCATATTGTTCTTCGTACATCGAAGTTTGTTCGAGCAACTTAATGGTCATATCTATGATTTCTTGTTCTCTGTATATTTTTTTCATCAGATTTCCCCATCCTTTTCTCTACTAAAATTCAGGTCATAATCATATTAGGTCATAAGTGATGCAATAAAATACTAAACTATTTTTTTACCAACCATTAACAATTCCTTTGGCTGCAATCGATAAATAGAATAGAGGAGATTCTCCTCAATATTTCAAACTGGCCGTTTGGGAATTCACCTATAAGATTAAGAAACAATCATAAAACACTATAAATAGACCGTCACTCTCAGGAGCGGCGGTCTTCACATTTTACTACTCAGGTGAACGAGGTAGATACCATTTTGGTATAACCGTTTGAAAGTAATCATACCCCTCCAAAACCTCTTCAGCTCGTTGCACCATATCGTCTACCTCTTCTTTGCCAAATGGAATGGCCCAGTGAATCGATGAAATCTGATTGCTTGCAATATACAGTGCCATTAACCTAAAAAATAAATCCGGCACATCGTTATTGAAATAACCGTGAATACGACCAGAAGCAAATAATGGGCTTAATCCAGCACACCAGGTGATGCGATTGAATTCCTCCCAGGGATCGCCATAATCCAGTCTATTAAAATCAATGATACCCAGTTCACCAGATGAGGTAATCACCATATTGCCCACATGATAATCCCCGTGCTGAAATGTCTGGGGGCGATTTTCTAATAGATGACGGTTTTGCTCAATAAAACTTATCGTTTGATCTGCTCCTTTTAAAGCAATACCGCATGACTTATAGTTTCTGATATATCTGTTGATTTTGGCATTATAATGTTCAGCCCATTGGACGCGATCTTGCTCCGCGTAAATCTCATGCAACTTAGCCAATACCTTTCCAGCATGAACTCCAAGCTGATACTGCTGTTCTGCATTTAATGTGGGTATAATTCCTTCAGCATCCTCCCCGTTGACCCAGGTAAATAAAGAGTATACCGACTGTCCGTTGTTGCACAATCCAAAACCAAGCGGACGGGACATTAGAACATTATCTATATGATCCAGCTTTTTTACGGATTCAAATTCTCGCTGTTTCTTGTCATATTGGGTGATATTCGAAATTCTCAGCAGCAAATCTCTACCGTCAGTGGTTTGAATAAAATATTTGCTGTCACTGGACCAGCCTTTATGAATTTCTTGCACGTTCCTCCATGCGCTGGCACCTGGAATTTCACTCAAAAAATGATTCACGCTCGCATCCCCCCACGCTAATAGCCTTTTTATACCTTCCATAGTTTACCTTTAAAATGACAAAGGAATCAATCTTCTTGCCAGCATAAATCCAAATTAAAAAGGCTGAAAAGACAGACGTCTCTTCAACCTGAATATAAAGTGAGTTGTTGGTCATAAATACTATCACCTATACCCTCAATTTAGTAAGAATAGGAGAACTCATTTTTAAATTCGTCTACCCGTTGAATGGTTTTCAAAATATTCCGACCTTCACGGGTGCCATCAATAATACGACGCGCTTGTTTGCTGTCTCCGATATTTACAACTTCTACCTGATGCTCTTTTCCATATTGAAGCAAGCTATCCATCAGTGGAGTGTATGAACGCATACCCAAACATACGAACCCTAGATCAAAAGGAATCTCAAACTCCTGTTCTCCATGCTTTACTTTGAAGCGGTCGCTGCACACTTCTGTCAAAGCCGTCTCTGTATGGACATTTACTCCCCTTTCCTCCACCATTTTCATCATTGAAATGCGGGTAATCATATCCAGATCCTTGCCCAATAAAGGCATCATCTCAATGATAGAAACTTTTTGAGCCCCGCGTTCCGCATAATATTCTACAACATCCAGTCCCACGGCTCCTCCACCCACTACAGCAATACGTTTGCCTTCAAACTCTTGAAAGTTCTCCATGTTGTTCAACAGGTCAAAGATGGAAAATACTTTTGTACCCGGTTTGCCTAGTTGATCGTGCAGACCTGCAATGGGTGGAAGCAGTGGCTGGGCCCCAGTTGCATTGACAATAATATCAGGATTCAGAGCACTAATCATCGACATATCTGCTTTTGTACCCGTGACAATGTTCAGATTGGTTAACTGCTTGGTGCGCTGAATCAGATAATCTGGGAAATCATTGATGCGCGTTTTGTCTGGTAAGCGAGCAATATCACGCGCGAGGCCACCCAGTTCTGGCTTTTCTTCGAAGAGAGTTACTTTGCAGCCTACCTCAGCCGCTGTACAGGCCGCTTCCATCCCCGCTGTGCCCCCACCGATCACAACGACTTGAACACTGTTTCTAACTCGTTGTTTCCTGTATTCAGCTTCCTTGAACAGATCCGGATTAACCGTACAGCAAATTGGTTTACTTTTGGAGATACGGTGATCGGCACAACCAATGTTGCAGGAGATGCATTTTCTAAGCAAATGCTCGTAGCCGTTTTGCACTTTAAGCACCCAGTTCGGTTCTGCGATCAAACCTCTGCCCATTGCCAGAAGATCAGCGTCACCTCTTGCCAAAATATCCTGAGCAGCCTGTGGGCTCCGTATATTACCCGAGGTCATCGTGACCTTTCCGAATTTTTCTTTTACCGCTTTGGCCATATATGAGCGCCAACCATCAGGCAGGTTCATCCCGTCAATCTGGAACTGGATGGAATCATTTAGAGCTGCGGAAACGTTCAAAATATCTACCTCATCATTGAGATACTCCAGTAACTCCAGTGTATCTTCCAAGGTGTTCCCACCTTCTGTGAACTCCTCCGCACTAAAACGTAAGCAAATGGGGAAAAATGGACCCACCACTGAACGAATTTCATCAATGACTAATCTGGCAAAACGAGTACGGTTTTCTGCGCTGCCGCCAAATTCATCCGTACGTTTATTATACACTGGCGAAAGAAACTGACTCAGCAAGTAGGAATGTCCTGCGTGAATTTCAACACAGTCAAACCCAGCTCGTTGCGCTCTTCCCGCTGCTTCGCCGTATTTACGCACAATGGCATAAATTTCTTCTTTTTGCAGAGGTCTTGGGATCGCTCCACCCTTTTTAGAAGGAATATTCGATGCGGATACGGGTTGAACTCCGTTCAGTCGTCCCGCATAAGCCGAAGCACCCGCATGGTTAATTTGTACAGAAACACATGCCCCATAAGAGTGCAGGGCTTCTGTTAATCTAAACAGTCCAGGAATAAACTGATCATTATCCATCCGCAGCTGGGTTGTCCCGTTCGTTCCCATGGGGAAATCCAGACAAACATTTTCTACTGTGATCAGGCCAGTCCCCCCTTTAGCCCGTTGCACGTAATAGTCAATATGATCCTGAACAAAGCTTCCATCCATGGCAGCAAAGTTGGTTCCCATTGGGGGCATTACAATCCGATTCTTCAAGGTCATGCGCCGTATGGTCAGAGGTTCAAATATCGCAGGATAGTAGTTCATTGTTCTTCCTCCTTGCAGGTTTGCAAATTTCATTTTCAAGTTTCATTAAATAACTCATACATGTGATTTTTTTCACTTTAAAGGATATCGAAGTTTTATTGAGTACGATCATTCCTTATGAATTGATTTTATATCATTAAATCTATAAATTCTAATGCTATTTTATGTACTGAATCATAGTTTCAGTCTATAGATGAAATATAGTCCTACATAAAAAAAGGAACAATCCTTTGAGAAATGTTCCTTTTGACTCAAACCAAAATCATACTTTTATTCATTATTCACCTACGCATTCGTTCTTTTGAAGCCGAAGGGTCTACGCTCCAATTTCCCTTCCCTGACATATCTGTCCAGTAGTTCACACATTGTAGCATATCCATTGTTTCTGAATGAAGTTGCGTAGGCAGTGGCTTTAGGAGAAGTGTTCAAATATTGAAGGAAAATCCTTCGTCTATCACCTGCGTATCATAAATATAAGCTTCAATCGATGTATGCCATTCTGGGTGATGCTCCCCAATATTCACAAACAGACAATGATCACCATGTAAATCAGCTGACCATATTCCATCAATAATCAAGTCTGTTTCTTTTTGTTCCAGCCATTCAAACTGAGTTGGGAACGTCTCGTACTCCGAAGGTCTGATTTGACGGGTTACGGTAGCCATTCGTTCACATAAACGCTGCGCAGATAGCGTGTACTCGTCCCACAAGCCCAAAATAGCCATATCTCTTGCACGCGAGTCTCCCCACTCTTGATCTTCTTCGGCCGAAGTTTGTAAGTGTGTGAACGTTTGGTCTATCCCCTTATGCCTCATTGCTATTCTTCTTCCTCCGATCTATCACAAGATGTATTCCATTTAGAAACCAAAAATCCCTTGCTCGAAAAGCCGTGTGAGTTCAGAAAAGAAACATCACGGCTTGACAGCAAGGGAAATATACCTATCTGTATACAGATTATACTTTTAGATCACCATCATAGGTAGCAATCATTTTGTATAGTTCGGGACGACGGTCACGGAAAATGCCCCATTCGATCCGCCCTACTTCGAGCTCGTCCAGATCAAATTCAGCAGTAAGCACTTCTTCATCAGTACGACTCGCTTCTGTGATTTTGTTCCCCTGAGGTCCGGCGATAAATGATGAGCCGTAGAAATTGATACTGGATTCTTCATCTGTTTCCATTCCGATGCGGTTGGAAGCAATGACTGGAATCAGATTGGAAGCTGCATGACCTAGCATGCAGGTCTGCCAGTGGTCCTTGGAGTCAATGGAAGAATCCTGTGGCTCAGAACCAATCGCTGTCGGATAGAACAAAATCTCTGCGCCCATAAGCGCCATACAGCGGGCCGCCTCGGGATACCATTGATCCCAGCATACGCCTACCCCAATTTTGGCATAACGTGTATTCCACACTTTAAACCCAGTATCGCCCGGATTAAAATAAAACTTTTCCTCATACCCAGGACCATCCGGAATGTGGCTTTTACGGTATTTACCCAACACTTCACCGTCTGCATCAATGACAGCAAGACTGTTGTAACGAGCATAGTTTTTCTTTTCGTAAAAGCTGATTGGCAGCACAACCTGCAATTCTTTGGCAATCTTCTTGAAATGATTAACCGCTTTGTTGTGCTCCAGCTCAGTTGCATATACATAATAATCAGACTTTTCCTTCTGGCAGAAGTACGGAGTTTCGAACAATTCCTGCAGCAAAATAATTTGCGCGCCTTGGGCTGCCGCTTCACGTACCAGTTTCTCTGCTTTGCTGATATTTTCTTCAATATTGGTAGAACAGCTCATTTGAGTTGCTGCCACTTTTACTTTTCTCACCTTAGTCCTCCTTATGAATGTTGTATCGTTTAACGCTTTACAGCAGGCATCTGCTGGGTTGTACAGTGTACATTACCGCCTTCACGGATAACTGCCATACCATCTACAGTGCGGATCTTGCGATTCGGAAATACTTTTGCTAGTACTTGCTGGGCTGCAAGATCGCTCTCAGCGGCAGTTCCGCCAAACACTGGCAAAATAATGCCGCCATTCACAAAGTAGAAGTTAATATAGCTCAGTGTCAGTCGGCTGTCTTCATAATCCACACGCGGAGGTTGGCCGATCTGAATCACTTCCAGCTTACGACCTTTGGCATCCGTTGCTTGCTCTAAGATGCGCAGATTTTCCTGCGTGATTTCGTAATTTTCATCCTCAGGATCATCACATACTTGCATAATGACCTTGCCAGGAGCAGCAAAGCAAGCAATATTGTCCACATGACCATCCGTTTCGTCGCCACTGAGTCCACGTTTTAGCCATATAATTTTCTCGGCACCTGTATATTCGCATACGTACCGTTCTATTTCTTCTCTGCTTAGTTCCGGATTGCGATTGGGATTAAGCAAGCACTCTTCGGTTGTAATCAGGGTGCCTTCGCCGTCTACGTGCAGTGAACCGCCTTCCATTACTAGTGGTGCATCTAACCGTGGAACTCCAAGTTGGTCCAGAATTTGCGGCGCAACCTGGTCATCTAGATCCCATGGAGCATATTTGCCGCCCCAGGCATTAAACTTCCAGTTTACACCTGCCAACTGACCATGTTCGTCTGTCAGAAAAGTTGGACCGTTGTCACGCAACCACGCATCGCTATGCTCTATCGGCAGCAGTTCTACCCGTTCCCCAAGTTCAAGCGCTTTAACGCTCTCCAGATCATCTGGATTTACGACTACGGTAACTGGTTCAAATTCCGCCATGGCACTTATAATTTCGGCATAACCCTTACTTACCTCGGCATGCATCTCCGGGTAAACCATTGAAGATTGTACAGGCCAGGAAATATACGTACGTTCATGTGGCGCCCATTCAGGCGGCATCTTATAATGTGAATCCTTAATTTGCATGTATTGAAGCTCTCTTTCTTTTCAAAATGTAGACTCCGCTCCTATCATACAATAATATGATCTTTGTCTCAATCGAAGCGGAAAAGTTTTAATAATTCACATTGTAATTTAAAGAAAATCACTTTGAAAAGGTGATTGTTTTTACTGTACTGCCATCAAAATCCTTCACAGTAAATTGTGCTCCCTCCAGCACACCATAAGAGGATGGGTAGTTTTCTTTTGGCAATGCGATCGAACCAGGGTTCAGTACAAAAACCCCATTTTCCACATCTGCTACCGGAATATGAGTGTGTCCCTGAATGAACACATCCCCTGCTTCCAGTGGCGGCAAATTTCCGATACTAAAACCATGTCCGTGCGTGACATAGATTCGCCGTCCTTCATGATACAGCAAAGCATAATCACCCATCATTGGAAACTCTAGCAACATCTGATCCACTTCTGCATCGCAATTCCCGCGCACCGACACTGCAATGTGGGATTTGTATTGGTTCAGCATAGCAGCCACTTCCGCCGGGTTATATCCTTCCGGTAACGGATTACGCGGTCCATGGTACATATAATCTCCAAGCAAGACAATACGGTCAGCTTTCTCCTCCTTGAATTTTTCCAGTGCTAATTGCAACCAGTACAGCGAACCGTGAATATCTGATATAAACATTAATTTCATATTTTTCCCTTCCTTTCTGAATAGACCATTGTAATTTAAAAATGTTCCTCTTACGTTCATTATTACACTATTCCCTAAACAAATCTGTGCAAAAATGTTTCTTTACGTTTGGTATGACGCAAAACTACAGCTCCAGATAAGCTGTAGTTTTATGGTTAATTCCTTTTATACTTGTGCTTATCATCTTCGGTGATTTTACGGATGACCTTGCAAGGGTTTCCTGCGGCAATCACGCCAGAAGGAATGTCTTTGAGCCCTAATTGTGATTTTTCTTTTTCTGTCATAGCTTGTCCGCACTCCGTTTATGTAGTTAGATACTTGTCGTAAATGACGCTTATGAAAAAATTTGGCGATCGCTTCCCCCATAATAAAGCAGAAGCGGTCGCCACGTAAAACCATCATTATATTTTACAACTTAATTTAATTATATTATAAATTAACGCTTCAAGCTTTCACCGTTCGTAGCAATAACTTCTTTGTACCAGTGGAACGATTTCTTTCGATATCTTTCAAGTGTACCGCTACCATCATCATGACGATCTACGTAAATGTAGCCATAACGTTTTTTAAGCTGAGCAGTCGACGCGCTGACAAGATCAATACAGCCCCAAGATGTATAGCCCAGAACCTCTACTCCATCTTCAATCGCTTCCCCAACTTGAACCAAATGATCATTCAGATAGTTGATCCGGTAGTCATCTTCAACCGTTTTTTCACCTTTTTCATTGGTGATAAGCTCGTCCACAGCGCCCAGACCATTTTCAACGATGAACAGTGGTTTTTGGAAGCGATCATAAAATGTATTCAGCACATAGCGCAGACCTTGCGGATCAATTTGCCAGCCCCACTCACTTGCCTCGAGATGCGGATTGCTAACCCCACCGAGGATGTTACCTTCACCTTTGACTTTTTTAGCTTCGTCAGCCGTCTCACAAGTACTCATATAATAGCTGAACGAGATAAAATCAACCGTATGCTTCAGATCTTCAGCATCACCTGGCTCAAAATGAATAGAGATTCCGTTTTCTTTGAAGAAACGTTTCATGTAACCTGGATACTGACCTCTTGCATGAATATCGGCAAATGCCATGTTTCTGTGATCAAATTCCATTGCTGCAATCACATCGTCTGGATTAGGTGTCAGCGGATAAGTAGGCATACTCAGTACCATACAACCAATTTTGAAATCAGGGTTAATCTGATGACCGATTTTTACTGCTCTTGCACTCGCTACCAGCTCATGGTGAATAGCTTGATAAAGGTCTTGTTCACTAAGTTGATCCTTTGGTGTGCTAATCCCGCCACTCATGAATGGTGCTTCAAGAATGGAGTTGATTTCATTGAACGTCAACCAGTATTTTACTTTATCTTTGTAGCGATTAAATACAGTTGTTGCATAGCGCTCATAGAAATCAACAAGCTTACGGTTTACCCAACCATCGTATTCTCTGGACAAATGTAAAGGTGTTTCATAGTGAGATAATGTAACGAGTGGCTCAATGCCATATTTATGAAGTTCATCAAACAAATCATCATAAAATTGCAAGCCTTTTTCATTAGGCTCCAGTTCGTCACCTTTAGGGAAAATACGTGACCAAGCAATGGAAGTACGGAACACTTTAAAGCCCATTTCCGCAAAAAGTTTGATATCTTCTTTATAATGATGGTAAAAATCAATACCGATCAATTTCATATTATCTTCTGTTGGTACATCCGTAACCGGCCCCCAACCACCACGAGGAGTTACATCCTGAATGGACCAGCCTTTTCCGTCTTCTTGATAAGCGCCTTCGAGCTGATTAGCAGCAACTGCTCCGCCCCACAGGAAATCTTTTGGAAACTGTGTACTCATATTTTCTCCGCCTTTGCTGATGTTTTTTCATTAACTAGGACATAAACACGTTACCTCTACGCTAATGTTTATAAAGTACTTCTAATTGAATCTTAAGGTTTGTAACGCGTTTCATGTCAAGTATTATTTTAAAAACTTGCAGAGTCTATAATCGTATTATCTCCAATACTTACTTCCCTATTTATAACAACGTCCCCACCCATCTATCCGTTAATTACCAATTGTAACTGGGTGAGCTATTCTTCAAAGTGGAAGGCCTCTATTTTCTTTTTTCCACCAATTGCAAATTGTAGGTCAGGCTTTCAAGGGTAACTGAAATCAACCCATACATGTATTCATCGTGCGTATCGTTTTTTACAAAAATCTCAGGCATATGTTCTTTGGGTACATCCTTTAGACAGCCGTTATAAATATCATCCAACAGTGCTGGCTTAGATAACTCTCCTGTCAAAGCGATCGATACAGGGTCTATAATCGCAATAATGGATGTTATCGTTTTGATCGCCAAAAAAACAAATTCCTGTGTGCTATTTAACTGTTTAAGCTGTTCCTCTCTCGTTATGCCAAAGGGTAAAAAGGAAACTTCCCCGGCAAATTTGGTATTTCCTTTTAACAAATGTCCATCGACAATAAAACCCGCTCCCGGAAAATTATCCTTGGGAAACGTAACAATAGCGAAGGTTTTGTCCTCATCATAATTTTGCATGTTATAAAATCCATAGACGGTCAGATGCATATCATTTTCAATGGTAACTTCTACCCCGTATTTATCTTGAAGGCGTGGTCCTACAGGGACTCCTATCAGCAGATCAAGATCGCAGACATCAATAACCCCTTGATGAACAACCCCCGGGATGCCAATACCAATCGCTTTAACGTTTTCGTAGTTGTTAATCAGCTCTTCAATTTGCTGATCTATTACCTCATAATCAATATGAGGCACAACGGATGTGTTCTCTACAATAATATCGCCAAGCATATTGGCAACAGCATAAGTAAGAGAATCTACTCCGCCTTCCGTTTTCACAGTTAAACAAATAATATAGGAATAATCAGCGTTATATTTGTAACGTCTAGCCGGACGCCCACCGTTCGATTCTTCCAATTCCATCTCTAATACTTCTCCGGTTTGAAGAAGCTCATTTAGAATATTTCCGCAGGTTGCCACACTAAGTCCTGTAATACTGGCTATAGATGACTTGGTTGCATATTCCTTGGATTTCAGTGTGTTTTTAACTAGCTCTACATTAATGTGTTTGACCCGAATGGTATTATTGGAAACTGGTTGTATTTGAATACACTCCTTTTGAAGTGATTATAAAAAGCTTAATAATAAGCTGTAATATAACGCTCGGTCTGCAATAAGTCAATTTGCACTACCCGTACGCAAAGAATATGATTCTCAATTCGATTAGTCAATCATCATGATATACTATGTTTAAAGGACAAAAATTTAGTGATAAAACTAACAAGAAAAGGGAGATTCAATTGGCAACTAGCGAATATGTAGTAATCATTGCATTGATCCTCTCCGTCATACTTTTGTTCAAGGTCTATCGCCTTCAATCTCGGCTTAATGACTTGAAATCCGATGTGGAGCGTCTTGAGAATCGTTCAGGACTAACGGGAACCTCGATGTCAAATACAATCGCTCCTCCTGCTCCACATATCCAACACGCAGAAGCTTCCGGAGAAATCAATGAAAGGCTGCTTCTACTAATCAGGGAAGGAAATAAGATTAAAGCCATAAAAGAGTTAAGAACCGCTAAGAATCTTTCACTTAAGGATGCAAAAGATTATGTAGATCACTTGGAAAAACGCTAAGAAAGGAAGAATTAAAATGAGTGTCAGTAAAACAAACGCTATGCGTATATTGGACGGGCAACACATCCACTACAATATTTTGAGTTATGACCACCAAGACGGAAAAATAGACGGTATGAACGTAGCCGAAAAGATTCAAAGAGCACCCGAATCTGTTTTTAAAACTTTGGTTGCACATAGCAAACAAAATCTGTTTGTTTTTGTCATTCCTGTACATAAAGAGCTCGATCTCAAAAAGGCTGCCAAATCTGCGGGAGAGAAGAAAATTGAAATGCTTCCAGTTAAGGATCTGCAAAAGCATACGGGATATATTCGCGGCGGCTGCTCTCCCATAGGGATGAAAAAGATCTATCCCACTTATATCGACCAGCCTGCAGTTGAGCTGGAAACGATCGTCGTAAGCGCTGGGAAAATTGGAACCCAAGTGGAGCTGAGTCCGCATGATTTAGCCCAAATCATTCAAGCACAGTTTACAGATCTAACGCACACGGCATAAAACTCATCACGTCCTCATAAAATCTTTATGCGTATTTTCTCTTAATCCTATGCTTCATCATGCTTCAACTTGGAGAGGAAGATCAAATAATGCATAATGATTGCTCGAAAAAAGTCGGAATCCCCCAGCCCATAAGAAGTGATGGCGCAGGGGGGATTGACAAGGGTCCACGTGATGTGATGAGGGATTTACAAAATCCAGATATGCTGGTTCCTCCCGTAACGGACAATGGTCTCATACCGAATATGAGGTTTTCTTTTTCAGACGCCCATATGCAGCTTAATCAGGGTGGATGGTCAAGAGAAGTTACAGTAAGAGAATTACCCATTGCCACAACTCTTGCCGGCGTGAATATGAGTTTGACACCGGGCGGTGTCCGCGAGCTTCACTGGCATCAGCAGGCAGAATGGTCTTATATGCTGTTAGGTAGTGCTCGCATTACGGCAGTTGACCAAGATGGACGTAATTTTATTGCTGATGTAGGCCCTGGCGATCTCTGGTATTTTCCGCCGGGCATCCCGCATTCTATACAGGGCCTTGAAGAAGGCTGTGAATTTTTACTGGTTTTCGATGATGGCAGTTTCTCCGATCTGAACACCTTATCCATCTCGGATTGGTTCGCACACACACCTAAAGAGGTGCTCTCTGCAAATTTCGGGATTCCAGAAGCCGAATTTGCAGCGATTCCTCAAGACCAAGTGTACATCTATCAGGATTCCGTTCCCGGTTCAATTCAAAGTCAAGCGGTTCCTTCTCCCTACGGGACGTTACCCCAATCCTTTAAGCATGAGTTACTAGCTCAGCTCCCGATCAAAACACCAGGCGGAAGCGTACGGATCGTTGACTCCTCCAATTTTCCGATTTCTAAAACCATTGCAGCTGCCCTTGTTGAAATTGAGCCCGGAGCCATGCGAGAAATGCATTGGCACCCCAATAATGACGAATGGCAATACTATCTTGCCGGGCAAGGACGGATGACTGTCTTTGGCGGTAATGGTGCAGCTCGTACATTTGATTTCAGAGCCGGGGATGTTGGATATGTGCCCTTTGCTTACGGTCATTACATTCAAAATACAGGTTCTAGCACACTATGGTTTCTTGAGATGTTTAAAAGTGACCGTTTTGCAGATGTGTCCTTAAATCAATGGATGGCTCTTACGCCTAAAGAACTGATTCAAAGTAATTTACACGTTGGCGCTGATGTGATCTCTAATTTACGTAAGGTCAAATGGCCTGTCGTCAAGTATCCTGGTTACTCTTATGATCCTAAAAAGAAATAACGGGAATCACTTTATCATGATGACTTCCAGCTGTTTACATGACTCAGGACAAACTGCTCAAATGAGACCGGACAGCGCCCAGTGACAAGCTTAACGGTATCGGTCACTTGGTCTTCACTTCCATTTTCACGTATCCTTCTATCCAATCCTGCCAGCATGTCTGCATATTCCTCAGGCATTCCAGCGTGAACCATGCCCGCTTTCAACTCTTCATCAGACAACGAGATATGCTGGATCGGTTGGACTGTTGATTTTCCGATCATTTCAGCCACTTCGTCATATGTTAGTGATTGAGGTCCAGTGATGACATGAGCCGTGTTATGTGGTTTATCGTCAATAAGAGCCCTCACTCCCACTTCTGCAATGTCATCTGCACTTACGAAGCCTATTCTCCCGTTTCGGGTTGCACTATAAATGGCCTTGTTGTTTTTGATCGTGCCCACATGCTGGCCTTCTGTGAAATTCTCCATAAAGTAGGATGGCTGCAGTACAGCCCACTCTGGAGCTAATCTACGAAGTGCTTGATGCACAGGTCCAAATACTGGTCCGTCCTCAGGCACAGATGCGCTCCCTAACAGTACAAATCTTTGCACTCCGGCGCTCAAAGCTTTTTCAATAAAAGGAATCATCACTTTGGCGGGATTGACGTCCAGCACAGGTACTACCAAATAAATTTTATCTACATTTATCAGCGCCTGTGCATGTGTTGATTCATCATACCAATCAAAAAATACATAATCTGCCCCTTCCGAATTGCCAGGTTTAGTACGCCCTGCCAAACGTACCGGATACTGAAGTTGCATAAGTCTGGCAGCTACACGGCTGCCTGTTTTGCCGTTTGCTCCTGTAATCAACGCTATATTTCTGTCTTTCATGAAATTCAACTCCTATTTTAATTTTTTATTTTCGCCTAGATCTCTATATCCCTATGAGACTTGACTTTTTCATTCACGATCCTAGAGCTTCAAGAGCTACCAAAGGGTTCCAATAATCTTTGTAGTGAGTAATTTTTCCGTTCTTCAGCTTAATAACAGAAATGTAGGTTTGATTATACGGTTTACCTGTGCTCACAGCCTGCGCCTCAGAGGTGAATTCGGCCACGAATAAACCCGGGTCCGTTGTCGTATGGATAGTTGGTGAAGAGAAATGCTGAATCCGAAGTATACTAGGAAACTCCTTAATATATTCGTAAATTGCTGCTTTACCCTGAAGCACTTGTACAAAATGTTTAGGTGCATAAGGGAACTCGAAAACAGCGTTATCATCAAATAATGAAATCCATTGCTCCATATTTTCTTCTAACAGGTTGCTCGTAAATTTATGCATGACTGCTTGTGCTTGCTGTTTTGCATCGTCAGTATTCGGATTGATATTCATGGTAGACACCTCGCATATTTATTTTAATTTCTGCTTAAAAAATGAATTTAAGACGCGAAAATAAACATAATCATTCTAGACTGAATAGTCTATAATACTCAAAAAAAATTTGACTAATCGGTCTGGAATGTTCAAAAAATAAACGCTATTAAGCGTTCATAAAGATCAATCCAAAACCGACAGTGTCGTACGTACAATATCTCTAAGCACCTCAGTGCTGGCGCCTGTCTTGGCGGTAAATGTCAACGATAGTCGGGCATGATTTAGAAATCTGGCGATTGACAATAGCTCAGATTCCGTAGCATGAAACTCCCCCTCTTTTTGGGCGCGGACTAGGGCGTTGTAAAAAGCAAGTTCAAGCTTTTCAGTATTTTCAGAAATAAAAGCTTTGATCTCATGATGATGCGGAGCCTGTTCAATAGCACTGTTCATAATAAAGCATTCCTTGGACAGTCTCTTATCCGTCAACACTCTAACAGATTCATTAAAAATCGTCGCTATTGCATCCTTAATGCTCCCAGGTTGACTGAGCAGATGAACTACGGCTTCAGTTTTGTCACGTATATAAAGCTGAATAGCCGAAAAAAATAAATCATATTTCGTTCCGTAGGTATCATAAAGACTCTGCCGCGCTATACCCAGCTGATCCAGTAAAATAGTCAGAGAAGTTCCCTCATAGCCATGCTCTCCAAATACAGCCATAGCTTTTCGCAGAACACCTTCAGTATCAAATTCTTTAGCTCTTCCCAAACCTCATGTTCACCTCCTTGACTATGATTATAATTTTTACAGACTGATCAGTCAAGAAAATAAAATTGATTTTATATCATTTTATTCACCAAAAAACCATCGTACCGAAATACGATGGTTTAGGGATGTTTATTTTATCCAAACGCTCAGATGTAAATGATGCAATCCGATTATTCCTCAGAGTCTACGTTGTGGTACACCTGCTGAACATCTTCCAAATCCTCTAATGCATCAATCAATTTATCAAATTGAACCTGTGCATCCTCTGGTAATGAGATGTCATTTTGGGCAAGCATGGTGAGCTCAGCCACAGTAAATTCAGTTACTCCTGCCTGCTTGAAAGCTTCCTGAACAGCATGGAATTGATCAGGCTCTGCATATACGATGACGGCTTCATCTTCTTCAATGATGTCACGAACCTCGACATCTGCCTCCATCAGCAGCTCCAGCACTTCATCTGCGGTTTTACCCACCAGACCAATAACTGCCGTGGAATCAAACATGTAGGCTACAGATCCGCTCACACCCAGGCTACCGCCATTTTTAGTAAATGCAGAACGCACATCCGATGCTGTACGGTTTACGTTATTAGTCAGTGCATCTACAATGACCATGGAGCCGTTCGGTCCGAAACCTTCATAACGAAGCTCTACGTAGTTTTCATCGCCAGCACCTTTTGCTTTTTCAATAGCACGGTCAATGATCGCTTTCGGTACATTGTACGTTTTTGCACGTTCTAACACGACTCTTAGTACCCGATTGGATTCAGGATCTGGCTCGCCCTGTTTGGCTGCCACATAAATTTCTACACCAAATTTAGCATATATACGACTCGTATTAGCATCCTTGGATGCCTTCTTTTCTTTAATGTTATTCCACTTACGTCCCATAATATCCCGCTCTCTTCCTGTATGAATATACACAACGAACTTCATTATATCCTTGTATATTATATCTCCTAAAGGACATACGAACAAGTTCAAACAACTCCGTTATGGAAAAATAAACAATTCTACCTAATTAGGGATGCTTCAAGAATGTGAACTTTCAATCCCCTCATCTATGGACAACAATCCTATGAATGTCTAAGATGAGGAGGAAGTCTGACTTGAAGGAGATTATTCACTTGGATGTCTTACATAAAAAGTTGAGCAATAACCATGAAATCACGGTATATGAAACCACGGAGTTGTATGGTGAAAAGGGATTATTTCGCGTGATGCAATTCTCCAATGCAGCCATCCAAGGTGCGATGGATTTGAATCATCCGCAACGTATTCTGTTCGAATATCCCAGAGCAATCATCCATCTCATGGAGCTGAACGACCCGTCATTTGAAGACGTGTTTGTTATCGGACATGGTGTAGGCACGATTGCGGGTCATTTTGCAGACAAACGCTTTAAGATTGCCGAGCTGGACGCACAAGTGGTAGAATTCAGCCGAACATTCTTTGGATACGACCAGGACAATGTAGTTATTGGTGATGGACGCCGCATTCTGGAGAAGGAGAGCCCGGATGCTTATGACTATATTATTTTGGACGCCTTCACGGAGCAGGGTACGCCTTTGCATTTAATATCTTGGGAATTTTTCAAAATGGCCAAAGAAAAGCTGGATGCAGAAGGCTCGCTAATTATGAATTTGATAGGCAAAAGCGAACACGATCATCTGATCCATGCCATTCACACAACGCTGCGTGAAGAATTCGCCTATGTTACCACGTTCTCCCTACCCTCGGAAGGCATTGCTGACATCCAAAATATCATTATGATAGGTCGAGACAAGCCCATTCGTTTTCAGGCACGTCAGATGGCCGACTTTCATGAGATTACCCTTGGAGAAGGTCATGTTCTGCGGGATACAGATGCTTAGTGTTGAATGAGGTTCAGTATCCGTCTCTCTACATCATGGATATGAATTGACTCTTTGTGGCTGCTTCTTCGCTCTACGAACTCTACTTTTCCGTGTTCAGCATCTTTACCAACGACGATACGCACGGGAATACCTACTAAATCCGAATCTTTAAATTTAACCCCTGGGCGTTCCTCACGATCATCTAGCAACACCTCCACACCGCGATCCTGCAGTTGGCTGTATAAGTCCTCAGCTATTTGCATCTGAAGCCTGTCTTTCACAGAAATCGGAATGATATGAACCTGAAACGGGGCGAGCGCATGCGGCCATATCATTCCGTTCTGATCATGATTTTGCTCTACAATGGCGGACAGGATTCGGGAAACACCAATACCATAACAGCCCATAATCATCACTTGATCAGTTCCGGACGCATCCAGAAAAGTCGCCCCCAGCTTTTCACTGTACTTGGTGCCCAGTTTGAATACGTGTCCAATCTCAATTCCTCGATGAAGTTCCAATTTCCCTTCGTCACACCGAGAACATCTATCCCCTTCTATAACATTGCGCAAGTCAGCCACATGGCGAAGATCTAGATCGCGTCTTGGATTCACATGCCGATAATGGTAGTCCTGCTCGTTCGCGCCTGCAAAACCGCTGGACATTTGGACAACGGCGTAATCGACCCACACAGGGATTGTCAAGCCGCATGGACCTATGAACCCGGGTGGGGTTCCAGTCGCCTTTGTGACGGCATCTGCATTTGCTATTTCGAATTTTTCACTACCTAAAATTTGTTTAACTTTTACTTCGTTGACCTCATGATCTCCTCTGACAACTACCGCAATCGGCTGATCGTCAGCCATATAAATCAGTGTTTTGATGATTTCCTTCGGCTCTATGTGAAGCGTTTCAACGAGTTGATTTATGGTTCGCAAACCTGGAGTGTACAGTTTTTCCATTTTATCTGTATCAATTGAAGGATGGCTGTCATGTTCATCTTCATTGGAGACAGAAGATATTCCTATGCTCCCCGTCGTCCGTGGCTCCGCCTTTTCAAGATTGGCAGCATAATCACAGCAGGTACATGCCACAATGGTATCCTCTCCAATCTCAGCCAGTGCCATAAATTCATGAGTTTCACCCTCACCACCAATAGCGCCTGCATCTGCTTCGACTGCGCGAAAATTCAGACTGCAGCGGGTGAAAATACGTTGGTAGGCCTGGAACATCGTCCAATAAGTGTGATCTAGTCCTGCCCAATTGGCATCAAACGAATAGGCATCCTTCATCAAAAATTCTCTGCTGCGAAGCAGACCAAACCGAGGACGTCGTTCATCCCGAAACTTGGTTTGAATTTGGTACAGTGTTACCGGCAATTTCCGATAGGAATTTACTTCATTTCGTACTAAAGACGTAATGACCTCTTCATGTGTAGGACCTAATGCGAACTCCCGATCATGCCGATCTTGCAGACGCATCAGCTCAGGACCGTACACATCGTATCTCCCCGATTCTTGCCACAGCTCCGTTGGCTGTAATACAGGCATTAGCAGCTCTCCAGCCCCTGCACGATCCATCTCATCTCGTACAATTTGTTCCACTTTTCTGAGCACCCGTCTGCCCAGTGGCATATAGGTATACATTCCAGCCGCCAATTGACGGATAAATCCTGCCCGCAGCATCAGCTGATGGCTGATCACTTCGGCCTCTGCAGGTGCTTCACGTAAGGTTGTCAGTAATAATTGGCTTTGGCGCATGTGTGGCTTCCTCCTTGTAAGAACGTAAAATGTACGCAAAAAAGACACATCCGTCAGGGACGAATGTGTCGTGGTACCACCCTTCATTTGACCGTAACCATATACGGGACGGTCCTTCTTCAGATAACGGCATCTGGCCGGTAACGGTTTATCTTACGCACCGTTACAGCTCGCAAGGCAGGGAAACGTTCATTCGCGGCGAGAAACCTTTCAGCCCATGGGTTTCTTCTCTGTACAGCGGGTAATTGAACCTTTGATCCTTGGTCTACACTATTCCTATATATTACAATTTTCACCACTTTACACGAAACGCAGATTCTAGTCAAGGAGATAATTGTCTATCTGGTCTCATCCAGGGACATGAACGATATTTAGATTTTAGGATAATCAAATTCCGTTCATTACCATATTGCAAAATGAGCGGCCAGATTTTAGGACGGATACGCCTGCGAAAACCCAGAACAAAGCGGACAAACCGAGGTGAAATATCCCAAATACGAACGGCTTCCCGCTCTATTCCTGTGGGTAACTCCTTGGAAAATAAAAAACGGTTAAGCGAACGTGTGATAACACCTGATATCGCCTCAATCGTGCTGACATCCATCACGATGATTGTATCGGAACGCTGGAGTCGCTCGGTAAAATAACGCTCATGATAATTCCCTTCGATAATCCATTCTTCCCTTTGCAGGACTTCTCCCAGCTGTTTGTGAAATTGCTTGTCCGTACTCCGCTTCCACTCTGGCCCCCAATACAAATCATCCAACGAGGTATACGGCAAATGAGTCCACATCGATAGACGTTTGGCCAAAAAAGTCTTGCCGCTCCCCGGTGAGCCGATTACGATAATACGCTTAGCATGCTGCACAGCTAGAAGATCGTCACTTTGTCCTGCACGTAAGGTCGAAATGGAATAGATCAGTCGATATAGTAAACCTACTGCCAAAGCCCCTCCCTTTAAAAGCAAATAAAGTAGGAACAGCGGCAGAAAAACAATAGCGTATTTCACACTGTCCATCAGACAACCTGCTCCTTTTATAAATTCAATAATTGAGACCATTACGTCCGTGAAGCTCCAAATACACGCTGCTGTAGGTTAGTGTTCTTTTCTTTACTTATGTATTTTTCTTTTTAAAATACACACCCTTAAAAAAAACAAAATTTTGCGAATGTGTGCCATACAGCTCCTGGAATCTAGAATGAAGTTTATTCATAGAAATGGTGTCTGAGACTGTCCGATCCGTTTGTATGGTTAAATCGACACAACTGATTCCAAACTGGCACACTTGTTCCATAGGATAACCTTGGGTAATTCCATAAATCATCCCGGCAATAAAAGCGTCGTCTGCGCCTGTGACATCAATGACCTGTTGAAATGGGTGTATAGGGATTTGTCCATAAGTTCCATCTTGAGAAGCAAACAACACACGCTCAGCACCGCAGATAATAATGACATTTTGAACCCCAAGTTTGTGAAAAACTCGGGCTGCGTCCAATATCTGCTGATCATCTTTAAGTTCAAGTCCCAAATAAGCTTCAGCCTCTTCCGGTTGGCATACCAGCCATTCCACCCCATGCAAATTTCGGGGAAGCTTTCTCATCTTGGAAGCTGACACCGAAGAAACGACAAGCGGAACCTGATGTTCCAGACAGACATGTATGGTGGCCGCTATTACGTTCATAGAAAAATTAGTGTCCAGCAGAACGAGTCGGGACGAGGCGATTAAAGGAATATTTTCAAAAATTACGGAAGGACGAATCTGATCATAAATCTCCATTTCTGCTGTCGCTACAATCATTTCACCATGCTCGTTCAGCAAGGCAGTATAGACACCGGTTGACGATTCACCTTTGACTTGAAGAGGAATCACGTGCATGTAACGGCTGGACTGTTCGATGATAAATTCACCTTCAGCATCGTCCCCAACTGCGGTCAGCAGGCTGACCCGTCGACTCAACCTCCCTAAATTTTCAGCCACATTCCGTGCTACCCCACCGCAAGATTGCAGACTAGTGCTGCTCGGGTTGGAGGTGTGAAGCTGAAATGTACCTTTAATCATGATTTTACGATCCAGATTGGCCCCTCCGATACACAGAATTTGTTCACTAGAGGGCCAAGGCTCGTCCTGCTCATTTTTGTGAATTTTTTTTAATTTCATCATTTGACTCCTTTCTCGACTCTATTCGCTAGAATGATTTAAATTTGTGCAGAAATAGGCACTCTATAAACCTAACATGTTCCAAATGTCAAATTCCCAAGAATCATGTCGAGTCCGTTAAAATATCATAAAGTTACACATACAAAAAAATCACCTTATCGTAAAAACATCCTCCACTTTACAATAAGGTGACTAGAGCTGAACGTGCAGCTTAGATCCTTCCTAACATCCTGTTATTTTATAATGAATAGTGCAGCTCCATGAGGGGGTAAATCTGCAGACAGTTCCTGCACTATATCACCTAAATCCACATGGTTCCATAAGTCTCTGGCACTTGCCTGCCCTTCAATTCCAAGCTCCTGTAAGGACACACGGACTGTGGAAGCTTCATCTCCAGCATTAAATAAAGCCGCATATACGTGACCTTCCTCGTTGTGAGAAGTCCAAACGATATGTTCATCCTTTCTGTAGACCTGTCGCGCATTCACACCGTTGTGATGAACATCGAGCACTTCTTTGTTCGTCAGCAATGAAAGTGTCCATTCGTCATTATCACGCAGTTCTCCCCCAAACATCAGTGGAGACCGGAAAATGCTCCATAAAGTCATCATTGTCAGCTGCTCATCCTTCGTAAAGCGTGTCCATCGATCATGACTGCCAGAATCTACTGAATCTACCGAACGAATACCCAGATGGCCCAGTGGCAACATGTCGCAATCCGGCCAGTGACCTGGACCTACATGTTCCGCCCATTTCTCGCAGCGCTCAAACATACCATACAGTAAAGGCCATACATCCCAGAAGTCATCAGTCATACGCCACATATTCGCGTTTGCGATTAAATCAGATGCATGCTCCAGCGGTGCGGGACCAGGCGATAGACTCAACACCATCGGACGTCCGCATTGGGCGATAGCCCGCTTAATCAATTCAATTTCCGTCAAATGAATACCATAGAGACGTGATGCAGCAATGTCATCTACTTTGACAAAATCCACACCCCATTCCGCATACAGGTCAAATAACGAATTATAATACTCCTGTGCGCCTTCCTTGGAAGCATCTACCCCATACATATCTGTGTTCCAGGGACAAATAGAGTTAGGATGTGCAATTTGTCTGGCTGTAGCTGTAGTTCCTAAAATCGGAGTATCCTGATGAACCGCCTGGCGGGAGATGCCTCTCATAATATGTATCCCAAATTTTAATCCCAGACCGTGTACATATTCCGCAAGAGCTTGGAAGTCGCGTCCATCTGCTGCCGAAGGAAAACGATTCACCGCTGGAATCAGACGTGAATATGAATCCATTTCCAATGGGACAAACGGGCGATACTGTGAAGATACTGCTCCTGACTCATACCACTGAATATCCACCACAACATATTCCCAACCATATTCCTTCAGGTGCTCCGCCATGTATTGAGCATTTCCTCGCACTTCCTCTTCCCGTACTGCTGCACCGTAGCAATCCCAGCTATTCCACCCCATAGGTGGTGTATGCGCTGTCAAATGATGTTTCATCGAATTCATCCTTTCATCTGCTAGACCTCAACCTGTTACTGTAAATCTCATCAACCCCACAATACCATTATAATGTAACCCCTTACTTTTGTCGCTCGTCATCTTTTCCGTTTCCACTTTTTATACATTTATGTTGACTAACTTAAAGAATGTGGTACATTTAAACTTGCTTGTTAAAAAACTTTGACTTGAATCAGAGGGTGATTTTACATGTGTGAACATGCTTATCGAATTTTGTTGTTTTACAAATATGTCAATATTGAAGATCCTGCCACCTTTACGGCAGAGCATCTGGCTTACTGCAAGGAGTTGGGCGTCAAGGGAAGAATCTTGATTGCTGAGGAAGGAATCAACGGAACACTGTCCGGTACAGTAGAGCAAACGGAGCAGTACATCCGTGATTTGCGCGCTAATCCGAAATTCCACGATATCGTTATTAAAATAGATGAGTCTGACGGTCATGCGTTCAAGAAAATATTTGTACGCCATCGTCAGGAGCTGGTTACGCTACGTCATGAGGACGAGCTGGACCCTAATGTAATTAGCGGCAAGCGTCTATCACCAAAGGAGTTTTATGAACAGCTCCAAGATGAAGATGTCGTGGTTCTGGACGGACGTAACGACTACGAATATGACATCGGTCATTTCCGCGGAGCTATTCGCCCCGAAGTTGAATCGTTCCGTGAATTTCCACAATGGATTCGCGATAATATGACTGGGTTCAAGGATAAAAAAATCCTAACATACTGTACCGGAGGTATTCGTTGCGAAAAGCTGTCTGGTCTGCTGATTAAAGAAGGCTTTAACGATGTAGCTCAGTTGGATGGCGGCATTGTGACTTACAGCAAGGACCCAGAAGTACAAGGACGTTTGTTTGACGGTAAGTGCTATGTATTTGACGAACGAATTTCGGTTCGGATCAACCATACAGATGAAGACGTTGTTGTTGGTAATTGCTACCACTGTGAAACAACAAACGATCATTATATTAACTGCCCCGTGTGCAATCTCCAACATATCGTGTGTCCAGATTGCGAAGAACAGCATCAACACTATTGCTCTGACGATTGCCGAACTAAAGCGGAAACTATGGCTTCTGCATAAACCTTCAGAATACTCGGTTTCATATAAAAGGGATGTTCCTATTAGCCGTTTAACATGGCTGTGGACATCCCTTTTGTTATTTTCAGAATAAGTGATCTAAGCTTCATAGCATATACCTATAACCTTAATTGTTTATCCATCTTGGACGGGTTCGAAAGTAGCGCCTTATAATGGAAAATGTCATTACAGAAAGGATGAGTGGAATTCATGGTTCAAATCGTACTTTCAACTCTTTTATCCGTTATCGTTCCGCTGTCCATTCCGGTAATTGCCGGATTTTTACTCGGCAAATTCATGAAGCTGGAAACAAAACCGCTCTCGACTTTGTACTTATATTTTTTAAGTCCCGCCATGATTCTGGACACACTGCTCAAGGCACAGCTTTCCTGGCATGATGTGGCACTGACAGCCGCTTTTTCATTACTGAACCTGCTGCTTTTGTGGGGAATTGCACAATTAGCGGGGAAAATCTTCAGGCTGAGCACCCCGGAAACGGCGGGACTCACCTTAATCTCCACACTGACTAATAGTGCAAATTATGGGTTGCCGCTTATTTTACTTGCTTTTGGACAGCTTGGCCTGGATAAAGCCTCCGTATATGTCGTCATCCAGATGATTATGGTCAATACCATTGGTGTATACTTTGCAGCCCGCTCTGAATTTTCTGTTCAAAGTGCCGTGAAGTCGGTATTTTCTCTCCCTGCGATCTATGCGGCTCTTCTCGCACTGGGACTTCGAGCATTGGATTGGCATCTACCCTCTGGCATTCAATCAGGTGTCTCGATGATTGCAGCCGCCTATTCTCCGGTCGTGCTGGCGATTCTCGGTACCCAGATGGCTTATGTAAAAATATTCAGGCTGGAGCCATCTATTAAAAAAGCCAGCTACGCAGGACTGATAATTAGACTTCTGCTCTCCCCGCTTGCGGCTTGTCTTGCCATGCTGATACTGGGAATTTCAGGACTTTTGTTCTCCGTTCTCTTCATTCTGGCCTCGATGCCAGTGGCTGTGAATGCAGTCATTTTAGCCGAAAAATTTAATGCATCCCCAAAACTGGTTTCTACCTGCATCTTGTGGAGCACGCTTGCCTCATTCCTGATTTTGCCCATTCTGATTATGCTGGTAGCAGGTTAGACAGACAAAAGGCTCTCTATACCATAGAGAGCCATGCACGATCCTGTCTCCAGTCTACTTGCACAGATGTTTCAAAAAAAGCACTGAGCGTTTCACTGCTCAGGATATCTGTCGTTTTACCTTTGGCAAACACCGTACCCCGGCGAATCAGAATCGTATGTGTGTACATGGGTAGAATTTCTTCGATATGGTGTGTAACATACAATAAATTTGGAGCACCCGGCGTCTCGGACAGCTGACGAACACTATCCAGTAATGCTTCTCTAGAAAAAAAATCCAACCCATTACACGCCTCGTCCAAAATCAGCAGCTTGGGCGAGGCCATTAACGCGCGAGCAATAAGCACTTTTTGCTTTTCTCCCTGTGAGCATCCCTGATACAACCGATCTACGAGATGAGCACAGCCCAGTTGGGTCATAAGCTGAACAGCCTGTTTATCATCTGTATCCGTCGTCTGATCATACAGTCCAATGGAAGCAAATTTGCCGCTAATGACAACATCCTGCGTGCGCTGGCTTCCATTAATTCTTTCCTGTAAAGAGGAACTGACCCAACCAATAGATTTGCGTAATTCCCTCAAATCTACATCCCCAAAAGTATGACCCAATACACCGACACTACCTGTGGTTGGCCATATGTAACCATTAATCATATTGAGCATCGTTGTTTTGCCTGATCCATTCAAACCGAGTACAGCCCAGTGCTCTCCCTCAGCTACCTGCCAATTAATTTGATCCAGTATGGTACGGTTATCTCTCTTCCAGCTTACATTGTTAAGTTCAATGACAGAATTCATGGCTGCACATCCCTTCTATTCATCGTATCATCAGATGTTTATAAGCATAATAAAATATAACTTTTACTACATTAATCTTCACTTTCGTATAAGAATAGCACAGGGTTGCAGGTTGTTCAATTTTAAATTCACTCTATTACTTTCTACAAAAGTAATATAAACAGAATCAAGTTCAATAGCCTGCTTAGGCTAACTGGAATAAGGTAGCATAAGCGGGCATTTTAGTTGCTTTATGATTTAAGATTTAAGATTTAAGATTTATGATTTAAGATTTTGGGGCGATGAAGACTGATTTATGAGGCAGTTTATGCGCTATTTCCCGAGGCAGGCTCAGATTTGTTGCCAATACATCAACAGGGTTGCCAGCCATCCACTCACTCAAATCAATGGCCTCGTAATGACCACTCCGTCCAAATAATATTGCCATTCATCCGCATTGGGATGCCAGTGCATTTCTCGCAATCCGCCTGGCTCTAATTCAATCACAGATCCTGCCATCGTCGAAGAAATAGGGAAATCTTCTACTGTAACGGTCCGCTGAGTCCCTCCACCCGGTGCCAATCTGGGCTGTTTGGCCATTAAAGGATAGCGGTGTTTAGTAATTAGATCGGAAGAAGCGCGCGGATATGCATCATGAGATGCGATAGATGGGACAGGTCCTTTTGCAAAATAAGCTTCCTTCTTTGGCAAAAGAGCCAGCTCGTCGGCTGCAAGTCCGAGATTTTGCATGACAACATCCGCGGGAGTCTGAGCGATAAAATCAGTAATGCTGAACGTATGGTCCTCCGAAAAACACCATTATCGAAAATCAGGATAAAATGACATTCTCCAGGACCAAGGCCTTGAATGGAGTGACCATAACCACGGGGGAAATACCATACATCACCGGGGTTAAAAATATCGACATAGGAAGTACCGTGAATGTCCGAGTCGCCACCTCGCGGTTAGGATTAGGATAAACAGGCAAGAAAAAAAGGATGAATCATAAACAATTCATCCTTTTTTTGATTTAGGTTCTTTATTTGTATGATCAACTTTATTTGCAATTTTATCTTTATTCTTGTTGTTATTCTTCTTATCCTTGCTTGGGACTGTAACTTTCTTTTTTTCATTAGCCAGTCGCCAATAGCTTATTACTTTTCGGTACATAGACTTATCTGTCAATTGGTTAAATATATATGGGTCTGGCTTCGTGTTCACCTCAATGATCCACGGGATAAAGCGATGATCCAATCCAATGTCCACACCAATTTGCCGGAATTTCGGATATGTTTTTTGTAGTTGTGTGGCGATGGTAATCCCTAGTTCATTGAGCTTCTTGACCAGCTCAGCCTGCTTACTTTGCGATAAATGGGATTTCAGTAGTTGTTCTAAGGCCATCGGCTTACCACCACTATGATAATTGGTCACGATTTTACGGGGATGACCCAAGCGTCCAATAATTCCGGTAGATTCCCATGACCCTTTTGCATTACGCTGCACCATGATCCGGATATCAAAATAACGATTTTGATGGCGCAGTAAATGGATTCCCTTTTGAATGAGATAACTTTTTTTCCCCGTGTGTTTCGATAAGCTGGTGATTAGTGCATCCAAATGTTTGAATTCCAGACGCTTTTCCTCATATTGGTAGGCAAAACGCTGACCTGCCTCTTGTTCGACTTTCATCACACCTTTGCCAAAGGTACCTCGCTCAGGCTTTACATAGACCATACCATATTTTTCGAGCATTGATTTTACATTTGCTTTGCTGTATTTACGAGTTTCAGGTACAAAAGGCTTGATGCTGCCATGCTGGAGCAACAATTGGGTTTTATGCCATTTGCTGCGCAACGCCTGCGCTTGTGAAGAATTCACTTGCCCCTCTCCTCTCTACTCTCAGGGTAGAACGCTCCTGTTAAAAAAGATCAATCTATCGTATGCGCCAAATCCCCATTCGAAGCTCCATTCGCCCTCTTCTACATAGAATTAGACAGTTGGCCTTGCCCGGTCGAAAGCGCCTGTCCAGGCATACAATAATATAAGGTACCGGTAGCGTATATTTACACGTATAGGGAGTGAATAACATGTCTGCGCAATCCGATGAGCCACAAAAGGGTTCCCTCTCAATCGATGTTCTGATCCCCGCAATTGAAAAAGATCTGGCGACACTACCACTAGTAATTGACAGTCTGCGCCGTCACGTGCAGCACCGAATTGCAACCATTTATATCGTTTCACCGCAAAGCACCAAACTTCGCCGTCTATGTGCCAACAAGAAGTGTACATTTATAGACGAAAAAACGGTGTTGCCCATCACTAAAAAGCATATTCGTTACGGAACAACGCGCTGGGATCGATCAGGCTGGCTGTATCAGCAATTGCTCAAAATGAATGGCGACAAAATCAGTAAATCGTCTTTTTTTCTCGTCATAGACGCGGACACCATTTTGATTCGTCCACATACGTTCCGTAAAGACGGGAAAACAATTTTTTACTATCGCAGCTGGAGTCAACCTGAGTACTTTCGCACTTACCGTAAGCTGATGGGTGCTAAAGCTCCCTCACCAAAGTCCTTTGTCACTCACTATATGCTTTTTGAAAAAACACGGCTCGCCCAGCTCAAGCAAGTTATTGAGACCAGACATGGGGAACCTTGGTACAACGCCATTATTCAAAGTATAGACCGGACAAAACAGTTTGGATTTTCCGAATATGAAACGTATGCCAACTATCTATACAGCAATCAGCCCTCTCGGATGATTTTGCGCAAGTCATTGAATAAAGCGCTTCATAGTCGTGCTTCTTCGCTGTCACCAAAACAATTGGATCTCTACGCCCAAAGCTACCGCTCCTTATCTTTTCATCAACGCAAAGTATACCAGCTAGCTCCAAAAACAAAGATTCAATCTGCATTGAAATAGTTCCTAAAATAGAAAATCCCGCAATTGTTGATGCGATCCAAATGGATCTGCATTGAAGGAGGAAACGTCCGTGCGCATCGTATTGTTATGCGGTGGTGCCGGAAAACGGCTGTGGCCATTGTCCAACGATATTCGGTCAAAGCTGTTTCTCCGGTTGTTACCCGCTCCTGATGGGCAGCAGGAATCTATGCTTGGCCGGGTGTATCGTCAGCTTACCTTAGCCGGGCTAGATTCCTCTGCCCTGCTTCTGGCTCATCGGAGTCAGGTAAATCTAGCATTTCGCCATACTGAAGGTCGTCTGCCCGTTCTTGGCGAGCCTGCCAAACGGGGAACCTTCACAGCTGCCGCACTCGCTGCTGCTTATTTTCACACAAGAGGCATGGGACTGGATGAAGTTCTCTGTATTGCTCCAGCAGATATGTTCGCAGGCGACGACTTCTTCCACAGCATAGCAGCGCTCTCCGGTCTATTGCTCGAGAGCGGAGCCGATCTGGCTATGCTTGGGACAAGGCCTACCCATGCCTCCGACCAATATGGATATATTGTTCCAGATCTGCAAATGAGGCAGGAAGGGAAATCGGCTTATGCACAAGTTGCTCGCTTCACTGAAAAGCCGGCTCTCTCTAGGGCGCAGCAGCTTATTAACCAAGGCGCGCTGTGGAACTGCGGTATTTACGCTTTTACGTTACGGTATATGCTGTCCTGCATGGAGCAAATTCAATTGCCGCTGAACGATGAAGAACTGTACACAATATATGTTAGCCTCCCGGTTCGCAGTTTCGATGAGGAGATTGCGGAGCGTACTGAACGGGCCGTTGTCCTGCCTTACGAGGGCGAATGGCACGACATCGGCAACTGGCAGGCCTTAACAGAGCAGCTAGGAAGCCGAGTGATCGGACGTGGACAAATCAGTGGCCAGACTCACGGCACACACATCGTGAATGAGCTGCCCTATCCACTTCATGTCATTGGCGTGGAGGATATTATTGCTGCTGCAAGCCCTGACGGTATTCTCATTGCGTCCAAAAGCCATGCTCACGCGATCAAGGAGCAGCTAGGCAACCTCCAACTTCACCCCATGCATGGTGAAACCTCTTGGGGCAGTTACCGGGTGCTGGACGAGTTTGATCACCGAAGTCCGAACGACATCTTAGCCATACGACTGACGGTGTTGCCAGATCATCGCTTGAACGGACGTATTCACGGCAGCGGACTTAAAGTATGGACGATCGTGTCCGGCCGGGGAGAGGTTATGCTGAACGGAGAACGCTTTGCTGCGGCAAGCGGCTCTGTATTTAGCATTCCAGTGGATACGTATCACACGATCCGCGCAGATCTGGATACCGCACTGGAACTGATCGAGGTGCGCCTGGGTCACAGTTTGGTGAGCGCCTTCTATAAATCCGATTCCTGACAACACAGAGTTATAGCATCTAAACAGATAGGATTTCTGCACGAAGATCACACATCAAAAAAATCGCTTCTTGAGCAAGGTGAGTAAAATCCTTTGCTCATGAAGCGATTTTTTTTAATATTACATCTCATAAGGAAACCGTTCTAACCTTGCCAGATAAATAAACCTTGTTGGCCTTAATCATCCCGGCTTCTCTTAAAAAGTGCTGCATAATCTTCATCTGATAGTGTGTGCGTTCCTTCTCGGGCAGGCTCCACCCCGTTTCCACGGTTACTGCACGTGCCCCTAAAATACGGGCGGCAGCGGTACGAGAGGAACCTGGGAGCTCATGCAACCGCATGTTGAAATGGCGGCCTTTCACCTTGATCGAGCGATTCATTCGCTTAATAATCCGGCGCGTCGTGGGAATTACCGGGTTGCCCTTATTGGAGATCAGCGTTTGACCAAGCACCTTGGCATCCTTTTGTGATAATCCATTCGCCTCATGCAAGTCGAGATACCATTCAGGGTGATGCTTTTGTGTTAGTTTAAATAGAGCAGCGGAAAGTGGTTGTGTTGCCGCCTGCTTTTTCTGGCGCGGAAAGGTTCGATTCAGATCAGGTTTTCCTCTGATCCGCTTGCGGTAAGCCTCTTGATTCACAATTGGCACAATAATAAGTTTGCCATGGCTGAATCTCAGTTTTTGCTCATTCAAAAGCTTTACCAGTTTCTCAGCCGCACGTATACTTGCTATTTCATTACCATGTATGCCTGCAACCACCATCGCACACGGGCCTTTCTGTCCCTCTATGGCTACATAATAAGGAGTCGCCCAAGAAGAGCCCTTTCCAAGCATATATCGTTTGACCTGCATCCTCTTCACCTCCGTATAGGCTTTCGGTGTCCTCTCTTCTGTTCTCGCCGACGGATGATTTCACGGTATAGTCTCAAATAGTTGCTGGTCATCTGTTTGTTGGTAAATCTTTGGTTAACATACAATCGAAGCTGCGCGGGTGACGGGTAATTTTTTTGCTGTGCCTTACGTGCCATTTGGCCAACTGATTTGCAAATCAACTGTGGAAAGCCTGATAGCACCTCGGGAACGGAGCCATTTTTTAGTGCCAGCACCGGTGTTCCACAAGCCATGGCTTCTACCATTACGAGTCCGAACGGCTCTTCCCACAGTGATGGAAACAACAGACACTCTGCATGTTTCAGCAGCTTCTGTTTCCGATCACCCCCAACTGGTCCCACATAACGTATATTCGGATTGCGCTGAATTCGCTTTTGAATCTCTCGGCGAAAAAATACAGGGGCTTTGATAGGACCCGCAATAAGCAGTCTTTTTCCTGTTCGCTCTGCAACCTGAATGGCCTGCAGTACACCTTTATCCGGTATGATTCTGCCCATAAACAGCAAGTAGCCGCGCTTCTCACTGCTGAACTCGTATTCATGGGTGTTGATGCCGTTATAGATATAAAATCCTTTGCCCCCGCCCATCAGTTGGCGTGCTCTTTTACTGACATATACGGGGTTTTTACCGTGCCTCTTCACTGGTAGATGAACGGTACACAATGATGAGCAAGGCAGCTTCCTACGCGCCACCGCAGAACGAAAGGTATGGTCATGAATGATATGTGTACCGGAAGGCATATGCCGAAGTACATATTGGGGGATCTGACTATGTTTCAAACCCTTGGGATAAGTAATCAATCGCGCGCTGCTCCTGCTCCCACGGGCGGCAAAAAGAGATACATGATGCCCTCGTCTCACTAATTCCTCTGTTAATTCATGCACAACCTTTTCCGTTCCGCCCTTGATGGAGGGTACAGGCTGTGCATCGGGATAGTTGGATATGACCTGCACAATGGTTAAAGGTTGGTTTTTGAGTGCTTTACTCTGCCTTGAAGCCATATGAATTCCCCTTCCTGACCGGAGATACGGTGTAATCTTTACGATGTCAACGGGAATCTGAGCATACTCCCGTACAGGTTATAAATTGTAGTATATAGGTATGTATGTTTTGCATGATTGCTTGTGCCAATCGTCTGCAAGTCGCTTTTTGTCATACGAGCCTAGCCATAAGGGGGACTTATTTAATTTGTCAAGTCAAAGTTAAGGAGAAAATTCTCATCGTTTTCTAATAAAGCAGGGCAAAACGTTGGGGTAACAGGATTGTAACCACGAGTGGTAAATTCCGGATATTTTATTTGTGTTATTGTCATTTCAGGACATCAACACAATACGAATAACGGAGGAAATTATATATGAAACGTACTTCTAAAAAATTGTGGATGGGTATTTGCTTTACGATGACTTTGGCACTGAGCGCTGGGAGCTTCGTCGTTGGATCAGACACCACTCATGCCGCTTCGACAAGTAAAGCTGATCGGATTATTTCAAAAGGATCCCAGTATATGGGCGTCCGTTATGAATATGGAGCTCCTGCAGGCAGTACAAGCTCTTTTGATTGCTCTTCGTTCACTCAGTATGTTTTTGCACAAAATGGAATCAAGCTTCCACGTTCGTCCAAACAGCAGTCAACTGTAGGCACTTATGTACCGCGTAGTCAGCTTAAAAAAGGCGATTTGGTCTTTTTCTATGCCCCAATTCATCATGTAGCCATTTACATGGGAGACGGGAAAATACTGCACACGTATGGTAAAGGTGGCGTAACGGTTACAAAACTGAATTCGGGATGGTGGAACTCCCATTACACAACAGCACGTCGTGTCCTTTAGGATCATTTTGGATGATTCCCATCCACCGAATGCTTAACTTACAATTAACATTAAAAAGGCTGTTTCTCTGAGTAGAGATGTCTACTGGAGGGACAGCCTTTTCTGTTGTTTTTGAGGCAGCGTAACGATGACCTCCGTCCCTTCTCCTTCTACGCTTTCCATGCGTATCGTACCCTGGTGAGCATCTGTTATTGTCTTGGCAATCGGCAACCCCAGTCCGGTTCCTCCGGTTTTACGATGTCTGGAGCTGTCTACCCGATAAAATCGTTCAAAGACACGCTTGATCTCGCCCTCAGGAATGCCAATTCCGTAATCCTTAACCCGAAGGTAGACATCTTTTTCATCTGTAGATATCCATATTTCGATTTCATCCGAGCTATACTTTAAGGCATTATCCAGCAGGATGACTAGTAACTGCTTGATTTTTGCAAGATTAGCGTCCAGCCAAATTTCCTTTTCTTCTGTAAAAATAGAAATTTGACGTTCATGTACAGGCTTGAGATGTGCTACTACCTGTTGACAACAACCAACCAGCTCTACCGGCTCATACGGTTCGGGGGCTTGCTGCTGTGAGGAGGCCAATGTCAGTAATTGCTGCGTCATCGTACGCATTCGCTGAGTTTCTTCATAGATCGATTCAATCGATTCCTTACGTATGTCCTCGTCACGCGTACCCCACCGCCGCAACATGTTGGCATAGCCCTCAATAATCATCAATGTCGTATTCAGCTCATGTGAGGCATCGGAAACAAACTGCTGCTGGCTCTGAAAGCTTTCTTCCAATCTCTCCACCATTCGGTTAAAAGTTGCGGTCATTTGGGACAATTCATCTTGATTGTGGCTGCCGACAGGAATTTTTTTGAATTTCAAGCTTCTTTCGATTTCCTGCATCGTTTGAATACTACTGGCAATTGGCAGCAATATCGCATTCGCCAAAATCGTGCTACCCACCAGACTGAGCAACATAGCTCCTACAGTCGACGTGATAAGAATTGTATTTAAGATATCGAGATTGTTTTCGAGCGCATCCCATTTTTCTACAATCTCCAGTGTCCCCTTTTGACTACCTTCTGGGGAAAGCACCGGAAGGTGAATGATCAGAATTTTATGATTCTGTAGATCCGTCAGTTGAGAGCTCTGAGAAAGGTTAAAACGTATATCGTCTAGCTTAAAGCGCGACTGACGGCTTACTTCATACAGAAGGCGAGATTGCTGATCAAATACCCTCAGAATGGTATCCCCCGAAAGTTCATCTTTCAGCTTGGGCCCCCATGCATTTTTCAGAATCATCGTAGGTCCTGTTTCGGAAATAATTTCAGTCCACTTATTTTGTAACACTTCTCTTTCATTACGAGTAGCGATTTTGACAAATAATAGATGAACCGTGACATCTACAAACAGGAGAATCGTCATCACTAAAATAGAACTAAGCAAGGTAATTTTGGTCCGCAGCTTCAATGGTCTTCCTCCCGGATACAGTACCCAACGCCGCGCACGGTTTTAATCAGTTTCTTTTTGTATCCATGATCAATTTTTTTGCGAACATATCGGATATAAACATCTACTACATTTGTATCACCAACAAAATCAAACCCCCACACGTCCTGAATCATTTGCTCTCGATGCAATACCTGATTTTTGTGCTCCATCAGATAAAGAAGCAGATCAAATTCTTTGGGAGTAAGTTCGATACGTTTTCCTTCCCTCACCACAGACCGCGTCTTGGGTTCCAACACGAGGCTATCGACTTGAAGTTTGGACTGCTGCTTGTCCTCTTTTGGTGAAGCGGTAGCTACCGGCTCCAATTGATTCCTCATACTAGCCCGCATCCGCGCTAATAACTCCTCAATTTCAAAAGGCTTTGTAATGTAATCATTAGCTCCTTCATCCAGACCTGAGACCTTGTCAGGAGTCGTGTTACGTGCAGTAACCATAATTATCGGGGTATGATGGTCCACTTTTCGAATCTGCTTCAGCACCTCAACTCCGTTTATCTCCGGCAGCATCACATCCAGGATAATAATATCCCATGTATGGGCTAATGCTTTTTCCAACCCTTCTCTTCCCGTTTGTGCGATTTCAACCACATATCCTTCATGGGATAACTCCAACTGAAGCAATCTGGATATCTTCTCTTCATCATCAATGACCAGCACCGACTTATCCATCGCAAAACCACCTATTTTCTATAGAAAAAACTAATAAGCAATGCACATAACATTCATTTTTTATTTGATTTTAAGCTTTTATCCGTATAGTCGCTCTATAATATAACTTTGTAATTCAATTTTTTGAGGTTAAGGAGTAATTTATTCATGTTAATTAATGTAGACTTTGCTTTGTTTCACTGGATCAATGAACTGGCTGATCACCTCGCCTTTTTGAATGGAACCATGCGCTTCTTGGCGCAATATGCACCGTATTTATTCGGAGTGGCCTTACTGATGTACTGGTTCACCTTTAAAATGCCGCATCGGATGATGGTTTTAGAAGCCGTTATAACGGTTTGTATCGGTTTTATAATCAGTTGGGGGCTTGGACATTTGTTTTACAGAGACCGGCCTTTTGTTGGACATTCTGTCATTCAGCTTATTCACCATGATCCAAATGCTTCATTTCCGAGTAATCATGCACTTGGAGCTTTTGCTCTGGCTGCAATTCTATGGCTTCATCATCAAAAATATCGTGTTCTGTGGGTTATCTTGGCTGTGCTTATTGCAATATCCCGCGTATGGACCGGGGTGCATTATCCTTCAGATATTTTGGCAGGCGCACTTATTGGGGCAGGTTGCGCAGTTGGTGTTCATAAATTCATTCGCAGTCGGAAGTTTCCAGGCATCTTTATGCAGGCGGCTATTATTTTGTATGAAAAATGGGAGCAGAAGCTGGGACTTAAGCCTAGATCACAAACGAGAACTAAGATGACCGAATCCACTTCCTCTGTCCAAATCAAAAGCAGACGCTAATGCGTCTGCTTTTTTAACCTCTTCATCTATGCCACTCATTATGCAGTCGATTTGGTACGAAGGGATAGTATTCGTTCTTCATAACGTTGGTAGAACCAAATGCAAGCCGCCATCCAGCAGCCACTCATGAAATAGCCACCCACAACATCACTCGGATAATGTACGCCCAAATAAATACGGCTTGTCCCGATCGCTAGGATTAGCAGGCTACTGAGCACAACAAGAAGGATACGACCTCTTCTGGAAGGAACATGCTTCCACAATAAAAACGTCAGCGCCGCATACATGCTAAAAGCAGTCATAGAATGTCCGCTGGGAAAGCTGTATCCATTCGCTTCAATAATACGGTTAATTTCAGGTCTCGCACGCTGAAACAGCATTTTTAACACCATATTCAGCAGCACCGATCCCAGCACAGCAACCGCTAAAAAAAACAATTCTCGGCGGTGTCCTAATACGCTATATAGCACGAACATGGCAATTAAAATGATAATCACTATTGGAATCCCGCTGCCGATCATAGTGAAACATTTCATAAGACGTGTCATGGCAGGCGACTCCAGTTGCCCAATAGCTGTAATGATCTTGTGGTCAAAATGCCGTACTTGATGGTCGCTGACCCATAGTGCAATTAAGCCAAAACCGAGGGCACATACTATACATGTGAGCAGAGCCACGGAAATTGGCAGCTTTGTAGGTAGTTGCTTCATTTTTTAAAGGTCCTCCATAATCTTCATCCCCTGATCAAGCAAAATGTAGCATTCGTATCGTCTATGTATTTAATTTACCCACTTTTTTTGTATCATTTCATGAAAAGATTAGCTTTTAGAATAAAGCATGGTTAGCTTTTTGGCAAAAGAACGAGGAGTCATCCTGTGATATGAAATCAATTCTCCATTACAGATCACATGAAATACGCCATACGGTGTCGGGGACAGTTCCATCAATTGTGAACGATCTCGTATATCAATGATTTCAGGTTGTATCCCCACAGTCTCAGCTGCTTCAATCACATTGTGCGTGGCTATTTCCAGATAAGGGCATTGATGAGTTCGTAAAATGGTTAAGCCCTCACTAAAACGATCCAGACGTAAAACCCAATTATCAGGAAAATAAGGGTCTGAATGCTCTTGATTAAGCTTGTAAACATACAACTGAAAAGAATATGGAGCATCCTCCACATGCCGAAATCCGTTTTTCAGAAAAATCTCGGGACCTGGTGCCCAGGAGGTATCTATGTTGGTAACAACTACCACTCCCTTCTTCCCCAACGTAATAGCATCTTGAATGCAGCGTTGAATAAGCTGTGAACCTAGCCCCAAACCAGTTACAGCGATCCAGATGCAATGAATTACTAGATATCCATCCGCATGAACAGCTCTCCATGCTTGTTCACCCAATGCATACTCAATGAATCCTACTGGTTTATTGTCTTTTCTTAATTGTATGTAAGTCAAACCTTGAGTGAATTCTTTTTCTGTCCAATTCAGCTTTTGTACATATCCCGGTGCTTTTTGCATGCTTCTCATGCAAAAACAGCCGTCTTCTCTTATTTGATTTTCATACCATTCAGTGGTTGTTGTTGAATTTCCCATATAGTCTCTCCTAACTTTTAAGAATATTTATGATATAAGGATTTCATAATGATTACAAAACCGCAAGCGAAATAATAGTGAAAAAAACTACAAAAAAAGGACACTATTTAAGCCTTATAGGCTCGAATAGTATCCTGTCATTACACATGAGACACTGCAAACGCAATTCTATGTCAAACAAATAGCATCTTCTTATTAGGTTGGCGTGACTTCACCAAGCTTAATCTTGTTCTCTGCTTCCTCAATTGGATAGCGTTTGCGGAACCACAACGATTGAAGCAGCAAAAAGGTGCCGCTTACGGTCCAATATAAAGGCATAGCCGCAGGAGCGTTGAAGGAAAAGACCGCCATCATAATCGGTGAAAGATAACCCATGATAGCAAATTGCTTGCGCTGGTCAGCCGTCATCTGTAGCTGAGAAAGCTTAGCCTGTGCCAAGTATACAACTGCGACGACAATTGCCAGAATCCAGTCCGGCTGTCCGAGCCGGAACCATAAGAAGGAGTGAGACGCCAGCTCCGGCGTGAGTCGGATAGCAGTATACATCCCGCTTAAAATCGGTAGCTGAATGAGAATAGGCAGACAACCGATATTGAGTGGATTGAATTGATGTTCTTTGTATAGTGACATCATTTCCTGCTGCATACTTTGCTGACTGGTGGCGTCTTTCTTATTCTCATACTTCTTCTTAATTCGGTCCAAGTCGGGCTGCATAGCGCTCATCTTGCGCTTCATCCCCTGCTGGGCACGCGTTTGACGCATCATTAGCGGCAGTAAGGCCAGACGGACAATGAATGTCAAAGTCATGATCGCCAGCCCAAAGCTTCCACCAAACCATTGCGCCAAATGCTGAATGAGCCAAGAAAGTGGGAATACCACGTAATGATTAAAAAAACCAGGTGTCTGTGCATTAATCTCCGCAGCATTCGCACCACAACCAGACAGCAGCATGACCACCGCCAACGCTACGATTAAACCCAATATTCGTTCTTGTTTACCCCAGAAAGTGAATCCCTTGAATCGTTTCATATGTTCCTCCTCGTTGATTGACTGTGCCATCACTCAACAAGGGGGAACAATCGGATGCATCTTCATCTGGCGCTTCTTTCCGCCGAATGTGACGTGCTAGCCGTACAGGCATGTCCTGTCCGCGGGCAGATATCGGCATCAGCGGAGAAGCATGCGAGCGAACGGGCCCGCCTTCGACCCAGCATTCAGCTACACTGCCATGCAAATGAGCAAGATACGTATAAGTCACTGTGCACAGCAAGCCGATCGTAAGCAAATAGGGGAGTAGGTCCTGAAGCTCAAACAAGGGATTCACCTCCTTCGGTATGTTGCTACAATTATAGCACGAAACCGAACAATCGACTAATCTTTAATTAGAGATAGAGGTTGGATCACAAACAAGAAAGTACGCTCACATAACGGTAAAAACTTAACGTATAGCAAGCATACGATTCAGTGCCTGTACAGCGTCCTGTCTGATCTGAGCATCCACACGAATGACCCCCACAGGCTCTCCCCGATCAATCTGTTCCATTGCCCACAGCAAATGCGGAAGATCGATCCGGTTCATGGTCAGACAAGGACACATATCGGGATTGAGCGATTCAATCTGCTGTTCAGGGTGCTGCTGTCTAATCCGTTGCACGAGATTCATCTCTGTGCCAACGGCCCATTGGGTCCCCGGCTCTGCCGCACGGATCGTATCGATGATGAATTTGGTGGAGCCAGCACAATCTGCGAGCTGTACAACCTCATAAGAGCATTCGGGGTGAACGATGACCCGGATATTCTTATCGCGTTCACGGACGTTGCGAATGTGATCTACCGTAAATTTTTCATGAACTGAACAGTGCCCTTTCCATAAAATGATTTTCACAGTTTCCGGGTTTCGTTCAGTCTCCAACTGATCGGTCATAGGATTCCATACAGCCATTTCATCCAGCGGAATTCCAAGATCATGGGCTGTATTGCGTCCCAAATGCTGATCCGGCAAAAATAAAATACGTTCCTTTTGTTTCAGCGCCCAGGCCAGCACCTGCTTGGCATTCGAAGAAGTCACGGTAGCCCCGCCATGCCGCCCTACAAAGGCTTTGATCTCTGCTGTGGAATTTACATACGTTAACGGAATGATCGTATCACCTACCAACTCCTGCAAATGCTTCCACGCTCGTTCCGTCTGCTCCATGTTCGCCATATCTGCCATCGAGCAGCCTGCGCGCATATCCGGCAGAACGACGGTTTGCTGGTCGGTAGTCAGCATATCCGCTGTCTCCGCCATAAAATGAACCCCACAAAACACAATAAACTCCGCTTCCTGATTTTGTGCCGCCATTTGAGCGAGCTGTAGCGAATCTCCTGTGATATCAGCAAATTGGATAACCTCGTCTTTCTGATAGTGATGGCCCGGAATGAGCAGCTTTGAGCCCCATTTTTGTTTCAGCTCAGCTACACGTTGCTCCATGTCAGCAACCGTCAGTGTTTTATAATGCTCTGGCATAAGTCCACGATTTCCTTGTAAAACGTCTAGCATAGACATTAGATTCCCTCCATATCGTTGCGGCTGACTGTCCCTCGCTCACGAATAGATAACCGCTATGTGTACAAACATATTTACATGTGTCTTGACACTTATATTTACACATGCCTACAATAATCTCAAGGGTTTTTGGAATGGAATTATTTTTAAGTGGGGAGGATTTGCTGTGATTTACCTGGACTATGCCGCTTCCACACCCATGTGTGACGAAGCTTTGCATATATATAGCGTAATGAATAAGGAAATGTTCGGAAATGCCAGCAGTCTCCATGATGCAGGCGGTCAAGCAGCCTACACACTAGATTACAGCAGGCAACGAATGGCAAATATGATTGGCGGGCATAAGGAAGGCATCTATTTTACAACAGGGGGCACAGAATCCAATATGTTGGTCGTGCAATCGATCCTGAACGGGTTGCCGCCGCACAAAAAGCATTGGATTATGAGCGCTTTGGAACATCACTCGATGTACAATCTTGCTACTTTTCTAGAACATCAGGGCTATGAGCTGACCATTGTACAACCGGATCGGGAAGGAAGAATAACCCGTGAAGTTCTTATCCCCCACCTTAGAGACAATACCGGGCTTGTATCGGTACAACACGCCAATTCGGAAACAGGGCTGATTCAGGATCTTGCTGCCTTGTCTCCCCTGCTCCACGAACGCGGTATTATGCTGCATAGTGATGCGGTACAAACATTTGGAAATGTTCACATAGATGTAGAAGCCATGGGAGTGGATGCACTCTCTATATCAAGCCATAAAGTGTATGGCCCCAAAGGTGTCGGTGCTGCATATCTCAAACCCGGAACCCCATGGCGTCCGGTATATCCTGATACACTGCATGAAAAGGGATTTCGTCCCGGAACGATTAATGTTCCAGGGATTGCAGCCTTTGTCGCAGCGGCAGAAATGATGACCGAACAGATGGAGATGCATCAGGAGCGGTATGCTACCCTGCGAAGATACTTTATTACGAAAATTCAGGAAAGATCGATTCCATTACGTTGGGTCGTAGAGGAAAGCGAAAAAAAAGCGGTGCTGCATCATATTGTAGGATGTTTTTTTCACGGTTACGAGGGACAATATGTTATGCTGGAATGTAATCGCAGCGGTGTCTGTATATCTACCGGAAGCGCATGTGCCGCCGGACATCACGATCCTTCCCCTGCCATACAAGCCCTTGGAGTATCCGGCCGTGAAGCCTTACAATTTATCCGTATTTCTTTCGGCAGGACAACCACCATCGAGGAATTGAATGTACTGGTAGATATTTTGACAGACCTGACGCATCAACAAGAAAGGAGCTTATCCCGTTGACTGAATCTTCAAAACGGTCAGGTACGGATCGCCGCGAACAGCTGCTATTGTGGCTCAAAAGCGAATCACCGCTGACCGGGAGCGAACTGGCACGCAGGTCCTCCGTTTCCAGACAAGTAATTGTACAGGATATTTCCCTGTTAAAAGCAAGCCAAGAGCCTATCCTTGCAACGAGTCAAGGATACATTTATATGGAGCCTACGGCTCAAGTCGCTCCCTTAGCCTCTCGTATTATTGTGTGTAATCACCGACCTGAACAAACAGAAGAAGAATTAAAACTGATTGTGGACTACGGTGTCAGTGTGCAGGATGTTATAGTTGAACATCCAGTATATGGAGATCTGACTGCTCCAATACGGGTCGGAACTCGCAAAGAAGTGGACGATTTTATACGTAAGATCAGTTCCACCCAAGCCACTTATTTGTCCCAGCTGACCGGAGGCATTCACCTGCATACCTTGCATGCCTCGGTTGAAAATAAAATTAATGATGCCTGTGCTGCACTGGAGCAAGCCGGCTTCCTGATGACAGATTAATCTTAATACGATACAAAGCAATGAAAATCCTGTCCAGTTTGTGGAGTGCAAATGCACTCCGCAGGGATGGTATGTAAATAGCAAGAATGAAAAATCCCGGCCCCCTTATAAAGGGAATCGGGAATGGACTAAGTGAGCTTAATTTCTAGCAGCTCATATTTAATTACAGCCATGGGTGCATCGACATGAATGATACTGCCCACTTCTTTCCCCAAAAGTGCCTTACCTAAAGGACTCTCATAGGAAATTTTGTTGTCCAGAACATCTGCCTCGGCAGGACTTACAACTTTGTATTCCACCTTCTCCGAAAATTCGATGTCATTCAGAATAACAGTAGATCCGATACTGACCGTTTTAAGGTCAAGATTACTTTCATCCACTATCCGAGCTTTGGTCAACATTTTTTCTAAGACCATGATCCGTGTTTCCATAAACGCCTGATCGTCCTTGGCTGAGTGATATTCACTATTTTCCTTCAGATCTCCATAGCTGATGGCCAACTTGAGGCGTTCGGCTAGCTCCTTGCGTTTTACCGTCTTCAGTTCCTTAAGCTCTTCCTCCAGCTTGGCTAATCCCTCTTTAGTTAACAATACTTCTTCGTTCGACATGGTCTTATTTCAACTCCTATTTCAGCACTTTGCATAATTCAAGTTCAATACTCGAAGGTGCAATATATACGAGCTAAACCGTTAGGGTCCATCTATTGCTGATTGGATAAAGCTCCTGGAATTGATGCAAAATGCTCATTTAGCTTTCTTTATTGTAGTTTACTCTAAATTGGACCAACATGCGAAAAGAAATTCAGGAATTTAGCAGTCAGCTACCTTCGGCCACAGTGATTCATATGGTAACCAAAGCTTTCTTGCTCGCATATCGTATGATCATAACGTATTTTAATGAGCACGTGCAGTGCCACTGCCCTTGTCCCAAATTTCATGAAAACCAGGCAGGAGCAGTGTATGGCGGGAGGAAGATTCAATGGCTTCCTTAGGAAAGAATGGCAACGGGAACGGGAATCGCAAATCCAAATCCCCCCCTAACGGTCAAAAGAAAAATGGATTAAACAGTAATTCGGCTATCTTTTCAGCACTTCAAGGAAAAAATGTGGAGGTCCTAGTCGCAGCCCTCCTACTAACAGGAAAACTAAACGTCGATTCCGTGACTTTATACAGACAAGCAACTTTATTTTTAGGACTCACAGGAAAATACAAAACATTAGCATCTGCCCCTACTAATGTCGATAATATGGTGAAATTTTTAAATGATAACGGCAATATGACGTTGGATCAGGTAATACAAGCCTTTTCACAGAAAATAAATAAATAAATACTTAAGAGGTGGCGAAAGGAGATATTTGTGGTGAGTGAGTTTGATGGAGAATATTTTGCAGAGGTTATCATCATTGTGATTCTAGTTGCCATGATCTTCTATGGCTCCTCAGATATAGAGGGACTTTCCGCTTCGCCAACCCAATCCTAAAATGATAATTCCCGAAAAAAAAAACATCTATAGACTCTCGCGAGGTCAATAGATGCTCTTCTTTTTAACAGCCCATCATTTCGATTTAACGTTCCTTTACTTCTACACTTATGGTTTGACTGGAAACCTCTCCGGCAGCATTGACTAACTCGGCCCGATACTCATATGTACCCGGCTTTTGATTTTGGATATTGGTCGCAGCACTTTGAGCCTGCGGGCTTTGGCTCGACAGATCCTGCGTGTCGATCAGCTTTCCATTTTCATACAGGTTGTATTGGGTAGCATTCGTGCCCCACCACATGTTCATTGTCAGGGTATAGTCGCCGTCACCATCCCAATTATTATGAGACAACACCGGAATGCCAGGAGAAGCATCGGTCACTTCGACAGTTAACGGGTCGCTGACCGTTTTACCGGAAGCGTTGATCAGTTCGGCAGTATACGTGTAGGTTCCATTGCTCTTGCCTGTAATGGAAATGACTGCATGCTGTGCTCCAGGGGAAGCTGCTTGCAATGATTGGGTTTCGATCAGCTTATCATTTTCATACAACTTGAGTTCATCACCATTCGTGCCCCACCACAGATTCATGGTGATGTTGTAGTCTCCATCCTTCAGTCCGGTGTCCTGACCGTTATCATGAGACAGCACCAGTTTACCCGGCACCTCACCTGCAGCGATTTTCTCGACTCTAACGGTTACAGGATTGGATACGACCGTTTTACCGTCCAAGGTGACGCTGGCTGTAATCTCGGCGCTCCCCTCTTTTAGGGCCCGAAGTTCTCCATACGTATCCAGTGCAACGGATACATGACTGCTGCTATACTGAACAGAGGCATTACTTAAATCAGCTTGGCTGCCATCTGTCAGCGTACCCTTCAGATGTGTGGCTGCTTTATCCCCAACGTTAAATGTTGTTTGATCCAGTGAAAGCTCCACTTCCTGCAAAGTTGCGTCTGTCTGAGCTGAAAAGTCATCTAGCCCGCGCGGCTTTAACTGATAATTCCCTTTAAAAACCGCCGAAATTCCCTTCAGCTTCACTTGCTGTCCTTCTTGATACGGAAAAGATGTCCGTGTTAAGCCTGTACGTGCATCAATTCGCACATGATGGCTAACCTCACCCGCGACTGCATCAAATTCAAACGAACCTACAGGAGTTGCATCTATCACATTACGAATAATGGCAGTAGGAAGCTCAACCAGCTGTCCTTGGTTCGCATCGTTGAGTTCAGTGACCTGCACAGCTTGCGGAAGTTGTTCTTCTCCCGTTTTTTCAATAGCCACTGGATCGGTCAACTCCACTTCACTATTGTACAGCGCCAAACTTGCTGTAATCTTTACTCGATCACCTGGGTGAAAGCCGCTTTGGTTTTGATATACATAAATGCCGCCACTTTCATCCTGCATGTAAAAGGCTTGACCGCCAAAAGCCCCTGGTTCTGTCGTCACAACACCCTCCAAGGTCACAACTTTGCCAGCCGAAAGAGTCCGTGCTTCTGCGACACTGATACGAGCTGGAATCGTGTTGCCATCCTCAGGCAAAGGCTGAGCCGGGACATCAGCCAGCACGACGGATTGGGTCAGCAGGTTGCTGCCGTTTTGTCTCAGCCTAAGATTAGCCGAACCACTGGTTCCCGGCTTGATCCGCACCGTCAGGTCTCTATAGGCATGCCCCTTGCTGTCGGATTCCAGACTAAATGTTCCGCTATAACCGTAAGAGGTCGGCCAGCTTCCATCCGGATTCTGAATCTGGGCTACTTGGTTGCCGCCCGCTACATAAATACCTGCGCTGAATCCGCTAATCGTGCTATTGGGAGCCAGTTGGTCGGCAACAATGCGAATTTGAAAAGGCTGTGCATTCGGCAGCTGCTCCTGACGAACGATGCTGTACACAGGCTGCGCGCTGGCTGTAGGTCCGCCATAGGAGCCGGCCTTGAACGTTCGTTGATCCCACCATTTGTAGCCGGCTGCAGGAGCGGACCAAGGCTCTGCTTGCGGTTCCGTGGAAGCCTGAGGATCTTCAAAAGACAGCAATGCCGTCGGCTGATCAAGATGTAAGTTCTTTACATCCGACAGGCTGGTATAGTCCTCCTTCTTGGACAACCAGTCTACCATATTGACCAGTAACACGGCGTCATCCTGCTCCTTAAATCCGTCATACGTTGTCTTCTTGGTTCCTGTCTCTTCACGCAAATATTTTGGCGTTGCATCTTCAACAGGAGATGAATCCCCAATGAAGGCAGCTTTGCCTAGACCTACTTTTGCTACAGCAGCATAAGGTCCTTCCGCTATACCGCCACCGTTATAAACGCCCTGATCTACTGCATTCCCCCAAGCCTGATTGGTTTTAGGGAGATATACGATCCCCTTGGCTTTGGTCGGGTCAATAATCGCCAATGTAGATCCTGCGTGCATCGCCACATTACTCACTCCTGCTGTAATGCCGAACGCCTGCGCAGGCTCAACAATCTGATTAGCCGTGATATCGCCTAATGCATTATAGCGAAAGCGTATACCAAACTGGCTGCCCAGCCAATCTGAGCTAACCACGCCCTGCATCGCTGTCGAGCTTTTTTCTTCCTCACTCATTCCCTTCGCAGGGTCTTCCCATGCACCTCGACGGTACCCATTGATACTTTCCGACCCGTCCCAGCGATTCTTGTTGCGGTCGGCGTTATAATGATCTCCAATGAAAAAAATGCTATTGCCTGCTTTAACATACTGTTCCATTGCGGCCTGTTCGCTTTGTTTAAAAGGGATATTGGGCTCTGCTGTCACAAATACATCATAATTCTTTAAATCATTATAAGTAATAGGTGTAGATTGGCGAAGTTCATGAACATCGTAGCCATTGTTTGCAAGGGCTTGTCCGAAATCTGAGAATCCACCATCAATCACCCAATCTGCTGCGCCGGCTGTCTGTCCATGTGTATTATCGAACAATACTTTTTTACCAGCGTTTTCATTGACCACTTTGGCTGCAATGAAAGGGGCAGGGTCTGCCGGACCTTCTGCACGTGCCGGTTGTATGCCGCCTACAACACCAGCGTACAACGATAAAGTGAAAACCATAGCTGTTGCGTATTTGAAGCTACGGGATGTAAAACGACGAAAGATTCCCATTCTATTCCTCCTGTTAATTGGTTTAAGGCCCCTCTCAGAGGGGCACTAAATATAAATGTTAGCATTCATTTATGTGCGGACATGCGTTATTTTGTAAATCTTTAGGAATAATGAAAGGGAAGGAAATTCCAATAATAAAGATAGGCTGTATGCAGCAATGTGAGTACCGCAAATACAATTTTCCCGGCAGCCCGAGTTCTTTTTTCCCCGGTAATCAGCTTTGCGCCATTCACAATCAATACCCACACGGCAATGAGTGCTGAAAGGAGCGGCAGCGTGCAAATTCCCCAGATAAACCAGGCGGAATAGCCATAGACCATCTGATTGTTAGCATAGACGACCTGTACCCCGAGAAAAATCGTATTTAGTAACGCGATGTATGCCAGATTGGATGAAATGTGATTATTCGTTTTACGGATAGCTCTGAGCACATACCTTATCATCCATATCAGCAGGGTTGTGATGAAAAATATAGAGGATGCGGCGTAGCTGACAAGCAGCGTCCAGGTACGATGCCAAAATGTCGTCTGCTTCATGGTCTCACTATCCGGGGCAATCATCATCCATGTACTGTTTTCCTGATACAGCAATATTTTAAGCTGTCCCCCTTTCTCCACAAACAGTCCATCACCTGCTGCTTGAAAAACTTTGTCTGATGCTTCATTTTGATCCGGAAATTTCCCTTTAACAATTAACGTATGATCATCTTGAATTCGAACGGTGTATTTAACACTTCCCAGCATCCGAAGCCATTTTCCCCACCCATGAATAGGATTCAAATTCAGCTGATATACACCCTCGATTTCTGGTAAAAGCTTTATTTCCTTGACAGAACGAACCGGTGACTGAGAAGCGGCCTGCGGCTCGGCGGGCAGTATTTGGGCGATCGCATTGATGACTTTTCCATGAAGCAGGGTGTCCGTATCCGCTGAGTTGCTGATTACAAAAATACCGATCTTTTGGGAGGGAACCAGTACCATTTTGGAAATAAAACCATCAATTTTCCCGGTAGCCCACAACATGTGCACTCCCGTCTCCAGTTGACCGCGGAAAAATCCGTAACCTATGCCATCAAGACGAGCGTCAGCTGCAAATTGCTGTGCGTGCATCGCTTTTACCGTTTGTGGCTGGAGCACCGCTTTGCCCTTATACTTGCCTTGATTCAAATGAGTGATCAGATAATGGGAAAATTCGTTGGGTGTGACGTTCAACGCTCCTGCTCCCGGCAGATTGATATACGAAAAAGGCTGTTTTAGATACGCTTCACGCTTCCACTGATAGGATTGCGCTAGTGCCGGATTATTTAGTGGCAATTCCAATGTCGCACTCGGCATATTCATCGGCCGGAACAGATGTGTGCTAAGGTAATCATTCAGTCCCTGACCGCTTACTTGCTCCACAATGTTACCGATCAGACCAAAGGCAACATTACTGTATTCATACCGAATTCCAGGTTTTCGGATAGGAGATTGCTTTTGAAAATACGTGCTGAGATACTGCTCTGTAGGTAAAACACCTGCCCGAGTCGAGCTGTTGATGTCGTATATCGCTTCATCTAATCCTGCAGTATGTGTCAGAAGCTGATGTAGATTAAAAGGATGATTTTGGTATTGTGAAGCTTTATAGCTGTGGAGATAGCGGTTTACGTCTTCATTCAAATCAAGTTTGTTTTGCTCGACCAGTTGCATTGCGGCGCTTGCGCTAAATGATTTGGTTAGAGAGCCGACACGAACAATAGTCTTCGCTGGGTCAAATGCCACTTTCCGCTCCAGGTCTGCATATCCATAACCTTTACTAAAAAGAATGTGGTCTTCCTGGGTCACAACGACCGCAGCGCCCGGAGTATGCAATTTTTCCAATTGTGTACTCATGATGTCGTCCACTGCTTTTTCCACTGAATTAGGTGTTATACTATCTGCTGCCCATACCGAAGCAATGAGTAGATTCCAGAGATACAACGCTGCTAAAAATGCGGATAGGTAGTAAAAGCCTCTATTCTTCATATTCAAGTACTCTCCTTACGTATGAGTTTGATTTAATAATTTGAACCGTGCGGTGATTGCATAGCGAGCAGATCTTTATACTCCGCATGGAAGCCATCAGCATGGCGCTATGAAATCATCGCACTTCCCATCGTGGGAGTGCACATGATAAAGCGAATCCTGATCGAATCGCGTAAGTGGAAGGCTTCTTACTTGTTCGATCAGGATTCATGGGTTACAGATTAAAATTGGTGATAACTTCTAATCATTCGTCAAGCGTAGATTTTCAAGAATTATGATGTGTTAAACCTTGTGTCATGCCTTTGTCCATGTTCCGGGTAATCTTTTGTATCGCGGCACGGATACCTTTTACATTTTCTTCGATAAATCCGGGTTCCAGCAGTTCATAATGATTCCCAATCAAGCTATGTTCTTCATAGCTTCCTTGTGTAGCGTCTTTCCATAAAAGTCGATTATCTCCTGTGCCCTTCACCGTTTCCGATCCAACGGCGTCAAAACCATGAATATTCGCCTGAACCTTTTCAGTGTTCACAAGCTGATTGCCATACACCGCATAAGCGATCATTTTACGCTGGTACGTTTCATTCAGCAGCTCGCGGTAAGATTCAGGAACCTGTTCCAGCATCGCATGAATTTCCTGCTCTGTTTCTTCGTCTGTGAAAGGCAGGGCTTCCGTTCTTTTGACTGAATCAAGCATAAAAATGTCGGATACAGCATGACCTTGACGCTCCAGTGTAGAGGCAACCTTATGCGCTAGATTCCCACCTATGGAATAACCAAGCAGTACATACGGACCTTGCGCTTGCGTGCTGACGATAAGATCAACATAACGTGCCAACATTGCCTGCTCATCCGCAGCATCATCTACGAACTCTAACCCGTACACGACTGCGTCTTGATCCAGTTGTTTCGCAAGCTCTGCAAACGACAGCCCGTATCCAAGCATCGGCGGAAAGCAGAAGATGGAGACCGGACCGTGTTCATTCAACCGAATGATTGGACTATCAGCCTTGTATTCCAGATCAGCTTTCAATAATGTGAGCGCCTGCTCTTCTATGGTCGGGAACTCCAGCACACTACGTATAGGAAGCTCAATGCCTGTGGCAAGGTGAACTTTGCGTATAAGCTCCAGTACTTTCAAGGAATGTCCACCCAACGTGAAAAAGTCATCGTGGATACCCACTTGTGGAATATCAAGCACTTCCTGCCAAATGGCTGCCAGTAACTGCTCCACGTCGGTTCGCGGTGCAACATATTCTATACCCGTGCGCAGCGCTGTGTCCGGCGTAGGTAACGCTTTTCGGTCGATTTTGCCGTTGGCCGTCAGCGGAATACGCTCCATCTGTACGAATACGGATGGAATCATATAGCTTGGTAGACTGCCCAATAGTACAGCTCGAATCTCACGGACAGTCAGCTGCTCATCAGCCGTGAAGTAAGCACATAATTGCTGCTGACCTATTCCATCCTGCAAAGCAATAACAACGCTGTCCCGCACGAGCGGCACACTTGCCAACCGTGCCTCCACTTCGCCCAGTTCAATTCGATAACCGCGAATTTTCACCTGATGGTCAATCCGGCCCAGATATTCAATGTTGCCGTCCGGCATCCATCTTGCCAAATCGCCTGTACGGTACATCCGCTCATAGCCTGCTTTGCCTCCAGCAAACGGATCTTTCACAAATTTCTCGGCCGTCAGCTCTGGACGGTTCAGATAACCTCGGGCTACACCTACACCGCCGATGCACAGCTCACCCGCGACCCCGATCGGCTGCAATTGCCCTGTGCCTTCCTTCACGATGTACAGACGAATGTTCTGAATCGGTTTCCCGATCGGAATAACCGCATATTCCTCATCCGGCTCGCAATCGAAGTACGATACGTCCACCGTCGCTTCGGTTGGACCATACAGGTTGATCAGCTTCGCTCCGGCCAAGCTCGACACGAGCCGCTGGAACCGGGCCACATGCTGTGGCGGTAAGGCTTCACCACTGGCAAAAACATGGCGCAGCGTGCCTAGCTTCGCTTGCATCGCTTCTCGTGGTTGCTGCTCCACATACTCCAGGAACGCATGCAGCATGGCAGGTACAAAGTGCATCGTGCTCACGCCATCACGAGCAATCGTGTCCACAATCTCTTCCGGGTTCTTTTCCCCGCCGACCGACAGCAGACTCACCTTCGAGCCGACCATCGACCACCAGAACAGCTCCCACACCGACACGTCAAAGGTGAAGGCGGTCTTTTGCAGGATCGTATCTTCCGCACTTAAGCCGTAACGATCATGCATCCACAAAATCCGGTTCAGCACGGAATGGTGCTCCACCATTACGCCCTTCGGTTTTCCGGTGGAACCGGAGGTATAGATCACATAGGCGACATGGTGCGGTCCGGCCAGTGGCTCCAGATTCGAGCCATCTTCGTGATAGATGTCCTCGTGATCCAGCACAAGCACCTGGCCATCGAAGCTCAGCGATACTTGCTCCGCTAAATGCGATTGCGTCAGCACCAGCTTCGCTCCCGAGTCCTCCAGCATAAAGCAGATGCGGTCGGCCGGAAATTCCGGATCAATTGGCACATAGGCTCCGCCGGCCTTGAGGATCGCATAGATGCCTACGATCATGTCTAGCGAGCGATATACCATAATGCCTACCGACTGATCTGGTTTAACCCCCTTCGCGCGCAAAGTCCGTGCAAGGCGGTTGGCTCGCTCGTTCAGTTCACGGTAAGTTAAAGATTGTTGACCCCAAACGACGGCGATATGATCCGGCGTGCGTTCCACCTGCTCCTCAAACCGTTTTTGGATCGTCTGATTGTAGGAATATGCTAAGGCCGTGTCATTAAATTCTCCTATAATCTGTTGTTTTTCTGAGGCTGTAACCAATTCCAGCTCTTCAACGCAAACATTCGGGTTAAGCAAAATTTGCTCTAGCAGATGCACAAAATGTCCGTGCAGACGTTCAATATCTGCTTGATCAAAGCAGAGTTCGTTATACATAAAACGAATTTTTATGCCTTCTCCCGGCATAACGACGATGCTCAAATCATAGTTAGTCTGTTCTGTAGCCGTCACGTTGGAAACCGATAATAACTCCTGCCCGTCACTACCCATTTCTTCAATCTGCTCATCCACCGGATAATTTTCAAACACCATAATATGGTTAATTAAATTCTGTTTCTGGTCGGTCAGTGCCTGAATTTCAAACAACGGATACGTATCATACGCATGAGAAGCCAGCGCTTGCTCCTGCATTTTCTTCATAACTTCCGCAAAAGTTTCCCCTGCTTCACTACGGATGCGAACAGGAATGGTATTAATGAACAAGCCAATAATATCCTCGACCCCGATAATATCCGATGGACGACCTGAGACGACACTGCCAAATACAACATCACTATGGTTGTTGTACTTTTGCAGCAGAATCCCCCATGTGGTTTGCAATAATGTATTCATGGTCACCTGATACCGCTTGGCCGTCTCCTCCGCCCGGAGAGCCAGCTCATGCTCCCAATCCGTCATCCAGTCACTGGCCATATAGCCTTCACTCTTGCGACCGGATTTTACAGCTGGCAGTGCTGTTTGCTCCTCATACCCGGACAAATAGCTTCTCCAGTAGTCGGTTGCTGCGTTGCGATCCTGTGCTTCCAGCCATTCAATAAAGCGGCTGTAGGGCACCGCCGGTGCCAACTCCGGTACTCTGCGCTCCCGAAGTGCTGCATAGCTCTCAAACACTTCTTTGTTTACAAGGGACAGACACCAACCGTCCATCACAATATGATGGAAGCTCCACACAAAATGATAACGATCTTCCCCAGTGCGCAAAATCGCTACACGCAGTAGGACATCCCGACGCAGATCAAAGCCTCGTGCTTTATCTTGCAACTTGAAATTGGTCAGCTGCGTATCCCTTGTATCGCTATCCAGCTCTCGTAAATCTTCGTAATAGAAGCCACAATCCCGGTTTCGATACACTACCTGCAAAGGCTCCGTATCCCGTCCAAAATAAAAGTGTGTACGTAGCGCCTCATGTCGCCGAACTAGAGTATTCAGGCTTTCTGCAAAAGCCTGAATGTCCAGCTGACCTTGCATATCATAAGAAACCTGCTCAAAATACGCGTCATTGGCAGCTGCTTGACTATCGAGTTGGCTGTGAAACAGCATCCCTTTTTGCATTGGGGTCAGGGTATAGACATTGTCGATCTCACCCGTAGCACCCATCTCAGACAACAAGCTGTCCAACTCCTCAACACGCATTCCTTTATAGGAAATATCGCTTGGGGTTAGCTCTGGATGTTCTTTATGAATGCAATGCTTCAAAATTTCACGCAGGCTCGATTCCAATAAACTGGCCAATCGCTCGATCGTCTCTGGTCGATAGCTGGTACGACTATAGCTAATTGTCAGCCCCAGTTGGCCTCCTGAAATGATGCCGCCAAAATCCAGCGTATACGTCCGAGCCATAGTCGGGCTAAGTGGCATACCTCCACTATAAGGAGACGACTGCAGGTCATTTCCCTTCATATCCTGATCAAATTGTCCTAAATAGTTAAAGCTGATCTCAGGATCTACCTCACATAGGGCTGGAGATACTTCGGCTAAATATTTCAGTATCCCGTAACCTATTCCTTTTTGCGGAATACTGCGCAATCCTTCTTTCGCATGCTTGATTCGCTGCGAAAGAGCCGTTTCTTTTGGCATATCGAGTAAAACAGGATATTGGCTTGTAAACCACCCAATCGTCCGGGTAATGTCCACCTCTGGTAAAATGGCTTCACGACCATGTCCCTCTAGATTAATTAGGAAACGATCATGACCACTCCATGCTTGCAATGCCATTCCTACTGCCGTCAGCAACAGGTCATTAATTTCTGTACGGTAGGCACGATTGGCCTGCTTGAGCAATTGCTCTGTCTCTTCGTGTGTCCACAAAGCAGTAACCGACTCACTATCGCCAATCAATGGCTTGTCGTGCTCGTTATGTCCATAATCTTGCGGCAGAGGTGCCGGTTTCGCTTGTGCAATCCCCTCCCAATACGCCCGCTCACGTTCCATCGCTGGGCTGTTGGCATAGGCGTGCAGCTTCTCGGCCCATGTTTGAAACGAATCCGTCTTGTGCGGTAACTGAATCACCTGTTCGCCCTTGGCGGCTTGCTCATATGCTGTCGCCAAATCCTCGAATAGGATGCGCCAGGATACCCCATCCACTGTCAAATGGTGAATCACGACCAACAGATGATCACCATCCGGGCAACGGAATAGGCCGAGCCTCATCAATGGCCCTTCGCTCAAGGAAATACTGGATTGAATTTCATTGCATTTTGCCTCAATCATTTTCTCCAAATTCTCTTCAATTACTTCGCTATCCCTATAGTCAAAGCACTCCAAATGGTACGGTTCGCCTTCCCCTACACCTCGGTTCCATGCCGTATATCCGTTCTCCGACGAACGAAAAGTCATTCGCAAGGCGTCGTGGTGCGCTGTAATCTGATGGAGTGCCAACCGAAGTGCCCGTTCGTTATAGCCTTCCTGCCGATAGAGCATGACAGATTGGTTGAAATAATGTGGTTCATCCGTTGACTGTTCAAAGAACCAGCGCTGAATCGGTGTAAGCACAACATGTCCCGTAACCTCACCCTGCTCGGCTACTCGTTTAACTGGCTGAATATATGTGCTCAATCCTGCAATCGTTGGATATTTGAACAAATCCTTCATTTCCAGCTTGTATCCAGCCTGAAACAAGCGGGACGATACTTGGATAGCCTTGATGGAGTCACCACCCAAATGGAAAAAGTTATCTTGTGTGCCTACCTTCTGTATACCCAGAATGGCTCCCCAAGCCGCAGCCAAGGCCAGTTGGACATCTGTCTCAGGTGCCACATAATCCATACCTGTATCGACATTAGGCTCAGGTGCAGGCAGTGCCCTACGGTCTACTTTGCCATTCAGTGTCAAAGGCAGTTTCGACAGCTGCACAAAGTAGGAAGGCACCATATAGCTCGGCAGATCCTGTGATAACACACTACGTAAGTCGCTAGCGCTCAATTCGCTGTCTGTTACAAAATATGCACACAGCTGTTTTTGCCCGCTATCGTCCTGCCGCACAGTAACAACAGATTCCTTCACACCTGCAATCGTGGACAAACGGGTTTCAACTTCACCCAGTTCGATGCGGTAGCCGCGAATTTTGACCTGCTCATCCATTCTTCCCTTGTACTCCAGTACGCCATCAGCACGCCAACGCACCAAATCCCCTGTACGATAGCAATATTCTTCAGGCCGGAATGGACTTTCAATAAACTTTTCTGCCGTAAGCTCAGGCCGGTTCAGATACCCGAGTGCCACGCCATCGCCACCGAGAAGGAGCTCGCCCCACGCCCCGACAGGCTGCAATTTTAACGAACGATTGACCACATAAATGGTGGAATGATCAATCGGACGTCCAATGGGAACACCTTGAGTTTGCGGTTCTGTAATTTCATAGGTGGTGGAAAAGGTCGTGTTCTCTGTCGGCCCATAAACATTACTCAACCGAAGCTGCGGGTACTCCTTCAGCACGCGGTTAACATGTGGTACGGACATCACATCCCCACCCACGAGCAATTCCTTTAGGGATGCAAACACTTCAATGTCTTGCTGTGAATGCTGATTGAATAAAGCCGTGGTCATGAACATGGTGTTAATACGATACTTGTTCATCACTTGTTTGAACTTGGCAGCATCCAAAATAGTGTCATGATTTACTACATATAATTGACCACCGTTCAGCAGCGTTCCCCAGATTTCAAACGTGGAGGCATCGAATACAACTGCGCCCATTTGCAGCATACGCGTATTTTCGTCAAGCGTGGCGTAGCTATTGCCTTTCACCAACCGTGCGACATTACGGTGATTGACCATAACGCCTTTCGGCTTGCCTGTCGTACCAGAGGTGTATATGACATGCGAAAGATCTAAGGCAGACCCCCCATTTGTAATGGAAGCTGATTCATGAGTATGAGTGTATCCTTCAAATTCGCTGCTCCATAGTTGCGCATCGCTCAAATCGATAACCGGAATACCTGGTTCAAAAGAAATCTGCTCACGTCGCTGTGACAGTAACAGCTCGGCACCGGAATCCTCCAGTAAATAACGGATACGCTCTTCCGGATACTCGGGATCAATAGGAACGTAAGCCCCGCCTGCCTTCATAATAGCCAGCATGCCCACGACCATTTCAATGGAACGCTCAGCTACTATCCCTACTCGCTGTATCTGAGCCCCGGACCCACGCCGTATCCCATGGGAAGTAAGGACACATGCCAGACGATCGGAACGCTCATTCAGCTCGCGATAAGTGAGCTGTGTGTCCGCAAAGGTGACCGCTAGTCGATCTGGCGATTGTGCAACCTGTTCCTCGAACAGCACATGCAGTAATTGATCCCGTGGATACGGAGAGTCTGCTGCTGTAGTGCTGAATTGCTCCACCAGCTGCTCTTTTTCTTGGGCCGAAACCATTTCTATAGCCGCAAGAGCGATCTCCGGCTGTTCTATAACCACATTGATTAGCTGCTGTAAATGTACAGCCAGTCGTTCGATGGTTTCGCGTTTGTACAGTCGGGTTCCGTATTGAAAACCGCAGGCAATTTGTTCCCCATCCTCCTGCGCGAACAGACTTAGATCAAATTTGGCCGTTGTTTGTTCACTCGGATAGGGCGCTAATTGCAGCTCTGCCAGCTGCTGCTCTGTTTGCTCCAGGTTTTGTAAAGCAAACATGGTATCAAATAATGGATTGCGGCTTAAATCCCGATCCACGCCCAGCTTTTCTACCAGCTCTTCGAACGGATAATCCTGATGTTCAAAAGCCTTTAACGCGTTATCCTTGACCTCCAGTACATAATCGCGGAATGTTTTCCCGCCTTCCGGATAATTGCGGATCGCCAGTGTATTGACGAACATCCCTATCAGACTGCTAAGATCAGCATGAGGCCGCCCCGCAATCGGCGAGCCGACAATGATATCCTCCTGCCCGCTGTATTGGCTAAGCAAAGTCGTATAGGCAGCCAACAGCACCATATATAAGGTCGATTCGGTCTGCATCGCAATGCCTTTTAATCCTTCGCTTTGCCGTTGATCGAGCGTAAATTCCAGTACATCTCCTTCAAAGCTTCTCACCGCCGGACGTGGATAATCCGTCGGGATATCCAGCACTGGCAGCTCTCCTGCGAAGGTATTGAGCCAGTAATTTTCCTGTTCCTGATAGCGTTCACTTTGCTGCTCTTCCTGCTGCCATGCGGCATAGTCCTTATACTGAATGCGCAGCGACGGCAGCGTGTCCCCCGCATATAAGTGGATGAAGTCCTGAATCAATACATTTATAGAGGTGCCATCCGAAATGATGTGATGCATATCCAGCAGCAAAATATGATGCTCTGGCCCAGTTTCAATCAGACCCGCCCGGAACAGCGGAGCATGCGCAAGATCAAACGGCTGAACAAAGCCATGCACCAGCTCATCCGTTTCCTTTTGGTCAGCTCCGTGGGCATGAATCAACTCCACGCGAAAAGGAACCTCGTCATGTACTCGCTGGACAGGTTCACCGTTCATGCTCTCAAAGCTTGTGCGCAATGTTTCATGGCGATTAATAAGCTGACGGAACGCGTTATCCAGTGCCTTGTAATCAAGTGAACCGGTCAATGTCAAGGCGCCTGGTATGTTATAGCTAGTTCCCGCTCCATCAAGCTGATTGAGAATATACATCCGTTTTTGAGCCGAGGATACCGCATAAAATGGCTTATTTCCCGAAACAGGAATGGATTCATAGGTGGTTTGCTCCAGTGCTTCAATAACCTGCGCAAGCTGTTCGATGGTTGGGTGCTGGAACAGGTCCTTTAGCTGCACATTTTTATGCAATTCCTTATGGATGAGCGAGATGACATTTGTCGCCCGTAAGGAATGACCTCCTGCTTCAAAAAAGTTATCCTTAATCCCAATGCGCTCAAGTTCCAGCACATCTTTCCAAATGCTGACCAGTTGTGCTTGTAACTGATTTTGAGGAGCTACATACTCTGCACCTGAGCTTATGCTTCCCTGCGGCTGAGGCAAAGCTCGGCGATCCACCTTGCCATTAGGCGTCAATGGCAGCTGCTCCAACTGCACAAAATACGACGGCACCATATAACCCGGCAGTTCCCGGCTCAAAGCGCTGCGGAGTTCACTTAACTGTGCATTCGCATGAGTTACTACATAAGCGCAGAGCTGCTTTTGCCCCTGCTCATCCTCATGTGCAGTCACAACAGCTTCTCGCACCACCTCCAGCTTCAACAGCTGCGCTTCCACCTCGCCCAGCTCGATCCGGTAACCCCGGATTTTCACTTGCGCATCGATCCGTCCCTTGTATTCCAGCGCCCCATCTGCATTCCAACGTACCAGGTCTCCGGTGCGATAGCAGCGTTCGCCGTTACGGAACGGACTATCGATGAACTTTTCAGCCGTCAAGTCCGGACGGTTGCGGTATCCACGTGCCACCCCATCACCGCCCACTAGCAACTCACCCCATACCCCGACGGGCTGAAGCTGCATCGAACGGTCCACGACATATGCTGTCGAATTATGGATCGGTCTGCCAATTGGCACAGATTCCGATTGCACACCGTTGATCGCATGCACTGTGGAAAAGGTCGTATTTTCAGTTGGGCCATAGATATTACTGATTCGCAGGGACGGATGAGCCTTCAGCACCCGAGTCATATGTGGTACGGACATCACATCACCGCCGACCAGCAGTTCCCGTATCCCCTCGAACAGCGCCAGATCCTGCTGAGACAGCTGGTTAAAGAGCGGTGTGGTCAGAAACATCGTGGTAATGCCGTGGCTGCGTACGGCTTCCTTAAGCTTAAGCACGTCCAAAATGACATCCTGACTCACTAGCACAAGCTGTCCACCATTTAGCAACGCCCCCCAAATTTCAAAGGTGGACGCATCAAAGACAACAGACCCAGTCTGCAAAATGCGCGTGTCCGCATCCAAACGTGCATAGTTTGCATGTTTCACCAAACGAACGACATTGCGATGTTCCACCATTACCCCTTTGGGCTGGCCTGTTGTCCCTGAGGTGTACATAATATAGGCCAATCGATCAGCTGCGGTCGCCTTCGGTTGTTCTTCAGCTGCATAAACCTGCTGTATTGGTTTAGCTTGTTCTGATTGCGGAGCTTCTGTTGGGATAGTTGTAGTAGAAGCAAGTTCGGGACTAGCAGAAATAGAATAGAGTGGGTTTAGGCAGTCCACATATCCCATATTACCCGTATCTGTACTCATCCCGTTATCATACGACAAAACGGAATTGCAGCCATCAGCATCATCTGTTTCATAGATCGCATCATCACTCAGGTCAAGTACTATTCCCTTAAAATCTGTGGGCCGATGCTCCATTTTTTGTACAAGTAGTATCTTGGTCTCGGAATCCTCCAGCAAATAACGCACGCGCTCGTCCGGGTAATCAGAGTCAATCGGAACATACACCCCGCCTGCTTTAAGAATCGCGAGCATGCCTACAATCATCTCAATTGAGCGCTCAGCTACAATGCCGACTGTCTGTTCAGTACGGATTCCCTGCTTACGTAAAAAATGAGCCAGTCGGTTGGCCTTTTCATTTAATTTTTCATAGGTTAGGCTATTGGGTCCAGACACTACTGCCACCTGCTGTGGTACCTGCTTCGCCTGTATCTCGAACAATTCATGAATGGAAGCATCACGTGGATAATCTACAGCTGTATCGTTGAAAGTATGAACCAGCTGCTCTACTTCTTGTTCTGACAGCACTTGTGCTGTGCAAATCTCCAACTCTGGGTGATGTAAAACAACGGTATACAGCCGTAATAGCTGCTCAACAAAGCGTTCAATCGTCACCTGGTCGTAACGGTCGCTACTGTATTTCACGTTTAGAGAAACTGCAGCATTGTCCCATTGAAATTGAAAATCCAGCTCAGATTGCACGTGATGTAAAAAATCAGAAATGTGAATATTTTGCAAGGAGGCCGTGGTGTGGATAAGAGGCTTGTCGTCCTTGTTACGTAGGATTTCAAGCCCCTCAGTATAGTTCCAAAAAGGAATATTTTGGTGTTCAATAGCTTCACTGACAGAGGTTTTGATTTGAGACAGCAAGGTTTTGAAGGTCGTGGATGAATCCAGCGTATTTTTCAATAAAAGCAGATGGTTGATTGGCTTGGTAGCACCGTTGCCAGACTTGGCTACAGGAATGCCCAGCAGCACACTTTCTTCACCTGTGTATTTATGCAATAAACTTTCTACTCCAGCAAGCAGAACCATAAATACAGCCCATGGAGCCCCACCTGTTATAGATGATATTCTTTGGGAAATTTCTGATGGAAATGTCAGCGTGTACGTATGACAATTAGAATCTGTTGCAGCTGTATCCCTGGACACATGGTTGGTATATGGCAAGCAGATGATACGATCCTCGGATTCCAGCTTATGACTCCAGTAATTTTTCTCTTTCTCAAATAAGGCTTTCAATGACATCCCTCCTGCTTTATGGGGTCTGTACCCCGGTTGGAATGGTGCGTTGTTACGTAGATGAGCGTTGTATCGGAAAAAGAATACTTTGCAGGCAAGGGCAGTCGGACGAAGCCGCTGCCCTTTGCACATGCAAAGTGAAATCATTGCCTTTTAGAAACCTGAAAACTGATCTAGAAAACAAAGTCGATGGAATCCGGTGAGAAGCCTTCTGCTTGTTCACCCAAGTTCACCTGAATATCGCTTAATTGCAAATCTGGATTGGCCGCAACCTGTGACAGGATCACTATCAAATCTCCGGTTAATCGTTCAATAGCGTCAGCGCCAAACAGCTTCGTGCAATATTCAAAGGAACCCTTGATCTGCCCGTCTTCATCACTCATGGACAAGGTCAAATCAAATTTGGAAATACGATGCTCCTGCACATAAGGACTGAAGGACAACGTTTCAAGCTTTGCTTCTTGTGACTCCGTATTTTGCAGTACAAACATAGTATCAAACAACGGATTACGGCTTGCATCCCGTACTATATCCAGCTTTTCCACCAGCTCTTCCAGCGGATAATCCTGATGCTCGAAGGCTTGTAACGTACGCTCTCGGGCTTCCAGTAGGTAGCTGTGGAACGTTGAGTTGCCCTGCGGCTGATGCCGGATGGCTAGTGTATTGACGAACATGCCGATCAGCGGCTCCAGTTCAGGTAACAAACGACCTGCTACCGGCGTACCGATGATCAAATCATCCTGACCGCTATATTTGGACAACAGAACGGTGTAGGCGCTCATCAGCACCATGTACAGCGTACTTCCGGTCTGTGCTGCCACTTGGTGCAATTGCTCAGATACATTCGGGTCCACGGTAAACTCATACGTTGCTCCCTCGAAGCTGCGAACAGCAGGTCTAGGATAAGCAATCGGCAAATCCAGCACCGGTAATTCCCCGGCTAAATGCTCCAGCCAGAACTGTTCCCGGCGCTGGTAGGACTCACGCTGCATTTCCTGCTGCTGCCACACCGCATAGTCCTTGTACTGAATTGGCAGCGGCTTCAAGGCCTGTCCCTCGTACAGTTGTCCTAGCTCCTGCACGATATTGTTAGACGATACCCCGTCTGAAATAATATGGTGCATGTCGTACATCAGGAGATGGCGCTCGGGTCCGGTTTGAATAAGACGGACACGCAGCAGCGGTGCCTGCCGAAGATCGAAGCTGCGTACAAAGGACTCGATATACACTTCCGCTTCGGACTCACTGGCCTGCAGGCGCTCTACTGCAAACTCAACCTGATCGTAAACCCACTGAACGACCTCGCCGTCCACCATTTCGAAGGAAGTCCGCAGTGTTTCATGGCGGGCTACTAACTGTCGGAACGCATCCTCCAGTCGATCTGCCTGAAGCGGCCCCTCTACTACTAATACACCCGGCATATTATAGCTGACATCCCCACCTTCCAGATGGCTCAAAATGTACAGTCGTTTTTGCGCCGAGGAGACAGGATAGTAAGACTGTTTCGCGGCTGCAGGGATCACCGTATAGGTGTCTGTCCCGTGCGTTGCGATGAGCTGGGCTTGCTGCTCAATCGTAAAGTGCTGGAACACCTCACGCAGTGTCATTCGGCTGTCCAGTTCCTGATGGATTTTGGCCACCAGCGACGTTGCCCGCAGGGAGTGCCCCCCCACATCGAAGAATGAGTCGGTGACGCCTACGCTGGACAGCTTCAATACATCCTGCCAGATTTGCGCTAACTTGGCCTCCAGCGGCGTCCGCGGCGCAACGTACTCCAGACCTCCTTCAAGGCGTGCTTCCGGTGCTGGCAACGCCTTCCGGTCGATTTTCCCATTTGGCGTCAGTGGGAAACGATCCAGCTGTACCACATACGTCGGGATCATATAATCCGGCAGCTTCGGCTGCAGCGCATTCCGCAGTTCCGGTAAACTCAGCGACTCTGTAGCTACGATATAGGCACACAGATCCTTGTGTCCGTCTTCGTTTTCCCATGCTGTGACCACGGCTTTTTGAATGCCGTCCACGGTCAGCAGCTGTGCTTCCACCTCGCCCAGCTCGATCCGGTAGCCGCGGATTTTCACCTGGTGGTCGATCCGGCCCAAATACTCGATGCTGCCATCCGGCAGCCACCGTGCCAAGTCGCCCGTTCGGTACATCCGGTTTGCGAAAGTGCTGTCCGCTTGATCAGCGGCCGTCGCATCAGCAAACGGATTCGGAACAAACTTCTCAGCCGTCAGTTCCGGCAGGTTGAGGTATCCTCGTGCGATACCTGCCCCTCCGATATAGAGCTCACCCGCGATCCCGATCGGTACCAGCTGTTGTCGAGTGTTCAAGATGTACACAGCCTGGTTCGCTATCGGCGTTCCAATGGATACCGTATGCTCCCCTTTTTCCAGCAGTACATTCAGTGACTCTACATCTTCAATCGTATAGGCTGTTGCATCTACCGTCGTTTCCGTCGGACCATACACGTTCGTAATGACCGGACGATACCCGGCCCACTTGTGTAGGAACACATGGACCAGCTGCACGGATAAGGCTTCGCCTCCGATCAGGTAATGCTTCACATCAGGCGCTTCGGTCACGCTGACACTTTCGTTCAAAATATGCAGATGCGCAGGTGTGCCGTCCGACAGGTCGATCCGGTGCATACGGTAGTACGCGATCAAATGCTCCCCGCTCAGACTGACGTCACGGGACACCACATGCAAGGTGTGACCTAACAGCAAGCTGGCAAAGATTTGCTTCACCGAAGCGTCAAATACAAAGGCCGACAGCCATGCGATGTGAAGCGGCTGATCATACCGGCTGTACACTCGCTCATATAAAGCGTCTACCAGATTGCCGACACTGCCTTGCTCAATCATAACCCCTTTCGGCTGACCAGTTGTACCTGACGTGTAAATCATATAGGCCAGGTTGTGCAGGCCGGAGACAGGAACCAGGTTGCTTGCATCCTGTTCTCCCAAGTGAGCTTGAACGCTCTCATCGTCCAGAACTACAGCTTGTACTGCTACCGGCAGTCTGAGCGAGAGAGTGGCGGCTCTGCTTGTAATCACGACTGGTGCCCCACTGTCTTGGAGCATGTAGTCAATGCGCTCCTGTGGATACATCGTATCCATTGGCACATACGCGCCTCCGGCCTTCAGTACCCCCAGAATGCTCACCAGAAGATCCGCAGAACGTTCCAGCAGTACGCCTACCGGTTGGTCTGCTTCAACTCCTTTTGCCCGTAACACCCGGGCCAATCGGTTCGCCTGCTCATTCAGCTCAGCGTAGGTTAGCGCTATGTCCCCAGACACCACGGCTATTCGTTCAGGGTGGTTCTTCGCTTGCGCTTCAAAACGTTCGCTGAGCGACAGCCCTTGCAGTGTTCCGCGTACGCTATGCGCATTCGGATCATTGAATACCTTCAGAATCTGCTC
>NZ_JAHPJM010000016.1:0-106897 GCF_019042715.1 Paenibacillus sp. AK121
GAACACGACCGTTAAGCCCTCCAGCGCCGATGGTACTTGGACCGCAGGGTCCTGGGAGAGTAGGACGTTGCCAAGCACAAAAAAGAGCACAGCCTTAATGGCTGTGTTCTTTTTGTATATCCGATTCATTTATCATTCATATGAAAGGCTCATGGCATGCCTTTGGTTAAAAGCACTACAATATCCTGGTTGTTCCTTGTATAGTGCTGCCTGACGTGCTGCTTCAACTGACATCCAGCACTGTGCGATGTTAATCTATTTCAACCTGTTCTGCCTGGAGGGCACTTAAGGCTTGAAGTTTACGGGTAATTTCCTTTTGCCACTTTGTATCTCCGACTTGTACGGCAAGATTGAGAAGATCCAAATAATCATCGATATGCAGGGAGGTTTTACTAAAAGATTCTTTCACTGCGGTCCTGCCTCCTTTAAAGTCTATGTGTATTATCTTTTAATAATGATAATCATTATCAAACTACGATCTTATTCATATTATGCCTGTCTTCTAGATAAATTGCAAGTTATGATATGAATGAATTTTGAAGCACGCAAATGAGGGCTTAAAAAAACAAACCCTTCTCCTTAAGTTCACGCATTGTTCACGTCTTTTCTATGGAACATAATGAAAAGAACAAGCGGGCATTGAGTGTCCACCGACTAGGAGGATAAATTGCGCAATGCTTCAACCAGAGGAGGAATAGGAACATGAGCAGAATAAAGATGAAAGCGTTTGCTGTTGTGGCGGCGGGCGCCTTGGCATTGACGCTGGCAGCTTGTAATAACGGGCAGAGTGCAGGTCCGGGAAATTCAGGGGAAAAGGGTGGAGGCAATGTAACGAAGGATGTGACGATTACTTTTCAAAACATCAATCCTGATCCGAGCACCCCTTCGTACAAAATGATTAAGCAGATTGTAAGTCAATACGAGCAGGATCATCCTCATGTCAAAATTGAATTGGATTCGTTAAATACAGATCAGCAAAAGCTCAAGCTAAAAACACAAGCAGCAGCGAAGGAAGTGCCGGATATTACGATTGTAAATCCGGCTGCACAGATGAAGCCATTCGTAGATGCCGGGCTATTGGCACCATTAAATGATGTAGCTGATAAAGAGGGGTTAAAAGATACGTTTCAGGATGGCCTTCTTAATTACTATAGCTTCGATGATAAGTTGTATGCTTTTCCGGATGGTAACAATATAGAAGTGGTCTTTTACAACAAAGAGCTGTTCGAGCAGGCGGGAATTCAAAAGTTGCCGACTACCTTTGATGAGCTGATTACGACGGTCAAGACACTAAAAGCGAAGGGAATTACTCCAATTGCTATTGGGGAAAAGGATTCATGGACCGGTTCCCTCCTTTTTATGAATATTCTGTTGCGTACGAATGAAGGACCAAACTTCCTTAATGATGTGCTGGATGGCAAAAAGACGTTTAACGACCCGGCTTTTGTGGAAGCTGTGGATGCGTTCCAGGAATTGGTGCAGGCTGGGGCTTTCCCGGATGGAGCCACATCTATTGACTATAATGCAGGTGGTAATATTTTTAAAACAGGAAAAGCTGCGATGTATATCATGGGCACTTGGGAGACAGGTTCTATTGATGCTTCCCCGGTAGCGGGTAAGGTCGGAGCGTTTCAGTTCCCTACGGTGAATGGCAAAGGGAATGTAAATGAGTATGTCATCGCGCCAGGTAGCGCGTTTGCGGTATCTGCGAATAGTGAACATTTACAGGAGACGAAGGACTTTCTGCACTATTTTATTACAGAGATGCCCAAGATTCAGTTTGATCTGAAAAATGCAATTGGCAGTGGTCAGAAAATGAAAGGCGATCTGAAGGAAGCTGGTTATTCCGAACTAGCCATTAGTCTCAATGAGCTGTTCAAAAATGTAAAAGGAGGAGACCTCGCTTTTGATAATACGATGAATCCGGCTATTGCGCAGGCGCATCTAAGTAGCATTCAAAACCTGTTTGTGCAACAAGAAGACTCTGCGCAAGTTGCGAAGGAACACCAGAACACTTTTGAAGCCAATAAATAAGTGAGGATTTTGCAAAAATCCTGAAGTAGCGGACTCTAGGGGAGGGAGCGAAAGTACCCTTCCCTGATTCGGAATCACATATGGTTATGCATCCCCAGAAGATACTCCGAATCAACACAAAGGAGATTAGAGCATGAATGTACTGAAGGTGCCGGCACGCACGATTGCCGTTTTCGTGCTGCCCTGCCTGTTGCTGTATACCTGTATGGTATTTGTTCCGATTCTGGTATCTGTGTATTGCGGGTTGCTAGATTGGAACGGAATTGCAGAGGCGAAGTTTGTGGGGCTAGCTAATTTCAAACGAATTTTTACAGCCGATCCAGTGTTCTGGCCGTCCGTGAAGCGGACGATGATGTTCGCTGTATTTTCCATGCTGGAAATTCCACTCTGTCTGCTGCTGGCGATTTTACTCAATCGTTATGTGCGTAAGGCAAATACATTGGTAACGATGTATTTTCTGCCGGTCATTCTATCGGTGGTCATTATCGGGCAGTTGTGGAAAACGATCTATAATCCGGCCTCGATGGGTGGGATGCTGAACGGTATTTTGATGGCGGTCGGGCTGGAAAGCTGGACACGCTCTTGGCTGACGGAACCACAGATAGCGATGTATGCTCTATATTTTGTATCGTTGTGGCAATATTTTGGCTACCATTTGCTTATCCAGTTTACCGGTGTACAAAATATACCCAATGAGCTGTATGAAGCAGCTAAAATTGATGGGGCAGAAGGATTCAAAGCAGACCGTTACATTACGTTGCCACTCATTGTGCCTATTTTCAAAATATCTATTGTATTAGCCTTTATCGGGTCCTTGCAATCGTTTGATTTGATCTGGGTGATGACGGGTGGAGGACCGGCCCATGCGACGGATACAGTATCCACGTATATGTACAATATGTCCTTTTTATCTATGAAATACGGGTATGGCAGTGCATTGGCTTCGTTTCTCGTAGTAATCTGCTTGTCATTTACAATTGTGATAAATTTTGTTTTCAAACGGATCGAAAATAAGGTAAGCTAAAGGAGATGGGACTGTTGAACGCCTTGAAAAAAACGGGAGTCTTCTCCCTGTTGGCTGTCTTAGTGGTCACGCAGCTGTATCCACTCTTTTGGTTGTTGACCTATTCGTTGAAGACGAATGAAGAGATATTAAGTTCAAGCTTCTTTGCACTCCCTCAAGTGCCCCAGTGGCACAACTATCAGGAAGCCTATGAATCGGGGAGCTACTTGCGTTATTTAGGAAACAGTGTGCTGGTGACTGGGGTTACGATGATGTTCGTCATTGTATTTAGCTCGATGACTGCTTATGCAATTACACGTTTCCGCTGGCGTTTCGGGGCTGTTGTACTGACGTTGTTTTTGGTCGGGATGATGATCCCCATGCAAGCTACACTGCTACCGTTGATGGTGATGTTTAAAAACGTCCATATTCTGAATACGTATTTCTCGCTGATTTTACCCTACATTGCTTTTCAGACACCGATTGCGGTCTTCATCCTATCCGGCTTTATGCGGTCCATTCCCCACGAAATTGAAGAATCCGCCTACATTGACGGAGCGAGCATTTATCGTATCTTCCGCAGTGTAATCTTACCCATCTCGATTCCGCCTATCATGACAGTGTGTATTTTAACTTTCATTAATATCTGGAATGAATACATTATGGCTGCCACCTTTATCTCGTCCGAAAAGCTAAAAACTCTTCCTTTCGGCGTTTATACGTTTGTCAGCCAGTATTCTGTGAACTACGGCAATATTGGTGCTTTTCTAGTTATGGGAGCCTTACCGGTCATTATTATTTATTTTGCCCTGTCCGAAAAAATCACCAAGGGCATGGTTGCAGGAGCGGTTAAAGGATAGGCGGCCGATGCGAAAGGAGCGCACGGAGGCATGATGCGCCGTTTTCAATCCATTCAATACCGCTTGTTTGTTCTGTTCCTATTGAGCATGTCCAGCATTGTGCTGGCGGTCAGTCTATTATTTTACAGCCGTACTACAGTGCAGTTCCATGATAAGATCAGCGAACTTGCACGTAAAAATGTATCTCAGACAGCAGGACTGTTCGAATTGCTGCTCGACAGCTATAACAGTCTTTCCAAGTCGATCAGCAACAATATGGATTTGGTTCGTCTGTTGACGACAGATCATAGTGATTTACCTGCTGTCAATTACATCAATGAACGTACGATTACGAATATCCTTGGAGCCATCTACTATTCGCGGGAGGATCTAATCGGCATTCATGTCATCACAGACACAGGCAAGGTATACAATTATGGAAATTATATGAATGTCATTGATACTCATTACGAGCATACGGAATGGTACAGGGAAATTCGAAGATCGGCGGGCAAAATTGCATGGCTGGGTGTTTATCCTCACTCTGTCATCGACCAAGTGGAAACCAGACCTGTGTTTGCATTCGGACGGCAGCTCTATGATCTGGATGAACACAAGCCGATTGGTATTGTTCTGTTTGAGGCTGAACCACGTTCAGTATTGTCCGCTCTCCACAATTTGCGGCTGAGCACTAATAGTCAGGTATATCTGTTGGGCCATGAAAATCGAATGGTATCGGCTACTTCTTCTGATCCGCCACCAGATTTGCGAAATCTACAGGAACAGGTCCCGGAGAAGGATGTAATTGTAGATCGGAATAATGAGAAAGTTGTAATCGCTTCCAAACTTCCGTTTGCCGATTGGTCGGTGATTAGTGTGACACCCAGTGAGGATCTGAACGTAGAACTGGCGCAAAATCAAAGATACTTATTTATCGTGGCACCTATACTCATTATGGTGTCAGCGCTAATTGCGTCCATCGTCTCTAGGAGCATCTCCCATCCGCTCAAACGAGTTATTCGGGAAATGAAACGGGTAGAGACAGGCAATTTTCGTCACACGGTAAACATCGAGTCCTATGAAGAAATCAACCAGTTGGCTACTTCTTTCAACCATATGGTAAGACAGATTGCAGAACTGATTGAGTTAGTGCGTATATCATCGGTCAGCGAAAAAAATGCGGAGCTGCACGCTCTACAGACGCAGGTTAATCCACATTTTCTGTACAATACGCTGGATATGATCTATTGGATGCTGGATGAAAAGGGACAGGATCAGCTCGGTGAGGTGGTTCTCTCCTTATCCCATATGTTCCGTTACAGCAGTCACTGGGAAGAGGGAGCCGATGTAAGTCTTCGAGAAGAAGTAGAGCAAGTCGGCCACTACCTCACCATTATCCAAGCTCGGCTGGAGGGCAGGGTATCTGTTGACGTCAACATTGAGGAACAATGGCTGGATATCCGTTTGCCAAAAATGACCTTACAGCCGTTGATTGAAAATGCGGTGAAACACGGGCTGGAGCCTCTTCATGCAAATACAGGTGGCAAACTGCTCGTCAGAGCGGAGGAGTATGGCGGTGTATTGAGTCTGCATATCATAGACAATGGTGTAGGGATGGAATATGAACGATGGGAGGTGGTCCAGGTCGCTTTGGCAGAACCCGGCAAACAGGCGGGCAGCGGGCAGGCGGGAGGCATCGGCCTGCAAAACCTAAATTTACGGCTACGGCACATGTTCGGAGAAGAGTACGGCCTACGGATCTCCAGCACACCAGGGGCCGGAACGACAGTCACTGTAAGTGTGCCTCTGCCACAGAAGGAGGAGAAACATGAATATTCTGATAGCTGACGATGAAAATATGATTCGACAGGGGATTCGGCGCACTATTGGCCAAGCTCTACCAACCTGCGGCATTCATCTCGCTGCTTCCACCGAGGAAGCAGCAGGCATTCTGGCGGAGCATCCTGTGGATATTGTATTGACTGATATCCTGATGCCCGGTATGGATGGTCTGGAGTTCATGCGTATTTCCAAGCGAAAGCATCCTCATCTGCAGTGGGTTGTCATTTCGGCCCATTCCGACTTCCAATATGCGCAAAGAGCAGTAAAGCTGGGTGCCAAAGACTACCTGTTAAAGCCAATCGGCAAAAAGAAGCTACTGGAATGCATTGAAATGTTAGCAGCCGAAGCGCTCGTGGCCTCGCAACAGGCAAACGAGGGCAGGCTTCTTAAATCCAATATGGTTTATTTACGTGAAGCTGTTTTCCAACGTTATGCACTCGGATTGGATACGGGGAAGCTAGATATACAGCCTTTCGTCGAAAATTATCCAGAATTCCATCTTTTTATGGTTCGCATGGAACCTGATCACAAGCAGACACATTTGGAGCATTTTATGATTGAAAATGTACTGTCCGAGCTCATTGAGGCTGGAGGCAGTGGTTTTGTCGTCAGTCTAGACCGCCATAGTCTGCTGGGGATTGCAAGGCTAAGGGATGAAGCAGAGGCTGCACGGTTAGAGATGTTGCTTGAATCCCATTTAAAGCGTTATGTCAGAGTGCCTCTGCAAATTACACGTTCAGGTGTTCATCACAATTTCTCATCCATACCTGAAGAGGTAGCGCGACTAAGACGAACGCCAGAGGAGATTGCAGCCGCAGCAGCGGATACAGGAGAATGTCTCCGCAAGGGCATGCATACAGTTGATGTAGCATTGCAGTATATTCGGGCTCACTTTACAGAGGAGCTGTCACTGGAAAAAGTGGCCTCAATCGTATTTTTAAATCCAGTATATTTCAGCCAGCTATTCAAGCAAAAGACGGGACAAGGTTATAAGGATTACGTCATTTCCTTGCGTATGGAAGAGGCGAAGCGGCTGCTAAATGATCCTCATCTGCGGCTGGCTGATATTTCCGAGCGGATTGGCTATCAAGATATGAGACATTTTACACAGGTATTTCGGCGCAAATGTGGAATGACTCCGACCGAGTATCGGCATCAAGGAGTCAAATAAGTTGGTATCAACGACCGAATGAAGGAAGTTCATACAGCATCAGACTGTTTCAGGAGTAGAGCGGTAGAGCATCTACTCGGGAACAGTCTTTTTCGTGTCTCCAGCTTGTAGCAGTTCAACAAATTTGCGAGCTGCATTGGATAAATAACGATCCTTGCGCCATACGACGGCAGGCTGTGTGAAGGGGAATGGCTCCTTAATGGAGAGTGTGCGAAATCTGTCCCCGTATTCTTGTCCCAAGCCAGCGTCTGGAATAATGGTAATTCCCATGCCTGTGGAAACGAGCGAGAGAATGGTCGATATTTCTGGACAGTCCAATACGACGCGCGGAATAAGATGGTGTTCCTGAAATTTGCGGATGACGGTTTCGTATAGTCCGTGTCCTTCTGTTCGGCGTCCCAACAAGAGGTCATAGCTGGCAGCTTCCTGTAATGTAATTTCCCCACTGGGATGGCGATCTGCCCATTCACACGGAAGAACCGCAACAAAAGAAACGCCCTCCAGTTCAATCGTATGGTACGATTTGTCGTCTACCGGAAGCAGCAGCAGGGCCAGATCGACTTTATTTTGATGCAGCAGCTCTTCCAGATGATGTGTGTCTCCGTGTCCTATTTTAACGTATACCTCTGGATAAACCTGATGAAAGTGACTGAGTTGTTCAGTAATCAGAGACATACAGGCGGATGACGTGCCTATGGCAAGTGTGCCGGTTACTCTGTTTTCAAACTCCCCAATTTCTCTACAGGTGTCCTCCATTTCAGCCAATAATCGTTTGGCGCGTGTATACAGTGTATATCCGGCCTCGGTAACTTCCCACTTCTTTCCTTCACGGTAAATCAGCTTTACACCAAGCTCGTCCTCCATATTTTTGAGTTGTTGACTCAATGGAGGCTGGGCCATGTTGAGCGTTCTGGCGGCCTTGGTGATTTGCCCTTCCTCCACGATGACGCAAAAGTAATGCAGATGCTTCAAGTCCATTGGGGATTCCTCCTCATTTCTAAGCAACGCTTCGATTTGAATACTTTTAAAGTATGCATTACATATATTATATATATTTTTCGTGTGCAGGGAACGGGCGTATAATTTTTGACAGTAATGCATGGGTGAACATAAAACGATGGGATGGAAGGAGGGGACATATGAAGAAAATCATTGTAGGAATATCGGGAGCGACAGGGTCAATCTTTGGTATCCGTATATTGCAACAATTACGGGAGGCTGGAGTCCAAAGCCATCTGGTGCTATCCCCGTGGGCTATTGCCAACATTCCCTATGAGACAGGCTACACGGTGAAGGAAGTGGAGGCAATGGCGGATGCAGTCTACTCGTATAAGGATCAGGCCGCACGTATTTCTAGCGGCTCCTTCCGGGTAGATGGTATGGTCGTCGCTCCTTGCAGTATGAAGACTCTTGCCTCTATTCGTATCGGTATGGCGGACAACCTGCTTACCCGATCAGCGGATGTGATACTGAAGGAGCGAAAGAAGCTGCTGCTCATGACCAGAGAAACACCATTAAGCAGTATCCATCTGGAAAATATGCTGGAGCTGTCACGTATGGGCGTGATGATCCTGCCGCCGATGCCTGCCTTTTATAATCATCCTGCAAGTATCGAGGAATTAGTGGATCATATTGTTTTTCGCGCATTGGATCAGTTCGGTATTGTCACAACCGCAGCCAAACGCTGGGATGGGATGAAGCAGAATGACTCCAGGCTGCACCAGAATTGAGAAATCGAAAGACGAAGGAGAATGAATGATGGCTTATAAAGACTTTCGCGATTTTCTACACACCTTGGAAAAGGAGGGACAATTACTCACGATCAGCGATGAGGTAAAGCCGGAGCCGGACCTCGCAGCAGCTAACAGAGCATTAAACAATCTTGGAGATAAGACGCCTGCTCTCTTTTTCAACAACATCTATGGATATACGGATGCTCGTATTGCAATGAATGTGATGGGCTCCTGGCCCAATCATGCCCTCATGATGGGAATGCCCAAAAATACGCCGCTCAAGGAGCAGTTTTTTGAATTTGCCAGACGCTATGAACAATTTCCGGTGCCCGTGAAGCGGGAAGACGCCGCTCCTTTTCATGAAGTCGAGATTACGGAGAATATTAATTTGTTTGATATTTTGCCGTTGTTTCGTTTGAATCAGGGGGACGGAGGGTTTTATTTGGATAAAGCAATTCTAATTTCACGCGATCTGGATGACCCGGACACCTACGGTAAGCAAAATGTCGGCTTATACCGGATGCAGGTGAAAGGCAAGAACCGTTTGGGCATCCAGCCTGTACCACAGCATGATATTGCGATCCATATCCGTCAGGCTGAGGAGCGTGGCGAAAATCTGAAGGTGGCTATTGCCCTCGGATGTGAGCCTGTGATTACAACGGCTGCTTCTACGCCGCTGCTGTACGATCAATCCGAATATGAGATGGCGGGCGCCATTCAGGGTGAGCCTTATCGTGTGGTCAAAGCGAAGGATGCAGACCTGGATCTGCCTTGGGGAGCCGAGGTCATTTTGGAAGGCGAAGTGTTAGCAGGTGAACGTGAGTATGAAGGTCCATTCGGTGAATTCACAGGTCACTATTCCGGCGGTCGCGCGATGCCAGTCATTCAGATTAATCGTGTATATCACCGCAAACAGCCTATTTTTGAGCATCTGTACATCGGGATGCCTTGGACGGAAACGGATTATATGATCGGTGTGAATACAAGTGTACCGTTGTTTCAGCAGCTTAAGGATGCTTTTCCTAATGAAATCGTAGCTGTTAATGCCATGTATACGCATGGGCTGGTCGCTATTATTTCCACGAAAACCCGGTATGGCGGCTTTGCGAAGGCTGTGGGAATGCGTGCGTTAACGACTCCGCATGGATTGGGGTATTGCAAGCTGGTGATTGTGGTGGATGAGAAGGTCGATCCGTTCAATCTGCCGCAAGTCATGTGGGCTTTATCCACCAAGCTTCATCCAAAGCATGATGCTGTCATTGTTCCTGGCTTGTCTATTTTACCGCTTGACCCCGGCTCTGATCCGGCAGGTATGACGCACAAAATGATACTGGATGCGACGACACCTGTAGCACCGGATATTAGAGGCCATTACTCGCAGCCGCTCGATTCCCCGCTGGGTGTAGCGGAATGGGAGAAAAAGTTGAGCCAAATGCTTCGCTAAATATTTTTAAAAACAAAGAAAGATTAAAGGAGTGCTGACAGATGCATATTTGTCCCCGTTGTGAGTCCAATCGTTCAGAAGTCGTTTCCCATTCGCCGGTTAAAGGTGCCTGGGAGGTTTTGTTGTGCCCTGTATGCCTGTTCACATGGCGAACCTCAGAACCGGATAGCATTACTGATCCAGCAAAGTATAAATCGGCGTTCAAGGTAAACCCCCAAGATATTCCGGATGCTGCTCATGTTCCTCCTATTCCAGAGCGGATATAGGGTCGTTCGTAAGTAGCCGTAAATTATGGTATTTTGAAGTTATAGGCCAAATGTAAAGGGGATTATACTTCATGCAGACGCCAAGGATCGGTAAGGAGCTGTTCACGCTGCTGAACGGCAAGGAGTTGGAGCACAAGCAACAAGAAGCAATGATGCTGTTGACGGTTACAGAAGATCAGTGGCCGCACATAGCGATGATTAGTGTGGGCGAGGTTGTAGCGCTGGACGAGGGGAATTTGCGTCTGGCCCTATGGCCGGGTACGACCACGACAGGCAACATGATCCGTACTGGGAAGGCAACGCTTGCGGTGTTCACCGGGAGAAAGGCGCATTATGTGCGGTTGTCGCTGAAACATCTGCCTGCTTTACCCGGAGCCAAGCATGTACGTGAGCGATTTGCGGCCCATGTTTTTGCAGCCAGAGAAGATTCGGCTCAATATGCGGATATCTTGACAGGTGTCACAATTCGCCTCAAGGAGCCGGAATCGGTGATCAATCGCTGGAAAGAGACGGTGGCAGAGTTGTTGGTATAAAGCTATCTGATTATGACAAATCATCTTTGTAATTACCAAGTTTACCGTTAAAATAGATGCAAGGGAATAAGCGCTTACAAGGAGTCAGGTTGAGCTTGTTCGAACAGGAATTAGAGCGTGAGGGGAAGCTTGTTTCTTTTGCAGGAAAATAGGAGGGATGAAAATGTCTCGTTTTGACAAGGTAGATCAGCTATTGCAACGATTCTTAGCAAATGGGCCGGCAGGGTGTGGTTGTGCCATTGCACAAAATGGTCAAGTGTTGTATGAAGGGTATCATGGATATGCTGATGTGGAAACTCGGAAACCGATTACTGAAGATACCGTGTATCGCTTGTTTTCTATGACAAAGGTCGTTGTATGTGCGGCTGCACTTATGCTATACGAACGCGGAAAATTTTTATTGAATGAGCCTTTGTATGAATATTTACCTGAGTATCGTAATTCGTATGTATTCAAAACTGCTCCTAACGGACACACCTACATTGATAAGACGGATAACCCTATTTTGATTAAGCATATATTCAATATGAGTGCAGGAATTCCGTATGCTTCTGAGTTTTCAGAAACAGGAAGAGCTATGCATAAGGTCATTACAGCATTAAAGGAGAAGCAGGGGAAATATGACCTGCGCACAGAAATTAAAGCGCTTTCTAAAGTTCCGCTTGCATTTGAACCAGGAACACGATGGTTATACGGATATGGCCATGATCTTGTTGCTGGTCTTATTGAAGTCATTTCAGGTAAATCATTAGGGCGATTTTTGAAGGATGAAATCTTTGATCCGCTTGGAATGAACAATACAGGTTACCGTTATCGTGGAAATATTGAATCGCGGATGGCTTCCATGTATCAACGGACAGCCGCCGGAAAACTTGAAAAAATTGAGGGTTTCCTGGATGAATATCATCAGCCAGATGCTATATATGAAGGTGGAGGCGCAGGTTTATATTCGACAGTCAAAGATTACCTCACATTTTCACAAATGATGTCAAATGGCGGCACGGTAAACGGTGTGAACTTATTGGGGAGAAAAACCATTGATTTAATGCGTACAAATCATCTGAATACAGCTCAACTATCGGATTTCACCAATTCATACCATACAGGTTATGGCTATGGACTGGGTGTACGCACGTTAATGGATAAAGCGGCTGGGCATGCAAACAGCTCGATTGGAGAATTTGGCTGGACGGGAATGGCAGGCACCTGGGTTTCTATAGATCCGAGCGAACAGTTCTCCGTCGTTTATATGCATCAGCTTGATCCCAATATGGAAGAGTACCACCATTTAAGAATTCGTGCAGCAGCTTACAGCTGTCTGTAAAAGTACCGATTCTAGTTAATAAGGACCAAATTTTCTCTAAAGTCTAAACTATTCTTTTCCATATGACGACATAAAACGTAGGTGTAGGGATTTTGCGAAATCCTTAATTTTTAGCTTTGAAATGGGAGGGAATTAGATTTTGAAGAATAGATGGTCCGGTTTTCTGGCGTTGGTCATCCTGATTTCAAGTTTTACATCATATGCAGGGTTTGCATCTGCAGCAGAAGCAGTGCTTTCCAAGATTGTCCTTTCGTCTAACGAGGTAACTTTGCAACAGGGGGATACAGCTGCATTGACGGCTACGGCTGTTTTTAGCGATGGGACAACCTCGAATGTAACCGTAAGCACAGATTGGAAAAGTGATAATACATCTATTGCTACGGTGTACAATGGTACAGTTTCAGCCAAAGCTGAAGGGGAAGCCACTGTGATTGCGACCTATAAGGAGAAGGTACAATCCGTTCAGGTACATGTAACGAAAAAGGTTAAGGCGCTGACATCCAATGTACAAAGCCTGAACTTGCGTTCAAGCGGTACAGGACAGATCAATCTGACAGCGACTTACAGTGATAATACAACAGCTCAGGTTTCAGGTGATGCGACCTGGACTTCGGATAATCAGAAGGTAGCGACTGTAGTCAACGGATTAGTTACTGCTCAGGGAGCAGGTTCAGCTAATATTAAGGCTGTATATGGACAACAGACCGTAACGATTGCTGTACAGGTAGAGCAGGTCAAACGGCTGGATGCCAGTACATCAGAGGTTTCTCTTTTGTTAAAAGATACGGAGAAGGTTAAATTGACAGCCACGTTCCCGGATGGATCGACTCAGGATGTTACAGAGTCTGCCGAGTGGAGCTCCAGCAATACAGCCGTGGCAGATGTTCTGAAAGGCACTATTACCGGCTATAGCACAGGGAAGGCGACAATCACAGGTAAATATGGCACGATGTCCGCTACGATTGCGGTGGATGTGGATCAGACGAATAAGCTGAAAGCCAGCGAAACCAATATTTTTCTCCGTTTGGATGAATCAAAAAAAATACAGGTATCTGCTGTGTACCCGGATGGTACGGTAACAGATATCACAGATAAAGCTGCTTGGACATCAAGCGATGAAAAAATTGCAACAGTGAATAAAGGAACGATTATGGCCATTGGAGCGGGGTCGGCTACAGTGACCGCTAAGTACGGAGATAAGACGGTTTCGATCAAGACAGATATTGAAACCTCTAGATTTCTGGATTTAAGCGAGGACAAGCTGAGCTTGAATGCTAAGGAATCCAAAAAGCTCAAGCTGACCGCAACCTATGTAACAGGGACGGAAGAAGATATCACAAGTAAAGCAGAGTGGAAGTCCAGTAATGAAGATATCGCTTTTGTCAGCGGGGGAGAAGTCACAGGTTATAAAACAGGTGAGGCAACGATCACAGCTTCTTATGGCGGCAAAACAGCTACAGCTACCGTATCCGTAAACGTACCTGGTGATCTATCTTTGTCCTCTAAAACGGCAACGATAGATATTAATGAGGACTATACTGCGACTCTGACGGCTACTTATGCGGACGGGCGTAAGGAAGATGTTACAAAGGAAGCAGAATGGACTTCAAGTGCGGAAGATATTGCTTCTGTGTCCAAGGGAACGATTACGGGTAAAGCGGCCGGTAAAGCGGTTATTACAGCAACCTATAACGGCAAAAAACTGACGATAAACGTACAAGTGGGCCTTGTAGACCGTTTGGAAACAGACTCGCGCGTAATTGCACTCGGTGCTCAGGAAACGAAGCAGCTGAAAGTAACAGGCGTTAAGAGTGGCGGTACAAAAACAGACGTAACCAAGGACGCCACTTGGACTACTAGCAATGTAAAAGTAGTTGAAGTTAGCGAAGGTTTGATCAAAGCTAATGCTAGCGGTAAGGCAACGATCACTGCTTCATATGGCAAGCAAACCATTACATTTACGGTAGAAGTAGACGTAGCGCAAAAGATTGAAGCGGATGCCATTGCGTTATCACTGAAATCCGGGGATCAAAAAACGATTGCGATTGTGGTTAAATCCAGTGATGGTAAAGAAAAGGATGTTACAACTCAAGCTGAATGGAAAACGTCCAATTATAAGGTAGCCACCGTCAAAAAGGGTCAGGTTACCGCGGTCAGCTACGGTAAAGCTAACATTCAGGCGAAGTTCGGTGGTAAGGTGATCAGCGTGCCTGTTGATGTTGATACGCTTAAATATCTGCAAACGGACGAAGTCGCCTTGACTTTGAAGGCAGGGCAGCTGGCTAAGGTTACGGCTACAGCCACGTATAAGGATGAGTCGGAGAAGGATGTTTCCAAGCCGGCTGTCTGGTCCTCATCCAGAATTATCGTTGCGACCGTCAAAGACGGTAACATTAAAGCACAGGGTAAGGGCAAAGCTGTAATTACAGTAAAATATGCTGGTAAAATGACGAAGGTACAGGTAACCGTTCAGTAATCTGTAACCGACTGAAAAGAAAAAGAGCAAGCATACGTCTAGGGACGGCATGCTTGCTCTTTTCTTTATAAGGGCGAATTCTCTTTCCCTAGGATAATGTGTAGGAGAGATAGTCGCCTTGTTTTATAGAGGAAAAGCAATTGGTTTAAAGCTTAGAAACTATGGCTTATCCTTTTTGACCGATGTGTTGCGAGTAAGGGATTCGGTCAAACGCTTGCCGGTCGGTGTCTGGGCCAAGCCGCCTTTGGCGGTCTCGCGGTGCTTTGACGGCATTGCGCTGCCGACTTCAAGCATCACGTCAATGACTTCGTCAGACGGAATGGCGCTGCGCACACCCGCCAAAGCCATATCCGCTGCGGCAAGTGCGGTCACGGCTCCCAGCCCGTTGCGCACGATACACGGAATCTCGACGAGTCCGGCGACGGGGTCGCATATCAGACCGAGCGTGTTCTTGAGCGCTAGGCCTACGGCGTGAACGGCCTGCTCAGGTGTGCCACCGCGTAGCTCGACCATAGCGCCAGCGGCCATCCCGATGGCTGAACCAATCTCAGCCTGACAGCCTCCCTCCGCGCCGGAAATGAAGGAATTGTTGGCGATGACGTAGCCAATGGCTCCGGCTGCGAACAAGCCGTGCACCATATGCTCATCATCCCAGCCGAACCGCTCCTGCGCACTAATGAACACACCGGGGATGACTCCGCATGAACCTGCAGTGGGCGTGGCGACAATGCGCCCCATGGACGCATTAACCTCCGACACGGAGAGCGCATAAGCCATGGCGAGCGCGGAGGCATCGCCGGAGCAGGTTTCCCCTGTCCGCAGATATTCGGCTAAGCGCTTGCCGTCGCCGCCCGTTAATCCACTGCGGGATACGGTGTCTTGCGTCTGACCGCGATGAACAGCCTCTTTCATGACTTCATAATAATCAGACATTTGGCGGAAAATTTCTTCTTCCGTTGAATTCGTCTCTTGTACCTGCTCTTGAATCATCAGGCGGCCAATCGTGGTGGATTCCTCAGCGCATATAGCGCTGATTTCATGCAGATGGCTAAATCGCATCAGATTCAGCTCCTTTTTTCAAATTAATCATTTTAATTTCGTACATATGTGGTAAGGATTGTAGTTTTGCGATTAATTCAGCCGTAGGAAGACTGTCCGTTTCGATGGCTGTAAGTGCTTCTCCATCCCGGCCTTTGCGATCCACGTGCATATAGGCAATGTTAATGTCAGCGGCGCCGAGCGCTGAAGTCACCGCACCTAATGTACCGGGCTTATCCGAGTGAAGAAGCACCAACGTAGACAGCTCCCCGGTCAGGTTAACTCGGAATTCATTGAGCTGCTGGACATGGATGCTGCCACCGCCGATGGAGGAACCCAGCAGTGTACGCTGATCCTCACCCTTCCACAGCTCAAAACGGACGGTGTTCGGATGGGGGGCGGGTAGTCCGCTGACGGCAAATTCCACGATCATCCCGGCCTGCTCCGCCCATTGCTCGGCATCTGGAATTCGGTGGTCGTCTGTATCGTAATTGAGCAGTCCTGCGATGAGCGCCAGGTCTGTACCGTGTCCTTTGTATGTGTCGGCGAAGGAGCCGTACAGTGTCATGCGGGCACGGTCAGGCTGCGTCCCGAGCCAGTGACGGGCAACGCGTGCAAGCCGCACCGCGCCTGCAGTGTGTGAACTGGAAGGTCCGGTCATGGCCGGACCGATAATGGAAAATACATCTTTGAAACGCATGGTGTGGCCCCCTGTATGTTCTATTACCATAGTATATGGTATTTCCGCGTTTTTGCGCGGCTATGACGGTTCCTAATGCTGACGTACAATGTGAGCGCAAAAAAGGACAGGATAAGGAAGTTTCCCTTATCTCTGTCCTCGTTACCTGAGAGTTTCGTACGGTGTCCTTACCGCCTTACCCCTTGGGTGGCTTGCGCTCTCTCCAGAGTTGCGTCAGATGACGATACATGGACCTGAGAGATTATCCGCCAGCCGGGTGTTGGCGTCTTGCTCCTTCGGTGCCGCCAGCGTGTAAGCCCCTGGACAGACTCTCCCGTCATCTTCATTCGCGTATACCGTTCTACATATCTTTCTTAGCGTAATGTATGCCGTGCTCGGTGTCAATCGCAGGGTTCATTTTTTACATAAACAAGCGAGTTTCCGATAAAAGAGATTAAAATTTACATAATTATGGATGAAATCAGGAAGGAATTAGAAGATAGACAGCTAATCTGATAGAGGACAAGTACATTTATGGAATTATAGGAGGGATATTGACGTATGGTAAAAGGCTTGCGGTTCACAGGTTCACGCTTGAAAGGGGTGCTGCATCTGGCAGCGATCGTATCGCTGCTGATCGGGATCTTCGTTCCATTCGGTCAGGTCAAAGCGGAGGGAGCACTGACAGTAGCCGAGGCACTTCAGCGCCAAGGCAGTGGAGGCACAGTGACGGTGGAAGGTTACATCGTCGGACATGCTACCGGATCGAAAACGGCTAATTTTTCTTCTCCGTTTGCGAATGATTTTAACGTACTGATTGCCGACCAGGCCAATGAACGTAGCACGTCTAATCTATTGGATGTACAGCTGACATCAGCGTACAGAGGGCAATTTGGGCTAACAGGCCATCCTGAGCTGATTGGCAACAAAATCCGTGTGACGGGTACACTCGGCGCCTACAATAATTTTGGTGGAGTGAAAAGCCCAAGCGCTGTTGAACTGGTGAACGGAAGCGAGCCGGGTGAACCAGGTGAACCTGGCGAGCCTAATCCTGGTAACCCGGGTCAACCCGGTACTACACTGCCGGATGGCAAAGGTAAAAAGGTGCTGTTCGATAATACGCACGCACAGACGGCTGGGGCAGCAGATTGGGTCATTGAAGGCGCCTTCTCCGACTTTGCCAATGGACTGCGTAATGTAGGTTTTACAGTGGACCAACTGAACCGTCCCATTCCTTTTACTTATGGAGAACAGGCCATAACCTATGATAAGCTGCGCCAATATGATGTGTTCATCATCGGTGAAGCGAATGTTGCCTTTAAGGCATCCGAGCAGGCTGCCCTGCTGCAATATGTGAATAACGGGGGAAGTGTTTTCTTCATCTCCGACCACTATAATGCGGACCGTAACAAAAACCGTTGGGATTCCTCTGAGGTTATGAATGGCTACCGTCGTGGAGCCTATACTAATCCGGCCAAAGGCATGACTACAGAAGAAGCAGCATCACCGGCGATGCAGGGGTTAACTAGCTCCGATTGGCTGGCAACCAACTTTGGTGTTCGTTTCCGTTACAATGCGCTCGGTGACGTGAATGCTACGGACATTGTAGCCGCAGATCAATCCTTTGGCATTACCAAGGGTGTACGCTCGATTGCCATGCATGCGGGATCTACGCTGGCTATTATTGATCCTACCAAAGCCAAAGGAATTGCCTATATCCCTACAGGTACGAATAAATGGGGCAATGCTGTAGACCAGGGTGTCTATAACGGCGGAGGCCGTGCGGAAGGGCCTTATGCTGCGATCTCCAAGGTAGGTCAAGGCAAGGCAGCATTTATCGGTGATTCATCACCTGTAGAAGATGCTACACCGAAATATGCGCGTGAAGAAAACGGACAGTCGAAAAAGACATATGATGGTTTCAAGGAAGTGGACGATGCCACCTTCCTGGTGCAAACGGTCCAATGGCTTGCGTGGAAGCAGGACTACACCAAATTATCCGATGTGGCAGGTTTAACGCTGGATCAACCGACGAAGCTTCTGCCGTTTGAGGAGCCTGCGGCTTCCACAGAACCGCAACCCGAGCCTTGGTCTGCTCCAGCAGCAGGCTACAAATGGTACGATCCAAAAACGTTCAAGTCGGGCTCCTATGGAGCGGCTTCGTAATAAACGTAAAGAATTCAGTGTGAGTGGTTGGGTGCTAGTTTGCCGTTTGATCCTCTGTAGGGGATCAAACGGCTTTTTTGTGATGAAAATTAACCTGTGGTTGGTTATTTGATTACATTTTGTGCCAGGAAAGTCGCGCTACTGCTGGATCATTGATTTTTTAAATGATGTTGATAGCATAATCTTAATTGATATATCCATATACTGGTGATAGGATGTATTCAAATTATTCCGACAAAAACGGTATGTAATGTTCATGAGAGGTTTTAAACATCAAACATGGTGAGAATAAGCGGGACAAGACCATGGAGAATGGAGGAAGCGCGCATTGAATATCAAACCCGTGTTGGAGATTAAGGGATTATCCGTATCTTTTCGCATCAAGGATCAATATCACCCCGCAGTCGACCATCTGGATCTGACGGTCAATCCCAATGAAGTGCTGGCTGTAGTCGGAGAATCCGGTTGTGGCAAAAGCGCGCTGGCGCTTTCGATCCCACAACTGCATGACATGGAGCGAACACGTGTCGAAGGAAAGGTCCTTTTTAAAGGCACGGATCTGATCCGTCTCTCCTCAGGGCAAATGAATAAAATCCGCGGAGCGGGCATTGGCATGATCTTTCAGGACCCGCTGACAGCACTTAACCCGTTAATGTGCATTGGTAAGCAGATCGAGGAAAATCTCGATTATCATACGTCCCTATCTACGAAGCAAAAAAGGGAACGTGTACTGGAGCTACTGGAAAGCGTGGATATACCCAACCCCGTACGTGTGTATGAACAGTATCCGCATGAACTTTCAGGAGGGATGCGCCAGCGTGTGATGATCGCGATTGCCATAGCTTGCCGACCCTCTCTTATTATTGCAGATGAGCCGACGACTGCGCTCGATGTAACCATTCAATCGCAAATTCTTGACTTGCTCAAACAGCTTCAACAGGAGACCGGAAGCGGAATTATTCTGATTACGCACGATCTTGGCGTTGTGGCCGAAGTAGCCGACCGTGTGGTGGTCATGTATGCCGGAGAAATCGTGGAAAGCGCAGATGTTTTTGAATTATTTCGGCATCCGCAGCATCCGTATACGCGTTCCTTGCTAGCCTCCATGCCGGGATCGCATACCAAGGGAGAACCGCTGCATGTCATCGGTGGTATTGTTCCCTCCTTGCAAGATATTCCTCGCAATAGCTGTCGCTTTGCTTCGCGTATTCCCTGGATTCAGCAGAGAATGCATGAAGACCATCCCCGATTAAGTGAAATTTCTCCCGGCCATTGGGTCCGCTGTACATGTTACCAGCATTTTCATTTTGAAGACGAGACAAAGGGAGAGGCTGCTCATGGCACTACTAGAGATAAATGATTTGAAGGTTCATTATCCGGTGCGCGGCGGTTTTTTCCAGCGTGTCGTTGATCAGGTAAAAGCAGTGGATGGCGTGTCGATCAGCATAGAGGCAGGCCAAACATACGGGCTAGTAGGAGAATCCGGCTGTGGAAAGACGACGACAGGAAGAACGATTATCGGCCTGAATAAGCTGACGAGCGGACAGATTCTTTTTAATGGCAAGGATCTTACGGCCCTGAGTCGTAATAACCGCCATCCGCTGCGTAGAGACATTCAGATGATTTTTCAGGACCCCTATTCTTCGCTTAACCCGCGCAAGCGCGTATTGGATGTCATTGCTGAACCACTGCGAAACTTTGAAAGGCTGAGTAATGAGGAAGAACGGCGGAAAGTACAGATGCTGCTGGAAAAGGTTGGCTTGAACGCTGATGCGGCCTACAAATATCCGCATGAATTTTCCGGGGGACAGCGGCAAAGGATCGGGATTGCGCGTGCGCTGACATTAAACCCAAAACTGATTATTGCAGATGAGCCCGTATCAGCGCTTGACGTTTCTGTGCAGGCACAGGTGCTTAATTTTATGAAGGATGTGCAGCGGGAGTTCAAATTGACGTATTTGTTCATTAGTCATGACCTGGGGATTATCCGCCATATGTGCGACCAAATCGGCATCATGTACCGAGGTCGCTTAGTGGAACAGGGGAGCGAGCAAGATATTTATGAGCGTCCACAGCATTTGTATACCCAGCGGCTTATTGCCACCATTCCCAGTATCGATCCTGCGAAACGGCTGGAAAATGCTCAAAAAAGGCAAAAGCTTTTATCCTCTTACAAGTCAGAGCTGCCCAAACATCTAGACGCGAGTGGAAAGCCGTTTGCACTAAAGTCAGTAAGTTCATCCCATCAAGTCGCGCTACCATAAGGGGGGACAGGATATGTGGAAATTTACAATGCGCCGGCTGCTGGTTATGATCCCTCAACTTTTTGCACTGAGTGTGCTTATATTTTTCCTAGCTAAGGCTATGCCAGGGGATGCCCTGACAGGGCTCATCACTTCAACTCCCAATCTAAATCCGGCTGCACTGGAAGAACAGCGGCAAAGACTGGGATTGAATGACCCGGTGTGGGTGCAGTATGGGAACTGGCTCGTCCAGCTTGCTCATGGGGATCTGGGCAAATCTTATGTACATAAAATTAGCGTTACCGATTTGATTGGCAGTCGTTTGGGGAACACGTTCTTTCTGGGTGTTGTGATTCTGGTTCTAACGTATCTGATCGCCATTCCGCTGGGAGTACTCAGCGGTCGTTATCAGCATAGTCTGCTGGATAAAACCGTGGTCGGGTATACCTATCTCAGCTTTGCGACACCTCTATTTATACTCGCATTGCTGTTGTTGTACGTGTTTGGGTTCAGGCTTGGCTGGTTTCCAACCAGCGGCAGTGTGGATGTAGGTGTAGAGCCGGGGACATGGTCATATTACGTGAATAAGTCATATCACCTCATTCTACCGGCGGTTACAGGCGCATTACTCAGTACAACGGCTACGATTCAGTATTTGCGCAATGAGGTCATTGACACACGTCTGAAGGATTTTGTGAAAACGGCGCGTTCCAAGGGGGTACCCGAAGGAAAGATCTATTCCCGTCATATTTTCAAAAACTCTTTATTACCTATTGCTGCTTTCTTGGGCTACGACCTGACGGGTGTGATTGCGGGCAACGTTTTCCTAGAATCTATTTTTGGTTATCCGGGGTTGGGCCAGCTATTTCTTCAGTCCATCACCCAACGGGACTTTTCAGTTGTGAACGCACTGGTCATGATCTCCGGCTTCTTGGCACTATTAGGGACCCTTTTATCTGATGTCATCCTAAGCAAGGTCGATCCCCGCATTCGAATTGAATAGAGAACAAGTCTAGAGAAAAGGAGGGATTATGGTGTCTATGCAGGTGGAGGAAGTCTTCTCGCCGGAAATCATTCGTAAATCACCGTCTAGCTGGTCTGTACTGCGTCGTGAACTCGTACGTGACAAAATGGCCTTGATTTCCATTGGATTTGTGGCTCTGTTCTTGATTTTTATATATGCCTCTGTCCTGTTTGTCAATCAGGATGTAGTCACGACGGTCGATCTGGGCGCGATCCGCGAAGCTCCCGGTTCAGTGCATTGGCTGGGTACGGACCGAGCGGGCAGGGATATATTCGGCCAGCTGGTCATTGGGGCCCGCAATTCCTTTACCATTGGCTTTACGATTACTTTGTTATCCGCCGCCATCGGCTTGACGCTGGGCTTACTGGCTGGGTTTTATGGAGGACTGGTTGATAACATCATCATGCGAATTATTGATTTTATCCTGGTGCTTCCATTCTTGATGCTGGTTATCGTATTTGTCAGCATTGTGCCCAAAAGCGGCATAGGTTCCTTTATTTTTATTATGACTGCCTTTTTATGGATTGGAAAAGCGCGCCTGATCCGGGCCAAGGTGCTGTCTGAGCGGGAACTGGACTACGTGCAGGCTTCCAAAACCCTTGGCACACCCAATTGGAAGATCATCTGGTTGGGTGTGCTGCCCAATCTCAGCTCTGTTGTGATTGTTAATCTGACGCTCAGTCTTGCGGGAAATATCGGGATCGAGACCGGGCTTTCCTATCTCGGCTTTGGCTTGCCGGAATCTACTCCGAGCTTGGGGACACTGGTGAGTTATGCGAATGATCCGGATGTATTGCAGAACAACTGGTGGATGTGGTTGCCTGCCTCACTGCTTATATTGGTGGTAATGCTGGCAATCAACTTTATCGGTCAGGCACTCAAACGTGCCACGGATGCCAAACAACGATTGGGTTAAACCGAAATTCAAGGATAAGGACAACAACAAGGAGGGGTTTACAATGGTTAAACGCTGGAAAAAAGGAATTCTGCCTGTTCTATCTGCCATTTTGGTGCTTTCTTTGGCTGCATGTAGCGGCTCGCCTTCCGCTTCGAATGGAGCAAAATCGTCTGACGGTACAGGTGGATCAGGGGCCGACAGCAAGCAGGTGAATGCGACTGCGCTGGCAAAGGCGGTCAAGAACGATAACCCCCCGATTAAGGGCGGTATCATCAATTATGCACTCGTGTCCGATACCCCTTTTGAAGGTATTCTGAATCCTGTATTTTATGATGGGAATCCGGATTTTGAAGTCTTCCAGTTTTTCTACCCTTCCCTGTTTTCGATTGATTCCAATCTGAATATTGACGATAAAGGAGCGGCGACGATTTCCTTTTCCGCAGACAATAAGGCAGTGACTGTCAAAATTGATCCCAAACTGAACTGGACAGATGGTAATCCCGTAACGGCAGAGGACTATGCTTTTTCCTATGAAGTGATTGGCCACAAAGACTATGAAGGTCCACGTTATGATAGTTTTATGACCAACATTGTAGGTATGGAAGATTATCACGCCGGCAAGGCCAAAACCATTTCTGGCATCAAGGTGCTGAATGAGAAAGAGGTTACCATTCATTTTAAGGAACCTAATCCTTCGGTAAAGTCGGGACTTTGGTCCACACCACTGGAGAAGAAGGTATTCCAGAACATTCCTGTAAAGGATATGTCTGGATCTGACCCTGTCCGTAAACATCCGATTGGCTATGGGCCATTCAAAATTAAATCTATGGTCACAGGTGAATCTGTGGAATTCGTCAAAAATGAAGATTATTTCCGCGGTGCGCCCAAGTTGGATGGCCTTCATCTGAAGGTTGTGAATCCGAATGTCATTACTGAGGCGTTGAAAAGCGGAGAAATCGACTGGGCCAGCTATCCAACCACCCGTTACAATGAGGCCAGTAATCCGAAAAATGTACAGTTTCTCGGCCAGGAGGAATTATCTTATAGCTATGTAGGCTTTAAGCTGGGCAAATTTGATCAGGCCAAGAGTCTAAATATTATGGACCCGAACGCCAAGCTGGCGAACAAGTCATTGCGTCAGGCCCTTGGCTATGCGCTGAATAATGAGCAGGTTGGCAAGCAGCTCTATCATGGGCTTCGGACTCCTGCGACATCCCTGATCCCGCCCGCCTTCAAGGGATACCATGATGTGAATGCGAAGGGCATTGCGTATGATCCAGACAAGGCGAAAAAGCTGCTGGACGAGGCAGGATATGTGGATACCAATGGAGATGGATACCGTGAAGACCCTAAGGGCAAGGAACTGGTGCTCCATTATGCAGCAATGAGCGGGGATGCGACGGCCGAATCGCTGGCTAAGTTTTATTTGCAAAATTGGAAGGATGTCGGGCTTCATGTCGAACTGGTGGACGGTCGTCTGCTGGAGTTCAATTCTTTCTATGACCGTGTGCAGAAGGATGATCCGGGCATTGATATTTTTGGCGGCGCATGGAGTACAGGTACAGATGTAAACCCTAGTGGGCTGTATGGACGCGGAGCCAGCTTTAACTACTCGCGCTTTACCAGTGAAGAGAATGATAAGCTGTTGCAGGAAGGAGTGTCTGTAAAAGCCTTTGACGACAATTATCGTAAAGATATATACAATCAGTGGCAGGCGTATATGAGCGAGGAGGCGCCGATTGTACCGACGTTATTCCGTTACTCATTGGAGGCAGTAAATAATCGGGTAGCCAATTACGATATTACCCGCGGCAAGGAGTACGATGCAGACGCGTTTGCGAATATTACGTTAACTGCGGAAAAAGCAGAAGTAGCCCAATAATCTAAAAAAGCGCAATAACCTGAAGAAGCGCGAACCGGATTGATCCGATCTCGCGCTTCTTTTGACCTGTTCATGCAAACATTTCTGGGGATTCTCGAAGGGAGAGAAGGAAGACGGAAATACGCCAGCTTCAATACTTCATAGCCGTATGCGAGGAACTGCATTTTACGAAGGCTTCGGAAAAGATCGGTATCTCTCAACCCACGCTTAGCTTGCAAATTAAGGCGCTGGAAGAGGAACTGGGCATGACGCTCTTTGACCGCGCAGGCAAGAAAATTAAAATGACAGATGCCGGGAAACTGCTGCTGCAACACAGTGCGCATGCGCTCAAAGATTTACAGCAAGCGAAGGCTTCTATTGAGGAACTGCGTACCGAGCAACGCGGCAGTTTACGGATTGGTATCGCATTACCGGAGCTAGAGGAGTCGTTGCAAGAGATGTTTGCCCACTTTCATCGGTCATTTCCTAAAATCAGCTTGCACATCTGTCCATCCTTTGATGTAACAGAACAGCTGCTGGATAACCGTGTGGACGTTGGCATCACCCTACATTCGGGTACAGATGAAAGACTTGTCCAGCTTCCTCTTCGCACAGAGAACTACTGTCTTATTGTCCCCGTAAATCATGCATTTTCCAATCGTTCTTCCCTTATGCTGGACGAATTGAGGCATGTACCCTGGGCGATGCAGCCAGAGTGCCATCCCGGCAGGAAGCTGATTGAGAAATGCTTCCGTGATCGCGGGTATCCCTTTGCAACCGTCCTGGAAACAAATTCTATACCTTCAATCCTGCGCTGGGTGCAGGAGGGACTTGCCGTAACCCTACAGACGAAGTCCCTTGCGGCCGAACTGGATCGTTCACTTTTTTGCACGGTACCTATTTTGCGTGGCGTGCCCCAAGGTCAGCTAGAGTTGATTTATCGGTCTGACCGTTACCAGGGAGAAGCAGTGAAGCGATTGATTGAAAAGATACAAGCTGTACTAACAGAGTGTTCCAACTAGTGGCAACCCTGATGAGTACTACGTGCTTTAATGTGTACGAACTTCTAGCCTGCGTGCAATCAGTGACATACTGTAATTAACGGTAAAGTACAGGAAAGCGGCGAACAGCAGAGCTGGAATGACAAAAGATTGATTTTGTCCACCGACGATCTGAATGTTATGCGTCAGCTCCGGCAAACTGATAATGACAGCCAGTGAGGTATCCTTGAATAGGGAAATGAACTGGCTGACAATAGGAGGTACCATGCGACGAAGCGCTTGGGGTAGAATGATATGCCATAAGGTTTGAGAATAGCTTAGACCGGAGGAACGTGCGGCTTCCAGCTGTCCTTTATGGACCGAATTGAGACCGCTGCGCACAATCTCGGCAATCATGGCCCCCTCGAAGATTGATAGCCCTGTAATGGCTGCCCACTTGAGGGAAATCGATAATCCGATGGATGGCAAAACCATGCCGATGAAGAAAATAATGAGCAATAAGGGCAGGTTGCGAATCAGATCAATGATAAAGGCTGCAACCTGTGAAAGGACAGGTATACGGGTATAGCGCAGGATGCCGAACACAATACCGAGAGCGAAGCTGAATATGATAGAGTAAATAGCGACCTCCAGCGTGAGCAGGAAGCCCTCCAGTATAAAACGCACATTAGGCCATGCAAACAATCCACCGAAATCCATGCGGGCTTCCCTCCTTAGGATGTTTTGGACAAGCGTCGCTCCATATATAGCACAAGAAAGCTGAGCGGAACCGTCAATACAAGATACAGCAGCGCCGTGATCGCATAGACTGTGATGGGCAGGAAGGTATCTGAGTTAATGAGATCCGAGTAATACATGAGATCCAGTCCAGCCACAATGGCCAGCACGGAAGAGTTTTTGACCAGATTGATGAATTGGTTGCCGATTGCAGGCAATACAATTTTAATGGCTTGCGGTAAAATAATGCTGATCATCGTCTGGTTGTAATTCAACCCGGAGGACCTTGCCGCTTCAAATTGTCCCTTGGGTACAGATTGAATGCCGGCACGTATAGCTTCTGCAATAAAAGAGGCTGTGTACACAGTCAATCCAAGCGTTCCAGATACAAAGCCGTCCAAGGGGATGCCCAAAGTGGGAAGACCGAGATAAAAAAACAGTACAACAATCAGCAATGGAATATTGCGGATGACCTCTACATAGACAGTACCGATCCAGTTTAGCCATTTAAAAGGCGCAATTCGGAAGATGGCAATGATAGCCCCCAGAATGAAGCTTCCGATCAAGGCAATAACACTAGCTTGAATGGTATGAAGCAAGCCTTCTCTGAAACGGTCGCCATGATCGAAGAGTACGTTGATATCAAAAGTTAGCATCTACGGGTATACCTCCTTATCCAGAGCTAAGAAAGGAAGGAGCACGCAATCGCGGCTCCTTCACAAGATCATTATTCGGGTTTAACCCCAAGCCATTGCTCATGCAGCTTATCGTATTCACCATTGCTTTTCAGTTCCTTGATCGTATCATTAATGGCTTGCAGTAGTTCGGTCTGACCCTTTTTCACTGCAATACCGTAAGGTTCCTCTGTGAAGTTCCCGCCTACTAGGGTATAATTCGGATCTTGCTGTTGCATGCCAAGCAGAATAGAGTTATCGGTCGTCAGCGCTTGCCCTTTACCTGCCTTGAGGGCGTTGAAGGCATCTTGATAGTTTTCGAACTCTAAAATCGTTGCTTTGGGCGCTTTTTCGCGGATATTTTTTGCGGAGGTAGAGCCTTTAACAGCGAGTACCTTGGTATCGGGGGTCAGGGACTCCAGACCGGTGATCGGGCTTCCTTTTTTCACGAGTAGGGATTGCCCTGCATTAAAGTAGACATCGCTGAAATCGACCTGTTTTTTGCGCTCATCCGAAATGGTCATCGTGGCGATAATAGCATCGATGTCCCCATTTTGCAGTAAGGTGATTCGTGTTTTGGACGTGACTTCCTTGAGTTCGAGCTTGGTTTCATCACCAAAAATATGCTTGGCTACAGCCTTGGCGATGTCGATATCAAAGCCCTCGACTTTCCCGCTAGCCGGATCTTTTAGTCCGAATAACTTGGTGTCGTACTTCACCCCAACGACCAGTTTGCCACGCTGTTTGATGGCTTCGAGCCCGTTGGGAGCTGCTGCTTCATTTCCTGACGTTGCTGCTTCTTGTTTGCCTCCACAACCTGCCAAGACGAGCAGACAGGCTAATGCAACCAGCACCAAAGTACTCCACTGAAATCTTTTTCTCATTACAATGATCCCCTTTCAATTTTTATTCCATTAATAATAGTCCGTTTAATGATGAATCAGACGGCTCAGGAACAAACGAGCCCGTTCTTCACCCGGATTCTGAAAAAACTCAGCAGGCTGGCTGTCTTCCAAGATCTGTCCTTTGTCCATAAAAATCACGCGGTCAGCCACTTCACGAGCAAAGCCCATTTCATGAGTGACGATGACCATCGTGATGCCTTGATGGGCAAGCGAGCGCATAACATCCAGCACCTCTCCAATCGTTTCGGGGTCCAGAGCTGAAGTCGGCTCGTCAAACAGCATAATTTTCGGATTCATTGCGAGTCCACGGGCAATTGCAACCCGCTGTTGCTGTCCACCGGACAATTGGGCGGGGTAGCTCTGTGCCTTTTCTTCAATTCCGACACGCTTCAGATAGGTGAGGGCAGTTTGAATAGCTTCTCCTTTCGGGATGCCCAGTACCTTCATCGGTGCCAGTACAATGTTCTCAATCACCTTTTTGTGGGGATACAGATTGAAATGCTGGAACACCATCCCGATATTGCGGCGGAAGGCGTTAATATCAATCTTTTTGTCATGCACGGGGACATCGTTAACGATTAGCTCCCCATCAGATATCGTTTCCAGACGATTGATGCAGCGAAGCAGGGTGCTTTTACCTGAGCCGGAGGGACCGATGATGACAACGACCTCGCCCTCCTTAATCTGAAGATTGATGTCTTTAAGTACATGAAAGTGACCGTAATGCTTGTTGACATTGCGAAATTGGATCAGAGAGCTCACCCCTTTTTTTGACTTGAATACATCGCTTAGTAGACAGACTGACATGATTAAGCTCTATTAGAATTTCGAAATTTCTCTCATGATACTATAAGCTTACAATAAAAAACAAGATTTTATGTCAATAAACTTTACGCGAAAAGTGTTTTTGGCTGTTTTTACACTAGTTATTTGTTATTTATATGATGAAAACGAATATATATCCACAATTTAATGTTATTTAGTTTGACATAAACTATGAAACCTCGACATGCAGAGGGAGAAACGTGACAAAAGCAGCGCTATGTTTTACAGTAGGGAAGAAGGAATTTAGGGTAAAGGAAGGATAGACAATGACGAAAGCTATTTCACCGCTAGTCACGGCATTGGGCATGGAGCCCCATCCAGAAGGCGGCTGGTACAAAGAGATGTGGAAGGCCAATTTTCAAATTCCGAAGCCTGTACTGCCGGATGTGTATTCCGGTCCGCGCTTTGCAGCTTCGTCTACGTATTTCTTGCTGCATCCGGGTGAGTTCTCCGAATGGCATGTGGTCCATTCTGACGAGCTGTGGTTGTACCATAGTGGAAGCCCTATAGAGTTAAAATTGGGTGGAAGCGGAGAAGAACCTGGCGAAGAAACGGTAATTATCGTTGGCGCAGATGTGGAGGCAGGACAACATCCACAAGCACTCGTACCAGGAACTGTATGGCAAACGGCACGTCCGCTGGGGGATGAGCCTGTGCTGGTAACCTGTGTTGTTGCACCAGGATTCCACTTTGATGATTTCAAGCTGATTGCCAAAGGTAAGGTGGAGTAGGAGTATTTTATCGGCGGGTATAATCCTGGATAAACAGGACTTACCCGCCTGATTTGTTGTTACGGGTATTTTTGTTAGTGTTAGAGAGTTGCCATTTGTTGTATACCTTGGATCTTTGTTTTTTTTCGAAAACCAGCTGCAAACTTTATCACTCGTGCAGTACCATATGATCTGACGTTTGGCCTCTGTCTGATCCTCTGGTATACAGCATAGCGGTTTCTCCCCATTCCTTTCGCTTGGTACATGGCGATATCGGCCTCTTTCAGTAAAGAAGGCAGGGGCTTCTTCGGAGAAGGATGCATAGTAATCCCGATGCTACCTGTAACTTGAAGATTGATTCCCTGGATGTTATAAGGAACGCTGATTTTTTGCAGCAGCAGTTCTGCCAGAACTGTGACCTGATCGGCATCATAATCCTTCATAATGAGTAGAAATTCGTCACCACCGATTCGAAAAGCTTTCTGATGGGAGTTTGTTACCTGGAGTAAATGATCGCTTACCCGTCTGAGCAGCTTATCACCGATTTGATGTCCATATGTGTCATTAATGGCTTTGAATCCATCCAGATCAAGATACATAATAGCAAAGCCTTCTTTGCCGCTGCTTCGTTTCCAAAATAGCTCAAGTGCATTCCGATTGAACAGACCCGTTACAGGGTCCTGATAGGCAAGTTTCCGCAGCAAATTTCTTTCCATCATCACAGAATGCAAAAAAATTAACGTATATATCCACAGCGCCAAAGTTAGACCGATTAGAAGTAAGGCTGTTAAAGATATACTCAATGGGGTCACCACCAATATAGTTTATAGGTTATTCCGCTTCTATTAGCGGCATTAGGTTAGTTGTCTGGCATGAACGATGAGTCGATGTGTCGGATTTACAAGAGGATCACAGGTAATTAGTGTGAGAAGCTTTTGTTTCTTGATGCTTTTTAAAACGGAGACATTTGAAGGAGTGACGACTGAAATGTTGTAGACCTTGTATACGTATTTTTCACCCCGAGTGTGAATTAGAATCTGATCTCCGATTTTCACCTCATTAAGCCGGTTAAATAAACGTCCAGTTGTTCGTGAGCGATGAGCGGCTATGGCAGCATTCCCCACCTGGCCGAGTGTCGCAGTTTCCGACATATGTACGGCTGCATATCTCATATGCTGTTGGGTTGCACCTTCGAGTACAGGAAGTTCCAGCCCGATACGATCAATCTGGATTGTAGCGATTGGGGCTTGCTCTGAAGCCGACGATGGGGGAGTGGCTTGTGACAATTGTGGCCCATCCGCTGCTGCAGTATTTGTCAGCCAATTGGACAAATTTGTATAGCCTTTCATCATTTCGGGAGTCAGTGTCGATGTATCTGTATTTGATAATGATTCAGCTTCCTGTAATAGCTCTTTTTGCTTTTGATCTTCCAACCATTCATTAGCGGTAGGAAATAACATGATGATGATTCCTAACATGATGCTCACGTATGCCAGCTTACGCAATTGAAAAGCCTCCTAATACAGTAATCCATAGATCGGACATGTAAAATAATTCCCCTTCTCGCTGAAATGATGAGTTGAGAAGGGGGATTTTTGATTATAAAATGTTATTTATTTTTTATGCGTTCGTCTATAACCCAGATAGGCCCCCAGAAGAATTAAGAACATGCCACTTACATAGAAGGGAGCAGGACTGTTTTCTCCTGTCTTTGGCAATGTATCCACCTTGGGTGTATGACCCGGATCACTTGGATCTTCTGGTTTTTCTGCCGGTAGACGGATTACACCCTTAGGTACTGGGTCTTCTTCAATCTTCACGGGCGGAGAAGGCTCCTGGTGAGGATCGGCTTCCGGTGTCTCAGGTTGCACCCCTGGTTCAGCGGATGGTTGCGCCTCTGGTTCTACAGGTGGCTGTTCAATAACCGGAACGCCCAACGGAACATCCTCATCCTCGATAATTTTCGGCTCTTCGGTTGTTACGGGCGTAACAGGCGTCGCCGGAGGTTCAGTTATTTCAGGGTCCTTATCATGTTTTTTGCCTGAGCCCGGACTCGTAGGTGTACCCGGATCGGTAGGCGTACCTGGGTTTGTAGGCGTACCTGGATCAGTAGGTGTACCCGGACCCGGATCAACAGGAGTGTCTTTTTTGTTGGTGATTACGATTTGTTTAATGCCTGAACTTTGTTTGATAGTTGTATCTATTTTGATTTCTGTTTTTGGCGCTGTTATTTTGTAGCCTTCAGGAGCAGTAAGCTCCTCCAGGATGTAGTCATCATAACTCAATGAAGAAAATACGATTTTCCCGTCCGAATTGGTAGTTTGGACAAGAGGTGCTCTTTTCTGATTCTTGTCATAGAGTGCAAAACGTGCCCCGGATAGAACCTTATTGTGATCGTCCTCATCAACTTTGGTAATCTCCAGACTTCCCGTAACTCCTCCTCCTGATCCTGAACCAGAGGATGTGCGCACGGTAATTTCCTTACTTGTTTCCCTGATTTCGGTGGTCAAACGGTCGCCCTCGAAATTAACCTTATTGCTCACTTTTGCCTTGTCTTCAGCTTGAAGAAAGGATTGATATTGCAAAATATAACCCGATGATATAGCCTTCGCAAAGGCAAGCTCAAAGGATTGCTGACCTTGAGCAGTCGTTGTTATTTTTAGCTTATAATCCTGATCCTTGACTAACTCAGTGTCCCTAACAGCTTCTCCGTTGGCAGACACTTTGGTGGAGTATAGATGAAAGGATTCTTCAATCAGAATTTGATTATTGCTGGGCGTATCCACGATCTTCGCGTTGGAGACATGGGATTGCCCTTCATTGATATGGATGTTCCAGTCGATTTTATTTCCATTCTGAGCACCGGACTTTGTCACGTATTCTCCGCCGTGGGGTACAGACACTTTGGCAGCCCATTCCGAATCTACATTTTTTCCATCCATAAGCAGAGCGTTATTGTTAATCTCTTTATCAATAAGCTCCCCTTCCAATGTTGTTTGGAAAGTGACCCAGTAAGGAGAGTTGATGGACTGGTTAAACTGGATGCGCAGTTCGTTGTTGTTAGCGGCGGAAGGTAAAACCAGAGTATATTGGCTCGAAGGTACTTCGGCCCCTTTCTGTACGCCATTCCACCATCCAAGCAGGGTCATATCGTATACCTTAACAGAATTTGGGACCAGTTTTTGCCCTTGTAACAAGGTATCCCTAATTTCAGCATGATTCAGAGTTTTGCGGTTATAGTTGGCCTTAATGTCCCATGTAATTTGCTTGGAGCTGGCATTGTAACTACCTGACTTCGCCCCATTTTGCTGGGTCATATTGTCCGGCCATAATCGAGCTTCGGCCTCAGCAGTTTGTGTTGTTCCGTTGTATAACCAAGTGATAGAGGCTTTATTCCAAAAGTCCGGCTTGGTTTTGTCAATTTTCCATTCATTGTTAAAGGTAGTTGTGTAGTTAATGGTGTACGTGTCTTGAATCTTTTTATGAAAACGTATAGTGAACCCTTTTTTGTAATCCAGCGTAAGAGGGATCAGTTCGTAGTCTGTCGGTGATGTTAGTGTTGTTTTTCCGTCCGCGCTTTGGATCTTCAATGTGTTCGGCAATAAGGCCAGACCGCCATTCGGAAAGGCATCGTCGATAACGATTTGATCCATTGTATACTTATCCGCATTAATAGAAATGACCCAAGGAATTGTTTTGGTGTTATAGTTCGGTTCCTTATAGCCTTTGGTGATAATTATACTTTTCAGTTCGGTGGTTGTTTCTTTTGTTACCCCATCAGAAGTTACACTGTTCGTTATTTTACTATTTTTAACTACACGATCTATAGCCTTTGTTTGATAACGGATGGTATATGGGGCTTCAATATCCGTATTGAAAAGCAGATTGAAACCATTGGTACCATGATCGTCAGTAACTGGAGTGACGCTGTATTGGGATGCAGGGAGCTCATCCTGTGTATCCCCTTTATACACTTTAAGTGAATTTATGATGAGTTGTTGGCTGTTATTAAAACGGTCACTTAACGCGGCTTTAGCTGCGGGAATTTTTTTGTTGGCAAAATTATATTTGATTGCCCATGAGATCGTTTGTGTGACTGGGTCGTATTTCTCCACTTTTTTGCTTAAAAAATCCCCGCGTTGAACAGTGACTGTAGCTGTTGCGGACGTATCCTTCACATCATCCCCTGAAAAAGTGGCTGTGTTGGAGAAACGAGTATCCTCGCTTGTTATGTTTGTGGAGTATTGAATTCGGTAGGCGCTGTTAATATTCTCCTCGTTAAAACGGATTCTGAAGCCCGGCACAACCGGATCAGCCTCTACTGTATACTTATCTGCGCTAACAGTGTCCCCCAGCACGGTGGTTCCGTTCACATTAATTTGTAAATGGTTTACCCGGATGGAGTCCTTGACTAGTTCTAGTCCTTGGGGAGTTGGGTCGGTTACTACAGCGTGTTTGATAGGATCCAAGTGTTTATTTACGTCAACTGTCCAATGAATTTGGTCTTTTCCATCAAACTTTCCTTGTTTCTCCATTGTAGGACCAGCTGCAGGCTTAATATTTACGATAGCCGTTTGCTCGCCGCCTTTGATCGGGATCGCAATAATAACTTGTGTACTGCCTTTTTCTATTTGTGTGCTAAATTCAGTTTTGATCTCTAGCTTACCGCTGACATTAGAGTGGCTTTCTACGTAATCATTAAATGTCATAACCACTTTACCTTGACGGTCTACGGTAAAATGACCTACTTCTCCATCTGTATTCGTCAAAGGAGACGTAATATCTGTGTAAATTTGGAATTGCTCAGGTAATTGAAAGGTAAAGGTGTCTCCAGCTTTATACGTATGGTTCGGCAGTTCCCATTCATAGCCTAAATGGATGGCGGAACCAATATCAATACGGTTATCGGGATTATACACTGCATCAATAACACTTCCAGTAGAATCTGTAAGGGTTAGCTTGGTTAAAATACTTTCTTGAGTTGCCCTAACTTCAGAAGTTGAGCCAGCAGTTGGTTCAGGGACTGGAGCCGGGACAGCAGGTGGGATGTTAATTGGCTCTGAGGGCATTGGATAAACATCGTTAGTCACACTCTGAACCGGATCGGTTCCTGGGGTCACTGGCAGAGTAGAGTCGGGATTTTGTGCATAAGCTTGTGTTGTGCTGAACAAACACTGCAAAAAGAGCAATAGCGCAACCGTTGCTGCATTCCATTTTTTTCTCATACGGTAAACAAATCTCCTATTCTTAAAATACTCTTATTTAACGGCTAATGGTTATTCCTTCGAGGTCGAGAGAACTGTATTTATATATTCATCATTCATTCATATGATGCTATGTTAGCCGCATTAATTACTTGTTCAGAATTTATGAAAATTCATGTTCGGGGATGAACCTCCTCCTTTTGACTCGAAATTAGATAATGGTTGGAAATCTCATTGTCTTCCTGGACTAGAATACATGCCACATCTCAACAATTTCTCAACAAGGATAGAAAAAGAGCCTTGATCATGTGATCAAGGCTCTTCAAGAAATGTAGTTCTATTTTTTCATTTTTTAAAAAATATGAATTAAAAACATTGATATTAATATTGCTTTGTTTTAATGTATTTGGAGGGATCTTTGACCATTTGGAATTTCTGTTTACCCATATAAAGTGCTGCATCTACTGTAGTGTCTACGACCACCCACTGATTATCGATGTAGACCTCATTCCAGGCATGATAAGTGTCCACGTAGGAAGATTTGCCCATAACCAGCTTGGTTGGTACATCTACACTTCGTAACATAGCAGCCATCAGTGAAGCATAACCATAACAAATATCTTTTTGAGAGCTTAACGTATGATCAATTTGTGGCAGATAGTCAGTCGTTAAGGCAAAGGCCTGATTGGAGTCATACTTGATATGACTAATTACGTAGTCATAGATTTTTTGCAGCTTCTCGCGATCCGTTGTTGCACCTTGGGTTAACTCACGGGCTTTTTGAATCGCTTGATTAGTACTACTCCAGTTAATATTTTGAACGGAATTAAGATACACCGCTTTGCTATCGTTTAGCTTTAACTCGATCGTATCTTGTCCTATCACTTTATATTGATTACCACTAAGCTGTTCTAAAATACTGATGTTATAGTTCCCATTACCCATTTGGAGAGGAAATACTTCTTCGGATTTCCCGGGTGTTAGATTATAAGAGTATTTTTGTGCATCTTTGGTAACCAAAATCTTGGTTTTAACGTTAGGTTTAACAGGGTAGCGCACACTGACCGTCCCATGATTTACATTGTTTTGGTCCAACCATGCAACACTATCAGCAGCGTAAATTGTCGAATTTAAGAGAATTGCGGACAGCATGAAAAATAGGAGAAGTGTGGAAAGTATCATTTTCCCCATAAAAAACTTCCTTTCGGTGGCCAGGCTGCCATCATCAATAGAAGGCCCTATAGCTTTGCGTCCCTGCCTTTCGACAGGTTTGCCATTTCGTATAAAGTTTTCGGGAAAAATAAGCACGACAAAAAGCCACTTCAACCGGTAGCTGGCTGCCATCATACAGAAGGCCCTGTAGCTTTGCGTCCTTGCCTTTCGACAAGTTTGCCATTTATCCTGAATAGCTTGTACTATTATTCTATCAGTTAGGTACTCTATTAGGCAAGTTTAAATCTCAGATTTTCGCTATTTATCGACAAAGCAAGCTTGCAGATTATACATAAGACCTATTTTATACGGTTTCCCCATTTTTTGCGATAGGAATGAGGCGTTTCTCCAATGTGCTCTTTGAACAGATTGATAAAATGACTTGTGTTGGGAATGCCCACATATTGTGCGATGTCCACAATAGCTACATCACTAGTTTTAAGCCAGCTTTGAGCAGCCGTGATACGAACATTAATAAGATACTCAATAGGGGAAAAACCAATCTGTTTTTTAAAGTTTTTAGCCAGGTTGAACTTGTTTAGACCAAACATTTCTGCTAGCGAATCCAGCGTGATGCGTTCGCAATAGGATTGATCCAGATATTGCTTTACCTTGCGCACCTCTGCCGTTCCATCTGAATTCGCGTTGGGATTGGCGTAGGGGTGCTGTAAAATAATCGTTAACAAGTCAACGATTATCCTGGATGAGAGCAGTTCAGAGGATAAGCTTCGTTCTGGCTGTACATGTAATAAGGTACGCAGCTTGTCCAGTACTGCATTTGAATCCTTTAGTGAAATTACGGGCTTATTGTGTTTATCGAATTGTTCGTAGAAATGGTCAATAAGATTGCCATATAGATTCACACTAATAAACTCCCATGTCTTCTGACAGGAAGTTTTGTACTGTACATATTCTTCGCAATTAATAAAAAGCATATCATTAGGTTTCAATATATAATCCTTGCCCCGGTATTGTAATTCCCCTCTTCCGGACAGAGTAAAAAGGAGCAAAAAAGAGGTGAGCTTTTGCCGTTCCATTACATAAGCATCTGTTTTGAAATAGCCTATTTCCTGTATATAAAAGAGGGATTTTTTAGCGAAAGCAGAGGGTGTACATATAATTGCAACTGGATCTTCGCTCCAGACATACTGGGCATTTTTTTGGTTTGTTGTCATATCCAATTCCTTTACAAAAGAACAATTTTAGTAAGACAATTGTAGTTTGTTTCATGAATATCCTTTTAGAACCGGAGTTCCCATTTACAAAGGTTATTTTATCACATTAAAGTATATTCATGTATCGATTTGAGGCTATACATTATATAACAAAATTAACCAGAAAGCACCTATTTGAAAAGGATAGGGTCCTTCTGGAATTCATTCCTTAAATTGATGAAATAAAGAATGAGGTTGAAAATAATTAATTTCCTCAATGAATATATCGTAATCTTGCAATTCCACTTTTGAGGCATATATCCTTTAGGTTTCAGGAAAAATGGGACTATATTTCGACAAAATGATTCAAAGGGCTCATTTTGTTAGAAAATAGTTGTAACTTAATTGTTGTGATTTTGTTCACGAAAATGTATGGATAAGTGTGGTTATGCGAACTCAATTTAAGCTAACGTGCAAATTTTAAATATCATGCAATTTGTTGACAATAGAGTATGGTTACCTTTGGTATCTGCACAGGCAATGATATGATGGTACTACAGATGTAATGAAACAAATTTTACAGTTAGTTTGGAGGACTACATGATGGGAAAAACAAAAAACACAAAAACCGCGGCAGCTTGGTCACTTGTTATGATGGGAGCGGGCTTTGCTGCTACGTTACCTTTTCAACAATTTGGCTGGGCCCGTCTTTTGGCCGGATCTTTTGAAGCCGGACTTGTAGGAGGGTTGGCAGACTGGTTTGCCGTAACCGCGTTATTCCGTCATCCGCTGGGCATTCCGATTCCACACACAGCGCTTCTCCCTAAAAATCGGGGAAAGCTGACCGATGCCTTGGTTAACACGGTTGAGAATAATTTGCTTCATAAAGAAAGTATTGCATCTAAAATTGCCGAGATTAGACTGGCAGAGCTGGTGCTGAAAAGTGTGGAAAAAGGAATACGTACGCCCGAAGCGGTCACTTTTATAGATGTTCTTGCCAAGCAACTTGTCCGTTCGATTCCGCTGGCAGAGCTGGCCCCGGCCATCGCAACCGGGGTTAAGCGACAGGCGACTGAATTCGATATAGGACCATTGCTAGAGGTGCTCGCCCGGCAAGCTGGCGAGCGAAAGTATGACCAACGGGCGTTGGATTATGCGCTGGAGCAGACGGAATCCTGGCTACTGCGGTCAGACACCGGGGTTACGCTAGGCACCTTGGGGATGCAGGCTGTTAGCGGCTTACAGGTCAGCGGGCTTATGCAGTTTGCCCTGAACGCTTTCCTTGGCTATTTGAATGAGGAGCGTATGGGCGAGATGATTCGTCACTTTTTGCTGGACCGCGTAGCGGAGCTTCGAGATGAAGGACATCCGCGTCGTCAGGCCGTCCTGGATGGGTTCAACACACAGCTGATTCATCTGGCAGCCAAAGATACGGTCAGGGAGGGGCTGAATCACTGGAAAAACACCTTTATTGATTCTTGGGAAGGTGATGCAGCTATATCCGATAAGCTCGAAGAGCTTCGTCGTAATCTGCTGGATTACATGGAAGATGCCAGTTATGTAACGGCGTACATTGTACCTTTGCTGGATCAAATGCTGTCTGATTTATGGAGAAATACGGAGCTGCTGGACAAGATTAATTCGTGGATCGTAGCAGGTGTTACTGGAGTAGTGGAAGCAAATCATAGCCAGATTGGTAATCTGGTTCGAGAAAATGTAAATCGAATGGATGATGCCTCACTGATCGCTTTAATGGAGGACAAGCTGGGGCAGGATTTACAATGGATTCGGATTAACGGTGCGCTTACAGGTTTTCTGATTGGAATTGTGCTTACTGGGGTTCGTATGTTGCTTGAGTAGCACGGACAATCTGAGCTAAGGAACGATAAATGAAATTTGTGTAGATAAGGTTGTGAAACTATGAGGATTGGTCACCATCCAATGCTGCTGGTTCAGATGAGAGCCCGGCAACGGTACGTTGATTATGGTGCCGGATCACCAGTAGATGAATAAGCGGAACTTTTTTTTAATTACGCTGTCATTTCTGATCGTGATTATCGGCTTGCGTTTGTTGTGGTTTGATTATTACCACAATCAGGATTATCCCCGGGCCAAGGCGGGAATTCTGGATCTGAGGGGCTTGAATCTGCAGGAGATAAAGACCCTGCCATTAAATGGGGAGTGGGAATTTTATCCTGGAACTTTATCTTCTCCTGCCGAACTGAAAACCTTACTTATGCAGAAGCAGCGCCAGACCATTCAGGTACCAGGATTATGGAGTGAGTCAGTATCTCCTGTGGATCATAAGGCATATGGCGTTGGAACCTATCGGCTGCTTATTTTGAGTGACAGGTCGGAGGACACTCTATACGGACTTCGGATTGGAAAGATCAGTACGGCATCCAACATATTTGTGAACGGTCGTTTAATTAGTCATAGTGGTCAGGTCTCTAGCAAGGTCGAACAGCATATAGGATCGACTGTTCCATTCTCTGCTATGTTTGATGCGAACAGGCAGACCATTGAGATTGTCATTCAAGTATCCAATTTTGATTTCTCTGCTAGTGGAGGAATTATGAAGCCTATCATTTTTGGAAGCGCGGATGCTGTGAATAGCCGAACCAACTTCACGATCGCAATGCAGATTATGGTATGTATTATTTTGCTGCTTCACGGGTTATATATAGTCGTTATATTTTTTATGAATCCACAAAAGAAGGCGCTTCTGTATTTTGCGGGAATTGTAATCTGCACGGTATTATCCATCCTGACAGACGATGACAAGCTTTTATTGGACTGGTTCCCCATTAATCTGAGTCTTTCGTTAAAAATAACCACCCTTTCCTATATTGGAATAGGCATGTGTGTACTGAAGCTAGCGCAGTCTCTGTTGGTTCGATCCCGAATCATTCAGATTGTTTTTATAGGCCACTGTTGTTTTGCGCTTCTGGTGTTACTTGCACCTACATCCAGCCTTTATGCATTTCTTATGATTCTTATCGCATTACCAGCTATTACTCTATGTGCTACAGTTCCCTCTCTTGCCTTTCTTAGAACATTCAGAGGGCAAAAAGAGGCTGTTTTTCTGTTGCTAGCATCCATTAGCATCGCATCCAGCATGCTGTGGGGCATTTTCAAAACGAATGACCTCCCCTATTACCCTTGGGATATTGTGCTGGCTTTTGTGGCATTTGCATCCTATTGGTTCAAACGGTTTTTTAATACGAATGCTGAACTGAGAAGGCTGTCGGACAGATTGCAGCGCGCTGATCAGGTGAAAAATGAATTTTTAGCCAACACCTCTCATGAGCTGCGAAATCCACTGCATGGGATGATCAATATAGCACAGACTGTGCTGGAGAACCGGGGCGGCGCCCTGGATGAACCCAACAGGAGAAACATGCAATTGCTTGTTACGGTCGGCCGCCGTATGTCCTTATTATTGAATGATTTGCTGGATGTTACACGTCTACGTGAAAAGGATATTATTCTGGAAAAAAGAAGCCTGAAGCCCAAGGCTGTAGCCTCGGGTGTATTGGATATGCTTCAATTCATGACAGATGGGAAACCTTTAAACATGGTAGTTAACATCCCTGCTGATTTTCCGAATGTATTAGCGGACGAAAACCGAGTAATCCAAATCCTGTTCAATCTCCTTCACAATGCTGTTAAACATACTGCTGAGGGGACTATTTCCGTTCACGCACACATCCAAGGCGAAATGGCCAGTATTCAGGTGCGTGACACTGGCGTTGGGATAGATGAGGAGACGCAAAAGCGAATATTTCGTCCATATGAACAAGGAAATTCTCATTTGACGGTTATTGGGGATGGGCTTGGACTTGGGTTGAGTATCAGCAAGCAATTGGTGGAGCTTCATGGAGGATCTTTGAGTGTAAGTTCTGAACTTGGTCAAGGCTCAACCTTTTCTTTCACACTACCGCTCGATCCCTCACCTACCCCAGACGAATCACGAGATAACGAGCAGGTATGTATGGATGAAGAAGCAGATACTGATTTTATAGCTCTACAGAATGAAGCTGTGATGCAAGTTGCAGCAGGCTCTGCACGATCTGCCATACTCGCAGTAGATGATGATCCGGTCAATTTAAGGGTGTTAGAGGGCATTCTCGCCTCGGAGTCGGAGCCTTACGACCTTGTCACTGTAACCAGTGCCCAGGATGCCTTACATAGGCTGGATCATCGGGAATGGGATTTAATAATAGCCGATGTCATGATGCCCCAAATGTCGGGTTATGAGTTAACTCGGCGTGTGAGGGAATACTTTAGCATTTCCGAGCTGCCTGTGTTGCTGTTGACAGCACGTAGTCAGCAGGAGGACTTATATACGGGATTTCTTGCAGGGGCCAACGATTATATTATGAAGCCTGTGGATTCCATGGAATTGAAATCAAGGGTCCGTGCCTTGACTGATGTTAAAAAGTCCGCAAGGGAGAGGCTTTGGATGGAGGCTGCGTGGTTACAGGCACAAATCAAACCTCATTTTTTGTTTAACACCTTGAATACCATTGCATCTTTAAGTCATGTGGATCACACCAGAATGGTGAATCTTATTGAGGAATTCGGCAAATATTTAAGATCAAGCTTTAACCCTCAAAATCTGGATAGAGTCGTATCACTGGAATATGAGCTTGCTCTCCTGAAATCTTATCTTTATATAGAGAAGGAACGCTTTGGCAATAGACTAGATATTGTATGGGAAGTAGACGAACAGATAAACTTGCTATTGCCACCGTTATCGATTCAGCCACTTGCAGAAAATGCAATCAGGCATGGTATCATGAATCGGATAGATGGAGGAACATTGTGCATTCGTATTCAGCAGCGGGAGGATGGAACAGAAATAGCGATCATTGATGATGGTGTGGGCATGAGTCAAGAGGAACTGGACCGTCTGCTGAGTCCTCATCAAGAACAGGATAGCGGGATTGGATTACGGAATACAGATCGACGTTTGAAGCAAGTATACGGTAAAGGATTATCTATTAGCAGTCTTCCCAACCAGGGTACAACGGTAAGCTTCCATGTTCCCCAGGTACAAAGACAAGAAATATAATATCTCTGTCCCGTAGGTCCTCTATACAGAACGAGGCGAAGTAAGTGACACTTCTAATGGGGACACTACGGGTACGGAGAATGATTCCCAGTCGTGAAATTAGGCATGAGCCATTTGCCACTCTTTAAACCAATTTGTAATTTGTTCATTGGGCTTCTCATGAAGCTCTTCCCATAAGACGGATGATAATAAATCATACCATTTGATCACTAAGCTATTTTTATTCATCTCAGCATAGGTCTTCATTAATCCCCAGTAGGCTTCCTCTTCTTGGGGGTGACGACTACAGATGCCCTCATAAATAGAGATCGCCTCTTCAGGCTGGGAGTTCCCTCTGTACCATTCTGCCATTTTTAATGATATGGATAACCACATTTTATGCAGCCTTTGGCGTTCGCTTTCAACCCACCAAAAATCATATTCTTGTAAATAGTCCCCTTTGTAAAGTTCCATCATTTTTACATAATATGGGATGGATTCCTTGTTCATCTGTGGAGCGGATGCCAGGAGAGACTCCCATCTTTCTGTATCTAACAGAACGTTTTGCGTGTGCAAAATATAACCGCCATTAGTATTGGAAATCTCTAAAAAGGAATGATACGGCGCTATCGTTTTTCTAATGTAATAAGCGGCTGTATATAAAAGAGAGTAGGCCTTATCTTCTTCATATTCTGGCCATAGTAATTCAATCAAGGCTGATTTGCGAACCCATTGGTCATGATTCTGGAGCAAGTACAAAAACAACTCCTGGGTCTTTTTAGTCCTCCACTGAATAACAGTGGGTTGCTGATCCGGTAATGTGAAGACGACATATTGAAAAACCTGTAACTGGAGAACAGAAGGCTGATTCTCAGGCATGGAGGTAGCTTGATCGTCACGCTTCAGAATGCGATTCATGGTTTTGATAAGACGTTCTGTCGTGACCGGCTTGAGCAGATAATCCAGTGCGTTAAGCTCGAAGGCCTGAATAGCGTACTTATCGTAAGCTGTAACAAAAACGATCTGAATATGGGGTTTGTGCTCCAAAATTTGATGTGCTAATTCAATTCCGCTGATCCCTGGAAGTCTTACATCCAAAAAAGCTATATCTATATCATCAAGTAGAATATAGTCCTTAGCCACGAATGGATTCGTAAAAGCTCCTGCAATATGTATGCCTTGTAACTCGCCAAGCAGACGCTTCATATAATCCAAAGCTAACTCTTCATCATCGACAATAACAATCCTTGTCAATATCTCTGATCTTTCCACGTGTACTGTACTCCTTTGTAGGCAGATACATCTTATTATATAGGATAACTTGACTACGGCTATAAGCAAACAGTTGTAGAAGAAAAAAATTTAAATAAAGAGGCGGGCTGCGATGGGCCATCGTTAAGATGAGTGATCGCAGCCCGCCTCTTCAAATTGTGTCAAACTTAAAGATTGACTAACAGTATTGGACGAATATTTACAGGACCCAGCGTGTGACCTTCTCCAGGGGTTGTCTGGATTTTTCCCGCTTGGGTTCATGAGCACGATAACCGAAGGCGGCTATGACTGAAATATCCAGCAGCCCGTTCTCAAGCAATCCTTCTTCCTCCAAAATGGCATGTACCTGATCATAGTTAAAGCCTTCAATCGGGCAGGAATCGATGCCGATCTGAGCTGCCGCTGTCATCATATTGCCTAAGGCAATATAGGTTTGCTTGGAGGCCCAGTCAAATAACGTGCGTTCGTTTTCCAGCAGGCGTTGGTTTTCACCTTGGAAAATCTTATAGCGGCCTGATAGGGAGGCAAAGTCTTCGTCAGACATCCCCTTAACCTCTTTATACATGTACTCCACGTAAGGAGAATCATAACGAACATCCTTACGTGCCAAGATCAGGACGACGTGGCTGGCCGCAGGAATTTGCTTTTGACCACCACTGGAAACCGCCGCCAGCTTTTCTCTCAATGCCTGATTTTGCACGACCACAAACTGCCACGGTTCAAATCCTACGGAGCTTGGGGAAAGTCGTCCGGTTTCGAGAATAAATTGAAAATCTTCCTCAGGTATGATGCGATCGGGGTCGAATTCCTTCGTGGCATGTCTGAATAAAAAGGCATCCAGAATTTCCTGCTTTTTAGCTGATGTATTGGACATAAAATGTACTCCTTTTGATATGGGTTTAGTTGGTACTCTATGGGTTTTCTGCTACTATATTGAGAGCTAATATCGAATATATAGTTATCATATAGAAAGTTTTTGCAGGGAACAAGTACGCACATATTTGTTCCTTGTTATAGGTCTGAAGGCTATTAGCCTACATCCTGTAGAAAGAAGGGGAATACATGGCACAGGAGATGGAACATACAGTTAGCGTTAATTTTGGATGTCCGGTAGCGAAAACTGTCGGGGTGATTGGAGGCAAGTGGAAGGGAGTCATTTTATATCATTTGACCACAGGACCGCGGCGCTATAATGAAATTCGACGGACCTTGCCTAATATTACACAGCGGATGCTAACCTTGCAGTTGCGCGAATTGGAGCGTGATGGCATTGTGCACCGTGAAATTTATAACGAGAACCCACCGCGTGTGGAATACTCGCTTACCCCGTTGGGAGATACGTTAAGACCGTTGCTGGATTTTATGAGAGACTGGGGGATCTTCTACGGAGAACAGGGATGCGAGCCTGTGGAGGCAATTTCCAAGTCAGGCAAGCACTTTTGCTAAGATAGACATGAGAAAAGCCCACCGATGATTTCATAGAAAGCGCATGAAAATCATTAGCGGGCGGAATAAGGACGGATTCCTTTTACAAAATGGACACTATTTAAACTCGATCGATTCGTTCATCTTCGCCCAGGCCGTTTCTCCAATAATACCCAGACGCCAGATGGCAATTCCCTTGAGGTCATAACGTTTGGCTAAACCGATCTTGGCGTTAATGGTGCTGTCTTTTTCGCTACCCATTGAAATTCCCAAAATGAGCTTGTCCCGCGAGGTTTCCTTCAACGCCAGCTTTATGGCTTCGTCCACTTTATCCAGTGGCTCAGGCGTAGATTTTTGTCCGTAATCATAGGCCATGATGATCAGATCGTCCGCCAGATTGCCCAGCGTCTTGTAATCATAGCCAGTGTAAGAGCTATTCAGCGGATGCAGAACGACGGTAAGCTTGAGCCCGGCTTGATGCGCTTTGGCTGATAACTTTTTAATAAAGGCGTTGTAATCGGAGCGAGCTTTGGCCTTATCGCCACTCCAGCCTAATCCTTCAAGATCTAACGTAATGCCCTTGAACTGTTTATCGGTGGCAGTGCTGACGATTTGGGAAATGGTCTGTTCTTGAAGCTGTGCATTTTCCAAAACCTTGGTTAGCTCATGATTACCGTCGACAGAATAAACCATCAGGTAAGGGGAAGTCCCCTGGCTATCTGCCTCCTGTAGAATAGACTCGGGCGTTACAGCTCCAGCAGCTTGAGGCCATTTATATTCTTTGCCGGTTGTTGTGAACTGTCCGTTCGTATCAATTCGGCTCCAGCCGAAGGCAACGGCATTAAAATTCGGTATTTTGGATTTTTGGTCAAAGGAAGACAGTGCATAGAAGCCTACAGTGTACATAGCTTCACGTGGCGATGTGATAGAGACCGTCCGTGTTCCCTGGTTCCAGTTCACTGTGGCTCCAAACTGTTGCCCGAAAAAGCCCAGCGGAATCATCGTGCTGCCGCGTACGGTTTGCGGTGCTGCTGTTAGTTGAACCGTTTGTCCATCTACTGTGGCATTGCGGCTCCCCATTTTGAGAACCACCTGCTTGGTTACATTGCCTTGCGCTTTGGTAGCGGTGATGCTTTGGCTGGCTTGATCCCATTTCACTGTAATGCCCAGAGCCTCAGAAATAGCGCGAAAGGGAACCATCGTCGTGCCGTTCATCATGGCAGGCTGTACAGGGAACGGCAATGGATATCCGTCCAGCATGATGCTGACCTTACCCGCCCCCGCTTGTGCCAATGGACTATAGATGCCCGCTGCGGTACTCAGAAAGATAACGCTAGATAACAGAGCCTTATTTACGATTTTCATCCTATGATCTCCTATGCTCAATAGATTGCAATGCTATCATGTTAGAATCGTGAGGTTTCTATCATTTTACCAAAAAAATGATAGATAGGTGAATGTGAAATGATAGGATGAGATAACGATAAAAAAAGCTGGTGCCTGAATGAATGGCACCAGCTTTTTTACATGTAAGGCTCTGTTGTTTGTAACTCAGATTACTTGCGACGCTTGAGTGCAATGCCTACTGCTGCGGCACCAAGCACGACTGCGATGATCGAGAGGACAAGTGCTGTTGTTTGTGCAGCAGAGCTGGCTGGAGCAGAAGCGGCAGGCGTAGCCTCAGCAGCATTGTCCGAGGTCGGCGCTGCACTGCTGTTATCTTTGGCCGTATCTGTGCTCGCATGGCCCTCTGCGGTGCCTGCCGAATCATGTCCGCTGTCTGCGGCAGGAGCAGAAGTTTCGGGTGTGGCATCTGCCGTAATTTTGGTAATGGAATGAGGATTGTTACTTCCTTCATCGCCTGTCCATTCCACAATACTTCCGTCACTGTAATATTGGAAGGCGTCCCAGGCTGCCGCGGTATTCTGGTCTGCATTTTGTGCTACAAAGCTGAAGCGTTGGTACTGTCCCGCTTGAATGCCGTCTTTTTCAGACGTCCATGTGACGGTGGTTATTTTGCCAGAGCTGTCTTTTTCGGTGACTACCTTCCAATCCGGTACAGGCTCGTATTGTTTGAAAACGACCTCTTTAGGAACTTTTAAAGCGACTTTGGTGGTTGGAATGTTTTTTTCCACAGGCACTTTCAACGTGTACGTTTCCCACGCATTAGGTTGTGAAACGGAAGGCTTGACCGTCACATGCGCACTGGCCATACCTGCAAAAAGCAAGGCACCAGCCGCAATTAAACCTATAGAGGTTGTGAGCCTGGAAAACCTGGATTTTGCTGTTTGAATCGTTATATTCATCTTCATTTCGCTCCTTGTTAGATAAAATAATTATTTTTTACCGCCTACATGCAGAGTAAATTCAGCATCAACCGCATCGAGTGATGCCGTCAGGGCATGTACTTTTACCACCCATGTTCCTTCGGAGGTTATCAATTCCTGACTGCGGAAGGGCTGTTGCTGCTTCACGGGCAGAACAAATTCCTGTTGATCTTGGTCAGGATCAGCTGGGGTAAGCGTCAATGTGACTTGCTGGATACCTGAAACGGCAGTACCCTTGCTATCCTGAACGGATACCTTAAATTCATTGCTGCCCACAGCATTCGGGCTGACTGCCAGTGTAACGCTGTATTCGCCAGTAGTGCGAGTCTCCTCAAACGGTACAGCAGGTGCCTGGCCAGGTGACATGTGAGTGAGCACCGCTGCCAACAGCATCACGAGCAGGCCGACGGACAGCTCGACACGCAATCCTCCGGCGGCTCGTTTGCTCGCTGCCGCTTGTCGAGCGCTGCGGAACTGGCTGGCTGCAAAGACCAGCATAACTAGCAGTAGCGCTGCTTTACCGAGCAGAACGAGTCCATAGGACGTGTTCAGCAGCATGAAGGGAGCCGGCAGGTACAGCACCGCTCCATAAATACCAGTGGCGAGTAGCGCCGCCACCATAGCAATGCCCCAGCCAGCAAAGCGGCGCAGGGCGATTTGTCGCAGAGCTGCCTGCTTGAATACAGGCAGCTCCGATCCGGCAACAGGCAGGCACACCATCATGACGGTAAGTGAGCCGATCCAAAAGGCTGACGCTGCAAGGTGGACGAAATCTGCCACAATGGCTGGAGCCGGATGGGTAGCTGCTGCCGGATGCCCAACAAAGGCCTTGGATAGCATGAGGCTCAGCGTTAGTAGAACGGAGCTGTAGCCCCATACACGGCGCTGGCGATTGGAAATGCTGGGATCAATCGCATAAATTAACGTTACGCTTAGAAGCAGCACGAGAATCATCTGGATAAACCAGATTTTACCTGCCCCAGTAAATTGAAGCGCTTCTCCCAGAATGGGAAGTGAGAAGCCCTCCCTGATGGAAACTCCAGCATCCCAAGACGCCTGAAGCGGTAGGCTGATTAAAATGGCAGCAGACGTTATGCCATAGCCGCTCCATAGCAACTTAGTCCAACGGGGTAATGTGTCAGAGGGCTGCTGATTAAGCATCTTCTGCTCACTGCGATTCTTGTCTCGGTTTATGCTCGGTAAGAGGAACAGTCGGAAACAAATCGCTCCAAAAAGCAGCGATAGTCCTATGTAAAGGAGCCAACGGACAGCGATTAAGTCGATTCGTGATGTCCCAGAGCTTTCAGAAGGGGTAGCTTGATCGGTATACGCATTGGAACCGCTACCTACTTGAAATGGAATCACTCCATTGACTGGATGTCCATCTGCGGACAAAGCTCTCCAAGTGATGGTGTAAATTCCATTTTTCATGCCTGGAATCAATTGGATTTCCATGGTGGATGGGTGCTTTGGGTTGAGCTGTGCTTTTCCTGTGTCGACCCGCTTGCCTGTTTCATCGGTCACTTTGATGGACATGAAGGCAGATTGCAAATCTTCGTTGAAAGTGATAGTCACCTGAGAAGGTGACTTGTCCAAAACCTGATTTTCGGTCGGACTGGATTCAACGACAAATGCATGAGCCCACGATGAGTGAGGAAACAGGAGCAGAAGAGGGAGACACAGCAATAAAAGACAAGCCGCACGGGCTGGTCTGGACAGGTACAACATGCCTGTGAAGTCACCTTCTCTCGATTACTTGAAGCGAGGATATCCTCATTTGTAGCATTTTATACGGACAAACCAATTCCTATCTTAATCATAGTGCATATAGCGTGAATAGATGGAACGAATTATGACATTTATATGAAATTTGAAATAATAAGCATCATGCAGAATGCGAATCCCTATGAAAAATCCCTACTGTGAATGAAATCGCCTGGATTTCATTCACAGTAGGGATAAAGAGGAATAGTGTATGAGACATTAGAAGCCTGCTTCTATAGACTGCGTGAAAGCAGGTTGCTTATGTTGAATATATTGGATAAAAATAGCCGTTAGTTCGGGATCGAATTGGCTTCCCGAACAAGTACGCAATTCTTCGATGGCCTCCTCGAATGTTTTGGTCGGTTGATAGGGACGCTCGGTTGTCATCGCATCAAAAGAGTCGATGATTGTCAGCATCCGACACAGCCTTGGGATTTGCTCGCCCTTAAAGCCAAACGGATAGCCTCCCCCGTCATAACGTTCATGATGCAGCTCCACAAAAGGAACTAAATCTATGAATCGTTCGTTGGCTTCGACAATACGTTTGCCCCACATGACATGAGCTTGTACCATCCGCCATTCCTCGCTGGACAGCTTCTCTTTTTTATTAAGAATATTCCAGGGAATTTCCAGTTTTCCGATATCGTGAATGAGGGCTCCCAGTAAAAAACGCCGTTTATCCTTTGGACCGAGCTGAAGCACATCGCTCATGTCCGCTGCATACCTGAATACCCGTTTGGAATGCTTGAAGGTGTTAATATCCTTGTACAAGAACAGATTGAGCTGCTGCTCAAGATCACGGATATCTTGTCCCAGATCGACCTCGCGTTCCACTTCATTTAGACTGCCGTGTGTATGAACGATATTTTTGCCCTGTTTCTTGGCGTAGTACAGTGCTTTATCCGCCAGATCGACCAGCTGTGATTTGTCGTAGATGTCAATGCGGCTTTGTGCAATGCCTGCGGAAAAGGACAGGCACCCGTGTGGGAAAATTTCGACTCCCTCGTAACGGGAATCATTCAGTCTTTTTCGGATAGCATTGACTTTTTCATAAGCTTGTTCAGCGGTATGATCGGGCATAAGCAGAGTGAATTCTTCTCCACCATAGCGGGATACGGTAATGTGAGTACCGAACGTTTCCCTTTTCAGAAACTCACCGAGAAACCCCAGTAGTTGATCACCCTTGAGATGACCGAAATGATCATTGTATTTTTTGAAATCATCAATATCAATCAGCGCCAGACTTAGGGGAATATTCTGCGATCTGGATATATTCAGTTCAGCTTCAAGCGTATTTTCAAAGTAGCTGTGATTGTACAACCCTGTTCTGCGATCCGTGTTGGCTTTTTCTTCAATCTCACGATACATCGTGAACATTTGCTTGAACGCGTGGGATAAGAGCATGCTTAGGCCCAGGAACAGCAAAAGTCCTAAAATTCCGTTGTAATAAATCAGCGTGGTCAACACCAAAGACAGGATGAGTGTACATAAGTATACAAGCAGGGATTCAGCCAAAAAAGCCTGTTTGAGCTCATTGAACGACCCTTTATATGCGATATAGAAGTAGATGCCGAGGGTGATTGTGTTCACCGTAAAGTAGCAGATCAATGCCAGCAGGTAGGAAGTAAAATGGTCCTCGTTTAAGGCTCCCTGCGTTCCGCCGCTTAGTTCGAATACGGTTGACGATACGAAAATGGAAAGTGCGTAAATGGAAAAATTGACTGCATGTTTCCACCAGGACAGTTCTGTATGCCGAAACGCAGCAATAATCACATTGAACAGCAAAATCAAAATGGCAATTTCAGTGCCATGCACAAAAATACAAGCGAGGTACACGGAGGAATCCATGGACTGCTTGTTACTGGCTGGTGGCAACTGGAATGTAAAATGCTCCAAAATCAGAACTGCTCCCAATAAGGAATAGATCGTGACCCACTCTGTCGTTGAATAGTGCAAAAAGGACCAATGGTTCGTATACAAGAGGACGATCAGGCCTACCATACACATGAAAAATACGTATATTCCCGTCGTGGTAACCCGTTCTTGCAGCTTTTTTAATATACTCATCATTTTTTCTCCTGCCTTGTCGTATCTTGATGTCAAAGCTACCAGGGCTGAATGGGATAATTTACAATTTTGTAATCGAAAATTTCACATGAAAAAACAGGCCGGAATCCAGCCTGTTTTGTTGAGCCTGTGCTTCCCTTTTTATCTTATCGGTGACTAGCCCCCGATTTTGTAACCGGAAGTCAAAGCGATTACGACAGAAGCAACGATAATAGCATTGATAATCACACGGGAGTATTTCAAGTTTTTCATAAGGTTCCCTCCCTTCCTTGGAATAAGGTCTGAACTAGGCGTGGCGGGGATTGGTTTCTTGCTGATTATCCTTATTTCTTTTCACGACCATCACATTTTGGATAAACAGGAACATCCCGAAGTTCATGACGACATCTCCAATACTAATCACCTGCGTGCGGGGATAGGGCTTGGAAAGGGGGATGATGTCACCAAGCAATGATAAATGCGTGCTCGCATCCATCATGTAATGTTTCGAGATGACACTTCCGGATTTAAGCATATCTGTATAATAGGGGCCCAGCACCTCTGAAGCGCTCAACGAGACCGGCATTCTGCCGCCATTTACCGCCATCACGATAAAATTCAATAATACGCCGATTAAAATAAGCTTGAATCCCTTATGATGTCTGTTCAACCAGAGAAATATCAATCCGACTACGTAGACTCCCATAAATAGATACCCGTTCATAGCTGCCAGCCAAGCCCATTTTTCCTGAGCATAAAAAATAATGAATTGCACCACCAGCAGCAGGGGGAACATCCAGCCGGCTATAAGGCGAATATGACTGAAACGGATCAGACCTTGCCGCCAGCCTCCTCTGAACAGACCTACAATGAGACCCAGCAGTACTCCATCATAGACCATTATCATTCTCCAGATTCTACAATTTTTTTGTTTTGGTTACCGTGTAATTCGACCTGAAATTGGTAAATTCCTGCCTGATTTATAGCAGTTTTGAAAAAAAATTGCGGATTAGCGTGTAATTAATCGAAGCCAGACGAAATGAATGATATCATAATAAATTGAAGTCATTATTTATATTTTAGTGAAAAGGATGATTATTATCATGAACCGGTTATCCAATACGGTAATGGTTGCCGCAGATATGACCAAATCACGAATATTATGGATTGCCTTTGTTCTGGGTGCATTAAGTGCCTTCGGACCCTTGTCCATAGATATGTATTTGCCGTCACTGCCCACATTAGCCGACAATTTGCATACGACTACTTCGCTGGCACAGCTTAGTTTGACAGCCTGTCTGTTGGGACTGGCCGTTGGTCAGATCGTTGCTGGTCCGCTTAGCGATGTGAGGGGTCGCAGAGGACCGCTGGTGATCTCGCTAATTCTGTACGCTGCAGCATCGCTGTTATGTGTGTTTGCGCCGAATATCGGTGTGCTCATTGCGCTTCGCTTTATTCAAGGGCTTACGGGATCGGCGGGGATCGTGATTTCCAGAGCTGTGGCTCGTGATCTGTACTCGGGCAAAGAACTGACACGCTTTTTCTCACTGCTCATGCTAGTGAATGGTGTGGCTCCCATTGCTGCACCTGTGCTGGGCGGTGTCATTTTGAATTTTGTTTCCTGGCGCGGTGTATTCATGGTGCTGTGTGTAGTTGGTGTGGCCATGCTGATTGCCGTCGTATTGGGTCTTCCAGAAACGTTGCCAACGAACCGCCGTTCATCCGGTGGCTTGAAGCAGACGCTAGGAACACTCGGTCATCTGTTTGCAGATCGACGCTTTATGGGTTATGCCCTCTCACAGGCGCTGATTACAGGGGCGATGTTTGCGTACATCGCTGGCTCGCCTTTCGTGCTTCAGGATATTTTCGGGGTTTCCCCCCAGACGTATAGCATCATTTTTGCGGTGAATGGTTTAGGGATTGTACTGTTTTCCCAGTTGACGGGTAGACTCGTGGGTCGATTTAGCGAGCGACAGTTGCTCTTGTCAGGTCTGGTGATTGCGGCTGTAGCCGGGATCAGCTTGCTTACCGTAGCTTTTACCGGAGGCCAACTGTTAGCCGTATTGATTCCGATGTTTTTTGTCGTATCCTGCGTAGGTATTGTGAGTACAACGACGACTTCACTGGCCATGCAGAGTCAGCAGCGTTCCGCAGGCAGTGCGTCCGCCATGCTTGGCTTGCTGCCTCTATTGCTTGGCTCCATCGCTTCACCGTTGGTGGGCTTGGGTAGTGGAACAACCCCCGTACCGATGGCGGTTGTGATTGCTATAGCAGAGCTTGGTGCGCTGTTAAGCTTTATTGTACTTGCCAAGGAAGCACGCGCGAAGGCTTAAAATAGGCAATTTGAACTGAAAACTCCCATGGACTGATGCATGAACCACTTCAGACCATGGGTGTTTTTTTATCGTTTTACAATCGAGATATCTTCGGCTTCCCTCGCGGGGAGGGGTGTCTGTTTTAAGTACATACGAGAAGGTTTGTGAATTAGAATGCAAATCAAATAAACAGCAGGATCAGTATGGTCGGAATTAAACGAAAGAATAATTTACCTAATACAAAACCGACCATACCCTGTCTCTCTGTTATTGAGACAAAAAAATCGAACGATATTCCCCGTTCCTTCCAATATAGAGTATGAGCCGAAAGAGAGGAGGAGATTAGGATCGAACAGTGCAAGGAGGTGGTCAGATTGGCACAGGATGATCAGATGACAATGCTTGTTGCAGAGACACTGGCTGGCAGCCGCGAAGCTTATAAGGAGCTCTATGATTACACGATTCATACGGTCTATAAATCAGTGCATTTTCTGTTGGAGGAAAAGGCAGACGTTGATGATGTGGTTCAGGAAATTTATATACAGGTGTATAAATCACTGGAGACATTTGATACAAATAGATCTTTTCAACCTTGGCTGATGGGGATTGTTATGCGTCAAATTCGGGCGTATCGGAGAAAAAGATGGATGAGGATGCGAATCACAAGTAAGGCTGAGAGTCTGGAGCATCATGCAGCGTTTGATTTTTCTGAGGAAATAGTGGACAAGGTTGCAAATCATGTATTGCTCCAAGCAGTTCAGCAGCTATCGTTCAAGCTAAAACAGGTGATTGTATTGCACTATTTGCATGAGTATTCCCAAGAGGAAATCGCAAACATTTTAGAGATACCGTTAGGTACGGTGAAGTCACGAATTCACGCGGCTTTGCAAAAGCTCCGTTCGAAAGAGCGGCAGGGACATTTTCTGATCGGAAAGGTGGAGAAAATCCATGAAGCTTGAGCAAGAACTACGTAAGGCGATGCAGCATGAGGATAACCACTTATCTCCTCCCATTGAGTTAAAGGAAAATATCATGATACAAGTTGAGCGAATTAAAGGGAAAGGATCTAAACCTATGAAAAAGTATATCGTGACAACGATTCTAGTAGCGGCATTATTGATCCCGACAGGTGCCTTTGCTGCATACTCTTACTTGACTGATACGCTGTATGGCTCGCAGGAAAAGCTAATTGAAATGGGAGGGACGGCAGAGGAATATACAAGAGTAGAATCGAAGCTCCAACAAGCACAGGGACGTTTGTCGAAGGAAGAGTTTAGTGTTTTTATGGAATTACTAAAGGAACTAGGAGCCTATAATCTTAAAATAACGGACAAAAACGGGATGCTCCATAAGGAGCGTTTAAGCGTCGATGAACAGCGTGAGTATAATCGAATAACCGCCGAGTTGGAACCGTACTTTGATAAATTGAATCAGGAGGAATTCCAAACCCATAAGAGTATAGATTTACAGGACGAGTTAGACTATGCGAAAAAAGCTTTAAGTAAGGATGAATTTGTTAAGTTCCGTGTTCTGTTCACGGAGTTTTACAAGTATGTTCCCCGTATAACGGGCGAAAATGGGGTATTGTATCCAGATCGTTTGCCTGAAAGAGAAAGAGAAGATTACGAGGAGCATTTGAGGTTGCTTCAGCCTTATTTTGATCAGTTTAATTCGCTTGAGAAGAAACGGTGACGAAAATTAAGGCGAAAAGGTGACACTTTTCTGGAAGGTTGACATACCCCATGGGGGTATATTATGATGAGGATATATTAAATGCATGAGTGCATATACACCACACAGGAGGCTGATGTATGGCTGAGGAGCAACCTGTTTCCCACACTGAAGTCCACGGGGCTCATTGTGGAACAGATGGAGAGAAGACAGTTAGAAAAAGTCATCATTCGGCAGAATTCAAGAACAGCCTTGTATCCCGGTTAAACCGTATTGAAGGTCAGGTTCGCGGGATTAAGGGATTGATTGAGAAGGACACCTACTGTGACGATGTGCTGAATCAGATTGCGGCTGTTCAGTCGGCCCTGAATGGTGTCGGCAAGCTGCTGCTGGAAGGGCATATGAAAAGCTGTGTCATTGAGCGCATGCAGGCAGGAGAGCAAGAAGTGATTGATGAGCTGCTGGTGACGGTTAAGAAGCTAATCCGTTAAAAGTAGCAGGTATACACATTATGGGTATGGACGTACCCTTGAGGAGGAAACGAAAATGGCACAAGTTACATTGAACGTAGAAGGCATGAGCTGCAATCATTGCGTGAAAGCAGTAGAAGGAGCCTTGGAGAAAGTAGGCGCTACCGGCAAGGTCAGCCTCGAGACGAAACAAGTAAATGTAGAATATGATGAATCCAAGCTGAGCGTTGAAGCTCTGAAAACAGCCATTGAAGACCAAGGCTATGATGTTGTTTAAGATTAAGATGCTGTATGATGCGAGAACATATTTGTTCGAAGGAGAAGCTTCCATATTAGGAGCTTTTTCTTTTTGAACATAATATACCCCACTAGGGTATGTAGAAGGAGGACTACCATGGAAAACCGTGCGACCGACGGTGATAAACATACAACGCTTCATATTACGGGGATGTCCTGCGCAGCCTGCGCAAGCCGTATTGAAAAAGGTTTAAATCGAATAGACGGCGTGGCACAGGCTAATGTGAATTTGGCTTTGGAGCAGGCGTCCATATCCTATGATCCCAAGCAGGTGGAAATTCCAGAATTCCGCGATAAAATTGCTTCTCTTGGTTTTGGAACTGTGAGTGAAGAAGCCAATTTGAATGTGACGGGCATGACTTGCGCGGCTTGTGCAGCTCGAATTGAAAAAGGATTAAACCGAATACCAGGCGTAACAGGTGCCAGTGTAAATTTGGCGATGGAAACAGCCCATGTGGAATATGCTGCTGGGAGTACTACGGTTAGTGATTTGGTAAGCAAGATTGAACAGCTGGGCTATGGAGCGATCCCGCAGAGCGCTGAGGACAATATTGCGGATGTCCGCAGTAAGGATATCCAACGTAAAAAATGGAAGTGGATGATATCGGCAGTGCTGTCGCTACCGTTATTGTGGGCGATGGTGGCTCATTTTTCCTTTACCTCATGGATTTATGTGCCGGAACTGTTCTTGAATCCATGGTTTCAACTTGTACTGACGACACCAATTCAGTTCATCATAGGATGGCAGTTTTATGTGGGAGCATATAAAGCGCTTCGTAATGGAAGTTCGAATATGGATGTATTAGTTGCGCTAGGTACGTCTGCGGCTTATTTTTACAGCTTGTACCTTACTCTGCGTCCGTCTGACGCCATGGAGGGAATGGCGGGAATGCCTGTCATGACCATGCCAGAGCTGTATTACGAGACAAGTGCGGTACTCATTACGCTTATACTAGTCGGTAAATGGTTCGAGGCGGTAGCCAAAGGGCGCTCGTCTGAGGCGATCAAGAGCCTGATGAACCTACAGGCGACAACGGCACGTGTGGTACGTGATGGACAAGAGCTAGATTTGCCGATTGAACAAGTGCGTGTGAAGGACATCTTTATTGTGCGCCCAGGGGAGAAAATTCCCGTCGATGGTGTGGTCGTGGCTGGACGTTCGGCAGTGGATGAATCCATGTTAAGTGGAGAGAGTCTTCCGGTTGAAAAAGGAGAGGGTTCCCCAGTCACAGGAGCCACGCTCAATAAAAACGGAGTACTTCGTATTCAGGCTGAGCGTGTGGGTGGTGATACGGCGTTGGCCCGTATTATTAAGGTCGTGGAAGATGCGCAAAACTCTAAGGCCCCGATTCAGCGGATTGCGGATCAAATCTCGGGTATCTTTGTCCCCATCGTAGTTGCTGTTGCCGTGATAACGTTTCTCGTCTGGTTTTTCCTTGTGACACCGTCTGATTTTGCAGGATCACTGGAGAAAATGATTGCAGTTCTCGTCATTGCTTGTCCTTGTGCGCTTGGATTGGCCACCCCAACGTCCATTATGGCAGGATCGGGACGTGCTGCTGAATACGGTATTTTGTTCAAGGGCGGCGAGCATTTGGAAATGACCCGTTCCGTCAACGCAGTGATTTTGGATAAGACAGGTACGGTTACGAACGGCAAACCAGAGCTGACAGATGTTATAGTTAGAGCGAGCAGCCTGGCTGAAACGGATTTGCTGCGATTGCTCGGTGCGGCAGAAAAAAGCTCGGAGCATCCGCTGGCGGAAGCCATTGTAAAAGGAATTGCTGATCGAGGTATTGAGCTAGTGGGCCCGACGGATTTTGAAAATATTCCAGGCTATGGTGTGAAGGCCTCTGTGGGGGGCAAGCGGGTATTGGTGGGCACACGCCGATTAATGAGCAGGGAAGGCATCACGATGGATGATTCAACCGAGCAGCATATGAATGAACTGGAAGGCGCAGGGAAAACGGCAATGCTTGTCGCTGTGGATGGTTCCTATGCCGGATTAGTGGCCGTGGCGGATACAATTAAAGAAACATCACGGGAAGCTATTGCCCGTCTGCGGGCGATGAACATTGAAGTCATTATGATTACAGGTGACAATGAAAGGACGGCAAAGGCCGTTGCCGCCGAGGCGGGAATTGAACGGGTGCTGGCGGAAGTGCTGCCTGAGGGAAAGGCCGAGGAAGTGAAGCGACTTCAGGACCAGGGCAAGATCGTAGCCATGGTCGGGGACGGTATTAACGATGCGCCAGCGCTGGCTACAGCCCATATAGGGATGGCAATGGGCACAGGTACAGATGTGGCCATGGAGGCTGCCGATATTACTCTCATGCGTGGTAACCTGAATAGCATTCCGGACGCGATCGAAATGAGCCGCCGGACCATGACAAACATACGGCAAAATCTGTTTTGGGCGCTCGGTTATAACGTGATCGGCATTCCGATTGCTGCTTTGGGCTTTCTGGCTCCATGGTTGGCGGGAGCGGCCATGGCATTCAGCTCTGTTTCGGTTGTACTGAATGCGCTGCGTCTCCAGCGGGTGAAGCTGTAAACGTATTGATGTATTAGGCAGATGCATGCTGTTGGATATTTGCAGCGAGATTAGAGCAAGTACGCACAATTTTGGCTTTGTGCGTACTTGCTTTTTTGTTGTGTTTTTTCATTTGTTTAATTCATGCAGTCATTCTTCATCGCGTCAGGTTGCTTATCATTCGCGAAAGTTTCATAATATTTGTAAGAGTGCCATGCAAGCATGCAAGAACCTTTTCGTGTACTCACAGCTTGAAGCAGATAAAGAGCTTATATTATGGATTAGGAGTGAAGCAGTCATGAATGATACGATTTCCTTGTTGATGAACCACCGGTCTGTGCGGAAATTCAAGTCAGACCCCATTACCGACGAGCAGCTCGCAGCTATTGTGGCAGCTGGCCAAATGGCATCCTCGTCCAGCAATGTGCAGGCATATACCGTTATTGCCGTTACCGAGCCATCATTAAAAACAAAACTGGCCGAGTTGGCAGGAGGGCAGGCTTACGTTGAGCAGTGCCCGACATTTCTAGTATGGTGCGCAGACCTGTATCGTTTGAAGCAGGTGACGATTCATCATCAGCCAGGCCAGCCTTCCTATGAAGGGTCCGTCGAAAATTATACGGTTGCAACCATTGATGCTGCGTTAGCTGCACAAAATGCAGCGGTGGCCGCTGAATCACTCGGCTTGGGCATCGTTTACATCGGGGGCATTCGTACTAAAATAGCAGAGGTATCCGAGTTATTAGGCTTGCCAGAGCTGGTATATCCAGTGTTCGGTATGTGCATTGGTGTACCGGATCAGGAAACGGGCTTGCGTCCACGTCTTCCACTGTCCGGTGTGTTGCATATGAACGGTTATGACAAAAACCAAACGATGAAAGCTGTAGAGGTATACGACCACACATCAGCCGAATATTTGAAGGAACGTACGGGCGGTCAACGCTCTACACCTTGGTCTGAGCAAATGGCCACGAGACTGACCGAACCAGCGCGCTTGCAGTTGAAGCCATTTTTGGAACAGAAGGGTTTCTTGAAGCAATAAAAATAGAGCAACGATAAAGAATGCTGCAATTTACAAGTGGCATTTGAGAAATATGTGTTATTTAAAGCTATAAGAACCTCCTTAATTACGCATGTTGAAGTTTCGCGTACATAAGGAGGTTCTTTGCTTTGAATATAAGTTGTGGTTGTAATCTTTTTTAGTAAATAGCAGATATGCCTTTACGAATCAGACAGTGAGTAGAAGCGTCTTGTATTATCATAAAATAATTGACGGACAGCAGCTTCATCTTGATGGGTCAGCTTGCTATATGCGCGAATGACCTCGGTAGTCATCCGTGGATGCGTCTGCTGTCCGGTAAAAGGACCCTCGAACGGCCATGGGCCGTCTGTCTCTGCCATGACCTGATCAGACGGATACTGTCTTGCCAAACTGCGGATTTCTTCTTCGTACAGGAGATCCGGTGTGAAGGAGACATAATAGCCGTTCCGGGCCATACGTTTGGTCGTGGCGGCAGAGCCCTTAAACCAGTGAAAATGCGCCTGTGTGACGTCATGACGTTCCAAAAGGTCGCAGGCAATGTCTGCATCTTCATAAACAGCGTGCAACACAATGGGTTTGCTATGTTTGCTTGCAAACTGGATAAAACGCTCCAGCAGTGCTATGTAAGGAGCGAGCTCAAAGGGCTCTCCACTGCGTGAAGCTTCCAGCCGATTGTAATAGGGCAAGCCGACTTCACCCACCGCGACCATCTGCTGTACATGTTCGTCCATCCAGTCAAATAACAGGTCAAGCTCGGTATGTGATGGCAGAGCCTGTTCTGGATGAAAGCCGAAAGCGGGACGTACTAGCCTGGGCCAACGCTCAGCCAGGCGCAAGTTGGCTTGACTGGAGGCGAGATGCATGGACACAGCTATGATGGCTTCTACATGGTTGTCGGCAAGCGAAGCGAGCAATAGCTCCTGTTGTTCAGGCGGGTAGCTGTCTACATGAATGTGCGCGTCGATTAAGGGAACAGTTGCTGCCGCGTTCGATCTCAATGCAGAGTGCATGTTCCAATCATTCATAATGGTTTACCCTGTCGTCCGAGGTGTTTTTGCGGATGCTTTCAGCGGCGTCCATGTCGCCGTCCAGTTTGTGCTTTTCCTCGCGCATCCAGCCAGTCATGGTCCGTTTCCATTCCATAAAGCGTGGATCGAGGGTGATTTCTTCCCTACGTGGGCGAGGAAACGGAACATCTACGACATGCATCACTGAAGCAGGTCGCGCCGACAGCACATAAATGCGGTCGGAGAGCAGCAGCGCTTCTTCAATGCTGTGGGTAATGAACAACACAGAGCGGCGGTTCTTCTCCCACATCCGCAATAACCATTGCTGCATGTCTGCACGTGTCAGCGCATCGAGTGCGCTGAACGGCTCATCCAGCAACATTAATTCCTGTGGGCTGAGCAGGGCGCGAAGAAAGGCCGCGCGCTGCTGCATGCCACCAGATAGCGTATGCGGATACGCCTTCGCGAACTTGCCCAGTCCAACCTGTTCGAGCCATTGCAAGGCTTCTTTTCGACGTTCACGTTCGCTGCCGTATCGGGAGCCCGCTGCTGCATCCTTTCGTGGTGCATTTTCCTGCCCGAGCAGTATGTTGTCCAGCGTGGTGCGCCACGGGAAAAGGGCGGGCTGCTGCGGCATATAGCTGATATGCCCGCGTTCACCAGTCATGTCCCGTCCATGCATACGGATACGTCCCTGCTGCGGCTTGAGCAGCCCTCCGATAATGTGAAATAGCGTGCTTTTGCCACTGCCTGACGGACCGATGAGAGAGACAAATTCGCCCGGTTTAACGGTAAGGGATACATCCTGCAGTACAGGCAGTGAGCTTCGCTTTTCCCGGAAGGCGAGGCTGATCTCGTCCAATTCCAAAGCAGGAGGGGCAGGCGTCATTACCTGCAGTTCTCCGGCTTGTTGCTGTTCATCAGCGATGGGTGGTGATGTCAAGTCAGTCGGATGCAGACTCATATATGCCACGTCCTTTCATTGATGCTTTAATGCAATATGTGGAATCTACTCTTGGTCAGGTTTCCAGCGAACCAACCATTTCTCCAGTAGTAAAATAACGACAAACATCAGCAAGCTGAGTGCAACAATAATACCGATAGCGGCAAAAATGAGATCCGTACGATAGGCAGACTTTTGCAGCAACATATAATATCCAATTCCTTCACTGGCCCCAATCCATTCGGCAATGATCGCGCCCATCACACTATAGGTAGCAGCGATTTTAACGCCAGAGAAGACTTGTGGCAGGGAGTGTGGTAGCTCTAGCTTTAGAAAAATAGCCCTGCGGCTTGCACCTGACATTCGCATGTAATTCATCATCATACGGTCTGTCCGTGTCAGCCCGTCCATGGCCGCTACAGCCACGGGAAAAAAGCATACTAATGTAATGACCATAAGCTTGGGCAGCACCCCAAAACCGAACCATACCATGAGCAACGGACCGAGGGCGATAATCGGAATGTTTTGGCTAAGGATCAAGAGCGGGTATAGAGCAGATTTGAGAAAAGGAATCGTATGAAGAACGATGGCGATCAGCAGTCCCGTTGCTGTCCCTATAGCAAATCCCGCAAGCGTCAGGCGAACCGTAGCCCATGTATGGGTGCCAAGCAACGCCGCTTGCGCCATGCCCTCTTGTACGATTAGGGATGGAGCTGGCAGGAGCCAGGATTCAATATGTAAATAGTTAACCGCTCCCTGCCAAGCCGCTAAAAAGAAGAGGACCGCCACAAGGGGCGGCCATACGCTTTTCCACCAGGATGCGTTCTTGCCTTTCGGATTCATGGGCGATACTTCTCGGTCAGCTTGTTCATGCTGATGCCCTGTGGGTTATGTGCGATTTTGATCTGTGAAATGACGCTGGGACTTCCAGCTTCCGTCAAGGCCTCATGCATGTCTTTGACGACTTTCAGCAATTCGTCCAATTCGCCCTCCATTGTAGTGTCCAATGGATTCACTTGATACTTGACGCCGGAACGCTGGATGACTTCAATCGCCTTGTCTACATATGGATAAGAGTCTTCGTTATTAGGAGTTTTAGGGATGACTTGAATACTGAGCAATGTGTTAGCCATGCGAATTTCACCTGTCCTTTATTTGGAGTAGTATTGGGAAATAAATTGGTTTAAGGTGGGGAGACCGCTTCGCGTTTCATTTGATCTTACGATCGCTGTTGCCGTGGGATTCTTTGAATAAACTTTAAAGGTAAGAATCCAACAGCAAAGGCGACCACTTCGTTTCTTCAGATTCAAATGAACCGCTCCGCTGCCAACCGCCTTAAAAGCACTTTAGTTTTTTGATAGATTGGGTTGCATTTTTACACATAAGCGCATCTGTTTTTGCGCTTTAGATAAGATGAGACTAAAGAATAAACCAAGAGGAACGAGAACGAAGTGCACGGAATGGTGCTGTACAAGCAAAGCGGTCGCTTTTTTTTGCCCCCCGATTTCTACCCTGCTGAGGCTTTATTCGGGAAATCTGAAGGCGGTGGCGATGGAAAGCACCATCCGTCCGCGTAGTGGCGCTTCGTTCACTTCTTAAGTCGAGTCTTATTTAGTGTTTTTACAAAATGATCAACGCTTGGGCAAGAAGTCGTTTGTGAAGGCCTTATCGACTTCCAAAGGTTTGTTGAGCAGCTTGCGTTCATACATCCAGTCCGAGTAGTTTTTCCATACCTCCGCTTTTTGTACGCCCCATTGCGCGGCATCGTCCTGATAACGCGGGCTTAGCCATTTTTGACTAGCAAGTACCAGTTTTTTGTCCAGCTCCGGCACAGCTTTACTTAAGATATCTGCCGCTTCTTCTGGATGGGCGATAGTGTATTCATAGCCTTGCGCGGTAGCGTCCATGAACGCTTTGACTAGGTCAGGATCATTTTTTATCGTCTGTTCATTGCTCACAATTACAGGTGTATAGTAATCGAGGTTTTTGGAATAATCTTTTACATATAGCATATCCAATGGCTCACCTCGAAGCTTGGCCTCAATCCCGGTCCATGCGTAGAAAATCCAGGCGAAGTCAATATCCCGCTTCACAGCTGTAAAATAGTCTGCATTGCCCATATTGACGATCTTCACTTTGCTCACATCACCTTGGTCTGAATCCATGATGGATTTCATGACCGCTTCTTCTACAGGAGAACCCCAGCCGCCGTAGCTTTTACCCTCGAAATCTTTCGGGCTTTTAATTCCGCGGTCTACCGGGGCTGCGAAGCCAGAGGTGTTATGCTGAATCACCGCAGCGATGGATACGAGCGGCACGCCTTGGATGCGAGCCTGAGTGACGCCTTCTTGATAGCTGATACCAAAAGGTGCAGCATTCGAAGCAACCATTTGGTCGGCTCCGCCTGAGCCTGGTTGAACAATTTGGACATTCAAGCCTGCTTTTTCGTAAAATCCTTTGTCCTTGGCGACATAGAGTCCTGTGTGATTCGTATTGGGTGTCCAGTCGAGCACGACTTTAACATCTTTGAGCCCCTTTGCCGAGGTAGACGTTGAAGTGTCGGCAGCAGGAGCCTCCTTTTGAGATATAGGGGGATTGCCGCCGCAAGCGGTCAGAGTCAGAGCCATGAGCCACAGACTGATTAGACCCAGGCTTAACATTTTCATGCGCTTCATCGTTGTGTTCTCTCCTTTTTAATTACCCGTTATCCGTCCAATCAGACAGCTTATGTTCCCCATTTTCACAAAAATAACATCTGCCGGAATGCTATCTTTCCAACAACTTCATCTTCAACAAAAAAAGCGTCCCGGGATTCCGGGACGCTTGCGCTTGTATATACCAAAGTAAGGGATGTCCTGTTTTAATAAAAAGGCACATCTTGCTTAAGCATTCCTACGCTGGCATTACCCAGATCAGGTTGTAAGGGTCAGTGTCTTGGGACACACTCTCAGCCGGCCGATTCCAGCACCCCTGGCATTGTATGGTTTAATGGGTTCGTTTATTCGGGTTTACTACGACGATTATATGCCTTGAAGGCGGGTCTGTCCAGCTTTAAGGAAGCGCTCACGGTTCATATGCCGAATGACAGGGTACACTTTTACTGTGAGCTTTGATCTGAAAATGAACATGAATCATTCAGATCTGTTCTGGTCATGTTATTTTCAGAACAGCTACACTGTATGTTTAGGAGAGCTGGTGCCAAGTGGCATAGACTCTATAGAATTCTAATTCGTAAAAAGGAGTTGTTGTACTGTGGGTAAAACGGATACATTGGATCGCAGTCAGCTGGAACAAGCCATTGTGAAGGCTTTGGATAACAACAAATTTTGCTCGTTAGGTACGGTAGAGGGCGGAAAACCGAAAGTGCGCTATATGGCCCTTTTTAACGATGGAATGAACATTCATCTGGCGACGGATCGCAAAACACATAAAGTGGAAGAGCTAAAGAACAATCCGAATGCTTATCTGCTGCTGGGTTATGAAGTGGGTGGTACAAAGGAAGTCTTGGAAGTGGAGGCTACCGTCCAGGTTACAGCTGATGAGGGGTTACGCAAACAAGTGTGGAATGATTCTCTGAAAAAGTGGTTTTCCGGACCTGATGATCCCGATTATGTCATTTTAGACGTCAATCCGACTCGTATTGAGTACGTTGGTCAACAAACGGAGCGCCAGGTGTGGACGAAATAGAAACAATATAACAGACAAGCCAGTAAATTTCCAACCTTTTCAGGAGATTTACTGGCTTTTTTTATGCGAAAAATAATTATTTTTTCATAAATATTTTAAGCAAATGACTACTCTTTTGTCTGGCGTTGGATTAAAATAGGAATGGTGGGTTCAAAGCTTACATATATGTGCAAAAGTATGTATATGAGGCATACACCTTAATGAGGAGGGGTATATTTTGTTATTTCGTAAAAATTGGTTTAAAGGGTTTACAGCAGTAGTTGTAGCTTGTAGCCTGCTGGTGTTTTCAGCCGCTCCATCCTGGGCAGCTAGCGACTCTCGCTATAGCGCTACGGTGAATTTGCGGATCATGGAGACAACGGATATTCATGGGGCGCTGATGAACTATGATTACTATTCGGACAAGGAAACCAATGAATATGGCTTGATTAGGACAGCAGGCTTGATCCAACAGGCTCGTAGTGAAACAAGAAACAGCATGCTGTTCGATAACGGTGATTTGCTGCAGGGCAATCCATTAGGCGATTATATGGCCCGCAACAAAACCTTTGAGAAAGAAGGCGGTATCCATCCGGTCTATAAGATGATGAACTTGATGGGCTATGATGCGGCTACTGTCGGCAACCACGAATTTAACTACGGTCTCGACTTTCTGGACAAATCGCTCAAGGGAGCTGATTTTCCTTACGTAAATGCGAACGTTTATGTTGATAAAGGGGGTCAAGCTACTAAAAATTATTTTACCCCCTATCAGATTCTTGATAAAACAGTAACGGATGAGAAGGGCGAAGAGCATACACTCAGAGTGGGTGTCATTGGTCTAGTAACACCTCAAATTATGCAGTGGGATGAAGCTAATTTGAAGGATAAGGTCGTTACAAAGGATATCGTGGAAACAGCCAAAAAGTTTATTCCACAAATGAAAACAGAAGGTGCTGACATTATTGTCGTGCTTGCACACACAGGTTATGAGGATGTGCCGCAAACGCCAATGATGGAGAATGCCGTTAAGTATTTAAGCCAGGTGGACGGAATTAACGCGATTCTGTTTGGGCATGCTCATAAATCTTTCCCTGGCCCTGATTTTAAAGATATGAAGGGTGTAGATTTGGATAAAGGAACCATTAATGGCGTGCCGGCCGTGGAAGCTTCTTCGTGGGGCAAGGATCTGGGGATTATTGACCTGAGCCTGGAAAAGAAGAAAAACGAGTGGAACGTAATCAACTCTCAGTCTCAAGTACGTCCGGTTGTGAGTACCACAAACCAGGCTGTGCAGTTTACACCTGACTACAAACTGACAGATTCGATCAGGGAAGAGCATCAAGGAACGCTAGATTATATTCGTCAACCTGTCGGTACAACGACTGCACCGATTACCAGCTATTTTGCATTAGTGCAGGATGATCCGTCCATTCAAATTGTGACAAATGCACAGAAATGGTATGTTCAAAACCATCTTAAAGGAACAGAATACGAAAAGCTTCCCGTATTGTCGGCAGGCGCTCCATTCAAAGCTGGTGGTCGCAACGGTGCCGAGTATTATACCAACATTCCCGAAGGTACAATAGCGATTAAAAACGTGTCCGATCTGTACGTGTACCCGAACACGGTTCATGCCGTAGAAGTTACTGGTGCTGAAATTCAGGAGTGGCTGGAATGGTCTGCGGGTCAGTTCAACCGCATTGATCCTAGCAAAACAGAGGAACAATCGCTGATCAACAAAGATTTTCCAACCTACAATTTTGATGTGATTGACGGTGTGAATTACCAGATTGATGTAACTCAGCCTGCACGATATGATGCCAAGGGAACTATTATTGATTCTTCAGCCCATCGTATCAAGGATCTGCAATACAATGGGAAGGCTATTGATCCTGCACAGAAATTTATCGTTGCGACCAATAACTATCGTGCTTCCTCCTCCAAACTGGCCAACCCAGATGGCAAACGTATTGTGATGGCAGCACCAGATGAAAGTCGCCAAGTCGTTGTTGATTATATCCGTACGAACGGAACGATTAACCCGTCAGCGGACGGTAACTGGTCTATTGCTCCTTTTGGTCAGGCCAAGGTTACCTTTGAGTCCTCTCCTGATGCCAAAGATGTGCTGGCCGGAAATCAACAAATTTCATACTTGAGCAGCGCGGCAGACGGGTTTGCCAAATACAGCTTGAAAGCTGGCGCTAAGTCTAGTGCAGCAACGACGTCTGTGAAGGAAGCTGCGGCACCTGCGAAAGCAACCGCGAAGCCAGCTGTTAAAACGACTAAACCTGCAGCTGCAAAACCAGCTAAAACAACGAAACCAAAGGCATCCAAGTAACTTGGAGCTTTAGTTTCCACTCCATATCAGAATGAAGCAGTAAGTCTCTTTAAACAAGAGACTTGCTGCTTTTTTTGATAGCAAATACAACAGTACCCGCGTTTATCATGAGTGTAAAAAAGGTTTTGTTTTTGTCGAATATGTACTTAAGTCCTAAGTTGTTGTTAAAAATAAGCTTATTTTTTGTAAAAACACGTAATTATATAGTGCTTTTGTTCTAGTTATTTGTGATATAATGGTGATAAAACCGGGAAATTGTTCCGAGGAGGACCATTATGACTTGCAGCAATTGCAGCATCATATTACCTATTAAGGATCAAGGATTGCTGAAAATTAGGCATTCTAGGGTGTCGCTTACTCCAGCATTAGAGGGCTTGGGCATGCTATCGGAACAAATGAAACAAGAACATTGGTGTGAGGGTAACATCGTGTTTCGCTATGACAGCCGTTCACAGTTGGAACAGCTGGTTAACGGACTGGCTCGTCTGCCGCAGGAGTGCTTGAGCCGAATGCAAGTTGTGGTGACTGGCTTGCAACATGTTGAGGGATTTGAGGAATGGCTTTTATTTGGTCAATTGCAAGCTCGACTGCAACATCCGGATCTGGTGAGTATTATTAATAATCAAAACTTTACCAGCCATATGCAGCCTATTGTTGACTACAAGCTGAATGTCATCGGCTTTGAGTTTTTGCTGCGTCCATCACAGCCAGATAAGTCTTTTCAGCCTTTCCGACTGTTTGAAGTCGCCCGTGAAGCTGGATTGCATGCTCATTTGGATCGCTCGGCTCGTATTTCCGCTATTGAAAAAAGTGCGACCTGCCTTCCGGCGGGGATTAAACGATTTATTAACTTTCTCCCTTCAACCATTTATAATCCGGCTTATTGCTTGAATCATACCTTTGAGACGATTGAACGGTTATCTATGAATACGGAGGATTTTGTGTTTGAGGTCGTAGAGACGGAAGAAATAGACGACCTGAATTTTTTGCATCAAATCTTTGAACAGTATCGTACACGGGGAGTTTCAGTGGCACTCGATGATGTAGGAGCAGGCTATTCTACGACAGAGCTTATGAATTGCCTCCAGCCCGATTATATTAAAATTGACCGCAGTATAATTGATGGCTGTCATCATAACAGTGATCAGAAACGGCAAATTACTGGGATAGTGGAATCGGCTTTTCGTTTTGGAGGTCAGGTGTTGGCTGAAGGTATAGAGCAAATGGAGGATTTTGAATTTTGTCGCGATGCAGGTGTGTCACTGGCCCAGGGTTATTTGTTTGGTAAGCCGGAGCCTACACCGCCTTCCAACTTTATACTGAGCAGAGTAGTATAATCTGAAATAGCGTATTCTATAAGAAAATCGACATAAATAACCCGATGATCTATGGTCACCGGGTTATTTAACATTTTAGAACAATCACATCTTAATTATATTCTTTGCACTATTGAGGCGATCCATGTATCCATCTAGTGTTATTGCGATTATAGCGTGATCACGTATAAACCCAGCGGAGTGGTGGCGCTACCTGCAACCATGAAGCTAAGAGAATAGCTCGACTGGCCAGGAGGGACGCGGATGTCAGTCAGTCGGCATACCTTGGTATTATCTTGTAGCAAGGGGATACCATATACATGACCATCCACGCGTACAGACCCGGCGAACGCGCCTCCACGTGGATTGGCATAGATTCGTACGGTACGTACCTCACTACTGTGATTAACGATAGGAATGGTCGCGTTATATATCGTTCCGAATTGTCCGCGATTATCAAGCGCAGGCCCCAGCTCGCTGCGTTCCCCTGTAAACAGCAGATCTGCAGGAGTTTCGCCGTTCAGCTTCTTAGTGGCACATGCTCGGTAGTTGGCGTTTTGCCCTACTACATACTCCGGCATGCGCGCATTTGTTTCAGAAAAGGACCATACTCCTCGTGGGTGCGCCTGCGGCGGGGGGACAGGAGGGAGTGCATCCTTGTGAATCTCGCGCAGATCCGTCTGCGTATCTTTGCTGACTACGGTGCGAATCACATAGTCCAGCGTACCGTGGCCTTCGGCATATTCTACCGTGAGGTCATAGATGAATCCAGCCAGCGATCCTTCGGGCAGCTCAAATTCCTCCAGCAAGGCGGTGCCTCTGCCGAATTTGTGACGGTCTACTGGCTTCAGACGTTTCATCGTACCCGCCAAACAGCTTTTGGCAATAGATTGCCCAACATCAATAATCCAGTTGCCGTCCTCAGGTAAAATCTCAAGGGCACGTTCAATATGACGTACTTCCAGGCGAGCCGTGCTTTTATTCTCTATGGTGATGCCCAGTTTAACAGGGCTGCCTATTTTGTTATAATGCCAGCCGAAAATCCGATGCTTGACTGTCCGGGTTGTGGTGCGAACCACATCATGCCACAAAGTGGCTTGCTCGGTAGGTACCGTCACATGGGTAAGCGTCTCCGGGTTATCGCTAAGCATCAGGCGGCGTGTTCCCCCCTCAGTGGCTGACTCCACATCCACATGGATGTTGGGTGGGATTACAGCTGATTCCACAATCAGATCCTTTGGCTCCTTGGGTCGAAGGTTCATATACATTCCTCCCTAAATTCAAGAATGGCACCGCTCTTGGTTCAAGTATATGGGCAGTTCATAAATATAGGTAACGCCAAGTCAATTTATACAACCTGTTTTTCAAAAATTAAATTAAAAAATATATCGTAGGCTATAGCAGCTCTGCTTATGCGCCCGAGCAAGCTTACATGTCCCTTATTTCCCTGCACCAACGATTCGCATACAGGTATTGCGTGTATGTTAAGAGCATAAGCTATTGGATGTACAGAGAAGATACAGGAGGGAAACATGCCTAAAAAAATATGGTGGAAGGAAGCTGTTGTTTATCAGATATACCCGATCAGTTTTCAGGATTCTGACGGAGACGGAAAAGGGGACCTGCGCGGCATTTTGTCTCGGCTGGATTATCTGTCTGAGCTGGGGATTGATGTGATCTGGATTTGCCCGATATATAAGTCGCCCAATCACGATAACGGATATGACATTAGCGATTATTATGCCATTATGGATGAGTTTGGAACGATGGAGGATTTTGATGAACTCCTTCATCAGGCACATGAACGAGGCATCAAAATTATGATGGATTTGGTATTAAACCATACGTCGGATGAGCATCCGTGGTTCACGGAGTCACGCTCATCCAAGGATAATCCGAAGCGAGACTACTACATATGGCGAACAGGCAAAAATGGCGGATATCCGAACAACTGGGAATCATATTTCTCCGGTTCTGTGTGGAAATATGACAAGCTTACAGACGAATATTACATGCATCTGTATTCCGAGCATCAGCCGGATCTGAACTGGGAAAATGAAGAGATGGTGAGTGAACTCTATCGTATGGTGGAATGGTGGTTAAAAAAGGGAGTCGATGGCTTCCGCTTTGACGCCATTGCCCATATTGTCAAAGCAGAAGGACTGCCGGATGCGCATAATCCTGACAAACAAACCTTGGTGCGTGCCTATCAACTCTTTTCCAATCTGGAACAGGTTCATGTACTTCTACGGATGCTAAATGAAAAAGTACTGGAGCGTTATCCCTTAATGACGGTTGGCGAAACGTCCGGTTTAGGACCGGAACAGGCACTGGATTATGTGGGAGATCAGCGGCATGAGCTGAATATGGTGTTCCAGTTTGAGCACATGTTTATTGATGCACAAGGGTTAGGAACGGAAAAATGGAAGTACAAGTCGTGGACGCTGGTGGAACTGAAAAAAATAATGAGTAGTTGGCAGACGGTGCTTCATCAGGAAGGATGGAATGCCAATTATCTCAACAATCACGATCAACCACGAGCTCTCTCCCGTTTTGCGAATGATGGACAATATCGTGTGGAATCCGCCAAAATGCTGGCAACCTTCACACATATGCTTGAGGGTACACCTTATATTTATCAGGGTGAGGAAATCGGGATGACGAATATTGCCTTCCCGTCAATTGATGATTATCGGGATGTGGAAACGTTAAACTACTATGAGCAGCAACGGAAGCTCGGTGAGCCGGAGGAGCAGATTATGGCCGCGATCTGGCGAAAAAGTCGGGATAATGCGCGCACTCCCATGCAGTGGAATGCCGGACCTGCAGCCGGATTTACCGATGGAGAGCCGTGGATGAAAATTAATGATAACTACACGCACATTAATGCAGAGGCAGAAAGAAATGACCCGAACTCAATTTTCCACTATTATCGTAAGTTGATTGCTCTGCGCAAACAACATGAGGTCATAGTCTATGGCGAATACAAGCTGTTGTTGCCACTTGATACAGAGCTATATGTATTTTCACGCATGCTGGGACAAGAGTGTTTGCTTGTCATTTTGAATTTCTTTGACCGTGATCCCGTGTTCCACTGGCCCGACGGTGAGAAGTTTCCTGCCGCCAAGGCGGAGCTGCTTCTCTCCAACTACGAACCGGTAAAAGGAGAAAATTTGCACGCCTTGAAGCTGCGGCCTTATGAAGCTAGAGTGTATAAGCTAACCTTGAAATAGGCGTTGTTCCTTTGGATGGTAAAAGGAAGGAAAGGCCCATAGAGGGACCTCCCCTTCCTTAGCATTGGACTAAATAGTTACTGTTTCAGCCAATTCACGTATTTTGGCGATAATCCGCTCTTCTTGATTTTCCCCCTCATTGGAGATAGATTCAGTCGCGTAGGCAGCCAGTTCAGCATGGTGATGAATCATGACGGATATCCATGACCTTCCTTATTCGTAAACTAATCAGCCCGATTCACACAGTCTGCTAGGGCAGATGTGGATCGGGCTGATGACGGTATTGAGTCATTAAGTTAGATGCTATTTTTAGTGATAGTGCTTAACTTTAAGGTCATCCAGGCTTTTGAACTCATATCCTTGCTTGCGAGCCTCGTCAATGATCGAGCCAAGTGCCTCGGCATTATCCTTGGATACAGAATGGAGCAAAATGACCGCTCCAGGGTGGAGCTGCTGCATAACTTGGCGATAGGCATAGTCTGTTCCTCGCTGAATATTCGTGTCCCAGTCCTTGTAGGCCACCGACCAGAACACACTCGTGTATCCGGCTTCTCGACAGGATGCCAATGCTTTTTCATTAAAAATGCCGCGCGGTGGCCGGACATATTTCATTTCCTTTTGCCCAGTCAGCTCTGCAGACGCAGTTCGTACCCGATCCAGCTCAGACCGAATCTCTGCCGAAGAAATGGTGCTCATATCAGGATGGCTCCATGAATGGTTTCCGATAATATGGCCTTCGCTGGCCATGCGGCGCATCAAATCCGGTTGGTCTTTTACAAAATGCCCGGTTACAAAGAAGGCGGCTGGAACCTTTTTGGCTTTCAATACATCCAGCACCTTGGGAGTATATCCATTTTCGTAACCGTTGTCGAAAGTAAGAAACAATTCTTTCTTAGTCGTATCCCCCAAAAAGATGCCGCCTTGTCTTTCAATCAGGTGCATAAAGCCTTCTTGTGCGATGGAAGGCAGCTCGCCTCCCTTACTTTTTTTAAATCCAAAATGATACGGCTGTCCGTCCACAGCTTGGGTAGCTGATGCTGATTCTCCCATAACTGTGGACATCCCCATCAATGCAATGCATAGCCACAAGGTAAATATTTGCTTCATCTATCTTCCTCCGCTTCCGCCCTGATTCGGGTAAGATGTGTATACTTCGGCTTATTCCATACCATCTGCAATATCATGTTCATTTATGCAAAGAAAGAAATGCTTGCACCAAACTTAAAACACATATTGACATCAATATAAAATCGAAGTAGTATACTCTATAAAACTTACTAAAATACTCGGATTTAAATTTGATTCGATGTTCGTGCCATAGGAAAGAAATCAACTCAGAGAGATTTTACATACTTGATGGAGCGGGAGGAGTTAGGAGCTATGATTGAACTTAGGAATGTATCCAAAACCTATGTAAGAAAAGGCTTAAGCATTCAAGCGTTAAAAAATATAAATATCACAGTGGATAAAGGAGATATCTTTGGTTTTATCGGATTCAGTGGTGCGGGAAAAAGTACGCTTATCCGTTTGGTCAATCGTCTGGAGAAAGTAACGACCGGTGAGGTTCTTGTCGAAGGGGAGAGCTTAAATGCCTACTCGACCTCGGGGCTGCGAAAAGTAAGGAAGAAGATCGGCATGATTTTTCAGCATTTTAATCTGCTGGAATCGAAAACAGTATTCGAAAACATTGCCATTCCGTTGGTGCTGCTCAAGCGCAACAAGCGGGAAATTGAGAGGCGTGTAACAGAGTTGCTGGCATTCACAGGATTATCGGATAAGGCAAATAGTTATCCCAGCGAGCTTTCCGGCGGACAAAAGCAGCGTGTCGGGATTGCCCGGGCGCTTGCGAGCAACCCGTCCATTTTGCTCTGTGATGAGGCAACCTCGGCACTCGATCCGCAGACCACGCAGTCTATTCTTGATTTGCTTCGCAAAATTAACAAGGAATACAAGATCACCATATTGATCATCACCCATGAGATGTCGGTCATTCAGCGGATTTGCAACAAGGTAGCTGTAATGGAGAAGGGGGAAATCATTGAGCAGGGCGATGTACTGGAGGTATTCGGGCAGCCGAAGCATCCAACGACGCAAAGCTTTGTACGCACAGTTATTCACGATGAAGTACCGGATAGTGTGCTGCAAACGTTCGAGCAACAAGAGTCGCAACGCATATACAAGCTGGAATTTATTGGACAGGCAGCTTCCGACCCAGTGGTTCATGAATTGATTCGAAAGCATGATATCCATGTGAACATTTTGTTTGCCAACATGACGGAGATACAAGAAACGACGATTGGCTATATGACACTTCAACTGCGCGGTGAGCAGCAGGCCGTTCAGCAGGCTGTTGATTTTATCAAGAGCAAAGGAGTCCATATTCAGGAGGTGGAGAGTCTATGATGATTACAGGAACCACGATAACTTGGGATCAACTGTGGGAAGCTTTGTATGAATCCGTGCTCATGGTCAGCATATCATTATTTATTGGCGCTCTGATTGGGGTCCCTATCGGTATTTTACTTGTTGTCACCCGTTCAGGCGGAATTTTGGAGAACAAATGGCTGTACGGTATTTTAAATCCGATCATTAACATTGTCCGTTCCTTACCGTTTATTATTTTGCTGATAGCGATCATTCCGTTAACTCGTCTGATTGTGCATACATCTATTGGGACCAGTGCGGCCATTGTCCCCTTGATTATATATATAGCACCCTATATCGGCAGGCTGGTGGAAAATTCGCTGTTGGAGGTCAACCCGGGGATATTGGAGGCAGCAGATGCGATGGGAGCGACTCCGTTTCAGGTCATTCGATACTTTTTGCTACCCGAGGCATTCAGTTCTTTGATTTTATCGTTAACGACAGCCGCCATTGGACTGATTGGTGCAACGGCTATGGCTGGTGCGGTCGGTGGCGGTGGGATTGGCGACCTGGCGATAGCGTATGGCTATCAACGTTTTGATACGCTGGTAATGCTGATTACTGTTATCATTCTAGTCGTGTTTGTACAAGGTGTTCAGTCCTTGGGCAATCTGCTCTCCCGCAAAGCACGCAGGGGTTAATGAACAAAACGGATATAAAAATATATAGTTGGTATGTCAGGTTTTAGCGTTATTACTGATCAAGAAACGCCCTATGTAACTGGATAGGGCGTTTTTGCTGTTTCTTATATCCAAACTATTATCACATTGCTATTTTTATAGAGCGCCAATTACTGGATGAGGAACATACAGTTCTTCCAGCGACGCAATTTCCTCTGGTGTTAACGTAATTGATAGAGCAGCTACCGCATCTTCGAGATGAGATGTCTTTGTAGCACCGATAATGGGAGCAGTCACCGGTGCTTTCTGCAGCAACCAGGCAAGAGCAATTTGAACGCGGGGAACTCCACGTTTTTCTGCGATTGTCGCAACCTGCTCCACAATCAATCGATCGGAATCTGCAGTCGCATCGTATTTAGATTTTGCCACTTGATCGGTTTCAGACCGATGTGTTGTTTCCTGCGTATCCCGCGTCAATCTACCTCCTGCAAGCGGGCTGTATGGAATTACACCGATCTTTTCCTCCTTACAAAGCGGCAGCATTTCTCTCTCTTCTTCACGGTATAAGAGGTTTAAATGATTTTGCATTGATACAAACCGTGTCCATCCATTATTCTCAGCGACATGCAATGCCTTGAGAAACTGCCATGCATACATGGCAGAAGCACCAATATATCTTGCCTTTCCGGCCTTCACAACATCATGTAATGCTTCCATCGTCTCTTCAATAGGGGTATTGTAATCCCAGCGATGGATTTGGTATAGATCCACATAATCTGTCCCCAGTCGCTTAAGGCTCTTATCAATTTCGCTCATGATAGCCTTTCGGGAAAGTCCCGCACCATTGGGGCCTTGATGCATACGGAAATGAACCTTTGTTGCTAGGACAATTTCATCTCGATTCGCATAATCCTTTAAAGCCCGTCCGACAATTTCCTCGCTAGTTCCATCTGAATATACATTTGCGGTATCAAAAAAATTAATGCCTAGCTCCAGAGCTTTTTTTATAACTGGACGACTGCGCTCTTCATCTAGTATCCATGGATGAATCCATCGTTCAGCGACCCCGAAGCCCATACAGCCAAGACAAAGCCGGGATACATCCAAGCCGGTATTTCCAAGCTTAACATAGTCCATTTGATTATACCTCGCTTCCTAGATATGGTTTTCTTCAAATCTAGTCTACTCCACCGCTTACATCGGATATTATGCCATATGGAGTTAACTCCAAGCCAAGCATTTTTGCTGCGGAATGATTCGTATAGGTCTAATTGTTCAGAATCGGTTCAGTAGGGTTTCGTATACTTCTCTTAGCATAGTTCCTTGGTTGCATAAATCGTAGAACTAAACATGACTAAAGCCTTTGATATAACAGGATATATGCCAATAAATAGCGTCTAGGAGTGAAAATGTTGAAACTTGTAAATCGAAATAAATGGATTGCATCTGCAATGGTACTGGGGATTGCTTCAGGCTCCATCGTATCTCTGCCTTGGATGGGCGGTGCCCAGACTGCTTATGCAGCGACAGCAGATACGCAAAGTGAAACTGGATTTGTAACACAAGCTCGCACTTTGGGTTTGATGACAGGTGGTAATCAGGGCGATTTTATGGCACAAAAGAATTTGACCCGCGCAGAAGCGGCTAAAATTTTGTGCAGTCTGTTCCAGTTGGAAGTTAACAATCAGCCGCAAACTTCTTTTATGGATGTGTCCTCGGATGCATGGGGTGCTCCCTATATTGAGGCTGTACGTGCAGCCGGGTATATGACAGGCAACGGAGAACTGTTCCGTCCGGGAGATGCCATTACCAAGGAAGAACTGATCGTATCGCTAGTACGCGCAATGGACTTGCAGGATGCAGGTACTATGGACGCACAGCAAAATGCAGTTCAGGTAGCTCGCAATTATGGTTTGTTATCAGAGGATGCTTCTGCAACGGATTTGAAAAATCCATTGAACCGGGAGAGTAGTGCGGAAGTATTCGTTAGCCTGTTGGATCATCCAGTAGGAGAAGTGAAATCAGAGGGCAATACTGTTCGAATCGGAAATATCCCCTACCAGCTGGAAGGATCTTTGCAAGGCTTGTTCGGTGAAAATAACAAAGCGGTATTAAAAGGGGCAAAAATCGATCTTAACCGTAATTTGCGTACACTCACAGGTGTAAAACAGCTGGAAATTAACGCAGACGGTGGCGTATTTGACGGTAAGGGTATGTCTTTTGATGGACGCCTAATCGTCAATGGTTCGGTAACCTTGAAAAACATGTCCTCCACAGGCGTATTGGAAATCAAAGGTTCAGGAAATCAGTCTGTATCGGCCATTTTGGAAAATACGACATGGTCTGGTGTGGAGTTGGGCTCTAAGGATGCCAAGCTGACAGCAACCGGAACGACAAAGATTGACAACTTGACGCTGAAAAATGATGCATCGATCATGACCGAAGGAAATGCTGCGATTAGCCGTGTTTCATTACAACAGGGACTCGGCAAGCTGTTGGTTAACGGTAGTATTGGTTTGCTGGATGCATCTCAATATGTGGGCGTTCCCTTAATTACGTTGGCTAAGGGAGCAGCAATCAGCCAGCTTAACCTGCCGGAACAAAAACAGCCGCGGGATGTTATCATTAACTATGATGCGGTGAAAGAAGCTATTGGTCTCGTGAATGGTACAAAGAACTCATCCTCTGCTGGATCGGTTATCACGGATACAGACAGCAAAGATAAGAAAAAACACGACAGTGACATTATCAGCGTAGACCGCAGTCAGTTGGAGACAGAAATCAATGCAGCCAAAGAACTGCTGGAGCGTGCAGATGAGGGTGGAACAGATCAGGCGCTTTACCCAGCCGCAGCGAAGGAAAGCCTGTCTATAGCAATCAATCAAGCTATGCTGGTACTGAACAATACGGCAGCCACGCAGGCAGAAGTAGATCAAGCGCTCAGCACATTGAAACAGGATGTTTCTGTATACACGGCCTCAGTCACAGAACCGGTGATTGGAACACAGGAATTAACTAGACTGATTCAGTTAGCTTCGACTATCCTTGAACAAAACCGGATGGTTGGTGACGAATTTCCGCCTCTTTGGGATGACTCACTAAGTCAAGCTATTCGATTTGGCAACAATGTGTTGGAAGGGAATGCGCCTCAGAATATTGTGGATCGGGAAGTAGAAAGCTTGGGTCGAGTAATAAAGGTATACAAAGCATCAGTAAAACTCAGAGATGTCTATCTGCATTTTCTCGATGTAACGGATCGTGTGGAGAATTTGAAAACTGACAAAGCGCGTTACAAGTCCATTGTGAGGGAAGGATCAAAAGTATATCTGAATCCATTATCTACAACTGAGCAGTTGGACGAATGGAAACAAAAAATAGAAGGTGCCACAGAATCATTCTTGGCACTGCAAGCAGCGGACTTCTCAGTGCTTAAAAATACTTTACAAGAAGCGCAGGTTATCTACGATCAGAGTGGTTCTCAAAATGCTGAACTAGACAACCTGATTCAGGAATATACAGAGAAGATGCACACTGCTATGACCCAGCAGGACGTATTGAACTTGAACATGGAGCTGAGTCAAAGGCTTACGGAATTTACTGCGCCAGTGCCTGCTACAACTCGGGAAAAACTGCAGCAGCTGGTTCAAGATATTCAACTCAAACTGCTGTCTGACCCAGTGGCTCGTAATTACTTGAATACGGAAATGCAGCTTTTAGATCAACAAACAGTACAAGCCCACTTTGCACTTATTATGCCGTTTACTCCTGAGGAGCAATTGGTGATCTCTTATAATCAATTAAGTCAGGCTAAAGGGACCTATATTGAAAAATATAATGAGAAAAGGCTACAGTTGAGACACGAAATCATTGAAATGCAGACATCGATTAATGAAGTATTGGTGCAAAATTCAGGCGCATTAAGTGCTGAAGCCCAGCAAGCTTTATCTTCTGCTTCAGAGCATGCCTCTATCTTCTTAGGATTGTCCAGCTTTCAATTACAAGACGTTGTTCCTGTATACGAGGAGTTGCAACAGGTACAGAGCCAGTATGCTGCACCAATAGCAGTGGATACCATGTTGTTAAATTTCAACATAAGTATAGCTAATAATGAAGTTCAGACGTTCGGCCGTCATTATACCGAACAAGATAACGAAGAGCTTCAAGGGCAAATTAATCAGGCAAACCTTGTGCTTAATAATCCGGATATTACACAGCTTCAGGTAGACCAGGCTAACACAGATTTGATTACAGCGCTTTCGAACTATCAATCCAAATGGATCGTAACTGATCTTGATATCAATGAGCTTAAGAACATTGCGAACAATCTGCTTACAGTAAATGGTACAGATCCTACGACGGTCTACTTTCACAGAGTAGTGGATGCATTCAATCGTCTGGACCCGTATTTGCCTATGCCGGAAGTTAAGAGAAATTACATGAATCTGGAAGATGCGATTCAGGAGTATAAAGATTTTATAGCCAGCCAGCAACAAAGCAGCGGAACAGGCAGCGGCGACAGCAGTGGTGGAGCAACACCGCCAAGCGATAGCAGCGGAACAGGCAGCGACGACAGCAGTGGTGGAGCAACACCGCCAAGCGATAGCGACGGAACGGGAAGCGGCGACAGCAGTGGTGGAACAACACCGCCAAGCGATAGCAACGGAACAGGCAGCGGCGACAGCAGTGGTGGAGCAACATCGCCAAGCGATAATAGCGGAACAGGAAGCGGCGACATTAGCGGTGGAGCAACACCGCCGAGCGATAACAGTGGAACAGGAAGCAGCGACAGCAGTGGTGAAGCAACGCCACCGAGCGATAGCAGCGGAGATGATTCAGGCTCGATTCCTGGCGGTAGTATTGATGACGTTATAATTCCTTAATAAGGGGAATATAGGAAGTGCAAGGATGTATAGAAGGGGACGATTCCGCACAGATTTTATCTGCGGCGGACGTCCTTTTTTGTATGGACAACGCTTCTAATGTAGCTGAATAGAATAACCGATACAAAAGATAGACGTTATTGAAAAGAGCGGAGGATTTATGAAAAAACAGGGTGTTTTATTTTTTATTATACTTCTGCTTGCGGTTGCGTTGCCGGTGTATCCGTTAGTGTCAGGGGTATTATCCGGAAACAATCATTGGAAAGCTCACAACGGTGTTATTGATTTGCGTAATTGGGACCCCGACAAGGAAGGTGCTGTACAGTTGGGGGGAGAGTGGGAGTTTTATCCTAATCAGCTTTTGCAGCCTTCATCTTTTCAGGAAACGCGATATCAGGATTGGGGAAATCGTCAAAACTCCTCCAAATTGGGATTAGGCACCGGATCTTCTGCCAAAATTGTGGATGTGCCTGGTAAATGGAATCAGTGGATGCCTGGGGGACAGGCGACTGGATATGGAACCTATCATGTTCGTGTACTATTGCCTGAAAAAGTGGAAAATCTGTACGGCATCCATATGCAAAATATTCGCAACTCCAGCCGAGTATGGATTAACGGAGCAGAGGTGGGGGCAAGTGGTATTCCCTCTGTTTCAGCCGACAAGGGCAAGCAGGGCAACGCCCCCTTTGTTGGATTTGCTGCAGTAGATGGACATTCGGCTGATATTACCGTGCATGTGGCTAATTATAGCTATTCCTCTGGGGGGATCATTTATCCGCTGCTATTTGGGGATTATGCCAGTATTACGCATAGCCGTGAAGTAGCGATGGCAGAGGACACCGTACTGGTTGCAGGATTTTTTATCCCTACCGTATTTTTTATCATGCTGTACTTTTTACGTAGAAAAGAGAAGGCCCTGCTTTACTTAGCATGCTTTTGCATCGCGGCACTATTTTACATTCTGACACATGGAGAGAAGCTGCTAGTCTGGGGGATGCCGGATTTGCCTTATGAATGGATATTGAAAATTCAATCGTTCTCTTCGACGCTGTTCTACTATTTTCTGATTCGGTATGTTCATCTGACGACACAGATTGTTATGAATCGAATCGTGCTGCTTCTATATAATATTGTAACCGCACTGATGCTGGGTATGGGGCTATTGTTGCCTACACTGGTCCTTTCATCCTTTGAGACTTTTATTCTTCTTTTTGGTGTAGTCAGTGTGGGGTATGTATTACTGATTCTGATTCGTGGACTTCTTCAACGGACGGATGATGCTGCGCTGCTAGTCATTAGTATTATGAGCATTCTTATGATTGTGGTAACTAGTTTTGTGTATGTTCTGGGCTGGGGAGATGTACGTGGGGTGACAGCCTATGAAATGCTCATATTCGTATTGGCCCAAACACTACTGCTGGCCAAACGTTTTGTATATTCGTTCATGGAGGTTGAGAACCTATCACGACGGTTGCTGACACTGGATGGGTTAAAGGACGAATTTCTGGCAAACACGTCACATGAGCTGCGTACTCCTCTACATGGCATTATTAATATCGCTCAGTCCATGCTAGACCGCTACGGGACGCAATTCAATGAGCCGCAAAAGCATAACTTGGTCTTGATTGCGAAGGTAGGGCGTAGACTCTCCTATTTGATTAACGATATTTTGGATTTTTCTAATTTGAAAAATGGAAGATTAGCCTTAAACCGTCGGCCTGTAAATGTACAGACTGCCGTGAATTCTGTGCTGGAGGTATTGGGTCATAACGTAGGTAAGAAAAAGCTCCAATTCGTCAAAGAATGGCCTAATTCGTTGCCCAAGGTGGATGCAGATGAGGACCGGTTGAATCAGATCTTATACAATTTATTGGGTAATGCGATGAAATTTACGGAGGAAGGCGAAATCGTAATCTCTGCCAAGGTGAGGAACCGTGAAATGGAAATCAGTGTGAAGGATACCGGACCAGGTATTGCCCCAGACCATCTTTCACACATATTTGAACCTTTTAATCGAGGAGCGAATGCTGAGGACAAAGGATATAGTGGAACTGGGCTTGGGTTAGGCATAACCCGTCGTCTGGTGGAGCTGCATGGAGGTTATATCCGAGTAGAATCCAGATTGGGTAAGGGTTCGACCTTTTATTTTACACTGCCCTTAGCGGAGACTGGTACGTCGGCACATGAAGTTCAAAAAGATGTCTTGTCTGAGGTTATATTGAAGCCTGGTGTGACCTCGAATCAGGGTGTGAATCCGCTTGAAGAGGATGGATTAGAGCAAGTGAGGAATGTTCCCTACAGAGTGCTGGCTGTAGATGATGATGAGGTGAACCTTCGGGTATTGCAGGAGCTGTTATACACCACAGGCTGTAGCGTGGTGGCTGTGGATCGAGCCGAGGAGGCGCTTCAACTGCTGAATGGTCGTGCCCGATTTGATCTAGTTATCACGGACTGGATGATGCCAGAAATGTCCGGTATTGAGTTGTGCCGACGAATTCGCGAAGGGTATTCTCTCTCCGAGCTACCCGTACTGCTGCTGACGGCACGCGACCTGCCCGGCGATATCCATGCAGGCTTTATGGCCGGAGCAAATGACTTTCTGCGTAAGCCTGTTGATGCGGAGGAATTAAAGGCGCGTGTACGCACCCTGTTGAACATGCGTCATTCGGCAGAGGAAGCGGTGCGTTCGGAAATGGCCTTTTTACAGGCGCAAATCAAGCCGCACTTTCTGTACAATGCATTAAATGTTATTGTTTCGACCGTAGCAGTAGACCCGGATAAAGCAGCAGAGCTGCTTATGGAGCTGAGCCAGTATTTGCGCGGAAGCTTTGATTTTCAGAATAGGGAGAATACAGTTCCGCTATGCAAGGAGCTGGAATTGGTAGAATCGTATGTGGCATTGGAAAAAGCCCGTTTTGAAGAACGTTTGCAGGTGACTATAGAGGTAGGGAGGAACATTCGGTCGCTGATCCCGCCATTAAGCATTCAGCCCATCGTGGAAAATGCGATACGACACGGTGTGATGCAACGGGCCACAGGTGGAACAGTGCGGGTGATTGTACAAGAAGATGGAGCCGATTTTGTGGTCAGCGTGACCGATGACGGCGTAGGGATTCCACCAGAGCGACTGCAACAGCTACTGTCGGAGGAGCATGTATCCTCCAGTGTGGGACTGCGTAATATCCATCGCCGTCTGATCCATATGTATGGAGAAGGATTGCGGATTGAAAGCAATCCTATGCAAGGGACGACGGTAAGCTTCCGTGTGCCGGAAACGACCTTATCTCACCCTACTGAATGAATAAAAAAATACAGTACATCGGCCAGAAAAGCTAATGTCGCGCCCGAGTTTATACGATATATAAAATATTAGAAATTAAAAATCGGATGATAAAGCAGATAGCCTGGTCATAGAGCATTGTGATGGATGGTTGCAGCAAGAAGGGGGCGCGGACACAGATGAAGGCGATATTGATTGATGATGAGAGGTCGGCATTAACCTACCTGGAACGGTTGCTGGAGGCGGACGGACGATTAACGGTTATGGGCAAATATACGTCTGCACAAGCCGGGTTGGATCATCTGGCGGCAGAACGTGTGGATATTGTTTTTATAGATATCGGAATGCCGGAGATGAACGGACTGGAGGCTGCCGAGTGGATTCAACAGCTGGACTCGCATATTCATATCGTCTTTGTGACTGCGTACTCGGAATATGCTATTGAAGCATTCGAACTGCAAGCACTGGATTACTTGTTGAAACCTGTTCATGCCCGGCGGCTTAATAAAACGTTAGATCGGATTGTAGCCACGCTGGCAGATTCCCGTCCTTCCAGCTCGGTCGTCGTAGCAGAGCAATTACCCAAAGTGCGTTGTTTTCAAAAGCTTGAAATTTCGGAGGATGGACAAGGAGCCGCGGGAGCAAAGCCATTCAAATGGCGTACACTAAAGTCGCAGGAGCTATTCTCCTTTTTACTACATCATGAAGGAGAATGGGTTAGCAAGGAGCAATTGCTGGATGCGCTGTGGCCCGAATATCATTTGGACAAGGCTGTTGTTCATCTACACACGTCCATTTACCAAATCCGCAAGGCGTTGAAAGAACGGATGCAAGATACGAAGCTGGAATACAACTTGGATCGCTATCGTTTGAATCGTAATGGCTGGGTTACAGATGTGGAGCTATTCGAGCGGGGCATTTCCGAGTGGGCGGCGTCTGGTAGCGGCGGTACACCGCGTATCGAGAGCCTGTTGGCTCTGTACCGTGGCAATTATCTGGAGGAGCACGATTACCCATGGGCGTATGCAAAAAGAGAAAAACTACGCAATATGTATCTGGCATGTGCTTCAGAACTGGCTAAGGAAGAGCTTCGTTCAGGTCGTGCCCGGCAGTCTATCCAGCGCTTGCTCAGCCTACAACAGAGGGAGCCTTACTCAGATGATATCTGTGGTCTGCTGCTGACAGCCTATGCCCAGTTGGGCGAGTATACAGCTGCTCAAAAGCATTATGAAAGCTTCGTCAGCTTACTGGAAGATGAGTTGGGTATTGAGCCACATCAGGTTACACACCAGTTGTACGTGCAATTGAAAACACAGACGCTACCTGCGTAGACTGCTGTACTCGCTCAGGTCATATGAATAGGCCAACCAGAGGTTACTGGTTGGCCTATTCTCTATTGGAGATTCTACGAGGGAGGCAGCCGGTAGAATGTGATAGCGCTGCTTCTTGGTTTTCACAATCGCTTGCTGAAGTTTTAATACACTTTTCTCCTGGCGGAGGATAAATACCCCAATTCTTCTCGGTATTTGGCTACCGTTCTGCGTGACAGCTCTAGTCCTTCCTTTGCCATCAGTTCTGTGATTGCCTGATCTGAAAATGGTTTTTGCTTCTCTTCACCGTCGATGATCTGCTTTATCCGCATTTTTGCGCTCTCTGATGAAGTAGCATCTCCGTCTTTCGATCCTAGGGCGGAGGTGAAGAAATATTTGAGTTCAAACAATCCACGGGGCGTCTGCATGTATTTATTACTGACCGCCCGGCTGATCGTGGATTCATGCAGGCCGGTTATTTCAGCAATCTCCTTTTGGGTCATCGATTTCAGATGATAAACGCCATGCTCAAAAAATTCCCGCTGCCTATCAACAATAGCCTGGGCCACACGCATCAGGGTCAGGCGGCGCTGCTCAAGGCTATGAATAAGCCATAATGCCGTATTCATCTTCTCACGAAGAAATCGTTTCTCTTCCTCCATAGCCGGCTTTCGAAGCATACTTTGGTAAAAAGGATTAATCCCGACGCGTGGGACTGTGATATCATTAACTGTCACAATGTAGTCGTTTTTAAATTTCTCCACTGAGATATCTGCTATATGATGCTGGCGTTCATATGGAGCAAATGCCGCTCCCGGACAAGGATTCAGCTTGCGTATCTGATCGGTAATTTGTTGTACCATGTGAATGTCGATCCCCAGAGCATCTGCGATTTTTTGTATGCGGTTACATGAAAGATTGACCATGTGATGTCGCACGATTTCTTCCAGATAAACATCATCATTCCCGGCATATCGCAGCTGCAAAAGAAGGCATTCCTCCAGACTGCGGGCAGCGATTCCTGCCGGTTCAAAGCCTTGAATCAGGGCAAGTATATTTTCAACCTCATCGGTGGGGACGTCAAGTATTCCGGCAACTGTATTTACATCCAGCTCAAGGTAGCCTTTTTCATTTAAATTCCCAATCAGAAACATGCCAATCATCTGTTGTAGCCTGGATAGCCCGCTGACCATCCCAAGCTGCGCTTTAAGATGTCTATATAAATTATCTGCGGGATTAGAGACAAAATCCAGAAGGTCTACCGGATTATCATTTTTTCGTGGCGAATATTCTTCTTCTGTATTGATTCTTTCGATGGACATGTCGATCTCTGTCAAATCAATGATCGGATTTTCATTTGCTTGCTCATGAAGATATGACATCAGATCGACCGAAGAATATTGAAGAATCGTGATGGCTTGTCGTAATTCTGGAGTCATAGCCAGCCTGAATGTTTGCTCTTGCTGTAATCCGTAGCGCATTATTTTATCTCAGCTCCTTACTGGGAAACAAAAATAACTTTTTATGCAGCTTATTCGTGAAGCTTATGCAATTATACTGCCAACCTTTGATCTTGGAAAAGAAGTGAATGGAATGGGCTGAATTTGAGTTTTGGATAGATTCAATAAAAAGGGTATCAGATTAATGATTAACTTGTCAGTTTATTTTCTTGTAGAGGATTATTTCTTTTTTTATATACTAATTAAATAAGAACTAGTCAGCATGGGGGAATACCGTGAAACGAATTGATGAGATCTTAAAGTATATTGCCAATGGTACAAAGAAACTGTCGGTAGAGGCCTTGCAGGACGGCGGTGGAATTACGGCTGCGGAAATAGCCGATCAACAGAATATGTTAAGAAATAATGTAAGCAAGGAGCTTAATAGTCTACTTCGCGCCGACTTGATTATTAAAATCAAGGGGAGACCCGTCAAGTTTTTGCACAAGCAGGTGATCGAGGAGACCTTTCGGGTTCAGCTTAAAGAGAAACAAATCCAAGTCAACAGCATTCATGAAATATTGCTGCCTGGAGAGCAAGTGGATCCGTTTCACGCCTTAATCGGTTTCATGGGGAGTATGAGAAACCAGGTTGAGCAGGGAAAAGCGGCAATATTATACCCGCCGAAGGGCTTACATACGCTGATTGTGGGGCAGACTGGCGTTGGGAAAACAATGTTCGCTAGGTTGATGTATAATTATGGTAAATATATGAAGCGTTTTTCAGAGCAAGCACCGTTTATCGTATTTAACTGCGCTGATTATTACAATAACCCTCAACTGCTACTCTCCCACATTTTTGGTCATGTAAAAGGAGCATTTACCGGGGCTGATCGGGAGAAAGAGGGGCTGGTTGAGAAAGCGGATGGGGGCATCCTGTTTTTGGATGAGATTCATCGGCTGCCCCCAGAAGGCCAAGAAATGATATTTTATTTCATGGACACGAACAGTTACAACAAATTGGGCGAGTCGGAGCGCAAGCGGGAAGCGAATGTGCTGCTCATCGGCGCTACGACCGAAGATCCCGGTTCTTCTATGTTGAAAACCTTTATCAGACGGATACCGATTACGATCAACATTCCTTCCTTGCAAGAGCGGACCGTTGAGGAGCGGTTTTTGATCCTGAAGCATCTCTTTGCAAACGAAGCCCATCGTGTGAACAAGCCCATTAGGGTTGAATTGGAAACTGTAAAAGCACTGATTGGCAGCGTAACCTATGGCAATATCGGTCAGTTGAAATCGAACATTCAGCTTGTGTGTGCCAAAGGATTTTTGAACAGCATACATGAAAATAAGGAAGAGATTGAACTTGATTTTAAAATTTTGCCCGGAAATATCAAGGAAGGTCTATTTAATATGGGGAAGAACCGCAAGGAGATTGCCGAAATGGAGATGGTCAACTCCTCGCTGTATATTACTCCTGAAGGCAGCAAAGGAATGGATGAAGCAGACGCTTCTGAACTGCCGTTCAACCTGTACAAATTGATTGAAGACAAGATAGGGATGCTCAAAGAAGAAGGACTCGATGACAGTTTTATCAATAAGTTTATAACTACAGATGTCAATATTCACATCAAAAGTTTCTATAACCGATTTTATAACATTAAAGGGGGACGGGAACGGATTCTTAAGATCGTAGGCAGAAATATTCTGGAGTTCGCTGAACAGGTGCAAGAGATGGCTCAAAAAGAATTGAATAGAAATTACAGTGACAGGTTTGTTTATGCCTTCAGTCTTCATTTGAGTGCCTTCTTAAAGCGAATCCGGGAGAAAAAATATGTCAGTAAACAAATCTATGATCCGATGAATGATCAGGATGAAGAATACAGACTGGCACTTATTATCAAGGATTTGATCGAGTCCAAGTTTGAAGTCAACGTACCCGATGCCGAGACTACCTATGTGGCGATTCTTCTGAAATCGGTAGAAGAGGAGCACCAGGGAAATGTGGGAATCATTGTAGCTGCACATGGCAACAGTACGGCAAGCAGTGTCGTTAGCGTTGTCGACAGCCTGCTGGGAAGCTCAAATATTTGCGCAGTAGACATGCCTTTGGATGTTAGTCCTAGAGAAATCCTGGAAGTTATTGTGGATAAAGTGAAGGACATTGACAATGGCAGAGGCGTATTGCTGCTGGTTGATATGGGCTCCTTGCTCAATCTTGAAGCAACCATTATGGAACGTGTCGGGATTAAGGTGAAGACTATCGATATGGTTTCAACCCCGCTTGTGTTGGAGGCTGTGCGAAAGGCCAGTATTTTTGATATGAATATAGAGGAAATTTATCAATCTTTGAAGGATTTTCGTGGATATAACACTGGAAATGCTGGAGTGAAAGCGGAAAAGACCAGTAATAAGGTAATCGTGACGGTCTGTTCCTCCGGCAAAGGTGCCGCCGCCAAGCTAAAGGAGTTTGTAGAGAAGGTTGTTTATGACTTAACCGAAGAGAAAATAGTTGTTGTACCGGCAAAGGTCAGGGAATTGGATAAAGTGGTGAAGGATTTACGGGCCAAGCATACGCTTCTTGCGGTGATTGGGGTTAAGCGGCCAAGCGAGCTCAATGTACCGTTTATCCCTTTGGAAAAACTGATCGAGGCAAGCGGTGAACAGGCATTAAGAGAATTGTTGCTCAACAATCAGTTGCCTGTTATGCATGAACACGGAAGCGTGGTCGTAAGAGATCTATGTGAGGATACGCTAAAGGAGTTTATGACTTATTTGAATCCTCACAAAATTTTGGGGATTTTGATGAAATTTATCGAGCAGCTGGAACAGGAACTGGAGGCTGATTTCCATTATGCAAAGAAGGTTCAGCTTGCTGTTCATACGGCTCATGCGCTGGAACGAATGGTCATTGGAGAAGGGCTAGTGTATCAGGAGGATGTATCCTTGCTTGACCAACGATTAATCGATGTGGTGAACCGTTCCTGCAATATATTTGCCTCCAGTATTAACATTAAGCTGACTAATGATGAAAAATATTATATTTGCGAAATCCTAAGCGAAGTATATAACTGTATCCCCAAGTAGTGGCGCAAGTGTATAAAACGATGCTGGATGTGTATTAATCATGCGGATAAGGATAATAAGTAGTTGATGAGAAAAGACCAAATTCCCGGAGCAGCCGAGGGTTTGGTCTTTTTTTTGATAGTTAATCGCATCATACAGAATCTTGGCATGAGACTTGCATATAAGTATAGGCGAAGGATGCAAGGAGGGGGTGAAACAAATGATAGGTGTTATTGTTGGCACTCATGGAAAATTTTCCGAAGAGATCCTAAGATCCACGGAAATGATTTTCGGCCATCTGGAAAATGTGGTGGGTGTAACGTTTGAACCAGGTGAAAGTGTTAACGGACTTGTTGAGAAGTACAAAGCGGCCTTGGAAACAATTGATTGGACGGACGGATTGATTTTTCTCGTCGATTTGTTTGGTGGCAGTCCCTATAATGCGGCCAGTAGGATTGTGGCCAGGTATGAAAAAATGGGCATTGTAACAGGGGTAAACCTGCCAATGATCGTAGACCTGCTGACCAATAGAGGGCTGGAGAACGTGGAGAATCTGAGTGATCTGGCCATCCGTGCGGGTCAGGATTCAATGAAGTCTTTTCGTGTCATCCGGGACATACAAACAGAGGAGGAATTATAGGTATGGAAATATCATTTGTTCGTATTGATGACCGTCTGATTCATGGTCAGGTGGCTACTGTGTGGGTGAAGGAAACGAAGTGTAACAAAATTATCGCCGTCAGCAATGAGGTCGCTGCGGATACGCTGCGCAAAACCTTATTGTTACAAGTGGCGCCGCCAGGGATTAAAGCTTATGTTGTCACGATTGCGAAAGCGATTGAAGCTTATAACAATCCTAAATATAACGATTTCAAGACCTTGTTCCTGTTTACCAATCCCACGGATGTACTGCGGGTTGTAGAAGGTGGGGTACCGTTTACATCGGTAAATGTAGGTGGAATGTGCTTCAAAGAAGGCAAAACACAAATTACCGGAGCAGTGTCCGTAGACAAGCAGGATGTAGAGGCATTTTATAAATTGCACGAAAAGGGGATAGAACTGGAGATTAGAAAAGTGGCCAGTGATCCTAAAATTAATTTGATTAACAAGCTCCAAAATGTCCAGTTTTAACAACACGTACGCATAAGAGAGGGGGTCAAACATGAGTGTTTTTGAAATCGTAATGGTCACGCTGGTTGCAGCCATTTGCGGAATGGGCAGTGTTTTGGATGAAGGACAGACTCATCGTCCTATAGTTGCGTGTACACTGATCGGTCTGGTCCTGGGAGATCTCAAAACCGGTATTATTCTAGGCGGTACGCTGGAATTATTGGCTTTGGGCTGGATGAATGTCGGAGCGTCCATGGCTCCGGATGCGGCTTTGGCCAGTGTAGTCTCAACCATATTGGTTATTGTCGGGCACCAATCGATCGGTGCGGGAATTGCCGTTGCGATTCCGATTGCGGCTGGCGGACAAGTGTTAACTATCTTTGTTAGAACGATTACCGTGTTCTTTCAGCATCTGGCAGATAAATATGCCGAATCTTCAAATTTCAAAGGAATTGAATTATGTCACTTCATAGCCCTCCTTCTTCAGGGATTACGTGTCGCTTTGCCTGCCGTATTGGTGGCTATTGCAGCAGAAACCGGTCTAGTTACGACTTTGCTGGATGCCATCCCGGAGGTCATTACAAAAGGGCTGCAAATTGCAGGGGGATTCATCGTCGTTGTAGGATATGCCATGGTTATTAACATGATGGCAGCCAAATATCTGATGCCTTTCTTTTTCTTGGGCTTTGTCATCGCGGCATTTACAAGCATCAATCTGGTTGGCTTTGGAATCATGGGAGCGGTTCTGGCTCTGCTGTATATCCAGCTCAATCCCAAATATAGCCAGCGCAAAGATCAAGTGGGTGAAATTGAAGAGCTCTAAAGAAATTCTTAATGAAAGAGTGGGGTACTATGGAAGAAAAAAAGTTGACCAAAAGCGATTTAAACAAAATGTTTTTCCGTTCATGGTTCCTGCTGGGCTCGTTTAATTTTGAGCGTATGCAGTCGATTGGTTTTTGTGTCACCTTGATTCCGGCAATCAAGCGGCTATACAGCAAGAAGGAAGACCAAAAAGAAGCACTAAAGCGGCATTTGGAGTTTTTTAATACTCAACCGTTTATCTCTGCACCGATTATGGGGGTAACGGCCGCTATGGAGGAGCAGAAAGCCAATGGACAGCCGATTGATAATGCTACCATAAGTGGCGTGAAAGTTGGCTTAATGGGACCTTTGGCTGGAGTAGGGGATCCTATCTTCTGGGGAACATTACGCCCCGTTCTGGCTGCATTAGGAGCTTCCATTGCGTTGTCCGGAAGCGTTATCGGGCCTGTCCTATTTTTCTTGCTCTTTAATGTTATTCGCCTGGCTACCAAGTGGTACGGACTGAAATACGGCTACCAAAAAGGGACGGAGATTGTGTCCGACATGTCCGGAAACCGACTGCAAAAGCTTACGGAATCGGCCTCCATCCTGGGACTATTTGTTATGGGCGCACTCGTATCTAAATGGACTACTCTGAATATACCACTCGAAGTATCCCGATATACCCGTTCGGATGGAGTAGAGGTTGTTACGACGATACAGATGATTCTGGATCAATTGATACCTGGACTGTTACCTCTTTTGCTGACTTTTTTATGCATGAGACTGCTCAAAAAGAAAGTGAATGCTATAGCTCTGATTTTTGCTTTATTCGCAATAGGAATTATTGGATACGCTCTTGGTGTATTGGCTTAAGCCAATTTGTAAAGTGATCCGGTCAAGCAATCGTCGCTGACCGGCAACCTGCCGCTTAACTTGTAAACGCTTTAAATTTTACTGATTAAAATATTCAATCATCTACAAGCGAATCTGCAAGCGCTCAACGATAGTCATGAAAGGCTACTGGCTTGTTGAAAACTGACATAAGCAATGATTCTCTATCATTAATCATTACAGGCTCAATGATGGTTTTAAAGCCACATTGAGCCTGTAAAAGCAGGTTCCGCTCTTTTGCTGTTAGTATGTTCGTTGTAATTTTTTGGATGATCTTGCAAGATCGGGTGCTAATCGCCTCTTTTCTCTATGATCTGATATTCGCCGAGACCTGTTTTCTTCAGTGGCATATGCATATAGCATATCTCTTCACAGTTAGGTCATATTGAGAGGTTTATGAAGCCACGAAGACTTAAGGAGGCCATGGCATTGGGAAAAAGGAGACGAACTGGCTTTAAGGGCAAAAGAATTAGGGTGGACGTTAGACAATCTTCTTCAGCTCAAACAGGACAAGGCGGTAACCCCATTTCTATCAATGCGTCGGATGTTGGGGTAGTAAGAACAGATGTCCAAAATAAATAATCAGCTTGTACAAAGAGCTATGTCCTCAACGTAAAAAGATCGCCGGGAATAAGTTAGATAACTTGTTCCCGGCGATCTCAATTTTCCCCATAGTTCGCAGGTATCTTCATCAGCATCCGCGTCTACATAGCCTATGCCTTGCTTTGCGTCTTGTCGTCAACTTCTTTTGCAGAGTTGACTGACCGTGCAGGCGCTGCCTTCAGCACAGTATATCCGTAAGGTGGAAGCTCGGCATGCAGCCCCTTCGCTCCTACGGACCACTGGCCTTCGCCAAAGGCTAATTGCCATTCCTGCTCTGGAATGGACAATTCAAAAGTGTGATCCTCATCGGAACGGTTGAGCAGCACAAGCAACACTTCTTCGTCGCTGCGCCGCTCGTAGGCGAGTGAAGCGCCCTCCGGTTGTGCCTCCAGGAAAGTGATGCTTCCTTGATCACGAAGGACAGGGTGCGCCTTGCGAAGAGCGATCATCTCACGATAAAAGTTGAACAGCTCGTGGTCCTGCTTGTCGGTATCCCACTCCATGCACTGGCGGCAGCCTGGATCGGCATCTCCATCCAGGCCGATTTCATCGCCGTAAAAAATGCAGGGTGCGCCCATATACGTGAACTGGAACAAAGCAGCCAGCCGCATCAGTTGCTTGTCGCCCCCGCACAGCGTCAGTAGGCGCGGTGTATCATGGCTATCCAGCAGATTAAAGGCAACCTCGGATGCCTGCTGCGGATAGCGGGCAAGCTGGCGTCCAATGGCGAAGGCGAAGCTCTGGGCATCGGTCACTTTTTTGACGAAAAAATCATTCACCGCATAGGTGAACGGATAATTCATCGTCGCATCGAATTGATCGCCCTGAAGCCATTCTGATGATTCGTTCCACATTTCACCCAAAATGTACGCCTCCGGATTAGCCTGCTTGACCGTCGTACGGAATTCACGCCAAAAGGCGTGGTCTACCTCATCTGCCACATCCAGTCGCCAGCCGTCGATACCGACCTCTTCAATCCAATGCTTTGCCACATTCAGCAGGTACCTTTTCACCTCAGGATGTTCCGTGTTCAGCTTGGGCATCATCGGTTCAAGCCCGAATGTATCGTAGGTCGGGGTGCCATCGACCACTTCCAGCGGAAAGCTATGAACATGGAACCAGTCCTTGTAAGGTGAGGCTTCGCCTTTTTCCAGTACATCCACGAACGGTTTAAAGGTACGTCCTGAATGGTTGAACACCGCATCGAGTAGTACCCGGATTCCCCGATCGTGGCAGGCCTCCACCAGCCTTTTTAATATCTTTTTGTCCCCGAAGTGCGGGTCTACCTCCATATAATCCTCAGTATCATATTTATGATTGGTCGTCGCCTTGAAGACAGGAGTCATATATATGGCGTTGATCCCCAACTCGCTCAGATGATCCAGATGATCGAGAATCCCTTGTAAATCGCCACCGAAAAAATTGTCTCTTTGCGGTGTGCCACCCCAGTCCTCAGCATCTTCCGGGCTAATGGAGGGGTCACCATTGGCAAAGCGTTCCGGGAAAATCTGATAAAATACAGCATCCTTCACCCATGCGGGTGGCTTCAAAATATCAATCGGATTTAAAAACGGATATTGGAACAGACTGTCTGCATTTTGAGGTTCCTCGGTCGTGAAATCGTCCTCGTCCATCCAAATTCGTTCCTCGCCATCTTCCAGCAAAAATCCATATTTCAGCCGACGGTGAGTAGGCTTTACAGTACATTCGTAGTAATCGAACCTGCCATCGGTGGCAAATTTGGACATCGGAATAAGCTGCCGAGTACGATCCCAGTCGTACTTATCTACGGTAAGAACATGAACAGAAGTCAGGTCATTTTTCTTTGCACGAAGCCGTAAAATTATCGTTTCATCATCATAACCAAAAGCCCAATTATGTTTCGGGTGGTGGTATATCGCTTCCAGCAGCATCTGATAGGCCTCCTTGTTCACCTGCATTCAAATTTGAAATTGTGAAGCGTATGTCGTATAAGGTAGTTATTAACCTTTTTAAGTGGGTTATGTACCATAAATGCTATAATGCCCATTACATAAAAGAAAAACGATAAGTAGGTGTCTATTATGAAAACAAATGTGCTATACATCGAAGATGACCAAGATATTGGTGCTTGGACGCATCAGTATTTAGAAGAGCGAAATTACGCTGTAACCTGGCTTCGCAGCGGGGATGGGGCTGTGGAGGCAGCTCGTACGTGCCAGCTCGTGATTCTGGATGTGATGTTACCCGGTCTGGATGGGTTCACCATTGGGAAGCGGCTCAAGAAAGAGTACCCGGAGCTTCCCATTCTCATGTTGTCTGCCCGTACATCCATTGACGATAAGCTGCAAGGATTGGATTTTGCTGATGATTATGTGACAAAGCCCTTTCACCCCGATGAACTCATAGCACGTATGGAAATTTTGCTGCGGCGATCAGGAAGCGTATCCGAAGAATCTCTACAACTGGGGCATCTGTCTGTGTTTCCTCCAGATAATCGTATTGTAAATCGTGATACCGGGGAGGAAATTACGCTGACAGGCAAGCAATATCATATTTTTGCTTATTTGCTGCGGCATTTGGGCCAGATTATGACGAAGGAACAAATGTATGAGGCGGTGTGGGGAGATCCGTATATCGACGGAGACAAAACCTTGATGGTCCACATCCGGCACTTGCGGGAAAAGCTGGAGATTGATCCTGCCACACCCCGTATCATTGAGACGATCCGTGGTGTAGGTTATCGGGTGAAGGCATAATGAACGGTATGCGTAAAAGGTGGACAGGATTACATCTCAACTCCCGTCCAGGTCAGGGAGGGCGGTTTCGTAATTCATTGTTGTTCCGCTATCTGGTCATTATTGTGTTTGCTATGGTGCTGTTGCCCATTGTATTGCCTGTTACAACCTTAATATATAGCATTCTGTTGAATTTGCAGACGGATATCAAGCCTACGAATCCTTACTATCCCTCTACGACCCATACTGAAAATAGCTGGCACCGAGAAGCTATAGCTTTGAAGGGGGCTAATCCAGAGCAAATCTCAGCCCATCTGCGTAAAATACAGCAAAATATGTTCCCGGATTCACAAATATTTTGGGTCGATACCGCAGGGTTAACCAGGCTGGAGCTGCCGACACAACCTAACATTCCAAAACAATGGAGCGCAGCGCAGGCTATAGCTTTTATGAAGCAAGCCAGCTATGATGGGCCGTTTACAGTCGTGGCCTTTATCGGCGGGGGCAAGGATGATGTGAATCAGGGCTATATGGTATTAAAGGTGCCCCGTTCGTTTTTTGAACAGTCGTCTACTGATAATGGCATGTTGATGTACTATCTCCTTTTTATTCTATTGGTTCTGGGAGCCTTTATATTCGTATCTCTTCTGTTTTTTGGAGGCATTCGGCGGAGGTTGTTGCAGCTTCAGGCCGCCATGTCGCAGCGAGGAGAGGATGGGTTACCCATCCTCGTTGCCACCGGTCGCCCGGATGAAATCGGCAAACTGGAGGAAGCTTTTAATCGGATGGTCGAACAGTTGGCAGAGAGCCGAGGACGTGAGCGTCAGGAGGAGGAACTGCGGAAGAGGCTGGTCGCTGATCTGTCACACGATATTCGAACACCGCTTACGGTTGTGCGCAGTCATCTGTATACACTGGATGCAGAAAACCTGAGCAGCAGAGGGAAGCAGTCGATTACACTAATGGAAAATAAGTTAAAAGACCTTGGAAGTCTGATCGACAACTTGCTGACCTATAATCTCCTATCTAGTGGCAAATACACCATGAATAACGAACCGCGTGATATTTTGCGGCTGGTGCGCGAGTGTGCGGCCAGCTGGTATCCGGTGTGGGAAAAGGAAGGCTTTGAAGTGGATATCGATCTGCCCGAGCATAGTATGGTGTGGAATGTCGACGAGCAGGGCTTCCGCCGTCTGCTGGATAATCTTTTTCAAAATGTAGTTCGTCATGCTGCCTCAGGCCGGTATATTGGTATTCAAGTTCAGAAGGATAACGGGAGAGAGGCATTGGTCATTGCAGATAAAGGCCCGGGAATGGAACGGCAATCCAGTGAAAAAGGAGCTGGAATTGGCCTGGCGATCACAGAACTATTGGCTCGCGAAATGAATTTGGAGAGGGAGATTTGCAGTTCATCGGCCGGGACACGAATCTGTTTTTTAAACAAAACTTAAACTCAGTGTTCCCTTGGCTTTAAACTTGGCGCGTTACGATAGGTGTCGAGGTGAGGAACTTGAACGAATCAATCATTGAAACGAACAGTCTCAGCAAAATTTACAAAGGCCGCGCCGCGGTTAATCAGCTGGACCTGAAAATAGCACGGGGAGATATTTACGGATTTCTCGGACCCAATGGAGCAGGGAAAACGACAACGATCCGCATGCTACTTGGGCTTATTCGCCCAACTCGAGGAACGATCCGTATATTCGGCAAAGATATCCGCAGACATAGACTGGATATTTTGCGTAAAGTCGGTTCGTTGGTAGAGTATCCTTCGTATTATGGTCATTTGAATGCCGTCGAAAATCTGGAGGCTATTCGTCGTATTTTGAATGTGCCGAAAGAGAACATTGCGGAAGTATTGGAGGTCGTTCGGCTGACCAAGCACGCTAAACGCCCGGTTAAAGGTTACTCGCTGGGCATGAAGCAGAGACTTGGTATCGCAGCAGCCCTGCTCGGCAATCCCGAAGTGCTTATTCTGGACGAGCCAACGAATGGCTTGGACCCCGAGGGCATTCAGGAAATGCGCGAATTGATCCAGGCGATGCCCAAGCAGCGGGGGATCACTGTACTGGTATCCAGCCATTTGCTGAGTGAGGTAGAGCATATGGCTAATACCGTCGGCATTATTCGTGAAGGACAACTGGTTTTCCAAAATACAATTCACAATCTCCGTCAGGAGTCCGCAGGGGGGATTCGGATCGTAGTATCGGAGCCGGAAGCAGCCCAATTGATTGCACGTGAACAGGGCTACCATTCAGTGAAGGACGGGTCAGCGCTGGATTTTGACAACATGAATGATGCAGCTGTTGCGCTGCTAGTTAGAAGATTAGTTGAAAACACACATGCCGTATATCGTGTGGAGGAACGCCGCAAATCGTTGGAGGATATGTTCATGCAGGTGGTGGGCAAAGGAGGGGGCTCCCTATGATGCTGCGAGCGTTGACAGCGGATCTGCTCAAAGCACGCAGAAAGGGAATCTGGTTCCTGGTCTTCCTCGGTCCTCTTGGGCTGGTGGCGATGCAGGGACTGAACTTTGGGCTCCGCTATGACTATCTGATTCCGCGATACAAGGGCCGCTTATGGGAAAGTTTGATGGATAACATCGCACTGTTTGTTCCCCTTGCACTTGTGTTAGGAGCCACGATGGTCGCTTCCATGTTGGCGAATGTGGAGCATACCTCTAACTCCTGGAAGCAGCTGTTGGCTTTGCCTATTTCCAAATTTAGTGTTTATATGGCAAAGCTAACACTGGCCATTGGAATGCTGTGCGTGTCCTGCCTACTCTTGACGGTAGGGACTTGGACCTTGGGGATGCTTCTTGGCTTTGGGGGAGAGCCAGCACCGATAGGGGAGCTACTACGGCTCGGGTTTTGGCCCTTAGGCGGCACGCTGCCTATACTCGTATTGTTGTTGTGGCTAACGGTCACGTTCCATAATCAAGCTCTGCCTGTAACACTGGGCATTACGTTAGGCATTGGCAGCTTATTCGCTTCCCAACTGTCCGAATGGTTTCCGCTGGCTTGGCCGCAATTCGCATGGGTTGCGCCACAAGCGTGGATATTCGCGTTTATCGGATGCGCAACAGGTATAATTCTCAGCCTGCTGACCGCAGCTCATTTTAGCCGAAAGGATGTGGCGTAATGTTCGGAGGATACGTACGGTTACTTTCTGTCGAACGCCTGAAAATGGCGAAATCGCCCGTCTGGCTGCTTGCGCTCGTCAGCCCGGCGATTGCCGTCCTAGTTGGTTTACTGGCGAATCCGGGAGGAAACTGGCTGTTGCTGTTGGCTGCCATGCTTACAATACATGCAATGCTGTTCCTGCCGATGCTGACCGCCGTGTTTGGGTCTCTAGTCTGCCGTTTCGAGCATGGGGGCGGCGGCTGGAAGCAGCTGATGTCATTGCCGTTGTCCCGCACGGGTCTGTACGCAGCCAAGCTGACCATCATTATGGCTATGGTCGGACTGACTCAGCTGCTGTTCGGAGGAGCGCTGCTGGGTGTTGGAGCTGTGCAGGGGATGAACGGGCCGATTCCTTGGACCGTGATCGCCCAAAGCCTGCTTGCAGGCTGGGTTGCTTGTCTGCCGCTGGCCGCCCTGCAATTGCTGGTGTCCTTTTTGTGGTCTAGCTTTGCTGCACCGCTTGCTTTGAATTTCGTCTTCACCGTGCCCAATATGCTGATCGCCAACTCTCAGACCTATGCTCCGTATTATCCGTGGGTACAACCTTTATTGGCGATGATGCCGAGTGGGGGAGACGACTTCGGGGCGTTCATGGTGCCAACGGATACACTCTTGATGGTGGTACTGGGTAGCTTTGTCCTGTTTGCGTTGGCTGGCCTGACGATATTTCGTTATAAAGAGATATAAGACGAAATATAGGAACTGTAAAAGCTCCTTGCCCTAAATGAAGGCAAGGAGCTTTTTTACTGTACCCAGGTTCGTGTTCTGAATAAGGTACTAGCTCTATGGGCTTACACTAAGTCTGAAATGGCGCGAATATTTTCGCTGATCAGGTGGCAAGAGGCGTCGAACTTGGCTTGTTCTTCTGGGCTCAGCTCAAGTTCGATGATCTCCTGAATTCCTTTACTGCCAATGATTGCCGGAACGCCCGTGCAGACATCAGTGTGTCCATACTCGCCGTCCAATACGGCAGAGATCGCTATAATTTTACCGTCGTCATTTAAGATGGAACGGGTAATGTAAGCCAGCGCATTGGCAATACCAAAATAAGTGGCACCTTTGCGGGTGAAAATCTCCCAACCGGCATCCCTTGTTTTACGGGCGATGTCATCCAGATCAACGTGTCTGAATCGTTCCTTATGCTGACGCAAAATGTGCAAGAGCGGCTTGCCGCCAATCGTGACGTGTGACCAGGCCACGAATTGGGATTCGCCATGCTCGCCCAAGGCATACCCCTGCACACTGCGTGGATCTATAGAAAATACCTCAGAAAGCAACGTCTTGAGTCGGGATGAGTCAATAGAGGTGCCTGTGCCGATCACCTTATTACGCGGCAGACCGGATATACTCTGCACCAGATAAGTAACAATGTCGACAGGATTAGCGGCAATAACGAAAATACCGTCGAAACCGCCCTCCATAATAGCTGTCACAATCTCTCTGGTGATATGCACGGCATCGTCCAATACAGACAAGCGGTCTTGGCCGGGCTTAGGGTTAGATCCAGCTGTTATAATCACAACATCCATATCCGTGCAGTCTGCATATGTGCCTGCACGGACCTTGGTGCGTGTAGACGTAAAATCCATACAATGGGACAGATCCAGTGCATGGGCTAAAGCTCGGTCATACGTGCGGTCAATCATCATGATTTCATCACAAATGGACTGATTGACCATTGAGTAGGCACAGCTCGAACCGACCATTCCCGCGCCGACAATCGCTACTTTCCTTGCCTTCCCCTTCATTTATGTTTCCTCCTCGTTCCAGCGAACGTTAATATGCTACAAATTATGCCTGAAATCCATTTTACGTTACATAACATAACATATTGCTGATCTTTTGAAAATATCCATTTTTTTGCCCTCATTCCGATAAATTAAAAACGAAAGGTGAGTAGGGAGAGCTATTTAGGAATAATTAAAGAATAAGCGAGGATTATCAATATTCTTTTAGGGGAGAGCAGGCTAGAATATATCCATTTATTTATAAATGGTTTTCGTATAAACCATAACATGGACCATACTCATGGAAGAAATGTTGCCATAAAAATATTGAAAGTATGGCATTTTAGGTGACGCCTCTTAAAGAGCCTCAAGAGTATACAGTGTAGGGGCGTTCTCAGCGATGTCGCTTCTTGTATTTTTATAATGTATTCGTTTATGACAAAGGTTCTTAGTAGTCTGCATTATTAGAACATTTTTGCCAAAGGATTTCCAATGGTTTCCGCGAATTCTACATATACAAGCTTATTTCTTTCCATACCATCCGGGGAGGTAATGATTAAATGGAAGAAAGCAAGTCGACGACGGAAGCAGCAAAGCAACTGGGAATTGGGGCGAGTACCCTTCGTAAATATGCAGCGGCGCTGGAGGAACAGGGATACGTGTTTCAGCGTTCCGCTAATCAGTCGAGAATGTTCAGTGCTGAGGATGTTGATTGTTTGAAGGTGATGCGGAGGGCGTTGCGTGAGCAGCATATGACGATGGAGCAATCCGTTCAGGTGGTACTTGAGCGAATAACCGCTCCCTTCCAACTGGAGGATGAAGAATTCCGCTTGCCACCTATCTCGGATGCTGAGTCACTGACCGCAACCTGGCAAGAAATAATGGCGGCGGCTGAGAACAGAGAAGAGACAGTCGTGCAGGAGCAAGCTGCTGCTACGGTTGAGCTGACAGAGTTAGAGGATGAAATGAGCGTTCAGGAATTGTCGGAGGAACCCATGCAACCGCAGGAGCAGCTTCAGACTTTGACATCAGCCATTGAATATAGATTGGAGCAAGCACCTGTATCCGTACAAACACAGGAGTCTGTAGAGCCGCAAGAGCTGGCGCAGATGCAGGATATGGTGCAAACCGCTTTGTCGGAAATGCGGAGCCGTTTGGAGGAACTGGAAGCAGAGCATAGCCGTTTGGTGGAGAAGAATGTTAGCTTATCTAACCAACTGGAGGATCATAAACGTTGGATGAAAGAAAGGGTCGAGGAAGAACGGGATCGGCAGTTAATCACTAATTTACGTACCTACCAGGGCCGGCAACGCAAAACGCGCAGTTCGCTGTTGTCCTGGCTCGGTCTGACACCGCGTAGCCGTAGAGAGGCTTAACTAACATTATCTTGTCTAATAAGACCATCAGACCTAATCGGTTCTGATGGTCTTTTGGCGTATTGTGTTTGTTCGCTTTGAGGTACGAGGCGTTGGGGCCTGACCTACGTTGAAGATTACTAATTCCCGATTTAATATTGAAAAGTATAAAGAAGGGATAAGAGGAATCCTTAATTTTATGTAGAAATATCTTTTAATCTACAAAGTTCAATGGCTTATTCTTTGAAATCACAGTAAAAAACAATCAGAAGCGGTCGTTCAGAATTATCAAGATCATGACGAGAATGTATTTAACATCATTTAGAAGAATACATTCAAATAAAAAGATGAAACTCTTTTGTTAAAGGCAGGAGAAATTCGATGAAGAAACAAACGGAAGATATGAAGCTAAGTAAAATAATGAGCAAAATGCTGCGACACAAGCCTGAGGAATCCGGGCTTAAGTTAGACATTACAGATGGCTCCTGTACTGTAGAACACTTACTTCAAATCATTCAAAGCTTGCCAGGCTGGTCAGGTATAAAGCAGACTGATATTGAGCGGATCGTACGCAATTCAGATAAGCAGCGTTTTGAAATCCATAACGGTAGAATCAGAGCTAGATATGGACATAGCTATCAAAAGATAGAGTATACTCCCGGGAATCCACCAGATGTGCTATACCATGGTACGAATAAGCAGGCATTGCCATTTATTATGGCAGATGGTTTAGATCCTGTTGGCAGACAGTATGTACATTTATCCGAAAGCACTAACTTTGCAGCATTGGCAGGGAGCCGAAGAGGTGAATTGGTCATGCTCAAGGTAAACACGATTAAAGCAAGAGAAGAGGGGATCGCGTTTTATTATGCAGGGCATGAGGTGTGGCTTGCCGAGTGGATTCCTTGGGAATTGTGCAGTATTGATGATGAAGAAAGCAACAGTGGAGAGGTTAATACATAATGCTAGTCCCCAAAATAAACAGGCATTCGCCGCAAAAATGGGGGAATGCCCCCTTACGCATTAGGTCAGGTCTACATACAATGATCCTGTAAATGAGCGAAGGGAGTGTTGTAAATGAGTCATATGTGCGGAGTAGGCGGTATGGGTTGCGGTGTAGGTGCCTGGACCTCTGTAGGGGCGATTCTGGTACTGTTTATTTTGCTGGTGATCATCTCTAAAACCCTGTTTCTGTAATTTATGTAATTTCGGTTATAGCCGATTTCCTGTAAAATACACTGATGTTGCTCTACATGACGAAGGGCGCACAACAATAAAGCGAAGACCCTTGATGAGAAGGGTCTTCGCTTTATAAGTTTAAGGAGCCTGTGGCTTCGCTGTTTGGTTTACATTATATTTCGTCACTGTTTTCTGTGGTGTGGATAGGAATTGGTGTAATGACGATGTTTATTCTTGTAACTCAAGACTGTAGGGACTTGGCCTGAAATTCTGCAATATCCTTGAACTCTTCTTCAAATTTACGGGAAATGCGAATATAGATCGGCAGTAAATCGCGATAGATATCTACATGCTCTGCCGCAGGTTTATGCTGATGAGTGGTGCCGATCATACCGGATACTGCATCTAGCGAGTCAATTCGCCCTAACGCGTACAAGCCTAGAATAGCTGCACCTAGACATGAGCTTTCCAGACTTTCGGGAATAATGACTTCCTGGTCGAAAATATCCGCCATGAGCTGTCTCCATAGCTCCGAGCGTGCAAATCCACCCGTGGCATGAATGACTGACGGTCTGTCGATGACTTCTTCCATAGCGAGCATGACTGTATACAGATTGAACAGTACGCCCTCCAGTGCGGCGCGAATCATGTGCTCTTTTTTGTGCCGCAGGGACAGGCCGAAGAAGGAGCCGCGCGCATTTGGGTCCCACAGAGGAGCGCGTTCGCCGGATAGATACGGAAGGAAAAGCAGACCGTCCGAGCCGGGACGCACCTGTTCCGCGATTTGGGTCAGTACATGATACGGATCAATTCCCAAGCGTTTGGCAGTTTCCACCTCAGAGGCTGCAAATTCATCCCGTATCCAGCGGAAAACGATACCGCCGTTGTTCACCGGGCCGCCGATGACCCACAGCTTTTCGGTCAAGGCGTAACAGAAAAAGCGCCCTTTGGCATCGGTGAGAGGCTTATCAACTACAGTACGGATGGCTCCGCTGGTGCCGATGGTAACAGCGACAACTCCAGGTTTGATTGCATTCACACCGAGGTTGGATAAGACACCGTCACTGGCTCCGATCACAAAAGGAGTCGTCTCCAGCAGGCCCATGTCATGTGCATAGGCTGCGTCAAGCCCTTTTAGCACATGAGTTGTCGGCACCAGTTCGGACAGCTGCTCCTCCGTCACACCTGCAATAGTGAGCGCTTCCTCGTCCCAATCCAGCTGCTTCAAATTCATGAGTCCGGTAGCGGAGGCGATCGAGTGATCCACGACATATTGGTGGAATAACCGGGCAAAGACATATTCCTTTATAGAAATGAATTTGTACGTCTGGGCCGCAACATCTGGTAAATCTCGTGTAATCCACATCAGTTTCGTCAGCGGTGACATGGGGTGAATGGGCGTTCCAGTGCGTAAGTAAATATCGTGTCCATTGTATTTGTGTTTGAGCGCTTCAGCCCATTTGGCACTACGGTTATCTGCCCAAGTGATGGAGGCGGTCAGTGGTTTACCGTTCTTGTCTACCGCCAGTACGCTGTGCATAGCCGAACTAAAGGAGACGAACAGCACATGTTCGGCGGGTACTCCGCTTTGTGTCATGACCTCTTGCACCGTCGTTACGACAGCTTTGAAAATATCTTCAGGGTCCTGTTCTGCCGCATCTGGCTCAGGTGTATGGAGTGGATAGCCCACATGATACTGCGCGGCAATATTGCCGTTTTCTTCGAAAAGCACTGCCTTGGTACTGGTTGTGCCAATATCGACGCCGATCATATATCGGGTTTCAGTCATATTCATTCTCCTCTTCACTTACCTTATTAGCTCATTATCGTTAAATTAACACATTCAGCAGCATAATCAAACCGAAAGCGACCAGGGAGAGGATGGTTCCATAACATTCAAAAGAATGAAGGCAACAATATGTATAGATAAATGTATACTTGTCGACAATTGAGTCTAAAAAAAGAGCCGCGTCAGCTGGAGCACGCATAAAGACGCGGTACATTTGCTCTTTGCCAAGCATATTGCAACTAGGATAATGTCTTTCTATAGGAGGACAAAACGCTATCGTTAACCGCGTTGCGGGTGTCTCGATAATGTTCCTCGATAAGTCGTGAAAACTCCTGAGCATTCGCTTGTTTTAAAGCATTTGCAAAGGTGCGGTGCTTGCGAATTGTGACTTGAGATTCTTCGATGTTAGACGCAAATCGTTGTTCTGTCGCAGCCAGCATAACTGTCAGGATCAACTGTCTCATACCATTCCAGGTATGGAGAATACGGGTATGGCCTGCTTCCAGAACCAGAGCTTCATGAAAATTAAAATCCTGAAGAGAAAATTCAGCGATATCCCTGTGCTTGAGAGCGACTTCCATTTTGTCGATCATCTGATTTAAAGTGGTTACCAATATGCTATTATCCTTATGTACATACCTTTGAACAACAAAATGCTCAATCAGCATTCGTACGTCGAATAGCTCCTCCATATCACTGGGTGTCATACCGATCACAACCGCCCCCCATGCGCTCCAAACGGATAAGTCCTTCGCCTGAGAGCGCCTTCATGGCTTCACGCACAGGAGAACGACTGGTACCAAAATCGGTAGCAATCTGATTCTCAGATAGAACAGTGCCGGGTGTCTGCATACCGCGTATAATCTGAAGTCGGAGTTCACAAGCAATCCTCTCTCCAAGCGATGCGCCCTGTAACCAGGTTGTTGGATATTTCATAGAATACTCCTATCTTGCAAATAATTTTGCATACTTGTATACAAATTATGGAGTATTATAAACCCCGTTTAAGCCCCTGTAAACGGTATCAATTGACATCGGTTCCATTTCACTGCTTTTAGCGTTACAATAGAAACAGAAAAAAGAAACAGTGAAAAGTGGAACGAACACGGATAAGAAGGAGAACGTTTAATGATTATCATTAAAACCAAAGAACAAATTGAAAATATGAAAAAAGCCGGCGAAATTTTGGCTGCCTGCCACCGGGAAATTGCCAAAATGATTAAGCCGGGTATTACGACACTGGAAATCGACGCCTTTGCAGAATCATTTATGAAGAAGTACGGCGCAACGCCGGAGCAAAAGGGTTATAACGGCTACCAGTTTGCAACTTGTGGTTCACCTAATGATGTGATTTGCCACGGCTTTCCTAACAAAACACCATTGAAGGACGGCGACATCGTGACGATCGACATGGTTGTGAACCTGAATGGCTGGTTGGCAGATTCTGCTTGGTCGTACGCGGTAGGGAATGTGTCTGAGCAGGCACAAAAGCTGTTGGACGTTACCAAAGAGTCTCTGTATAAAGGGATTGAGCAAGCTGTTGTTGGTAATCGGATCGGGGATATTTCCCATGCGATCCAAACTTACGCGGAAGCGGAAGGCTTCTCGGTCGTACGCGAATTTATTGGGCATGGCATCGGGGAAGAAATGCATGAGCAACCGCAGGTTCCACATTACGGACCTCCGCACCGTGGACCACGCTTGAAAGAGGGCATGGTCATTACAATTGAGCCGATGCTCAACACAGGCACATACCGTAGTAAAATTGATGCGGACGGCTGGACCGCGCGTACGTTGGACGGCGGTTTGTCGGCACAATACGAGCATACGCTGGCAATTACAGCAGACGGTCCAATCATTTTGACCCAGCAATAAAAGCAGGCATCCATCAGTAACGTACAGACTAACGAATTAAATAAGTAGACATATTACAGAAAAGAGGCTGTCCAAAGGACAGCCTCTTTTACCACGTGCATTCTATAAAAGAATTCTCTGACGCGGATTAGTTCTGTAAGTGGACTGTATTTCACGGTTCTGCATGTAGTGAGAATGACCGGCTGACAACCTATGGAAGAAGGCTACTTTTCTGCTGAAGAAAAGAAGAGCCTGATGCTGACGGTGATGGGAAAGCATATATGTGAAATATACAAGGGTGCTATTTTTTTGGGTAAGTAATTTTAAAAAGTACCAAGCCAACATCAAGCGTTAATGTTGATCCAATTATATAGGAAGCTTCGTCAGAGAGAATCAAGCGATACCTTTTGCAACTGCTGGATCGCCAGCTCGCTTCATTGGTAAGACCTTGAATTGCATGTTTTGATGCCACGTAAGCGCCGTATGCCGGAAATGCTTTCAGACCAGCAATGGAAGAACCATTAACAATTGACCCTCCGCCATTTTAGCATTTGTTGGATCTCGATTTTCATGCTCCAATATACACTTAAATGCATTAGTTTTATGGAATTCAAAAACAAGGTCATTATCTGACTTTAGCTAATGATGCTTGCTCTAAAGCAATTGCCTGCATGCAATAGATCCAGTTAAATACTCATGTTGTCTATAATGAAGAAAAACAAATTCAAAGGTTTAATGGATACAGTTGTAGAACTGATGTTGAAAAAGTCGGTTGGTGGTTATTAACTGGAATTTTTTACATGTTGTAATCAGTAAAGCTAAATGGTATATTATTTGAGCTGACAACAAAACAGCCGTTTCGAAAAAGAATAACTAGGGCGAAACAATCTTCGAAAAGAAGAAAAAAATAACCCTTGCATTTTTGAAATGAACATGATATGATCTTATAGCTGCTGAAAAACGCA
>NZ_JAHPJM010000017.1:0-96288 GCF_019042715.1 Paenibacillus sp. AK121
CTCCATTAAAGACCAACCGAAGTTGGTTATAGAAAGAGCGATTAGCTCATTTTGAAACTGACGAGATAAAATATCTCATTGTTGATTTTGCGAACAAAACCATTTACTCACTCGTTGTTCAGTTTTCAAAGATCAAACATTTATTCTGTTGAATCAACTCATCGCCTCATCAACTCTTATATCATATCACTTCCGAACCAACTTTGCAAGCATTTTTTTAAAAACATTTTTTTGTATTTCTCGCTCGCAACCATATATCTCTTGGCCGGAATTAGATTATATCATTCTACATTTTTGAATGCAAGCTTTTTTTTGAATTGTTTTTACAACGTTTATGTTTGTAACTAGACCCTGGGCTTTTGTTCAAATGGTTCTTATTTGTATGCTCTTTTTTCTTTAATATTGATGATTTGACAAAGAAAGGATGGGTATAAATAATAAGGCACACCCGCGCCATTCCCCCCAGCCTTTAATAGTGAATAGGTGGATACTACGGAACTTCAATTTAATGGTTTAGTATGAAATGTTCATCAAGCCCAAACCACACCAAAGCGATTTTACTTCATATGAAATAGATGATGACTACTTAAATAATGACATTGTAGAGGAGTAGATTTTAAATGAAACAACGAAGGCGAACCTGGACAAGAGTCGTATTTGGGGTTATCTCTTGCTTACTGCTTGTTGTTATCTCTGGATTTGTGTATGAGTCGATTGCATCCAAACATGATAAGTCGCAACATCCTCCTCTGGGGAGAATGGTCGACGCTGGAGGCTATCGTCTCCATATTCATAAAATAGGTGCTGGCTCTCCGACGATCGTGCTTGAATCAGGAAGCGGGGAAAGTAGCCTGTCCTGGAGGGATATTCCCGAGAAGCTGTCATCCTTCGCCACCGTTGTATCTTATGATCGGGCAGGCTATGCATGGAGCGAGGAGGCAAATACACCACGCACCGGTGAAAACATCGTTCGGGAGCTTCATACTGCTCTAAAGAATGCAGACATCCAACCTCCTTATATCTTTGTAGGTCATTCTCTCGGGGGGATGTACTCAAGGCTTTATGCACAAACATACAGAAACGAAGTAGCAGGACTGGTTCTAGTGGATGCTAGGCCTGAGAATGATGCTCGCCGGACCAATAAGATTTATGCCAAAGAACGGCCTAAGGGCAATCCCTCGCCACTCATATCCATTCTCCTAGAAAAAGCAGGGGCTTTCCGTCTGTTTCCCAATTTTATGCTAAACGGACGGGTGGAGTATCGAGATAGAAAATCTTTTGTGAATATTGTTGCTTCCCCTAAGTACTTCCGCTCTGTTGCCGAGGAGGGTGATCTGGCGAGCACTACCGAAGATGCCATACGCGGACAGCATTTGGGTAACCTCCCTGTGCGTGTGATAGCCCGAGGCATTCAGCAAGATTTGACTCAGTTTGGTATTAGCAAGCGTGGAAATGATCAGATCGAACAAAGCTGGCAAATTGGGCAACGCGAGATGCTCAATATCTCTACCAATAGTAAATTTATTGTTGCCAAGAAGAGCGAGCATATGATTATTCATGATCAACCAGAGCTTGTCATTCAAGTCATCCGTGAGCTCATCTCCAATATCCATTATTCTCGGTCAACCGTTGCTAAAACAAACACTGATCATTAGAGGCACTACTCTCTGCATGTTGAGGATTTCATAAAATAAAAAAGACGCCCGGGTCCCTCCTATATAAAGGAACCCGGGCGTCTTTGCTGCTCACTACTATTCTCGTTGTTTGATCTTAGGACAAAATAGGCTTGTTTTTAGATGAGGCTTCTGCAATTTTACCAAGTATTTGTCTCAGTACTTTAGCATTTTCCCCGACAAAACCGGAATCAAGCAGCACATCATGCGTTCCGATGACTTCGTATTCTTTGTATTGGCCAAGTGTTGCCTGTTGCCATAACAATTTATCTAATGATGTATCCGGCCCAATACTATCATCCTCTGCAATCAGAGCATGGATATTTGCATGAACTTCACCTGCGTTAATAAGTTCATCGCGGTAGGTGGAGTAAACTAGCATTTTTTCCATGACTCGCTCCCTGTCCGCTGGATCTGCGAGGAATGCTTTGTACTGCTCTCTAATGCTGTCCAACACTGTCTCGACAATCTCTTCAAGCTCCTCTGGTGTCGATTCATCCTTGGACATCTTTCTCATAGCATCTACCATAATAATGTCGCCAACATGGTACCCTCGCATTTCCATGGCTTTAGCTACCTCGAAGGCCAGATTTCCTCCAAGTGAGTATCCCAGGAATACATATGGACCCTCTGCTTGAATATCCACGATGGCATCGATGTATCGATCCAGCATATCCTGACCCTGGTACCGATCGCCGATAAATTCCATCCCGTACACCTCGCAAAGCCCTTCCAGCTCCTTGGCCATCTCATAGTACCCCAAAGAGTGGCCTACCCGTGGAGGGAAGCAAAATACTTTAAGTGTTCCTTTCCCTGGGAAGCGGATAATCTCCATTTCTTGTTCATCCGCAGCAGCTGTTGCCTGCAGCTTGAAAATTTCATGTGCCATTTCTTCCACTGTCGGCAGATTAAACACGGCCTGGAGCGGGAGATGGACGCCCATACTGGACGAGATCCTTTGAATCAAGCCCAATACTTTCAGGGAATGGCCCCCAAGCTCGAAGAAATGATCCCTGATTCCGATTTCCTGTACACCGAGCACCTCGGACCAAATCTGAGCGAGCTCTACTTCTGTCTGCGTACGCGGCGCGATATACTCCGCCGTACTCCGCAGAAGGGTTTCCGGTGCTGGTAGCGCTTTGCGATCCAATTTGCCATTCGGATTCAGTGGCATTTGTCCCAGCTGTATGAAAGCAGATGGAATCATGTAGCTTGGCAGCTCGCTGGCCAGTGCCTCGCGTAGGACGCCCGCTGCGAGCCCTTCCTCGGCCACAAAGTATGCGCAAAGCTGAGTACTTCCGCTGGAGTCAGCCAGTGCTAGAACAACCGCTTCCTGCACCGACGGCACCTTCAGGATTTGTGCTTCCACTTCTCCCAGTTCAATGCGGTAACCGCGGATTTTTACCTGGTGATCGATCCGTCCCAAATACTCAATATTCCCGTCTGGCAACCACCGGGCCAAATCGCCCGTTCGGTAAATCCGTTCTCCCGGTTTGTACGGATGAGGAATGAACTTCTCTGCCGTCAGTTCCGGCTGATTGAAGTACCCTCTCGCTACCCCTTCACCTGCAATGCAGAGTTCCCCTGGCACACCTACTGGTGATACCTGAGAAGCGCTATCCATCATCCATACTTGGACGTTAGCGTACGGTTTGCCGATAGGCACATGCGTTAGAGTCGCAGTCTCAGGACTCGTTGTATATCGAGTCGCATATACAGCCGCTTCCGTAGGACCGTAGATGTTCTCCAGTACTGCATAAGGAGACACTTTATAGTACTCTTCCACAAGTTTGGCAGGCAGCGTCTCGCCGCAGGCAAACAGATATTTCAGAGTAAGGAATCCTTGGGTACTGCTTTCTTTCAAATATTGAACGAGCACGCTGAGCATCGAAGGTACCAAATTAAGATGCGTGATTCGGTTCGTATCCACAGCCTCCAGCAGTGCCACCGGGTCTTTGTCCACGCCCGGCGGCAGGATCACAAGCGTCCCCTGTCCAAAGAACCAGCAGAACAGCTCTGGCACGGAGAAGTCAAAGGTGAATGTCGTTTTGAGCAGGAATCGATCACCTGCCAACATCGGATATTCAGCTTCCAACTGGCTCAGTGTATGGACGGCGGAGCGATGCTCAATCATTACACCTTTCGGCTTGCCGGTTGAACCCGACGTGTAAATGATATACGCCAGATGCTCTGGCCCTGCAATTGGCTCCAGATTGGAGTCATCCGCATGATACGCCTGCGGATCATCCAGTGCCAGGATCGTGCCAGTGAATGGGAAACGATCTATGAGATGACTCTTCGTCAGCAGAAGCTTCGCTCCCGAATCCTCCAGCATGTGGCGGATACGGTCTTCCGGAAACTCCGGATCAATCGGTACATAGGCGCCGCCCGCTTTTAGAATGGCATGGATGCCAATGATCATCTCAAGCGAACGCTCGACCATGATGCCGACTGGCTGATCCGGTCTGACCCCTTGCGCACGCAGCGTACGTGCGAGGCGGTTGGCCTGCTGATGAAGTTCTCCGTAGGTAAGCTCCGTTTCGCCGAAAATAAGTGCTGTATGATCCGGTGTGAGCGCAGCTTTTTCCTCAAATATACCGTGAAGGGTCTTCTCACGCGGATAAGGAGCTGCTGTGTCTCCCCATACCTCTATAATTTGTGATTTCTCTTCTGGCGTAATCAGCTCCAGCTCATCAATACGGATAGCAGGTTGTACAGATACGCTTGTCAGAATTTTCGTCAAGTGTCCTTGAATCCGTTCCACGCTCTCCCGGTCATAGACACGAGCATTATAACGATACAAGAACTCTAGACTACGTCCCGGCAGCACAATGAGGTTAAAGTCATAATTTGTCTGTTCAAACATCTGAACATCCGTAATTTTGTATTCGGCCTCATCATTGGCAATTTTCTCTTCCAGGTGCTCTTCTACCGGATAATTTTCAAATACCATAATATGGGAAATCAAATCTTGCTTTTGCTCACTCTGTGCTTGAATCTCATAGAGCGGATAGGAATCATAAGCATGTCCTGCCAAATATAATTCCTGCTGTCTCTTCATTACATGCGAGAACGATTCGCTTCCCTCGGCCTGAACCCGAACTGGAACTGTATTAATGAAGAGACCGATCATGCTTTCGATACCCGGAATCTCGGCAGGTCTGCCTGATACCACACTTCCGAAGACGACATCCTGGCTTCTATTATAGCGTTGCAACACGATTCCCCAGGCTGCTTGCATCAGTGTGTTCATCGTCACCTGGTGCTGCTTGGCCACTTGTTCCAGGCGCTCGGTCAATTCCGCATCCAACGTGAATACCAGCTTCTCTGACAAGTAGGCTTCTGCTTTGGCCGATGGCTGTGTAATAGCCTGTGGCAGCTTCGTCTGCTGCTCGTAGCCTTCCAGGTATCCTCTCCAGTAAGAGGATGCCTCTTCCTCGCCTTGTTTCTCCAACCATTGAATGTACTGGCTGTACGATGCTGCTGCAGGAAACTCAGGTTCCCTTTGCTCACGTAGAGCTCCGTATGTTTCAAACACTTCCTGGAGCACAAGCGGCATACACCAGCCATCCAAAATGATGTGATGAGAGCTCCACAACAGATGGTAATGCTCTTTTGCAGTACGTAGGATAGCAACACGCAGCAAGGCTTCGTTCGCAAGATCAAAGCCTCTTGCTTTGTCTTGGGCAATGTAAGCTGCAAGACACGCTTCTATTTCACTGGATTCCAGCTCATGCAAATCCTCGTACACGAAATCGCATGCTCTTTCTTTGAACACAATCTGTATGGGGAAATCGCCCCATCCGGCATGGAAATTCGTTCTCAATATGGCATGCCGTTTCATCAGATGCTGTAAGCTGCGTTTGAAATCCTCAGGATAGAACACTCCCTGAATTTCAAATGTGGCCTGCTCAAAGTAGACCTCTGAATGAGGCTCCAGCAAGCTGTGGAACAACATTCCCTTTTGCATTGGTGTCAGTTTATACATATTTTCAATGCTACCGATGTGCCGTGTCTGCTCTTCCAGCTCCTCGATTTCCTCCAAGCTGATATCTTTGAGGAGTACATCGCTTGGTGTAAGTTCGGTTCTTTCCTTGCGCACACAGTGCCCAATAACTTCACTGAGACGCTCCTTCAGGATACCGACAAACTTCTCTACCGAATCTGCATGGAACTGCTGATGGTTATAGCTGACCGAAAGCTGAAGCTGTCCTTCGGTAATCAGCCCATTGATGTTCAATGCCTGATGCTGTACCATCTGCTCACTGACCTCAGATCCTGCCGAGTAAGGTGATACCTCCATCGTTCCCTCTGCAAGATCCTGGTCAAACTGCCCTAGGTAGTTGAAGATAATCTCCGGTTCTGCCGAGAAGGAGGAGCCAACCGATACGTCGCTCAAATATTTCAAAATACCATATCCTACACCTTTGTTCGGGATACGACGCAGATCTTCCTTAATACGCTTGATTCTGGCGCCGATCTCCAATTCGCCTCCCATCTCAAGAGCGACAGGATACTGACTTGTAAACCAGCCTATCGTGCGAGTGATATCCAATTCCGGTACTACAGGCTCCCGTCCATGTCCTTCCAGTAGGATGCCTATACGTTCGATCCCTGTCCACTCGTGAACCGCCATACCGAGGGCCGTCAAGAGCAGATCGTTAACTTCCGTATTGTAAGTTCGATTCGCCTCTTTCAAGAACTGCTCTGTCTCTTCTACCGACCATGTTACCGTAACAGCCTCGCTGTCTTTTATAAGAAGAATACCGTCCACTTTGTCTTTTGGAAGAAGGGCAAATCCCTCTCCTTCCACCTCAGCCCAAAAGCTGCGTTCTTGTTCAGCCGCCGGGCTGTTGGCGTATTGCGTGATTCCATCAACCCATGCACGGTACGAATCCGTCTTCTGTGGAAGTTTGACCGCTTCTCCACGTGCTGCCTGCTCGTAGCCTTCCTGTAGGTCCTCAAAGAGAATACGCCAGGATACGCCATCCACAGCCAAGTGATGAATAACGATCAACAAATGTTCGCCTTCCGTACAGCGGAACAGACCTAGTCTAAAGAGTGGTCCATCCTCCAGAGAGATGCTGCGCTGAATGGCTTCTGCACCTGCTTCTATTGCCAAAGCCGGATCTTTTTCATCCCGCAAATCGTGGATTTGGAGGCTATACAGCTCACCTTCGCCCAAGCTACGGTTCCAGGCTTCTACTCCTTGCTCTCCTTGGCGGAACACCAGTCGCAGCGCATCATGGTGCTCTGCAATTTTTTGAATAACCTTGGCGAGCGCATCGGTATTAAAGCCTTCACGTCGGTACAGCATAACCGACTGATTAAAGTGATGAAGATCCGTTGACTGCTCTTCGAAAAATCTGCGCTGGGCAGGTCCCAGTTTTACTGTTCCGTGTACCTCGCGCTGATCTGCAATTCGGCTGACTGCGCTAACGCGCTGAGCCAGTTCGGCAATTGTTGGATAGCTGAACAAATTCTTCATTTCCAGTTTGTAGCCTGCGTGGAGAAGTCTTGATGAAACCTGAATCGATTTGATCGAGTCGCCTCCAAGTTCAAAGAAATTATCATGTATACCAACAAGCGGCACGCCGAGCACACCTTGCCAAATCGAAGCCAAAATGTTCTCCACATCCGTCCGCGGTGCAGCAAAGGCAGCTCCTGCCTGCACACCCACGTTTGGTTCAGGCAGTGCCTTGCGATCCAGCTTGCCATTCGGTGTCAAAGGCATTACGTCCATTTGGACAAAGTAAGACGGAATCATATATGCAGGCAGTTCAGCAGACAGTTCATTTCTCAGCTCGCTGACAGACATTTCCCGATCCGCTACAAAGTAAGCACATAGAGACTTCTGTCCATTGGCATCTGCCCACGCAACAACGAGAGCTTCCTCGACAAGTGGTATTTCCAGCAACTTGGCCTCAATCTCACCAAGTTCAATACGATAGCCCCGGATTTTGACTTGATGGTCAATACGCCCAATGTACTCAATGTCTCCATTAGGAAGGCGACGAGCTAAATCTCCGGTCCGATACATATTTCCTTCCGGGGCGAACGGATTCCTAATGAATTTTTCGGCGGTAAGATCCGGACGGTTCAGGTATCCACGGGCTACTCCGTCCCCGGCGATGTACATTTCGCCCTCCACACCTAACGGTACGAGACGAAGCTGTTCATCCAAGATATGAATGTATATGTTATCGGACGGCAATCCAATCGGTACGGATTCCCGTGTATCCTTCGCAGGATCGTACAGGTGAATCATGCAGCCGACGACGGTTTCGGTTGGACCGTATTCATTGTAAATCTTGATGTTGCCACCAAAGAGGTCGGTAATCGTTTTTGACAAATGCGTGGTCAGATTCTCTCCACCCACAATGAGCTGCTGAATACGACTTTCCGCTGGAATGGTCATGTCTTTTATGAGACTAAGATGTGTCGGCGTCAGCTTGAGAATATCGACCGCATTTTCGCGCAAAATATGCTGAACAACCTCCGCTTTATCTATACCATCATAAATCCGTACTATTCCTCCGTTTATTAACGGAGTAAACATTGATGTCATCGTCAAGTCAAACGAGATGGATGAATACAGCGGGAAGTCCGTTGGTTGCCCTGCACAATAGACTTTATTGGCCCACCAGATGTAGTTCACGATTCCTTTATGGTTAATCATGGTTCCCTTCGGATTTCCTGTTGTACCCGAAGTATAGATTAAATACACCAAATCGTTTCCTCTCACAGGAATATTAGGATTATTCACTCCAGTTCCGTAGATGTGCGGAGAATCCAATTCCATAACCATTCCCTCAAAGGACGCTAGCTTCGTCAGGTGGCTCTGTGTGAGCAGAATCTCAGCGCCAGAGTCCTTCAGAATATACTGTATCCGCTCCTGCGGATATTCAGGATCAATCGGTACATAGGCTCCGCCCGCTTTGAGCACGCCCATAATGGCAACCAACAGTTCCACTGATCGATCCGCCAATAGACCCACTACTTGTTCGCTCCGCAGTCCTTGGGCTATCAAGGTCGAAGCCAGTCTGTTTGCCCGCTCGTTCAGCTCCCGATACGTGATCTGGATGTCACCGCTTATTGCCGCGATCTTATCCGGCGTACGGGCAACCTGTTCTTCAAACAAGGTGTGCAGACCCTGATCACTTGGATAGACATGAGCCTTGCCACCCCAGTCGAGCAGCTTCGTCCGTTCCTCCGGTGTTACAATCTCCAGCTCCTGTATCGTCGCTTGCGGACGAGTAGCTACCTGATCGAGCATTTGCAACAAGTGTCCTCCGATTCGCGCAATGCTTTCTTGCTCGTAGACCGAAGCATTGTAGCGAATGCAGACCTTAATGTCCTCGCCTGGAATGACAACCAGGTTAAAGTCATAGTTAGTTTGCTCAAACATGGCGAAGTTGGCGACTTCGAGATTGTCCTCTGTTTGATTACCCGACTGTTCTACCTGTTCGTCAAGCGGATAATTTTCAAAGATCATAATATGAGAAATCAGGTCTTGCTTTTGAGTTGTTTTCCCCTGAATCTCATACAGCGGATAAGTGTCGTAGGCACGACCAGCCAACGAATGTGCCTGTGTACGTTTCATCACCTCGACGAAGGCCTCGTCTTTGGATGACTGTACACGGATAGGTACTGTATTAATAAACAGACCCACCATATTCTCGATCCCTGCAATCTCAGCAGGTCTACCCGATACAACACCGCCGAAAACTACATCCGAGCTGGCATTGTAACGCTGGAGAATCAGTCCCCAGGCTGTCTGCATGAGTGTGTTGACCGTCACATGATTGCGCTTCGCGACAACGTCCATTTTGCGGGTCAAGGCTGTACCCAAATGGAGAACATGCTCATTCAGAACGTAGCCCTCTTCTTTAGCTTGAGATTTCGTTTTAGCTTCTGGCAATACCGTATTGCCGTCATAGTCTTCGAGATATTGACTCCAATATGTTGAAGCCTCTTGATCGTCCTGTGCATCAAGCCATTCAATATAACGGCTGTAGGGCTGAGCCGGCGGCAGTACAGGCTGTACTTGCTGACGCAGGGCAGAATAATAATCGAACAGCTCCTGTGTAATAATCGGGATGCACCAGCCGTCCATGACAATATGATGGAAGCTCCACAATACAAGGTGGCTTTGTTCTTTTTGCAAGACACTCACTCGCATCAGCGGATCTTCTGACAAGCTGAATCCCTTAGCCATATCTTCAGTAGTGTAAGCCTGAATCTGGGCTTCTTGCTCCTCCAACGTAGCGGCACGCAAATCTACGTAGTTCAGAGGGATAGGCCGTTGCTTAAAGACAACTTGCAGCGGTACATCAGTAATATTGTTGTAAAAACCGGTACGCAGTATGGCATGTCGTTGCGCCAAAGCCTGGAAGCTCTCGAAGAAGGTATCTACATCGAAGCTGCCACGTAGCTCAAACGTTGCCTGCTCAAAGTAGGAAGAGGAGTCCGGCTCCAGCAAGCTGTGGAAGAGCATGCCCTTCTGCATTGCCGTTAGCTTGTACACATCCTCAATCTCTCCAATATGGGCCGTCTGGGCTGTGAGTCGATCAAGCTGCTCCAGGGTCAGACCTTGGAACAGAACATCACTTGGAGTAAGCTGTACACGCTCCTGAGCCACACAATGCCGGATAACCTCGCTAAGGCTTGACTGTAATAATTCAGCAAAATGGCTTACCTTCTCCTTACGGTACTGCCTATTGCTATACGTAATCGTCAGTGATAGCTGTCCTTCGGCAACCATGCCATTCACATCCAGAGCATATTGCTGTGGTGTGTAATCGCTGAGCGCCTTACCGACTGAATGTGTAGACAAGCTAAGAGCATTGCCCTCCAAGTCCTGGTCAAACTGTCCAAGGTAGTTGAAGGAAACTTCTGGTTCTACGCTGAATCGAGCGCCATTTTCCGGTGCCATATATTTCAGCAGACCGTAGCCGATACCTTTGTGCGGAACCTCACGCAAATTCTCCTTGATGCGCTTGATCCGGGTAGATACTTCCTGCCCATCTTGCAGGTTCAGCAGAACAGGGTACTGAGTTGTGAACCAGCCCACGGTACGGGTAATATCCAGATCTGGTATGATCATTTCCCGGCCATGCCCTTCAAGGTTAACCAGAACCTGCTCCATGCCTGTCCAGCGCTGAATAGCTGCTCCCAGAGCAGTCAAGAGCAAATCATTCGTCTCCGTATGATAAGCCCGGTTTGCTTGTCGCAGCAGCAGGCCGGTTTCTTCAGCAGACCACGTTACCGTAACCGACTCGGTATCTCGAATGGTGCCTGGCTCCTGATCCTGATCCTTTGGCAGTGGAGTCAGAACCGTCTCCTCAATCTGCTGCCAGTATGAACGTTCCTTTTCCAGAGCAGGGCCTGCTGCATACTTCGCCGCTTGCTCGGACCATACAAGATACGAATCGGTCTTTTGCGGAAGAACAATCGCTTGTCCATTCAACGCCTGCTCGTATCCTGTTGCAATGTCCTCAAACAGGATGCGCCAGGACACGCCGTCAACCAAGAGGTGATGAATGACAATCAACAAATGATCGCCATCCTTACAATGGAACAAGCCTAGCTTGAACAGCGGGCCTTCTTCCAAGTGGAAGCTCGCCTGAATGGCATCAGCTTGGGTTTGAACAGCAGCTGCCTCGTCATCTGCCTGTCGCATATCGGCGATGTCCAATGTGTAGAGTTCACCTTCGTCAACTCCCCGATTCCAAGCCGTGTATCCAGCTTCTGTAGGTCGGAAAACCATACGAAGCGCGTCATGATGGATCGCAATTTGGTCCATTGTCAACCGGAGTGCAGCTTCATCAAAGCCTTCTTTCCGATAGAGCATGACAGCATGATTGTAATGATGCGGCTCTGCTGTGTGGCGTTCAAAGAACCAACGCTGAATTGGCATTAACTCCGCTGCACCCTTGATTTCACCTTGCTCTGCTGTGCGTCCGGCTACCTGAAGATACGGGCTTAGCTCGGCAATGGTCGGATATTTGAAGAGATCCTTCATCTCTAATTTGTATCCAGACTGGAACAATCTGGAGGATACCTGAATCGCCTTGATGGAGTCACCGCCCAGATCGAAGAAATGATCATGGATGCCGACCTGCTGTGCTCCCAGCACACCTTGCCATACGGAAGCTAAAGCTTCCTCAGCTGCGTTCCTCGGCGCTTCATAAACCGCTCCAGTCTGCACATTGGCCTCTGGAGCCGGAAGCGCTTTGCGATCCAGCTTGCCATTTGGCGTCAACGGCATCTGTTCCAATTGCATAAAGTAAGATGGAATCATATAAGCCGGCAGTTCAGCAGCCAAGGCTTTTCTCAATTCGCCTACCGTCAGCATCTGATCCGCAGTGAAATAGCCGACCAGCACTTTTTGTCTACTTCCATCCTCTCGGGCAAGCACAACGGCCTCCCTTACAGACGGAGCATGGAGCAGCTTCGCCTCCACTTCGCCCAGCTCAATGCGGTAACCCCGAATTTTAACCTGATGGTCAATCCGCCCGAGATACTCCATGCTGCCATCCGGCAACCAGCGTGCCAAGTCACCTGAGCGGTACATACGCTCGCCCGCTTCAAACGGATGAGCTACAAACTTCTCTTCCGTCAATTCCGGTCTATTTAGGTAGCCACGCGCCAGCCCTTCGCCCGCAACGTAGAGTTCACCCGGAATGCCAATCGGTTGTGGACGGCGTTGTTCATCCAGAATGTACGCACGTAGTGTCGGAATCGGGATACCGATATTACTGCGACCCTGCTCAATTTCCAGTTCTGTAATTTCCTTATAGGTCACATGCACGGTCGTTTCCGTGATGCCATACATGTTGATGAGCTGCACTTGCGGATATTTCGCTCTCCAGTCCTTGAGCAAGGCCGGGCTTAATGCCTCTCCACCAAAGATAATCATGCGGAGGCTCAACTCTGCCGCGCGATGACTAAGTTCTTCCTGTAGCAACTGGTAGAAGTATGTTGGCGTCTGGTTCAACACGGTAACCTTCTGATCCTTAAGCAATTGCAGGAATCGCTCAGGGCTCTTCGCGGTCAACGACGGAACGATGACCAGACGACCTCCGTTCAGCAATGCCCCGTACATTTCCCATACAGAGAAGTCGAAACAGAACGAATGGAACAGCGTCCACGTATCCTGAGAACCGAAGTCAAACATATTTTTATCATTAAAGAGCAAGCGGACTACATTTTTATGCTCGATCAGTGTTCCCTTAGGCTTGCCTGTCGTACCCGATGTGTAGATGACGTAGGCAAGATGATTCGGTCCAGCTGCAGGCTCCAGATTTGAGATATCTTCCTTGTAGGAAGCCGGCTCATCCAGATTGATGACGTCCCCGGTAAAGGAGACACGTGTCTCCAGATGTGCTTGTGTCAGCAGAAGCTTGGCTCCCGAATCCTCAAGCATAAAACGAATGCGATCCTCTGGATATTCAGGGTCCACAGGGACATAAGCTCCGCCCGCCTTCAAAATGGCTAAAATCCCAACGACCATTTCAAGGGAACGATCTGCCATGATTCCAACCAGACCATCTGGTTGCAGACCACGCTCGCGCAGTGTTCTGGCAAGTCCGTTGGCCCGCTCATTCAGCTCGCTATAAGACAGGGTTGCCTCTTCACATACGACTGCTACTGCATCCGGATTACGAACAGCCTGTTCCTCGAACAGTGCATGAATCGTTTTGTCACGAGGATAATCTGCTTTGGCTTCGTCCGCATCCTTCATCAACATCGATTTTTCCTGCGGTGTCACGATATCCAGGGATGACAACGACATTCCCGGATTGGCGATAGCTTCCTGAATAAGCTGTACAAAGTGGCCTGCCATCCGCTCAGCGGTCTCCCGCTTGTAGATTGCAGTCGCGTATTCCAGCGTGCAGTTCAATGTCCCATCCGCTTCGCTCACCGTCAGTGTGAGGTCGAACTTGGCAGCAGGATGTACATGATCGTAAGGAGTGAAACGCAATCCCTCGATTTCTTGTTCTCCCTGCTCGATATTTTGCAGAACAAACATAGTATCAAATAGTGGGTTACGACTCAGGTCACGCTGAAGCTGCAGCTTCTCTACCAGCTCCTCGAACGGATAGTCCTGGTTTTCATAGGCCCGCAGGGCTGTTTCCTTCACTTCCTGCAAGTAAGCCTCGAAGGACTTTTCGCCCTCTGGATAAGTACGCAGTGCCACTGTGCCTACGAACATACCGATGAGACCTTCGAGTGTGGCATGGGATCTTCCCGCCACTGGTGAACCGACAATGACATCTTCCTGACCCGTGTACTTATGCAAGAGCGTCGTATAGGCTGCCAGCAGCACCATAAACAGCGTAGAACCTGTTCGGGTAGCCAGCTCCTGAAGTGAAGCGCTCAGAGAAGCATCAATCTGGAAGTCAATCCGATCTCCCGCAAAGCTTCGTACCGCAGGACGAACTTCGTCCACTGGCAAATCCAGCACCGGCAAGCTCCCGCGGAATGCATCCAGCCAGTAAGCTTCCTGGGCTTTGAGACGCTCTCTTCCGAGCTGCTCTTGCTGCCATACCGCATAATCCGCGTACTGGATTTGTAGCGCAGGCAATACGTCCTCTTCTTGGTAGAAACGGAGAAACTCCTCTATGAGAATATTCATAGAAACCCCATCTGAGACAATATGATGCATGTCAAACAATAGTAAATGGCGCTCATGTGCAATACGAATCAGACCCACCCGCAGCAATGGAGCTTCACCAAGATCGAAAGGACGGACAAATTGCTGAAGGGTAGCTTCTGCCTCTGACTCGCTCAACTCCGCATATTCCACCGTAAACGGAACATCCGGTAGGATTTGCTGTACAGGTTCACCGTTAACGGTCACAAAACGGGTGCGCAGCGAACCATGACGACGAATCAGACGACGGAATGCCTGCTCTAGCCGTTCCCGATCCAGGTCTCCCTCAACCGTAAGGATACCTGGCATATTGTAGCTCAGCTCTCCACCTTCCAGCTGACTAAGGATAAACAGCCGTTTTTGGGCTGAGGACAATGGATAGTGCTCGCGTGCTTCGGCTGTAGGAATTTCTTCGAAATTCAGCGGTGTATAGGCTTCAATGGCCCGAGCCAATCCTTCAATGGTAGGCGACTCGAACACTTCTCTTAGACTAATCTCGCGATTCATCTCCTTACGAATTCGTGAGACTAGCAAAGCTGCACGCAGTGAATGGCCTCCAAAATGGAAGAAATTATCCTTTACTCCCGCGCTCTCTACACCCAGCACCTCTTGCCAGATTTCGGCTAATTGGATTTCTACAGGTGTCTTTGGAGCCTCAGATGAAGCAACTGCCCATCCACGCTCGCCTTGCAGCGCTTTTCGATCTATTTTTCCGTTCGACGTTAGAGGCATGTCCTCCAGTTGTATGAAGCGAGAAGGGATCATATATCCAGGCAGCATCTCCGACAGATCTGCTCGGAGCTCGGATACCTCAAGTTTCTGAGCAGCTACGAAGTAAGCGACTAGATCCTTGTAGCCGTCATCACTCTCCACAGCCAAAGCCACGACTTCCTGAACGGACGGCACTCTGAGCATATGTGCTTCGACCTCGCCCAGCTCGATCCGATAGCCACGAATTTTGACTTGATGATCTATTCGACCTAGGTACTCGATGGTTCCATTCGGTAACCAGCGAACCAGGTCGCCCGTCCGATACATACGCTCTCCTGGAGCATACGGATTGTCCACAAATTTCTCATCCATTAACTCAGGGCGGTTATGGTACCCCCGTGCTAACCCGATACCCGAAATGCACAGTTCTCCAGCTACGCCGACAGGCAGCAATCTGAAATGGTCATCCAAGATATACACACGATGGTTGGCAATTGGTTGTCCAATGGATACGATTCCTACGGTTTCTTCACTGTTCTGGGCATTCCATATGGTAGTGCATACGGAGTCCTCAGTTGGACCATATGCATTGAAGTATTGTACATGCTTTCTCCACTTTTCGATCAATTCGACCGATGTGGCTGACCCAGCTGTTAGCAGGCATCGCAGTGTCGGCAGACGCTCTGGCTCGAGATGGATAGCGTAGGCTGGTGGCAAAGTCGCTACCGTAATCCCCTTATCGTTCATGAACTGCTCGAACAAAGCATGATCCAAAATCTCTTGTGTAGAAGGAATACACAGAGTAGCTCCGTGGCTCAATGTCGTTAAAATTTCCGAAACCGATGCATCGAACGACAGGCTTGCAAACTGAACAATCCGATCCTGCGGTGTAACTTCGAAGAGTCCGCGGTATACGTCCGACAGATTTTGTAGTCCCCGGTGTTCCACTAATACGCCCTTAGGCCGACCTGTCGTGCCTGAGGTATAGATCACGTAAGCCAAATCATCAGGGTCGGCCGTATCCTTCAAATTCGAAGTGTCGGCATCATAGGTCGACGGTTCATCCAGCAACAGGACATTCCCCGTCCAGCCTCTATGCTCCAGCAGATGAGCTTGAGCAAGGATCATCTTCGTCCCCGAATCCTCAAGCATGTAGTTGATCCGCTCTTTCGGATACTCTGGATCAATAGGAACGTAGGCGCCTCCGGCTTTCATAATGCCGTACATCCCAACGATCATATCGGTTGACCGTTCAACAATCAGCCCCACCAGGTCTCCCGTTTTGACTCCTTCAGCGCGCAGTCTTCTCGCCAATCCATTGGCTTTTGCGTTCAGCTCGGCGTAGGTCAGTACCTCGTTCTCAAATACAATGGCCGTGGCGTCCGGCGTTCGACCTGCCTGCTCCTCCAACAGCCCGTGAAACGTAGTACGGTGTTTGGAACTGGCCCCCGTGTCTCCCCATACGTTCAGAATCTGCTCTCTCTCCTGTGGTGTAACCAATTCCAGAGCATCCACGGAAATTGCAGGATTCTCCACAATTTGTTCCATCAGGTGGAACAAGTGGCCCTTGATTTGTTCGATCGTGGCTGGATCATAGACGAGCGCATTGTATTGGAACAACAATCTCATCTCTTTGCCCGGTAGAACAATTAAGTTAAAATCGTAATTCGTTTGTTCAAGAAGCTCCGCTTCCTCAATCTCAAAGGCAGCCTCGCCACCTCCCAGACGTTCTACTTCCTCTTCCACAGGATAGTTCTCAAATACCATAATATGAGAGATGAGATCCTGCTTTTGGTCCGTCTGAGCCTGGATTTCAAACAACGGGTAGGTATCGTACATATGAGAAGCCATATACTGCTCCTGCTGTTGCTTCATCAGGACTGTGAAGGGGAGATTTTCTTCCGTCTTCACACGAACTGGAATGGTATTAATGAACAGACCGATCATCCGGTCAATACCTGGGATTTCAGCTGGTCTGCCTGATACCACACTTCCGTATACAACATCCCGACTACCGTTATAGCGTTGAAGCGCAACGCCCCAGATAGACTGCAGCAATATATTCATCGTAACATGAGCATCTCTGGCCACCTTTTCCAGGCGTTCAGTCAATTCCCTGCTGACAGGATAATTCAGCTTCTCTGCTACATAACCTTCTCTTTTAGCTGCTCCATCGACTTGAGGTAAAAGCGTCTGTTGTTCGTAACCGGCCAGATATCGGCTCCAATAGTCGGCCGCAGCTGCCTCATCCTGCTGTTCCAGCCATTCAATATACCGGCTATACGGCTGAACCTCTGCCAGCTGAGGCTCTCTTCCTTCCAGGAGGGCAAAATAGTGTTCAAACACCTCCTGTGTAATTAATGGGACACACCACCCATCCATGACGATGTGGTGAAAACTCCATAAGAGACGGAAGCTCTCTTCATCTGTATGCAAAATCGATACACGGAGAAGCTCATCTTCAGCCAGATTGAAGCCTTGCTCTTTATCCTTAGCGGCAAATGTCTGCAGGTAAGCTTCACGCTGCGATGCATTCATCTCACGCACGTCTTCATACACCAATTTGGCGCCTCTATGCCGGAATACAACCTGTAAAGGCTCACCGCCCCATCCGCTGTAGAAGTTCGTACGCAGGATAGCATGGCGCTCCACCACTGCATCCAGACTGTGTCCGAAAGCGGTCGGATCAAAGCTACCCTTAAAGTCAAAGGCGGCCTGTTCAAAATAAGCCCCTGTATGCGGCTCGAACATATCATGAAACAGCATGCCCTTCTGCATCGGCGTCAGACTGTATACATTCTCAATATCGCCTATGTGATTGGTCTGCTTAGAAATCTCCTCCAGATCAGCAATACTCAGTCCCTTGGCAAGCACGTCACTTGGCGTCAATACAGTTCTTTCCTGGGTTACACAATGCTGAAGCAGCAGCCGTAGGCTTTCTTCGATATATCCAGCGAGCTGTTTCATTGTGGATGACTTATACTGTTTTCCGTTATAACTCATCGTCAGAGTCAAGGCTCCGTCTGTCACCATACCATTGATATCTAGTGTATAGGCTGACTCTCCCAGCAAGCTTTGCGCGCTTCCGGTTGGATAAGGAGAAACCTGCAACGAGCTTCCTTGCAAATCCTGATCAAACTGCCCCAGATAGTTAAAAGAAATCTCAGGCTGCAAGTTGAAACTGTCTGCGTCCTCCTGACTGGCCATCGTTTTGAGCAACCCATACCCGATACCTTTATTCGGAATACGGCGTAGCCCCTCTTTCACAGACTTGATCAAGGCTGACAATTCAGTATTATTTCCCAAGTCTAAAATGACTGGGTACTGACTTGTAAACCAACCGACAGTACGGGTAATATCGATATTCGGCACAATCGGTTCACGACCATGCCCTTCAAGATTCACAGCAATCTTGCCAATGCCAGACCACTTGGATACCGCCATGCCCAGAGCGGCCAATAGCAGATCGTTCGTCTCCGTTTGGTAAGCACGATGGGCTTTTCTCAACAGTTGATCGGTTTCTTCCACAGTCCACTCTGCTGTCACCATTTCGCTATCCTTCAGTAAAAGGCTTTCCACAGCCTCATCCTTCGGCAACTGCTCGAGCGGTTGATCCCCCAGTTCTCTCCAATACGCCCGATGAATCTCGATTTCTGGGCTTTCCGAATAACGGGCAAGGGCATCTCCCCAGTCACGGAAGGAATCCGTCTTCTGCGGGAATATCAGTGCTTGTCCTTGAATCACCTGCTCATAACCTGCTGCGATATCCTCAAACAAAATCCGCCAGGATACTCCGTCCACCACCAAATGGTGGATCACAATCAGCAGGTGGTCTCCATCCTGACAATGGAAAAGCCCTAACTTCATCAGCGGACCTTCTGCCAGATTGATGCTGCGCTGGATGTCGTCCGACAGCGTTGTAATGGCTGCAACTGGATTGGATTCGTTCCGTAAATCAGCAGTGAACAGACTATACAGCTCTCCTTCTTCAAGGTCACGGTTCCAAGCCTCGTAGCCATGCTCGGTCTGACGGAAAACCATACGAAGGGCGTCATGGTGCTCGGTCAATTTTCTCAGCACATGATGCAAAGCCTTTTCCTCAAATCCCTGTTCACGATACAGCATGACCGCTTGATTAAAGTGATGAGGCTCTGCCTGATTCCGCCCAAAGAACCACTGCTGGACTGGAGTCAAGCGAGTCGCTCCACGCACAACTCCCTGTTCAGCCATATGCACAGCCGTTTGTATTTCTGCACCTAGCTCGGCAATGGTTGGGGATTTGAACAGTTGCTTCATCTCTAACCGATAGCCAGCCTGCAGTAACCGTGACGACACCTGAATGGCCTTGATGGAATCTCCGCCCAATTCAAAGAAATTGTCATGGATACCCACCTGTTCAGCACCCAGCACCCCTTGCCAGACAGACGCCAAAGCTTCTTCAGCCGGTGTACGAGGAGCTGTATACTTCCGTCCTGTATGCGCACCTACTTGCGGAGCTGGCAGAGACCTGCGGTCTACTTTTCCGTTTGATGTTAATGGCATACGATCCATCTGGATAAAGTAGGATGGCATCATATAGCCCGGAAGTACCTGCGATAGGGCAAGGCGTACTTCGCCTGCCGTGAGCGCACGGTCCGCCACATAATAAGCGCAAAGCTGCTTCTCTCCAAGCTCATCCGCGCGAACGACGACTACGGCTTCAACTACTGACTCCACCTTGGCTAATTGAGCCTCAATTTCGGGGAGTTCGATGCGGTATCCGCGTATTTTGACCTGCTCATCAATTCTTCCTTTAAACTCCAGGTTTCCATCTGGAAGCCAGCGTACCAAATCGCCAGTTCGGTAGCAGCGTTCCCCGTCCTTAACAGGACTAGGGACAAATTTTTCTGCTGTGAGGTCAGGACGATTGAGGTATCCGCGAGCTACACCTTCACCGCCGACAATCAGCTCGCCCCAAGCACCAATAGGCTGTAATTGCAGCGATTCATTGACTACATAAGCGGTCGAGTTACTAATCGGGCGACCAATCGGCACGCCCCCTTCAACATGACCCGGAATCTTGTAGGTGGTGGAGAAGGTCGTATTCTCTGTCGGACCATAGCCATTGATAGGGACAAGATCAGGATTAGCCTCGATGACACGGTTTATATGAGATATGGACAGTACGTCACCACCCACCAACAATGCTTTCAATCCTCTGAACAGATACTCATCCTGCAGTGAAAGCTGATTGAAAAGCGGTGAAGTAAGCCACATGGTTGTAACCCCGTACTTGGCAATAGCTGCTTTGAGCCGATCGGCAATCAGGATGTCATCGTTCTCCACAAAATAAAGCTGTCCGCCGTTAAGCAATGCCCCCCATATCTCAAAGGTCGACGCATCGAAGGCCACGGCTCCTGTCTGCAAAATTCGCGTGGATTCGTTTAGTTCCACATAATTGGTTTCTTTGACCAGACGGACCACGTTCCGGTGTTCAACCATAACGCCCTTCGGTCTACCTGTCGTACCCGATGTATAGATAACATAAGCGAGTCCCTCTGGTCCCTGAACTACCTCCTCAGCTTGGACAGGCTCAGACGCATAAGCCTCTGCACTGCTGAGGTCAACAATCGGTAGACCGTAGTCTACATTTATAAGCTCGCCCTTTTGTACCAGTAGTAGCTTGGCATCGGAATCTTCGAGCATATAACGAACCCGATCTTCCGGGTAATCAGGATCGATCGGCACATAGGCCCCACCAGCCTGAAGCACTGCGAGCATACCAACCACCATCTCGATACTCCGTCCGCCCATAATAGCCACTGGTTGCTCCCTTAGTGTCCCCAAACGACGCAGTTTTTGGGCCAATCGGCGTGCCTTATCTTCCAATTCAAGGTACGTTAATCGGACATCGCCGAATACCAGTGCCGTCTGCTCCGGCGTACGCTTGACTTGTTCAGCGAACAATTCATGAATAGTCTTATCCCTTGGATAAGGAGTAGCTGTCGCGTTGAATACTTCAATGATTTGTACTTTCTCCTCTGGTGTGATCATCTCAATCTCGGCCAGTTGCAACTGAGGATTAGCCGCGACTGCATGCAGAACCCGAAGCAAGTGCGTTGCCAATCGCTCTACAGTTTCCCGCCGATACAAAGCCGTACTATACTCAAGGCCAAAGGCTAGTTCAGCACCCTTCTCCTCTACATTAAGGGACAAATCAAACTTGGCTGTGACGGTGTCCATTGGGTAAGGAGTAAAGTGCACTCCATCAATGTCCTGCTCTTCTTGCTCCGTATTTTGTAATACCAACAGGGTGTCAAAGATCGGATTGCGGCTCACATCACGTCCTACGCCCAGTTTTTCGACCAATTTTTCAAAAGGGTAATCCTGATGCTCGAACGCCTTGAGTGCTGTTTCCTTGACTTCCAGAAGATAATCCTGAAAGGTTTTCTCTCCTGCCGGGTAACTGCGCAAGGCCAGTGTATTGACAAACATCCCAATGATGCCCTCAAGCTCCGCCCGTGGTCTGCCGGCTACTGGAGATCCTACGACGATGTCCTTCTGCCCCGTATATTTGTGCAGCAGCACCGAATAAGCCGCCAGCAATACCATATACAGTGTAGTACCTGTACGGGATGCAAGCTCTTGTATCGCCTTATTGCCAGACTCGTCCAATGTAAAATCAATTCGGCTTCCCTCGAAACTCCGAACCGAAGGGCGCTGGAAGTCGGTAGGCAACTCCAATACCGGCAACTCTCCTTCAAAGGCTTGCAGCCAATACGCTTCAAGGTCTTGCCACTCTCTCTCAGACTGTTCCCGTTGCCATACCGCATAATCCTTATATTGAATATGCAGTTCTGGTAGGTGTTCTCCTTGATACAATTGCGTGAGTTCCTCCACCAGTATTTGAATGGAAACACCATCTGAAATGATATGATGCATATCAAACAGCAACAGATGACGCTCCTCCTGCAGCTTTACTAAGCCAACACGCAATAATGGAGCCTGACTCAGATCAAAGGCACGGGTAAAGCTGTGAATGAGCGTATCCGTTTCCTCCACCGACGCCTCTGTGTAGTCCAACGCAAACGGAACATTCTTATGCACACGTTGAACAAGCTCTCCATCCTGCATATAAAAGCCGGTTCTCAGCGATTCATGACGCTGGATCAGTGCTTTGAACGCAGACTCCAGCCGCACGCGATCCAACGGTCCGTCCACGGTGAAGGCCCCTGGCATATTGTAGCTGAGCTCTCCCCCGTCCATCTGTCTCAGCACGTATAACCGCTTTTGCGCTGAGGACACTGGGTATGCTTCGCTTTTCTCAGCCTGTGGAATAGACTCGTACACGGTTGGAATGCGTTCTTTCACCAGTCGCGCCAGAGATTCAACCGTAGGCGACTGGAATACTTCACGCAGCGAAATGCTGCATCCCAGCTCTTTACGAATCCGCGTAACGAGCAATGTCGCCCGCAAAGAGTGACCACCGATCTCAAAGAAATTATCGCGGACGCCCACGCGGGCAGCTCCCAGGATATCCTGCCAGATGAGCACCAGCTGTGCTTCCACTGCAGTTCTTGGAGCCAGATAATCCTCACCAGATTGCACGCTGCCCTCAGGAGCCGGCAACGCACGGCGATCCAGCTTGCCGTTAGGTGTAAGCGGCATTTGCTCCAGCCGGACAAAATAAGTGGGAATCATGTAAGCTGGTAATTCCGTTGCCAGCTGAGACCGCAATTCCCCTGGCGAAAGATCGCTGGAGGCTACATAGTAGGCGCACAGCAATTTTTGTCCCTGTTCGTCGTCCCGGGCGAGGACAATTGTTTCCCGTACGTTCGGAGCCTTAAGAATTTGGGCTTCGACCTCGCCCAGCTCAATTCGGTAGCCGCGAATTTTGACCTGATGGTCGATCCGGCCCAAATATTCAATATTGCCGTCAGGCAACCAACGAGCCAGGTCCCCGGTTCGATACAAGCGTTCACCCGCCCGATACGGATGTTCTACAAATTTTTCAGCCGTCAAATCTGGTCGGTTCAAATACCCACGGGCCAGACCGTCCCCGGCGATGTATAGCTCCCCTGGAACTCCGACAGGCTGCAGGTGTCTGTGTTCATCAAAGATATAAGCGCTAAGCGTTGGAATGGTTCTACCAATATTACTTTTGCCTGCTTCAATCTCATGTTCAGTGATTTCCTTGTAAGTGACATGGACCGTCGTTTCCGTGATTCCGTACATATTAATCAGTTGCACACCAGGATACTTTGCCCGCCAGTTTTTCAGAAGAGATGGGCTCAAGGCCTCTCCGCCAAAAATAATTTTTCTAAGACTGAGCTCCGTGGATGAGTGTGCTAACTCTTCTTGTATCACCTGATAAAAATAGGTCGGCGTTTGATTCAAAATAGTAACTTGATTGTCTTTCAACAGCTCCAGGAAAGCTGCCGGACTCTTGGCTGTAAGGGCTGGGACAATTACCAGTTTCCCTCCGTAAAGAAGCGCTCCATACATCTCCCATACAGAGAAATCGAAGCAGAACGAATGGAACAGCGTCCATGTATCCTGGGAACTGAAATCAAATAAATTGCTATCGTTAAAGAGCAGACGAACTACATTTTTATGCTCGATCAGCGTTCCCTTTGGTTTGCCAGTTGTACCCGATGTGTAAATAACATAGGCCAAATGGTTTGGTCCCGAAATGCTCTCCAGATTGGAAGCATCTCCTGTATACGTTGCGGCTTCGTCCAGACTCACAAGCTTCCCGTCAAACGTGGTACTCTCCCATAGATGGCTTTGGGTGAGCAATAAGCGGACTCCTGAATCCTCTAGCATGTAACGAATACGTTCTTCAGGATAGTCAGGATCAATTGGCACATAGGCCCCTCCTGCCTTCAAAACCGCCAACATGCCGATGACCATCTCTAGGGAACGATCAGCCATAATCCCCACGAGTACATCTGCACCCACACCTTCGGTGCGTAAATATCTCGCAAGCTGGTTAGCCTGCTCATTTAGAGCTAGGTATGTAATACTCTGCTCGCCCATCTGAACAGCTACGTGGTCCGGCGTGCGCTCGGCTTGTTCCTCGAATAAGCCATGAATCGTTTTCTCACGCGGGTAATCCACTACATCACCTTCTGAAAGAGCCAGAATGGATTGCTCTTCTGCTTCTCCCAATAGGTTTACCTCTGCGATGGAAAGCTGCGGTGTATGAATGATCTGCTCGGCGATCGTAAGCAGCTGGGACACCATGTCCGTTACTTCACTGCGTTCAAACAGCTTCGTCCGATAATCGACATCCAGTACCAGCTCGCCTTCATCCAAGATCTCCACGATATGAAGCACGAAATCATTCACTTCATCGCCGCAAAAATCATAATCCGTCAAAATGCGCACGTCATCCAAATCGACCCAGTTGATAAGGCGGTATTCCATGGAAACACCAAAAAGCCGCTGAATATCCTTGTTGCCGTGCATTTCTCTAAGATCCTGAATTAACTGATTGTACGGATATTTCTGATGCCGCAAGACTGACATTTGATCCCTAGCTACGTCCTGCAGGAAGTTCAACACCTCTACATCCTTGTCAACGTATGTTCTGGCTGCAGCCGTGCTGACAAACATACCGATCTTTTGCTTTTCTTTCTTGTTCCCCCGGTTAGCGAACGAGGTGCCGATCACCACATCCGGCTGATTCGTCACTTTGTGTATGTAGATATACATCGCACCCATGAAGAATTGGAAGAGAGAAATCCTATTTTGCTGGCAAAATGCCTGTAGCTCGCGATATAGCGCCTCTGGCACAGTAAAATGCTCCCGAACAGCTTGGGTACTTAGCGATAACGGATTATATGATTTCCAACCTGTCAGTTCAGGCAAATCAGAAAATTTGTCCAGCCAGTACGCTTTATCCTTCTGGTATCTATCAGAAAGCTCATATGCGTTCTCATCTGCAATATATTCAATATAAGAGCAATCATCGCTCAGCTTAGGTTCATTTCCTTGAATTAAATCCATATAAAAGGCTATCAGTTGATTGCCATAGACCACCATAGAAATCCCGTCAGAAATGATATGGTGCATTTTGATATTAATCCAATATTCTTCCTCACTAATCTTTACAATTAAAAACTGGAAGAGTTCAGAGTCCAATAATGGCAAAGGTTTGCTTTTGTGCTGCTCAAGCAAGGCTTCGACCTCGGAAATGCTTTCGATGTGGGTAAGATCCAGACACTCCAACTGTCTCTCTTCATAAGGAACGACATACTGCTTAGGTACTCCATCCACTGAGGTAATACGAATGCGGAACGCATCATACTGTTTGATAATCAAATTGATAGACTGCATGAAGGCAGCGATATGAATATGACCCTTCATCTTGGCTGTACCAGATAGCTGGGACACAGATGTATCCGGATAGAGTAATTCGGTATACCATATACGCTTTTGCGCATTCGTTAAATCAAATAACTGCATGTTATTCATCTCATTTCACTCCTATATCCGTGATGTGAAATCCTCCCGCTGCACCTTGGCAGTCAGGAGGACAAAAAGACAGTTTAACGCGCGCTTCCACTCCGTCATTGATCAAGTGAAACAATTTCCTCCGCCTCAGCCACCAGTCGATCGCCTACGGTAGCCCGACCACTTCCGAGAATATAACCACGCCGACGCTTGACCACTTCAAAATAGAGGTCAATTCGGTCCCCAGGCTTCGCGAAGCTATGGAAACGAACGCCATTGAGGTTGGTCAGATATGAAATACCCCTTTTGTCAATCGCAGCGAATGCCGCTAATTGTGCAAGCGACTCCACGATCAGCATAGGAGGCATGTATGGATTAGCCTCTGTAATAAACCACTCACTCCGAGTAACAAGCTTGTACCCCTTCGCCCATTGCGACGTTTCGTACCCGGTCACGCCATCGAGCAGAAGAAATGGGTACCTGTGCGGAAGCACATCCTCAATACGGATTAGCTCTTCGCTCACAGGCTTATACCCCCTCCCACTTACGAACGGCAAGACAGACGTTGTGCCCTCCAAAGCCAAAAGAGTTACTAATCGCCGCACGGACTTCACGTTCCTGATATACATGCGGTACAAAATTCAGTTCAGGGGCTTCGGGATTGTCGCAATTGAGTGTCGGTGGTACTTTGCTGTGGATCATACTCTGTACCGTTGCAATTAATTCGACTGCCCCTGCACCGCCCATTAAATGGCCTGTCATGGATTTAATAGACGATATCGCCAAACGGGGAGCATGCTCTCCAAATACTTTTTGAATAGCGTTAATCTCCATTCGGTCATTAAACGGCGTACTCGTACCGTGGGCATTGACATAGTCAATCTCCTGCGGTGTCAAGCCGCCATCTTGCAGTGCTATATTAATCGCTTCTGCCGGGCCGGAGCCTGAGGGATCTGGAGCCGTGATATGATATGCATCTGTTGTGCATCCGTAACCCGCCACTTCAGCCAAAATGGTGGCCCCCCGGTTCAAGGCATGTTCCAACTCCTCCAACACTAGAACCCCTGCTCCTCCACCGATGACAAAGCCATCGCGATCCGTATCAAACGGGCGACTGGCCTTCTGTGGCTCTTCATTACGTCTGGAGAGAGCGTGAATATTCGCAAAAGATGCCAAATCAAGCTGACTAAAGTTGGCCTCTGCTCCTCCAGCTACTACGACATCAGCCGTGCCATACTGGATCGTACGTAATGCTTCGCCGATGGCATTGCTTCCTGTAGCACAAGCTGTAACTACGGCAAACGAGGGTCCCTTTGCTCCAATAGCAATAGAGATTTCGCCAGGCGCAGAATTAATCATCATTGAGGAAACAAAATAAGGCGAAACCCTTTTAGGACCCAGCTCTGTTAGTTTCCGGTAGTTCTCCTCTATGACATCAAGACCGCCTGCCCCAGAACCGACGATAACACCCACACGACCTGCATTCCGTTCATCAATGACTAACTTCGATTGCTCGACTGCCTGGCGGGCAGCTGCCAAGGCAAATTGAGTGAACTGCGCAACCTTTTGCGCTTCCTTTTTGCTCATATACTCCAACGGGTCAAAGCCCGTAACCTGCGCACCAATTTTTGTTGGTATATTTGCTGTATCGAAAACAGTGACAGGTCCGATTCCACTTTTTCCTTCCAGCAATGAATTCCAGAAATCTGTAAGATGAAGCCCGACCGGCGTTACGACTCCCTGTCCTGTCACTACAACACGTCTTCTCACCATACCCACGTCCTTCGCTGAAATTAATTCTTGGAAGCCTGTTGCTCGTAGAGAGGAAAGTCGCCATATACATGACTAATTTTCTCATGCACATCTGCAAGATCAGCAAATACCTCGACGACCACAAGCTTGTTCTCCTTGTACTTTTGCCAAGCAAGCTGAAGCTGTTCCCGAGCCTCCCCCTTGCTCCGGATCGCCAGACTTTCGACAAACTCATACTGGGGAATTTGGATTCCTGTTTTGACCGCCTCCGAAACAAATGGGAAGTCCTGTCCTGAGATATGCTTATAATTCATCTGATTTTGCAGCCAACCGTAGCCGCCATTATTAAGTACAAGATAAATTACTGGTATTTGATACTGTACCGCCGTCATAAAATCTGAACAAAATAGATTGAATGCACCGTCACCTACAAGCGCTACTACCGGGCGTTCTGTCGCCACACTTGCCCCCAGAGCAGCGGCCGCACCGAAGCCGAGACTCGTTTGATCACTGGGAACAATCGAAAGTGAGCCTGAGGCAAAACGGAAATATGGATAAAAGTAAGACCACATATCCTGCAATCCGTTCTCTTGTAAAAGCACCAGGTCTTCAGGGAACTCTGCCTGAATCATGTCCAACAGCTCTGGAACGTGGATGCCGGGGGCCCTTTTCAGCTCTTCCAGATAATTAGCCCTCTGAGAAAAAGCCTTCTGTTTGCATCTCCCGATCGTTTCAAGCCATGCCTCATCAGGCTCTTGCCCGCGTCGTTCAAGCCATTGCTCCACTGCCGCATATCCGTCACCAAGCAACTTAATGCCCCTGAATTCGTGAGCGAAATCCTCCAGCTCTACATTGACTTGAATCAAAGGCGTATCCTGCAGCAAAATATCCCACTCGAATGTAGCCGTTTCTTCCAATCGGCTGCCCAGGGTAATAACTACATCAGATTCATTCCAGATTTGCCTCAGACTCAGATCGGTATAAAGCCCGGCAACACCACAGAAAAGTGCATGATCTTCATTAATTACGCTTCTTCCCGAGGCAGTCGCGAACAAGGCTGCTCCATGTTGGCTGGCGAACCGCTCAATGACATCACCTGTTCCTGACTTCATTCCGCCTCCCACTAGAATAAGTGGCTTGCGGGCTGTCTCAATAATGCTCCATGCCGCATCCAACTCCCGAAGTGATGGAGAGCACGACAGCTTTTCTGGCGGGGCAAACTGAAGCTCTGTGGGCACAGGCTGGTCCATCAGGTTTTCGGGTAGTTCGATATAGACAGGTCCCGGTGCTCCATTGATAGTCAAAAAGGCAGCCCGCTCCATTGCCCATACAAGCCGATCCACATGCTCGACACGGTAAGCCCATTTTACGAGTGGCTTCACGAGTGAGATTTGATCGGCTTCTTGAAAGGATCGGGTACCCAGCTTGTCTCCTCCGGTGCCAAGCGCCAAAAGCAGTAGCGGGGCACCCAGGTTCTTGGCTTCCAGCAGCCCCGTAAGTGTATTGCTAAGCGCAGGGCCTTTCCCCACAACACACACGGACATCTGGTTAGTTGTGAGCGCATAGCCTGCGGACATAAATACAGCATTACGCTGATCTTTGCAGAGAATAAAATCCATACCGGATGAGGGGAGTGACGCTACGATATTGAGATCGTCACTTGGTAATCCAAAGAGGTGCTGAACCCCAGCCGACTGTAAGTAGCCAATGATGGCATCCCAGGGGGATATACTTGCGGTCATACCAAACTCCTCTTTTCTGACAAATATTCTGCGACAATTTCCGAGATCAAGATCGGCTTAGAAACGAGCTTATAATCATAAAAAATATAGTTCGACATCGTGCCATAGCCACCAAAAGGCTTATTGCCTTGATCCACATCCTCAAGTGTTTGATTAATGGTCAATGTGTGCTTCTTTCGTAGAACATCAGTCAGATGCTCCGACCCGTATAAGCTGCAACCCATTGCCCGTTCGCTGAAATAACTGGAGGAAATGCGTTTGATCAATTGCTCGTCGTCTTGGTAGCTAACTACATTGAACACTGGTGAAAAATACTCAATAATCTCCAAGTTCTGATCCAATTCGCTATATACAACCGTTGGCTCCATCTTTTTCGTACGGAAATCAATGCCGCCGCCATAAATAATAAACTTATCGTTTGTATTAAAATATTCAGAAACCGAATATAGCGTGTCTTTATAGAATATAGGGGAGTAGTTCGCATTCGGGTCATTGTTGGCTCCAAATACGAGTTCGTCAAGCCGTTGAATCAGCAAGTTTTTGAATGGCTCACTCACCTCTTGATGTACCAGGATGATGTCAGGTCCCAGGCAGTCCTGTCCAGAGTTGAACAATCTCATGCGGATCACATCAGTAACCGCCAGCTCCAGATCGGCATCTGGCCCAATGATGAAAGGATTGATCCCTTGCCCATAAAAAATGTAGAGCTGATCTTTGCGGATCTGCTTTTTGATCTTCTCCGCATTGGTGTAGCTTCCGGTAAACACCACAATATCAGCCGGCATCACGGAGTTTTCCATGAACACCTTCTGGCTAACTTTACGAATATAGATGGGTAATTCATGTACAGCCTGAAGCTTTTCATGCAGCATATTGACGTACTCGTTTACGTGAGAAGAAGGGCGAAAGTCTATATTTTCAACGTACAGGGATGGAATCAAGAGGTATAATGCATAGGAGTACAAAATGACGTTGGAGGGCATGAATACAGCCATAGATCGTTGCCAGCTTGGCTGATGGGTCTGCACTTCTTGCAATGCACCTTGAAGTGTGAGGATCGTGGAGTCAATTTCTGCATTGGCGGCCCGATAGGATGAAAACTGCGTGAGAATATCCATCACTTCTTGCCGATTTTCAATCAAATAATTGAGGCATTTCAGAATAGATTCATGCCTTTTCAAAAACAGCGTGTTTTCTGCCAGTTCTGGATTTATACTCATGGCACATTCTCCCTTTCCTATATGCGATTTTGATAAATATCTTGTTATGCTTTGCGAGAAGCAGCTTTCTCTAGAGCAGTCCGCTCCATCTCCAGACGATCTACTTTTCCATTGCGATTTAAAGGAAAATGATCGAGTGGAAGCAAAAGATCGGGAAACATGTAAGAAGGGAGCACCCGATTCATCTCTTTGCGGAGCACAGGTAAGACCTGTGGGGATTCACTTTCGATGAATGCAACAAGCAAAGTCCCTTTTGCCTCATCCTCCAAAGTAATCACGCAGGATCGGTAACCTAGCGAACCAATTCGGTCTTCGATATAGACTGGAGAGACCATGTAGCCCATCCGATTGACCGTCTTACCGCTGCGACCAATAACATACAGCATTCCGTCATCCAGATAGCCTAGATCTCCCGTCTTGAACCAGCCATCCTGTAGAACAGATTGTGTCAGGTCTGGACGATTCAGATAACCTTCCATACATCCGGCACTTCGTATCCACACTTCGCCTACGATACCGTCTGCCTGCTGGTTGCCTGTAGAATCAAGTATTTTCAAATCCACACCGGGTAATGGTTTGCCACAACCCTTCGGACAATCCAGCGTCCCCAGCGTAACGTTGCCCAGTTCAGAAAGGCCATAACCATTCAGCAGGGGCTGTCCAAATATGTTGTTAAATTTCTCTTCGAGGTCTTGGGTAAGTGGAGAACCGCCTACGCACCACATGCGGACTGGAGATTGCTTGATCAATTCCAGCTGTTCGGGTTTTCGGCTTAGCATACGCAACAAGGTGTAAAAAGCAGAGGGGTTAGCGTCTACGACCGTCGCCCGGTCTTTCGTAATACTTGCAATGACGCTCCAGAGGTTTTTTGGATTGCAGATGATGAGAGAACATGAGGTTAACCACCAGGAGAAGATAAGTGAAACTCCATAAAAATGAGAGAAAGGCACCACGGGGAGCATATGGTCAGACGGTATGTAGTTCATAGCGTGTATAGAATGCCTGATATTCTCCATAAAAGCTGAACCAGCTTTCACGATTCCCTTGGGTTTTCCCGTCGTACCTGAAGAATACAGAATGAGCGCATCAGATCTCTCGCACCACTTGTTAAAGTCGAGGGCTTCGGACTTTGGCTCTCCCACCCAATACGGGTGTACTGCTTTTTCTTGAATGAGATCTTGAATCAGAATAACGAGAGCATGAGGAAGTTCTAAATCGGAATCCGTCAGGATGCAACAGGCACCCGCTTCATCATAGATTTGGGCCACCTCATCAATTACAGTCTGCTCGTCCACCACAGTTACCGAGACTGCGAGATGACACAGGGAGAACAGAGATACAACAAACCAATAGGAATTGGCCGCTTTTAGAATCACTCTACCGTCTTCAGGAATTCCTCTGAGAGTCAACATCCGTGAGAAGATCGCCACGTCCCGTTCCAGGCGCTCCCTGCTCATAATTCCTTCAGGTGAGATAATACGGCAATCCGTATGCGTAATAAGCACAACGTTCCCTCCTTACATCCCCGTAATATGGTATCCAGCATCTACATGGATCACTTCACCCGTAATGCCTCTTGATAAATGGGAAAATAGGAATAACGCCGTATCTCCGACTTCGGACGTATCGACCGTCTTGCGTAGGGGCGTAGTTTCTTCAATATGCTTTAGCATTGTGTTAAAATCTTTAATGCCATAGGCGGCCAAAGTACGTATAGGACCAGCCGAAATTGCATTTACACGAATGCCATAAGTACCCAGATCATTCGACAGATAGCGCATGCTGGCTTCTAGTGAAGCCTTTGCTACACCCATAATGTTGTAATTCTTGATGGCTCGTTCTGCACCGATATACGTCATGGTGACGATACTCCCACCCTCAGTCATCAGCGGATATACGCGACGGGATACGGCAGCCAGAGAATAGGCACTGATTTCTTGAGCAATTGCGAATCCCTCGCGAGAAGTGTCGACGAACAAGCCCTCCAAATCCTCAGCCTTAGCAAACGCAACACTGTGGAAATATCCGTGTAAGACGCCTACCTTCTCCTCAAGAAAATCCGTCAGCGCGTCCAATTCTTCATCGCTCTGTACATTGCAAGGACAGACAATGGAACCCGGAATGGTTTCAGCGAGCTTTAGCACCCGTTCTGCAACCCTCTCATTTTCGTAAGTAAAAATGAGATTTGCTCCTTCCGCAGCTAAAGATTGGGCTGTCCCCCAGGCAATACTCCTGTTATTAGCTACACCCATAATCAAAATGTTTTTTCCACTCAGTAGTACTGCCACAGAAACCACCTTTCTTTTTTACATTTTTAAACATAATAACAACTTAATTGCGTTTGTCTACATATATAGACATATATAATCTTTCCTGGAATATTATCTCGTCAGTTGCCAAACTTATATAGGCGCCGTTTTAGGCAGATGCCAAGAATATTTTAAAAATTGTGAATGCTGTTTTTATTGGTCTGTGTCCAAATCGAAAGGAGTCCATGCGTGTGAAAAAAGTAGAGAGGCAACAATAAGGTGACTGTCAAAGCGAGTTTAATATAAAAATATCATACTCTTATAAATATTTCCATTCCGGCGATAGACTTATCCCATTATCGAAAGTAACCACTTCATTTTCACCAGCAATGACTCTCCCGATTTGAACATTCTGAGTGACCAGCCTGATTCGGTTCAAGCTTGAGGCTCTATTCTTCTTGGCTAAGCCTTATGTTTATGTTTTTTAGGAGCTACCGTATAGCTAAAGGAGACAACAAAGTCGATTGCCAGAACGATCGCCCATGTTTGCATAATGCCCTCCAATGCCGCCGTACGCTGCGGATCACCTACATATACAATGATGGCGAGCAACAAAGCGTTGCCTATAGCCCAGCCCAAGAGGTGAAGCAGCCAACCTATCCGTTCCTCTTTTGCATGCGCAGTACCATACTTGCGTTCAGGCTTAGGTCCTTTACCAAACCAATGAGAGAACCGTACATCCGCCCACTTAATTAACCTATGACCAAACGCTACGGTAATACCAAAATAACAGGCTGCCAGGCCAGTAGCAGTCGTAATCTCCATGCCACTTCTCACCGTGATGAACACCGCAATCAGTAACAGGATATCAATAATTGGGGTAAAGAGTAAAAGAAGGCCCCCTAATTTCTTCAACCCAAACATATACCTTGCGACTAACCCTGCAACAACAAAAACCCAAAACAAAACCTCAGCACTAATAATAAATAAATACATAATGGACGATTCCTTTCAAATTTGAAATTGGTATTCCCCTAAGTCCCCCCCTTCATGCCCACTATCATACAATATTATACATAATATTCCTAGTATTTTGTCTATAATTACATAAAAGGAAACAAATAGCCGTTTTTTTACAAAAGAATTTTGGTTATTTAGTCCATTTCCTCTTATTCTCAAATTGGGCATTTTTCATAATATGCTGCAAATAAAGGATTATGATATGTGCAATAAAAAAAGATGCACCCCTGTCATCAGCACGGGTGCATCTTTTATATAGATAAGCTATCCAATTACAATATGTCCTTCAGGACGACGGTACAACGTCTTGGTCGAACGTGGGCGAATGGCATAGGCGATCGTAAGAGGACCGATTCGACCAATAAACATGGTCACACATATAATCAGCTTGCCTGCGTCAGACAATCCTGGCGTCACTCCTACAGACAACCCTACCGTTCCGATTGCAGAAGCCGCCTCAAAGGCAAGAGAGAGAAATGGAGCATCCTCTGTCATTAAGAGCAGTATAACCACAATTGAGAATATAAATAGCGCCATTACAATGATGGTCAACGCCCGCATCATGATATCTTGAGGAACCCTATGACGGAAAAACACAATCTCCTTCTGTCCTCGCATGACGGCGATTAACGCACCTACCATAAGCAGAAACGTAGTTGTTTTAATTCCTCCTCCAGTAGAGCCTGGGGAAGCACCAATAATCATCAGCAGCATAATAAAAAATTGACTGGCCTGCCTTAACCCGCTGATGTCGACTGTGCTTGTACCCGATGATCTCGTGGAGACGGATTGAAAGACAGCGGCATATACTTTGCCTTCCCAGTTCAGTCCACCCAAGGTTCGTGCATTGGTAAACTCAAAAATAAATATAACCAGCGCACCAATGACAATGAGCGCTCCCGACACGCTTAGCACCATTTTAGAGTGTAAAGTCAGTCTCCGGGCACGACGAAAGTCGAACAAATCGCTTAGTACGAGGAAACCCAATCCTCCCGAAATTACAAGCACAGATGCAATCATATTGAAAACAAAATCCCCTGCGTATTGCTGGAAGCTGGTTCCGAACAGATCGAATCCCCCGTTATTAAAGAGGGATACGGAATGAAAAATCCCATAATATATCGCCTGTCCGACCGGCATCTCTCGCATCCACCGCAAAGCTAAGACGACAGCCGCAATCGCTTCAATGGTAAAAGAAAAGATCAGCACCTTACGAATAATGCGCACGATCCCTTCCATGCTATCGGCGTTAATCGCCTCCTTAAGCAGTAGCCGATCCTTCAACGAAAGTCGTCGTCCCAATAACAGCGCAAACAAGGTCGCTAAGGTCATAAAGCCCAACCCGCCTAGCTGCATCAGCACCAAAATGACGGTTTCTCCAAATACCGTATAGGTCGAATCGACGTCAACAACGACCAATCCTGTGACACAAGCAGCAGAGACGGACGTAAAAAGCGAATCAATCCAATGCGGAGCATGTCCACCATGATTGGCAATAGGAAGCATCAGCAGTAAAGTACCCAATGCAATAATCAATACATATCCGATGACCAATATAAAAGGAGGCGATGCGAACCGACTAAGCTTGACGCTGCGTTTCATCAGAACTATTCCTCTCCATCCGTTCTTATGAAAAAGAGGAACAAGACACGGGAACCCCGGCTGATCCTCTATATTCATAATGTTATGTTATTCTACGGTACGGTTACGCATATGCGGGAAAAGCAGCACATCGCGAATGGAAGGTGCATCTGTCAGCAACATCACCAAACGATCGATGCCGATGCCCAGCCCGCCTGTTGGCGGCATACCGTATTCCAAGGCGCGGATAAAGTCATCATCCATTTGATGAGCCTCATCATTACCATGCTCACGTTCTAGCAATTGTGCTTCAAAACGTTGACGCTGGTCAATTGGATCATTCAGCTCAGTGAACGCATTCGCATGCTCGCGAGCGACCACAAACAGCTCGAAGCGATCCGTAAAACGCGGGTCCTGTTCGTTTTTCTTAGCCAATGGTGAGATTTCAACTGGATGTCCTGTAATAAAGGTTGGCTGAATGAGCGTTTCCTCTACAAAATGCTCAAAGAATGCATTCAGGATATGACCAAATGTCATGTGCGGTTCAACCGGAACCTTATGCTCTTTCGCAAGGCGATGAGCTTCTTCATTACTCATTTGCGCACTAAAGTCCACACCTGTTACTTCTTTAACAGCATCGACCATGGAAACTCTGCGCCATTGCGGCGTCAGATCCACTTCCTGACCTTGATACTGAATGTGCTGTGTGCCCAGTACTTCCTGCGCAATATGTGCAATCAAGTTTTCCGTCAATTGCATGATATCTTTATAATCAGCATACGCCTCATACAGCTCAATCAACGTAAACTCAGGGTTATGACGGGTCGAAACACCTTCATTACGGTATACACGCCCGATCTCATATACTTTCTCCATTCCGCCAACAATTAGTCGTTTCAAATGAAGTTCAATAGCAATACGCATATAAAGCTGCGTGTCCAATGCATTATGGTGCGTAACAAATGGCTTTGCTGCCGCCCCGCCAGCAATGGCATGCAATGTTGGAGTTTCAACTTCCAAATAGCCGAGCGAATCGAGATAACGACGCATGGATTGAATAATACGGGACCGTGTAATGAACGTTTTTTGTACTTCAGGGTTCATAACCAGATCGACATAACGCTGACGGTAGCGCAATTCAACATCCTTCAGACCGTGGTATTTCTCCGGTAATGGGTACAAGGATTTGGACAAAACCTCAATATCCAGCACTTTGATCGTCGTTTCGCCTGTCTTGGTTTTAAAGAGCACGCCCTTAACACCAACAATATCCCCGAGATCCAAAATACCAAATGCTTTATAATTTGCTTCAGGTACAGTGTCTTGACGAACATAAATTTGGATCCGTCCGCTAAGATCCTGTATATGAGCAAAGCTGGCTTTCCCCATAACTCGTTTAGCCATAATGCGGCCTGCTATGCTAACTTCAATATTCTTTTCTTCCAATTCTTCTTTGGTCAAGCTGTCATACTTGCTCAGTAGTACGCCCGCTTCAGCCGTGCGTATGTATTTGCGTCCAAAAGGATCAATGCCCAATGAGCGAAGCTCGTCCAATTTGGCACGACGAATTTGCAATAATTCACTTAATTCCTCGCGATTTTCTTGTAATTCCTGGTTAGTAGTTTCATCCGACATGGTGCTAAATCAGCTCCTTCAATATGAATAGACGGGCCGGGGTCCGTCTCGGGTGTAGAGAAAAAAAGCTTCCACAAGGAAGCTTTTACATTAAATTCCAAAGTCCGTGTTTTTATTTCTTGATATCCACGATTTTATATTGAATAACTCCTGCTGGAACGGTTACATCTACAACAGTTCCTTTTTTCTTACCGAGAATGGCCTTGCCAACCGGGCTTTCATTGGAGATCTTGTTCTGGAGCGGGTCGGATTCGGCAGAACCTACGATAGCATACTCTGTAATATCCCCGAATTCCAAGTCTTCAACGGTTACAGTTGCCCCTACTCCCACAACATCGGTGTCAATTTCATCACTATTGATAATACGGGCATTGCGTAGCATCTTTTCCAGCGTAATTACACGGCCTTCAATAAAGGCCTGCTCATTCTTCGCATCCTCGTATTCGGAGTTTTCACTAATATCTCCGTATCCGATGGCTACTTTAATCCGTTCAGCCACTTCGCGGCGTTTGACAGACTTTAAGTTTTCAAGCTCATCTTCGAGCTTTCTAAGGCCTTCCTGTGTCAGAATGACTTCTTTATCGCTCATCTCAACCGATTCTCCTGTCATGGGAAAAGTTTAAAAGTGCATCGGAATGCACGCTTTCAAAACATAATATGCCACTCTGAGGGAATGAGAACATTTCCTGCTGTTGTCTTGAGAGCTGCATACAATTTGTAGTATACATCAAGATTTTATACTGAACGATTATAGGGCAAGCAATTGGAAAAGTCAATCGCGTGCGCAGGCCGGAACAGCTTCCTTATTGCGCAACAGTAGCAAGAGAAGCAGCGTTTGTAGAAGGCCCTTCGTTTTCCACCATGTGCAATTGAGATACAAATTGATCCAAAATACGTACCATATCGTCGCGCTTTGTTTCTTCCATAATTAAATCCTTAATACGTGCAGAATCTTTAAGGCCCTTGAGGTACCAAGCCAGATGCTTGCGCATTTCACGAACAGCTACTGCTTCGCCCTTCAGCGCCACCAGTCGATCCATATGCAGAATGGCAATACGGATTTTTTCCTCCGGTGATGGATCAGGCAACAGCTTACCCGTCTGCAAATACTCAATCGTACGGTACAGCATCCATGGATTCCCCAGCGCGCCGCGTCCAATCATAACGCCATCACAATGGGTCAAATCCAACATCCGCCGAGCATCTTCCGGTGTTACAACATCACCATTTCCAATGACAGGAATGGATACTGCTTCTTTAACTTCTTTTATAATATCCCAATTCGCATGCCCCGTATACAGTTGCTCCCGTGTACGGCCATGTACGCTGACGGCCTGACCTCCGGCACGTTCAACAGCGCGAGCGTTCTCTACAGCGTAAATATGCTCGCTATCCCAACCGATACGCATTTTCACGGTAACTGGCTTGCTCACCGATTCTACTACTGCCGATACCATCTCATAAATCTTATTTGGATCAAGCAACCACCGAGCACCTGCATCACATTTGGTCACTTTGGGAACCGGGCAGCCCATATTAATGTCAATAATATCTGCATTCGTTTCCTGGTCTACGACCTTCGCCGCTTTCACCAAAGATTCACGATCGCCTCCGAAAATTTGCAAGCTAAGCGGCTTCTCGCGCTCATCTACAAACAGCATCTCACGTGTACGCTTGTTGCCGTGAATGATGGCTTTATCACTAACCATCTCTGCACATACCAAGCCTGTACCAAATTCCTTGGCGATCAAGCGAAAAGCAGGATTGCACACGCCTGCCATGGGTGCCAAGACGACTTGGTTTTTCATTTCAATATCGCCGATTTTCAACATATCTGTTCACCCCTTTATTCCTTCTTTTATATCGTATACTTATCGTCAATCCGTCAATTCCCGGACTTCAATTTCTAGCGTTTGGGCGATGATGTTCAGCATATCTGCTTCTACTGTACGATTACCTCGCTCCACAGCACCTAATACAGTCAAAGATATGCCGGTTCGGTTTGCCAACTCCTGCTGGGTGAACCCTTTTAGCTTCCGAAAGGCGCGGAGTCGTTGCGCCAGCTGCAAGTTTTCCAAAGCTGTATGCCGTCCTTTCCATCCACAGAATTCAATGCTGTATGCACGATACTGTACAGACCGGACGAGTCTTGGCTCGGAACAATGTCAGCCAGAGGAACCAGCACAAAAGCACGCTCCAGCATACGAGGATGAGGAAGTTCCAAATCTGGCGTAGCCAGTTGTGTCGCTTCCATCCACAACAAGTCCAGATCAATGGTTCGTGGACCGTTAGGAATATGCCTTACCCTCCCCAGACGACTCTCCACCTCTAGCATATAAAACAAAAGCTCCTCTGGAGCAAGTGTTGTAGAGACGGCTACTGTCATATTCAAAAAAGAAGGCTGATCCAGATATCCAACAGGCTCTGTTTCGTACAAACTGGAGCAGCGCACCACTCGTATCGCAGGATGTTCGTCCAGTGCGGTAATGGCTTCATACAGGGTATGCTCACGCTCCCCCAAATTAGCCCCTAAAGCAATATAAGCCTCTGATGCCTCAGAGGTCGAATGTGCATTCATGTATCGTTCCTACTTTCTTGCGCGATAAAGCTCAACCGTCACACCCTGAAAATGAATATCAAACGGCGGATGTGGCTTCGTCACTTTGACAGTCAGTGCATTGACACTAGTATAAGTGTCCAGTAGGGAAGATGCAATACGTTCGCCCAAAGCTTCAATCAATTGGTAAGATTCCTTTTCTACGATATCTTTCACGGTGTAATGCACCTCAGCATAATTAACCGTTTTGTCCAAAGCATCCTGCTCCCCTGCTTCACGCAGATCAAGCTCCAGTTCCAAATCAATATAGTAACGCTGTCCCAGCTTACGCTCCTCTGGAAAAACACCGTGATATCCGTAATACTCCATGCGATGCAATTTCATTTTATCCATTGTAGGTAAGTCCCCTTTTTTTTGATTTTATCTATATAAGCTCCACTTAAAAATTCAATATCGTGCCACTGCGCAGTCAGATGGTTTTTTCCTTCATCCTACATAAACTTCTCCCTAAAAATACAGTGACTTTATGCTGGTGGTAGCGGAGCGAATCATTTGAATTCGAAGAAGCGTAGCGCTCGCCTCCAAAGCTTTTCAAGGAAAAGCTACATCGTAAGCATATACTTAACGAGATTCTTACAGATATATAATTTATCAATTCAAAGAATCCCGTTGCAACAGCGATCGTAGAATCAAAGGATTCGTGAAGCGGGCTTCACCCACCATAACTCAGTGGATTTTTAGCCCCGTACACCATCGCATCACACATACGTACGGTGCGCTTGATCTGTGCCACATCGTGCACACGTACAATTTGGCACCCTTGAGCAATGCCAAAGGCCACGGTAGCCGCAGTTCCCTCCACCACATCATCCACAGGCAAATCCAGTGCTGTACGGATAAATCTTTTGCGCGATGTAGCCAATAACAGCGGAAACCCCAGCTGACTCAATGTATCGAGAGAAGTCATAGCATGGATATTTTCATCGTAATCCTTGGCAAAACCGATGCCTGGGTCTAAAATAATCTGCTCCTTACGAACCCCTGCATCCAGCGCCAATTGGATACTTTCTTTTAAATCGGACAGCATATCAGAAACCAAATCGCTATAGTTACGGTCGTGACGATTATGCATCAAAATGACCGGACAATCGAATTCCGCAGCTACACGTGCCATATCGGGATCTGCCTTAAAGCCCCACACATCATTAATGATGTGTGCGCCTGCTTCAAGCGCCTGCCTGGCTACTTCTGCTTTGTAAGTATCCACAGATAATGGGATGTGCGGTGCAATACGATGGATCGCCTGGACGACCGGAATGACCCGAGCCAGTTCCTCTTCCACACCTACTGGTTCATGGCCCGGACGAGTAGACTCCCCGCCAATGTCAATGATATTCGCTCCATCTTCCACTAGTTTCAATGCATGTAAAACAGCTATCTCTGGATTATAATGTAATCCTCCATCAGAAAAAGAATCCGGGGTCACATTGAGGATGCCCATAATCTGGGTGGAGTGTCCGAGTGTAAGCTTGGCATCCCCCATTTGGTAGCTACGTTGATAAAGAGTTGGTATATTCACTTCATCCCTGCTTTCTGCCTATAATCGTGCAACAGCAAAGCTGTTATGGACTCGGTCTGCGCCAAAGGAACCGATAAATGGCTTGCCACTTCTACCGGCTCCAACAATAAATCCACAGGTCGTATTTCTTGTATAGAGTTGGTCATAAAAATTTCATCAGCCTGTTTCAGCTCGTACCAGTGGTATAGCCCTTGCTCCCATGGAATGCCCCGCAAGTCCGCCAACTCCAAAATGAACTCACGTGTAATGCCTGGCAGAATTCCTGTAGACAAGTCAGGGGTATACAGCGTATTATTCCGCACAAAAAACAGATTGCTAACTATTCCCTCTGCTAGAAAACCGTTGGCTGTAAGCATTATTCCTTCAGCCTTATAACGAACAGCCTCAGCATATTGCTGAAGTTCCCGCTTCGCAAGAACATTATTCATATAATGGAGCGATTTTAATCGAACCTCACCCTCCGGAGTGTTTCTGGGGGTTCGCAGCAACTGAAGCGCCGATGATTGCCCGGGTTGTGTATTTATAGAGGGCAACGGCTTGGCGAACAAAATATGGTTGGGCCGCGTGTAGTCACCAGATGGCAAGCCCAGAGCCTCTTCACCTGCGGATACAGTGTAGCGGATATAGGCTTCATTCAATCCATTTGCCGCCATCAGATGCTGGATGTGTTTTGTAAGCTGCTCTTCATCCGGTTGAAAAGGAATGCCAAGCATTCGACAGCCTTCCTTCAGTCGATGCAGATGCCGATCCAGCAAAAATGGAACACCCTTATAAGTTCGGAATGTTTCAAACAAGCCCATACCGTATAAAAAGCCGTGATCACTTACGTGAATCACGGCTTTTGCGGCTTCCGTGAGGACGCCATTGACTCCAATATATCTCATAAATCAGACGCCTACCTTGCGTTTTAGGAAATTGCGCAACAGTTGATGCCCGTAGTCCGTAATAATGGATTCGGGATGGAACTGAACTCCTTCTACGGCAAACTCTTTATGCCGCAAACCCATAATTTCACCCTCTGCGGTTTCAGCGGTAATCTCTAGACATTCAGGCAGGCTCTCGCGCTCTACTAGCAATGAATGATACCGGGTGGCTGTAAACGGAGAAGGCAGGCCTTCGAATACTGAGGTATTGTGATGGAGAATCGGTGATGTTTTGCCATGCATGAGCCGATCAGCGCGGATAACCTTACCGCCAAAAGCCTGTCCGATGGCCTGGTGACCGAGACACACGCCAAAAATCGGAATCCGGCCCTTGAAATGGCTGATTACATCCAGCGATATTCCCGCTTCATTCGGTGTGCATGGACCTGGCGAGATCAAAATGTGCTCTGGTGCCAGCTCTTCTATGCCTTTCACATCAATCTCATCATTCCGTTTTACGGTTACTTCTTCGCCAAGTTCACCCAGATATTGAACAAGATTGTACGTAAATGAATCATAATTATCAATCACCAAAATCATTTGACTCACCCTCCTGTGATACCGCTCCTGTTCAAAGCGGCTTCTTCTTCCCCACATTGTACCGCCTTCATGACAGCTCTGGCCTTGTTCCGACACTCCCGATATTCCCTGTACGGGTCTGAATCAATGACGATACCCGCACCTGTCTGTAAATAGGCGGTATTGCCCTGAACAGCTAGTGTTCTTATTATAATATTTAATTCCATATTACCATTATAGTCAATCCATCCAAGGGACCCCGTATAAGGACCCCGACGGACGGGCTCCAATTCTTCAATAATTTCCATCGTGCGCACCTTAGGAGCTCCGGTAATGGTTCCGCCCGGGAAGGTAGCAGCAATTACGTCTATAGCTGTACGACCCGAGGCTAACTTCCCCTCAACCTGAGAAACCAAATGCATAACGTGCGAATAGTATTCGACAGTCAGCAATTCAGGAACATGCACCGATCCGTATTCAGCAATTCGTCCGATATCGTTACGCTCCAGATCAACGAGCATAATATGCTCGGCGCGTTCTTTTTCACTTGATAGAAGCTCTGCAGCCATAGCGGCGTCTTCATCAGGTGTTAGCCCCCTTCTTCTCGTACCTGCAATAGGTCGAGCGCTCACACGTCCATCCTCCAGCTTCACCAGCAATTCCGGTGAGCCACTGACGATCCGTAAATCTGGCATACGCAGCATCCCCATATAAGGGGATGGATTCAGCAGACGAAGCCATTCATATATATTCTCAGGAAGGGCTGCAAGCGTACGTTGCTGGCGAATCGACAAGTTAACCTGAAATACATCTCCTTGGGCAATATATTCCTGCACACGTTTCACGGCATGTTCAAAATCTTGTTGACTGAATGCCATTTTCCAGCCTTCAGATTCTTGATGAGCAGCCTCTAATCCTTTTTCGGACAGCCGAGCATAACGACGAGGATTAGCTGGATCAGTCTCTCCCGCATGTATGATGTCCTTCCACTGAGTCAGCATGCGTTCTGCACGTTGGACCGCTTCCGCATAAAGCTTGCCAAGTATGGATGTGGTCTCATCCACCATAAGCTCATTCGCCAAATCAGTCTGGCCACTGAATTCACCGGAGCGGGCAGGATTGGGGATATGAACAGCACAATATAGGCATGATGTTTCGTGATCATAAATCCATAGCTCATTCACCCGCATCCACACATAATCAGGTATATCCGTGTCGTCTGCAGCTTGAGTTGGCAAACGCTCCAGCGAGCGAGCTACATCGTAGCCCAGATAACCCGCAAATCCCCCAGAGAAAAAAGGCATGCCAGGCACACGCGGCGCACGGTAAGAAGCGATCCAATCGTTCATGACTGTCAAAGGTTGTCCATGTATATCACCATGCTCCCCGCTTTGCAAATCAGTCCAAACTGCTTGTTCTCCCTTGCCTTCCAATATAGCAACCGGATTCAAGGCCAGATAGGTATACCTTCCACCTTTAGCGCTCTCCAGCAAGAAGGCATATGGCGACGAATCCTCCCAAGCCCTCCGCCACGATGAAGGTAAACCACCTACGGGCAAAGGGTACTCAGCAATATAGGGAAGTACACTCCAGCCTTCCTCCTGCCAGGTTTGCCACTGCGCCTCCGTCACTCTAGCTGTCCATTTCATCTGTGTGTGCTACCCCTTCCCTTACTATGCCAAAAGTCTGCATTTTCTCCCTACAAAGAAACCCTCATCCCCCCCGGTTACAGGGAAATGAGGGTTTCCTTACGTATAGTATACACAATTACGACATAATTACAGCTACGACATAATTACAGCTCGAAATTGTATAGTGGTGTACTCAGGTAACGTTCGCCATTACTTGGAATAATGACAACAATCCGCTTACCCTTGCCCAATTGCTTAGCAAGCTTCAAGGCCGCATGAACAGCCGCACCAGAAGAAATACCGGACAAAATGCCCTCTTCCTTGGCCACTCTACGCGCTACCTCGAAAGCTTCATCGTTTTCTACATGAAAAATTTCATCATAGATATCACGATTTAGAATTTCAGGAATAAAGTTTGCACCCAGCCCTTGAATTTTGTGAGGTCCTGGCTTGCCGCCTGCTAGCAATGGGGAAGAAGCGGGCTCTACAGCCACGATTTTAATATCAGGGAATTCTTTTTTAAGCACTTCTCCAGCACCGGAAATGGTTCCACCAGTCCCTATACCTGCTATAAAAGCATCCAGCGTGCCGCCAATGGAGCGAATCGCTTCTACGATCTCAGGACCCGTCGTTTCACGGTGAATTTTGATATTGGCTTTGTTCTTGAACTGCTCGGCAGCGAAATAATCCGGGTTTTCGCTCAATAGCTCTTCCATTTTTTTAACAGATCCGTTCATACCCTCTGAGCCAGGTGTTAACACAAGCTCGGCTCCATAAGCACGCAACAAATTACGACGCTCTATACTCATCGTTTCTGGCATAACAATTACTGCTTTATATCCCTTCGCAGCAGCAACCATAGCCAGGCCGATTCCTGTGTTACCGCTAGTTGCTTCAATAATGGTACCGCCCGGCTTAAGCAAACCTTCACGCTCAGCTTCTTCCACCATACTAATCGCAATACGGTCTTTTACACTGGAGCCCGGGTTCTGATATTCGAGTTTCAAATAAATTTCGGCGCTATCTTCCGGTACGATCCGGTTGAGGCGAACGAGGGGAGTCTCCCCGATAAGGTCGGTGATGTTATTAACAACTTTAGCCATGATAATTCCTCCCTGACTGTAGATGATATATTAAAAATTGCGAAAACATATTGTAGATGATTCTAGGTAAATCTATCTTAGTTTTATGCCGTTCATTTAATTTCCGATAAAAATAGTTGGTTTTATACGCTAATCATAACAATCTTCAATTCCAATGTCAATACAAGTAAATAAGCCAATAGGCTGTTCTCCCGCGTTATCGGCACCGTATCTTCATCAAAAGCAAGATCCTTTCACTATGCTAAAGAGAAGCAGAGGGTGCCTCTTTCCCAGATAAAATACGAGCTCCATATTTATCACGCAGACTCTTTTCGACCTCATCCAAAGGAGCAGCTTGTGCAAGCGCAAGAGAGCGGCGGATTTGCTGACGAATTTGCTGCTTATCGGGAGAATTCTTTAGTCTGACATCCTGTACATAAATGACCGCATAGCCATCATTAACAGAGATGGGACCTGCAACATCCCCGGAGCTTAGTTCTCTCGCCGCCTTCATGACTGCCTCTGGTTGAAATGGATCATATTCATCCAACCATCCCAACTGTCCGCTGTGATCCTCGCCAAGAGGGTTACCTGAGACTGAATGCTCCCGAAGCAGCATGTCGAAGCTTTCTCCTTGCTTGACCCGATCGAGCAACGTCTCTGCTTCCTCTGCTTTAGCCACATAAATAGCTGCAAGTTTGATCTGCTTACCAACGGCAAACTCTTCGGGGTGCTGTTCCCAATACTCGTCAATCTCCGTTTCCTCAACCTGAATACCTTGGGTGGCTATTTTCTCCAAGCCAATCCGGTACTCCGCTTCATTCCGCAAGTCAACCGGATTTAAGCCAAACTGTCGCTGCATTTCCTCAAAGTAGGCATGTTCTGAGTCGTACCCTTTACTATCCTGCTCCAGCACTTGCTGTAAATCCTCTTGGGTGATCTTAATACCGAGACGCTTGGCTTCAGCCTGCACGGCTTTACGATTCAACATTTGCAACAGCGTATTAGTTCCATATCGCTTTTTCAGTTCCGCTACCCACTGTTCCTCCGATATGCCTTCCTGACCCATCTCCGCCACAGTATGATCGCCGTCATCCTTGCTTACATCACCCGGCTTTAACAGCCCCCGAAGCATGATAAGACCACCCAAGGCGGCGACGCTAACGGTCAGAATAATGACAGCTGTCCATAATCCCTTTTCCCGTGTAGTCATCGCTTGCACCGCCTATCCGGTTAGGCCTTGGCTTGATCTAACAGATTTTGCAATTCATCCTTATTAAACTGATAAGCCTCATTACAAAAGTGACACACGACCTCAGCCTGTCCTTCTTCCTCAATTAATTGCTTTAATTCACTTTCTCCCAGACTGATCAATGTTTTTTCCACGCGCTCGCGTGAGCACTCACATTGAAAATGGATATCCATTTCATCCAGAACTCGAACGTCCGGCAGCATCCAACGCAGCATTTCATCAAGCTCCAGCCCTTGATCCAGCAGAGCGGTAACGGGTGGAATTGAGCCAACTGCATTTTCGATAGCAGTAATCTCATCATCATTCAGACCTGGAAGCAACTGAATAATAAATCCGCCGGCCACAATAACGGAGTTATCCGTATCTACCAGCACACCCAAACCCACCGCTGACGGAGTCTGTTCGGATTTGGCAAAATAATAGGTAAAGTCCTCACCGAGCTCACCGGAAATAATCGGGATACTACCGCGGTACGGTTCTTTTAACCCCAAATCCTTGATAATATGAATGAATCCCTCTGTACCTACGGCACCCGCTACATCCAGTTTGCCCATACTATTGCTCGGCAAATGCACGTGTGGTTCAGTAACATAACCCCTCACTTCTCCTACAGCATTGGCATCAACGACAATTTGCCCAATCGGTCCATCGCCTTTGACTTGAATGGTCAATCGTTCTTTGCCTTTTAGCATAGAACCCATAATTGCACCCGCTGTGAGGGTTCGTCCCAAAGCAGCGGTTGCCGTAGGATAAGTATCATGTCTTCTCCGCAACTCCTCTACCAATTGAGTTGTCCGAACTGCAAAAGCTCTGACCCTTCCATCCATGGCTGTGCCGCGAATAAGTCGATCCTGTTTATTTTCCATATTGATATCCTCCCCTATTATCCAAGGCAGCCATGCTGCTTATTTTCGTTAGTATTCCCTCATCCTTGAAGCATCATTTCCTACTATATAAACAACCTGCATCTACAGATCACGCGAATTGTTCAAAAACGTAACATATTTCAGTATAGACGAAAAACGCCGCTAATCCAAACCGATAAGATCGTCGGCTTGACTCAGCGGCAACTTATATCTACTTTTTATTCGGCGTTACGTTGGTAAATGATGCGTAATCCTTCGAGCGTCAACATCGGCAACACTTTCTGAATGCTCTCTGTCTCTGATGCGATTAGCTCCGCAAGACCTCCGGTTGCAATAACCGTGGGTTCCGCCTGCATTTCTTCCTTAATACGCCTCACAATGCCATCCACTTGTCCAGCATAACCGAAAATAATCCCGGCTTGCATGGCGTGGACTGTATTCCGACCAATAACCTTTTTGGGTTTCTCCAACTCAATACGAGGGAGCTTGGAAGCCCGTTGATACAGTGCCTCCGTCGAAATGCCAATACCGGGCACAATGACTCCACCCAGGTAGTTTCCCTTATCATCAATACAATCAAACGTGGTTGCTGTTCCAAAATCCACCACAACGAGAGGTCCGCCGAATCGTTCTACAGCCGCAACAGCGTTCACGATCCGATCCGCGCCTACTTCACGCGGATTCTCGTAACGCAGATTAAGACCGGTCTTGATTCCCGGTCCGACGATTAACGGCGTTTTGCCTATATATTTATCGCACATTTCCTCTAATACACGGACCAATGGCGGAACGACAGAGGAAATAATAACTCCCTGAATGTCATCCTTTAATACGCCGCCCATACTAAAAAGATTATGTATGAGTACGCCGTATTCATCTGCGGTTGCCTGTCTGGAGGTGCTGATCCGGTAGTGATGCAACAGCTCGCGCCCTTCATAGATCCCCAGAACAATATTGGTATTACCTACATCCACTACAAGAATCAATGGGTGTCACCTATCTTTCTTAGCGTTAAGGTCAAGGCTGATATCCAGATTATGAAAAGAGTATGTCAGCCTGCCTACAGAAATCACATCTACGCCGCTCTCAGCCATCTCACGCACTGTATCCAGCGATACATTGCCTGAGGCTTCTGTCTTGACGTGTGGGGCCTGTTCACGAATGAAGCGAACGGCTTCCTTCATATCTGGGACGGACATGTTATCCAGCATAATAATATCCGCCCCAGCCTCCAGGGCTTCCCTGACTTGTGTCATGTTTTCCGTCTCTACTTCAATCGTCATTGTATGCGGTATGTGCGCGCGCGCTCGGCTCACCGCCTGTGCAATCCCACCCGCGCCCTTAATATGATTATCCTTAATCATAACAGCATCGTATAGACCAAAGCGATGATTCGAGCCGCCACCTACACGCACAGCATACTTCTCCAACAGTCGATGCCCTGGTGTTGTTTTACGTGTGTCCACCAAGCGCGTGGAAAGTCCGTGCAATTGATCTATAAAAGTTCGCGTCCGCGTTGCAATACCGGACATCCGCTGGAGTAAATTTAACGCCAATCGCTCCCCGGTCAAAATCGCATGAGTACTTCCACTCACTTCTGCCAAAACGCTCCCCTTTTCAATCCACTGACCATCGGTCACCAACGGAGTGAACGACAAGGAAGGGTCCACTACTCGAAATACAATTTCAGCCACAGGTAAACCCGCAATCACGCCGCTCTCCTTGGCATGAATGACAGCCTTGGATTGGTGGCCCGGCTCAATCGTCCAACGTGTGGTCACATCGCCAGAACCTGTATCTTCTCGCAGCCAGCTGCGAATTTGTGCCGTCAGTTCCTCCTGATATCCACTAAACTCTCCATAAAGCTCGCTGTTAGATGTCATGAACGCTCTCCTCCGTTATGCCTTGCTCACGTCGCTGCTGAACATGCTTTCGCCACTTGCAATCATCTGTCTCAGGGAAGTCCTCACGATAGTGTGCCCCCCGACTCTCCTCACGCAGCAACGCACCATCTGCTACTAATAAAGCACAGGTGAGCAAATTGGCGAATTCGATCTCTTCCCGACTGGTGATCACAGCCTGAAAAGCAGTCACTAGCCCGCGCAGCTCTTCTAATGCTGCTTGCAGCCCTTCACTATGCCGACGAACTCCAGCATAATGAACCATCGTTTCTTGCAGCTTATACCGCTGTTCCGCGACGGATGAAGCCTGAAACTCTGCACGGTTATCATTGTAAGATATCAAAGTATGGCCAACCAGCGGTGGCAATGAATGCAGCCGCTCGATAATCCTGCTGGCGAACACAATAGCTTCAGATAACGAATTGCTCGCCAGACGATTAGCGCCGTGAACACCTGTGGAAGAGGTCTCACCACAGGCGAACAAACGCCTAATGGAGCTTTCCCCGTATAGATTAGTCTGGACACCACCCATCATATAATGGGCAGCAGGAGCAATGGGAATCCAGCCTGTCGTCATATCCAAACCATATGACAGACATGTCTGATAAATCGTTGGAAAGCGTTGCTTTACCCGCTCGGGCGGCTCGTGTGTAATATCCAGGTATACAAACGTAGCCTGGGTGCGTTCCATCTCATGGATGATCGCACGAGCTACGATATCTCTGGGCGCAAGCTCCTGCCGGGAATCATACTTGTCCATGAAGCGTTCTCCATGAATGTTGCGTAACACGGCACCTTCTCCCCGCACGGCTTCAGAAATTAGAAACCTTGGAGCGCCCGGATGGCACAAGGCCGTAGGATGAAACTGTACGAACTCCATATCCCGTACAACCGCCCCAGCACGATATGCCATAGCAATACCGTCCCCAGTTGCGATATCCGGGTTAGTTGTATAACGGTATAATTGCCCGCTACCTCCTGAACACAAAATGGTTGCATTGGCAGTGATATACGACCTTTCTCCATCTGGCATTTGGACGAGGGCCCCAATACACTCACCATGCTCAGTCAGCAGGTCAATGACCATACACTCTTCCCACACCTCGATACCGGGATGGGCAGCAACCTGCTGTGATAAGGCACGCACGATTTCATAACCGGTGGCATCTCCATTTGCATGCAAAATGCGACGATGACTATGCGCCCCTTCTCGGGTCAGCGCTAGTTCACCATCCACACGGTCAAAGGCTGTCCCCAATCGTATTAACTCTTTAATGCCGTCTGGGCCTTCATGAACAAGCGTTCTGACCGCCTCGGGTTCACACAGACCTGCACCAGCAATCAGAGTATCTTGCATGTGATAAGCTGGTGTATCCTCGTCCGATGTGACAGCAGCAATGCCGCCTTGAGCATAACGTGTGTTGCTTTCCATTAAAGTTTTCTTGGTAATCAGCAACACTTTCCGATTCTCCGCAGCCTTAATCGCCGTATATAAGCCCGCAATGCCGGAGCCGATAATCAAGACGTCGGCTTCGTATTGGGTCAATTCCGCTACATCAAAATCAACTAGATATCTTGGAATCATGCCTTCACCTGATTTCACAGAAGAATAGCGCACACCATAGATTGTACAGTATGCGCTCACGGAATATGTTCAAAATGATAGTAAGTCGATTGCAACGACTGTTGGCCTTTTAAGCTAAGAAGGCGACAGCCGTTTATTTAACAATAAATGTACACAACGTTCCTTTGTCTGTCAAATCACGTTAGCAATAATCTTCCATATTTAAAAAAGCTCCGGAAAACCAGTAGGATCTGGTTCCCCGAAGCTTACATATATGCTTATTCAACTATCCATCAGATGATCAGGTTGTTGTCGGTGGAGTACCACCGGAATTGCCTGAATTGTTATCATCCTCTGGCTTTTTCAGATTAGGGATATCGTTTGGTTGATCCGTTGTATTCTTAGGTTCGTCATCCTTACCTTGAATACGTACACGAACATCTCCGATATTATCAATCACAGGTTCACCGTTTTCTGGTGTTCCTTCTCCCTCATTCGTATTGCCGTCCAAAGAACCTGTCTCGATCAAACGTTTGATTTGTTCAAGTTCCAGAGTTTCTTCTTCCAGCAATGTTTGAGCGATCAAATGAACCTCTTTGGAATACTTCGTCAAGAGTTCTCTAGCACGCTCATAAGAGTCAGTGATGAAGCGATTCATCTCCTGGTCAATCTGATAAGCGATCTGATCACTGTAGTTCTGCTCATGACCGATATCGCGTCCAAGGAATACTTGACCTTGGGAAGTTCCAAACTGCATCGGGCCAAGCTTCTCACTCATACCGTATTCCACGATCATACTACGCGCAATACTTGTCGCTTGCTGGAAGTCACTATAAGCCCCTGTTCCGATCTCACCAATAAACAGCTCCTCGGAAACACGTCCACCCAGCAATCCAGTGATTTTGTCCAGCAATTCCTGCTTGGTTGTCAGCATGCGGTCTTCCTTCGGAAGCATGATGACATATCCGCCTGCACGTCCACGTGGAATAATAGTTACCTTGTGAACCATATCGGCATTCTCTAGGAAGTAACCGATAATCGTATGCCCTGCTTCATGATAAGCAACAATTCGTTTCTCGCGGTCACTGATTACGCGGCTGCGTTTTTCAGTACCTACGATAACGCGGTCGATCGCCTCATCTACTTCTCGCATCGAAATATCTCTGCGGTTGCGACGAGCGGCCAGCAAGGCAGCCTCGTTCAACAGGTTTTCCAGATCAGCGCCCGTAAAGCCTGTTGTACGCTTCGCGATAACGTCCAATTTAACATCCTTCGTTAATGGTTTGTTGCGTGCATGTACATGCAATACTGCTTCGCGACCTTTAACATCTGGACGGTCAACCGTAATTTGACGGTCAAAACGCCCTGGACGAAGCAAGGCCGGATCTAGAATATCCGGACGGTTAGTAGCAGCAACGATAATGATGCCTTCGTTTGCGCCGAATCCATCCATCTCTACGAGCAATTGGTTGAGCGTTTGCTCACGTTCATCATGTCCGCCACCCAATCCGGCGCCACGTTGACGTCCAACGGCATCAATTTCATCAATGAAAATGATACAAGGTGCGTTCTTCTTCGCATTCTCGAACAAGTCACGAACACGGGAAGCACCGACCCCTACGAACATTTCTACAAAATCAGAACCCGAGATACTGAAAAACGGCACTCCGGCCTCACCTGCAACAGCTCTCGCCAAGAGTGTTTTACCCGTACCTGGAGGGCCTACTAACAAAACCCCTTTTGGAATACGAGCACCCACAGCTGCGAACTTGCGTGGGTCCTTCAAGAATTCTACGACTTCGACAAGCTCCTGTTTCTCTTCGTCAGCCCCTGCTACGTCTTCGAAGGTAACTTTCTTCTTCTCTTCGTTATACAGACGGGCTTTGCTCTTGCCGAAGTTCATTACTTTGCCGCCACCGCCCTGTGCCTGATTAAACAGGAAGAAGAACAACAGGAACATGATCACCAAAGGAATGATAGAAGTCAAAAATGTCAGCCAAATGCTTTCGCCTTCCATTTTCTTCTGCACGTATTCAAACCCGTTCGTTTCGCTGGCATTCACCAGTTCACTTAGTGCTTGATCCGTTGGCGGAACGTATACGGAAAAATTGGTTGATTTAGCATTAGCCGGCTGCTTCTTATATGCACCGGTTACAAGATAGGCGTAACCGTCAAATTGGACCGTTACTTTAGAGATGTTATTAGCTTTAACCTCTTGCCGTAATTGGTCATATCTAGGGAGATCGGAGGCTTCGTTACTGTTGCTAACAAACTGAACGATACCCACCACAACTAAAAAAAGAATCAAATAAAAACCAGAATTCCGGATGAACCGATTCATCCCCTACCTCCTCTCGAGACACTTAAGTTATTTTACCATAGCCTGTAAGCCCTTCTCAACAAAGGACCCTATTTAGTCCTAGGACTGGAGGCTGAGATTAGCTGGTGTAGATTTCCGGCTTCAAAATCCCTATGTATGGGAGGTTCCGGTAATGCTCGGCATAGTCCAGACCATAGCCGACAACAAACGCATCCGGAAGTGTAAATCCGGTGTAATCAGCTTCAAGATTAACGGTCCGGCGTGCAGGCTTGTCGAACAAAGTTACGACACATACCGAATTGGCATTACGATTCTTAAGCAATTCAATCAAATGTGTCAGCGTCAGACCACTGTCGATAATATCTTCGACAATCAGAACATCGCGTCCTTCCACTGAAGCGTCCAAATCTTTGATGATTTTAACAACGCCTGATGATTTGGTGGATACTCCATAACTAGATACAGCCATGAAATCAAGTTCCAACGGCACTGTAATGGATTTAACCAAATCCGCCATAAAGATAAACGCACCCTTCAGCACGCAAATCACCAATGGATTTTTTCCTTCATATTTCACGCTAAGCTGTGCGCCCAATTCCTTGATTTTACTCTGAATCTCTTCTTCACTGATCAATACTTCCTGAATATCATTTTGCAACGGTGTAAACCTCCTAAGTTTATACTATGAAAGCCGTTCCTGCGCAATTACTGGTGCCCCGGACTCTCTCGTCTTTGCCATGACATATATATAACCGAAGACGTGTGCTTTTGCACCGCAGCATGTACAGAACGTCGTACGCCCGGAATCCAGAGAACAACTCCAGAGTGGTCGCAGACGATAGGAATAACGGAACGCATTAAAGGAGGTATTTTTTCATCAATAAAAATATCTTTAACCTTTTTTCTTCCGTTTAATCCCATTACATACATGGTATCTCCAGGTAATCGCGAACGTACAGTCAACGGCAAAGTCAATTCGTCTGCGTCGAACCATGCTTCTTCCTCATTCGCCGGATTGTGTCCATCCCAATAGGAAGCTCTTCGCCACCGGAGTATACCACCCGCTTCAGGCAACTCAAGCTCACCGGAAATAGGCAATACGCTCAGTCCATAGCTCCATTCATCCATAACGACCTGCTTACGGTCAAACAAAACCGCCTGGTCATATTCGCGGACTCCAACCGCACCGCCGCCCAAGTCCAAGCTCCATGTAGAGGATGTCTCTTGGAGAAGTCTTAGTCGAACGGTCTCAATTTTACGAAAATCAAAATTTTCACTGCCCGAAGGCAGATAATTTAATATTAGTTTAATCAACCTCCGTTGTAAAGCAACGGATAGCTTACGATATGAAGCGATGGAAAACATGTACCTGCCATTATTGAAGTGCACCATTTTCTCATATGCTGCCAGTGTAGCTGCCTCCATAAAATCATTTTCGTCAGCCATCGTTTCGGCCAGCCGATTCAGGGACGGTGTCAGTTGCTCATTATATTGCCCCAAAAAAGGGAGCACATCCATGCGGATAGCATTACGACGGTATTTAGACGATAAATTAGTGCTGTCTGTCACATAGGAAAGACCATGAAAGTTGCAATACGCAATCAAGTCAGCCTTGTACATACGAAGTAGCGGGCGAATGAGTTGCACATTTTTTTCATTGCGTGCCAAACGCATACCCGCCAAACCCGCTGGTCCGCTACCGCGCAGCAAGTGCAAGAGAACTGTTTCCGCTTGATCATCGCCATGGTGAGCCATAGCAATATGCTGTGCCTCCCATTTCGTAGCCGTATCATGTAGAAAGCTGTACCGTAGCTCACGGGCGGCTTCCTGTGGACCCTTACCGCTCTCCTTCATATAAGCGGGTGCATCCACCCGAATCATTTCAAATGGAAGCTTGAGCTTTCGGGCAATATTGTGTACCTCTTCAGCCTCCGCATCCGATTCCTCTGGCCTGAAGCCATGATGAACATGAGCGCAGACGAGTTGTAATGGCATATGTATAACGGATATTTCATGTAAAATGTGCAAAAGGGCCACCGAATCCGGTCCACCGGATACAGCAACCACAATGCGGTCTCCGGGGCTCCACAGTGAATGTTCTCGCGCCAAAGCGAGTACTTCCTGTACAACACCGGTCGGTTTTGTTGTTCCCATTTACGACCCTCTTTTCTCCCGACCGTAAAAATGATGATCCTCTGTTATCTTATGTAAGTCATGCTGCTACCTTAACGCAATCCAGAGCGCTCCGGCAAGCAGCAAAAGCGATACCGTAAAAGCATATCCCAGCCAGCGTGGATTTCCCCTTTTGACAGATGATTGCCTGACATGTGCGGAAGCCAGACGCGACCAAGCTCGGGCCGCTGCACGAGTATCGGAATATTCTCCACGCACTGCACCCAGCAGCCATTCGGCGTAGGGGCGCAATATACGGCTGCGACGAATGATGACTGTCAATTCTGCCGTATTACGTAGCTGTGGTAGCCTGCTCGCAGCTGCCTTTAACGATTCGCTCTCTAATATATGAATCGTTAGAAGAGCAAAGGCAAACAGGTCATACTGGGGATCAGCATTTCGGCTACCAGCATTCCAGAATCCCCTGTCGTACCATTCTGTAAATTGTTTAACACTCCGACCTGCAAGGGACACCCCGCCATAATCAATCAACTCAGCCTCTCCATAGGCATTGACCAATATATTTTGAGGCTTCAGGTCGCCAAACACCCATCCTGCCTGATGGAGATCGGCCAGACGATTCAGTATGCCGGTTCCAGCCACACCATACCACTCAGACCCTTTGGCTGCCACAAATTTATGAAGCGGATCTCCTTTGACGTATCGCATAACATAAAAGGGGATCTCCCCACTACGTAACACTACATCATCCACCTCAAACAAGAAGGAAGGATTTCCATTGCGCTGGAGGGCAGCCTGAGTCCCTTGAGACTGTAATGTGGTCAGCACATTAATCTCCGATTGCAGATCAAGCGTGTTCTTTCCCATTTTGAGAGCAAATTGCCGATCGGCCTGTGCTTCTTTTACCAAATATACAGTTCCGTTCGCTCCCCGGCCCAGCAAGCGCTGGATGACATAGCTACTCCGCTTCCACTTGCCCTTGATGACCGTTCCGGGTGCAAGAACGGGATCAGACGACGTAGTCACCGAGCATCCCTTCTCCTTTGCCATAGGATTCTTCCAGATCTTTCTGTTCCCCTAGTGTAACATATCGGTAATAATCAATCACTTGTAAAATGGCCGGTCCTGTCGGTGTCGCTCCTTTCATCCGTAAGCGTCCGAATATCGATTTGATCTGGTCAAGCTCAGAGGTCCACCCGATATCCATGACTGCGTCTTCTCCCATTCGTCCACCCGGGAAATGAAATACAGATATACGGCTGAGTCCGCTTCTGGACTGTAAGCTGAGCAGCAAATCGCGTATACTGTCCTCTACAGCAGGCAGCTTAGGCTTCATGCTTGCACTTGCATCAATGAGTAAAGCAATTTCCAGAGGACTAGTTTCTGTCAATTCATCCATTACCTCAACTACCTGGGCTCGTTTGGCCGGAGGCAGTTCACCGATATGCCGGGCACCGCCCTCACCCAAAATGTGCGTTAACTCTCTATTAACCGCCTGCTGAATCGTTTGAACCACTGTTTTGCGCGTCATCATTTGCATGGTTTGCGCCAACTGCTTCGTACCGACGATTTGGCTAAACCCTCCCCCTGCTTTAGCAATTTCCTGAATCTCTGCGCTCCCAAGCTCGCCGATGGTTCCGTAGTCTATGACTCCAGCGACGTTCACTGTAATTCCCTCCCGTAAAGCTTGGGCAGCCGCCATAACTGGGCTAACACCTACGTTAGAGCATCCATCTGTAATGATCAAAATTTGCTTCATCGCTTTTTGACCTCCGCTTCCTCTTAATCTATTCCGATAGATTCTATCTTTGCCTAATCCGGAACGATTCAAACGAAGGATGCGGATTTTTAAAAATGTATAAGGAATTTCCCGGGCAATGTCAGTCTAGCTCACCGTCCGTGGACGTTCTAACCACCTCATGCCGGGTACATGGAGAGTTGCCCACTCTGGGCGAAAATGATCTATTTTACTAACAACTACAGTCATATCATCATAGATTTGATTTTGTTGGTATCGTATAACCCGTTCTAGCAAACAGTCAGCCAATTGCTGTGGATCTTCACTTTCAATTTCCTGAATCATGCGTTTCATCCATATCTCTTTATTGACTGCATAACCCGGTGAATCGTATATACCGTCTGTAATCATAATGAGAATATCCCCCGGCTGGAGTTGCAGCGAAACCAAATCAACCTCGATATCCTGTATAATGCCAATCGGTAAATTGCTGGCAGATACGGGGATAACCTCCTCCCCTCTTTTAATAAAGCTCGGTGTAGATCCAATCTTCATAAAGGTTGTCCGGGCCGTATACTGATCAATCAGCGCCATATCCACCGTAGCATACATTTCCTCAGGTGATCGCAGCATCAGCACAGAGTTAACCGACTTGATCGCCAATTTTTCGTCCATCCCCGATTGCAGTAATTCTTCCAAAATGTTAAGTGCTGCACTGCTCTCTTGCTGCGCACGCTCTCCGTTCCCCATACCATCGCTTAAAGAGACTGCAAAAGTCCCATTCCCTAGCTCCATCATGCTGTAGCTGTCTCCTGAGAAGAAATCGCCTCCTTTGGCTGCACTAGCTACTCCTGTAGCAATCTCATATGTTTTAGCAGAGCCGAACATGACTGTAGCCAAGCCTTGGCGGCGATCTGCCTCCGTTTCGCGCATGACAGCTATATGCTCGTCTAGTATGTCCGACAGCAGTGGAGCAATAATTTTCCGACATTCATCAAATCCCCTTGTATAGGCGTGGACAATCTCAATTTCAACCTGGCCTGCATCCAGGCTAATAATTTCGATGGATTGGATGGACAAGCCCAACCTATCAAGAGCCTCTCGGATTTGCTCTTCCTGCCGATGCATGGTCTGCCCTTCCCGCTGAATTTCACGCGCTAAATCCTCCATAATTTGCGATACACCTGATAGCTGGTCAGCAACAAGCTGGCGACTATCGTATACTTGGCGCTTCCACTGCATATTATGTTGGTAGAGACTATACTGCTGTTTCATTACCTGCAAGACAGCGCCCGTTTTGGCACATGCCTTGCTCCATTGCGGCGGCATCTGCTCTGGCTCTAAATCAGGATTGTCCTCAATGGCACTCATCATTTCCGTCATATACTGATGGGTTTGCATAAACTTGCCGTCCCAGCACTGCTCGCACTTAAAGCAAGAGGCACATGTTCCTTCCGCCACCGCATTCATAAAGTGTTCGATTTCTCCGTCCGGTTTTGCCCCCTCACTCGCAGATATTTGATGAAAGCTCCGGGATAGCTGGCTGAATACACGGGAAAATTTCGTCACCCGCTCGGCGGTGAGATCACGAACCCTTTTGGCATATTCATGCTGTGACTTGGCGTGATCCTGCGTACCAGGGACATAGGTAGAAACCGCTTTAAAGAAACTTTTTGGAGTCATTAAAAATAATAGAATTGCCGCGCAGCTCTCCCAGGTTGATGTCAGCACGTCTCCAGTCCCATCCAGATAGATCGTCAAAATGGAAGAACCCAACAGCATGCCAAGGGCCACTGCACCTTTTCTCCCTTCACGCAGCATCCCTGCCAGCAAACCTGCAAAAGCAAGTAGACTCATCTGCACAATTGCAGACATATTGGCCAGGCTCAAAATTAAACCGGTAATCACACCGACCGAAGCACCCAGGGAAGCACCTCCCACCAAAGCAAACACCAAGACCAAATATCGTGAAAGTACATGATCGACAGACAGTGAATGAACGGTCCATCCTACTGCTCCCGTCATCACAGAGGCTAATAGAATAATAAGACACAAAATTTCTTCATTTTTGAGCTGGCTTGCCTTCTTGCGGTACGTAAACAGCGGTATGGCCTGGGTGAACACCAATGTAAGCATAAAACTGAGTACCGCATCCGTTCCCACAATGACAAGCTCATACCATGTAAAAGCCGGAGCCATCACGGCGTTAAATAAATTGACCATAAACACAGACAAGAAGACCATAAGCGGGGCATAGGATAATTCCAGACGATCGAAGGTGCGTAGCCCGCGATACAGGAGATAAAATACGATTAACTCACCACCAATCATGAATAACGATGGGTAAGGAGCTAACAGGCTGCCTAGCACAACGGATACAGCTACAGGCAGCATCAGATCACGCCGAAGGAACGTAATGACCGCAAAATAAGCGAGGGCAAAAGGAGAAAGCTCGTCCAAAATAGTGGCGCGTCCCAATAAAACTCCCATAGCTGACAATAGCAGCATCCATCTTTGCGCGGTTACCCATTGCACTACTTTATGTGAATTGAGCCGTTTCTTGAGTCTGGAAGGCCAACCTTCCGTACGCTCTTTGGATTTGGACTTTCTAGATTTTAACCCCGGAAAATGTACCACGTTCCATTTCTCCATCATGCGTCAGGCACCCCATTCATCAATTTGATGTTCCCATCTTAAACCGGAACGATTGAGAAAGTTTGTCAGAACCTCACGTCTTATTCCAAGAAATTTCCGACAAAAAAACGTTCCGCGCGAAAGGACAGAGCATTCCCCTGTACTTCAAGCTACGCCCGTATGGAAGCGGATGGAGGTTGTCTCTCTCTACGCTTTGGATGACCTCTCTATGTCAGTCATCCTGATACCAAATCTAGCGATTTGCACAGAAGATAGACGGAAAACCGTTGGAGTTTGTCGGACGATTATTTCCACACGACAAAAAAAACATCCAACATTTCAGTAGATGCTTCTTCTCTTCTTCATAAAACTACTAATCTTAAAAATGTGCCCGTACAACTCCACCCAAACATATTGCCTGTAGCCACGGCTTGTCGCATCTCTTGTCGGTAGAACGCAAAAAAACCGTAGCAGTCTTTCGACTGTACGGTTTTCCGTGTATGGTTGATACGGTTGTCAAAGTGAATTAAACACGCTTCGCGCCGCGTCCTCCGCGTTTACCTTCGGTGTTCTTTTTCAGCGACGAAATGCGTTCCTCACTATCTTTCAGGAAGCGTGACATTTTATCCTCAAATGAAGGTTTACCCGGTGCAGGCTTGAAAGAACGGCCTCCACGATCGCGGTTGAAACCACCACCGCGTCCCTGACTTGGACCTGAACCTCCGCCGCCAAAACGGTCTCCTCCGCCTGGTCCTCCTGTACGCTCCGGTCTTGGAGCTCTTGGGGGACGGGCTTCACTTGCCGGCTTATCAATCGTTTGCTTAATGGAAAGTCCGATTTTGCCATCTTTGTCAACATTAATGACTTTCACCGTCACAACATCATTAATCTTCAGGTGGTCGTTAACATCCTTAACATAATTATCGGCGATTTCCGAGATGTGAACGAGACCCGTGACACCTCCAGACAAATCCACAAATGCTCCAAAATGCGTGATGCCTGTCACTTTGCCCTCTAACTTGGTGCCCACTTCAATTGCCATAGAATAAAATGATCCTCCCTTAAAATATACAACCGATTTTTTTGCAAAAAAATCCCGCTGTGGTGATTTGATTATACAAAATGGCGGAACCAAGGTCAACTAAGCATTGGCCCGATAATACTTCTATTTTTGATCTCCGATGATTGGCGTCTCTTCCGGTTTGTAAAGACCGTACTTGCTTCTAGCAATTTCTCCAATGTACTCAGGGTCCTTGAGACGATTCACTTCGGTTTGAAGCTGTTGTTCCGTTTGTGTAGCAGCTTGCTTCTGTTTTTCCTTCTGGGTGAGCTGTTCATTTCGATCGGCCATGATCATGCCTTGAGAAAAAAAGGTGAATATGGCCCAACTACCAAAGGCGGCAAGCGATAGCAACCAAATCATGATTCGCCTGCGCCCGCCCGCATTGGACTTGGACGTAGGAGATGAATAGCGATCTACAGACGAATTACGCATGATACTACCCCCTTCCAAACCATCGTTTTGCTGTATTTTTCAGTCTGATACCCAGCTTTATGAGCGGATCTGGCGTCTTCCAGCGCGCTATAAGCGGACGGATCGACCAAAGAATCGGCTTCCAAACCGGCATCAGGATGTATATCAGCATCCTTCCTAGGAACACAATAAGTGCCCATGTCCATCCGACCAGCTTGCGTAACAGCCGATACAGCGCTAACACCGGAAGAACAATCAGGATGCGCAGTATGCTGTTCACGATCAACGTCAGTCTGCGAACGATCTCTATTAACATTACCACAAAACGTTGGGTTGTAACACTAAAGGCCCAAAAATAGAGCCAAACCCCCAAAAGTAGTCCTAAAAAGACATAAAACCGCAGCTCACCGCGATTACTCGCGTACAGCACACGGAAAATAAACAAAGCCGAGGCCACCCAATACAGCACGTCCAACAAATGAACACTCCAACGGGCAAAATGAAAGCGGATTGACAGCACCCGGTAGCTGTCAAATACCACTCCCATGGTTATGCCCGACAATAGCATCCACGTCAATGTCAGCCATTGTGTGTAAGGGTTCATTTGAAGAGCTTGCCGAATAGGCTTTTTCCGTTTTTGGCCGGGGCCCCAGGCTCCAGGTAGACGAGGGAAGTAATCAGACCTTCAATGGACAGTAGCCCCTCTTCCAGACTGAGGTTTTTGATATGTAAATGTTGTCCGCGAATGGTGAGATGGCCCAGCTCGGTCTGAAGCAAAAACTCTTCACTGTCAAAGCTCTCCACATTGCTGACGCCTGAAATGTCGAGCTGCTTGCGGCTTTGCATGCGCAGATCATGGTGCTTGGACTTCCCTTGTTCAATCATGGCATGTACCCCTCCTTCTGTTCTTAGCTTATGAAGGGATGGGCATGATTTAGAACCGCTTTGGCTATTCACGAGCATATATTAGACAATTAGACAAAAGCTCCTCATATAAAAGAAAAAAGCACTCCTTCATACAATATGAAGGAATGCTTCTATGTACAACGTTATGAAAAAATCAGATGTCTGCTTACCAGTTCAAACCGTTGTCCCTGGCAATAGGCTCTTCCTTTACCAAAGTGTACATACTTGCAGCCTCGTCCTTGCGTGTAGTGTCGGCGAGCCGTTCCACTCGCACGGTCACCAGCTTCTGGCCAAATTGGACGGTAATTTCATCGCCTACTTTGACCGCACTGCTCGGCTTGGCTTCGCGTCCATTCACCACGACTCTCCCTTGTTCAGAGACGTCCTTAGCTACTGTACGACGCTTAATCAGCCGCGAGACTTTCAAGAATTTATCAAGACGCATTAGTTAACGGCTTCTTTAAGCTTATTACCAGCCTTAAAAGCAGGAACGGTCGATTCTGGAATTTCAATCGTGTTGCCGGTTTGTGGATTGCGACCTGTACGGCTGGAACGTTTGCGCGTTTCGAAAGTACCAAAGCCGATCAGTTGTACTTTGTCACCACTAGCAAGTGCATCTGTAATTTCACCAAGAACGCCATTCAATACAGCTTCAACGTCACGTTTGCTCAAACCGCTTTTGCTGGAAATATTGTTGATCAGATCTGTCTTGTTCATAAGATAAAAGCCTCCTAAATGTCAAAAAATAATCATCACGCTACATGTCCTTAAATGGAGCATACGTGAGGTCCAACTGTGGCCGAAGCCCTTCCTGAATACCACTGTAACATGTTCAACTATTAGCTACAGTTATTTTCAGAATTACTACAAGTTATTCTGGCTTGTCCTTAAAAATCCTGCAATGACAGGCGTTTTTTTATTCGACCCCAGTTAAGCCAACATCCTACTACAAAACTCTGCCCATTGGCAAGTCTGCTCAAGCCGGGCGTATTTTCAACCCTGCATATGACTCATTTTACTGTCCAATACAGCCAAAGATCAAATCTATGGAATCAATCTCTGTCAAGAAGCTTTTTCGCTTCCTGCCAGTAGGTCTCCATTTCATCTACACTGCTGTCCTCAGGACGACGCCCCTGCTCGCGTAGTTTCTGCTCAATATACTGGAAGCGGCTCACAAATTTGCGATTAGTGGCTGACAGCGCCTCCTCCGGATCTACGTCCATGAACCGGGCCGCATTCACGGCAACAAATAGAACATCCCCCAACTCCAGCAACTGAGCTTCCATGGAATGCCCTTCACGAACCGCTTCCTTCAACTCAGCCACTTCTTCGTCCAATTTATCAAATACGCCTTCAATGCTATCCCAGTTAAAGCCTACTTTAGCTGCCTTCTTCTGGAGCTTATACGATTTCATAAGAGCAGGCAGATCACGGGGAACCCCATCCAGTACGGAAGGATTGGCTGCCGCCGTACCTTTTAGCCGTTTTTCCTCTGCCTTCATCTGTTCCCAATTTTGCAGCGCCTCTTCCGCATCATTGGCTTGATTGTCACCGAATACATGCGGATGACGGAAAATAAGCTTATCGTTCAGTCCCTGGATCACATCATACACATTGAAGGTTCCGACTTCCTCCTCCATTTGGGCATGCAGCAAAATTTGCAACAACAGATCGCCAAGCTCTTCCTTCATATGCTCAGGATCATCCTCATCTATGGTTTCAATGACCTCATACGTTTCCTCGATCAGATTTTTGCGGATTGATTGATGTGTCTGTTCACGATCCCATGGACAGCCTTCCGGACTGCGCAAAATATCGACAATCTCATGTAGACGGTCAAAAGAACGCCGTTTCAGGGCCTCATCTTCACTGCGAGGTATGTATACCAAGGATAGGTTGCCGTAGCCCTCTACTCGATCCAGCTCGTATAGCGGCACCTTGTGAACCGCCTCCTCACCTTCTACCCCAAGCGCGTGGCCGACATACACCTCATAATCGTCAGGATACCGTTCCATCAAGCATAGCTTCACATCGGAAGCCGTAAAGGTGTCATATACCTGTCCAATCAGCGTATGCAACTGAGGCTGAAGCCAGCTGGCATCCAGTGTGCCTGCATCTAACAGCTGAAAACCCTCAATCGGATCAAAACCAAGACGCACAAAAGCCTCATCCAGAAAACTTTCTCCACCCAAGATGTTTAGTTCAATCCCTTGCGCAGGACAACGCTCCTTGAGCAACTGCACCGCTGCTTCCGCCACCATCGGGTGACCGGGAACTGCATAGACGATTTCGCTCCCGTCTGCCGCCTTAGCAGCCTTTTCCATCAGTTGACTGGTAATTTCCTCATATACCTCTGGAAAAGAATCCTTTGTCTCATATACCGCATCAAACGACTCAAAAGCCACCTCGAACTCATCCAGCACTCGAACCGCCGGATGTTCCTTGGTTCGCAGATAGAGCGCTGAAGCGCCCCGCATTTTGTTCAATATCCCTATCGTAAGCTGATCGGGATCTCCCGAACCCAGACCTACGATCGTTAATGTTACGCTCATATTCAATCCTCCGTTCCGCAAAAGCAGGATTCATGCTCCGAAAAAACACCCGGCACAGCCCAGCTTTCGCTTCCTTTGCTTTGGCATTTACTATACCACAAAGTGGTATAGGCTCATAAAATGGCTTATGTAGCTTTCTCGGCAAGCCGTATAACCTAACTAAGCCAGTACGCGCAGTCTGCGCAGCACAGCTGCCAGCGGGCGTCCGAGCTTGGGCACTGCCACAAGCTCGGCTTCCGTGATCAACCTCAGGCGTGCGAGCCCGATCACGAACACCACGGAGCCTGCCGCTACACCCAGCAGGCTCTCCGCCGCTGCCGTGGCACGACCTCCGGCCGCCCAGCCCAGGGCATCCAGCACAGCACCGGTGCCCCACATCGCCGCTCCGGCTGCACCAGCCAAGGCGACAAGCAATGCTGCCGGTTTGAGCACACTGGCGGACCAGCTCCCGCGCAGCCCCACCAAGCGGGCCAGCAGCGCGATGTTGATCACAGCCGCCAGCAGATAGGCGACAGCCCCCGCAATGGCGGCGCCTGCCGTGCCGAGCTGCGGCACGAGCAGCCAGTTTAGCAGCGCCTTGGCCGCAGCGGCCGCGAGCATCGCCAGGGCTGGCGCACGAACCGTGCCAAGCCCTTGCAACAGCGCAGCCGAGATGATGCTGAGCGTGCCGCCTACGGCGGTCAGCGCCATCCAGCGCATAACCGTGCTGCCAGTGTCGTCTGCATACAGCATCACATTGACGGGCACGGCCAGCACGATCAGACCTGTCGCAGCGGCTAGTCCCAGCAGCCAAAACCAGCGCAGCGATTGCTCGCACTGACGACGTGCCAGCTCCGTACCTCCGGTCACCCGTGCCTCAGCCAGCGAGGGTATGAACAATGCCGACAATGTGGTGGCAAACATCATGACCAGCTGTACTAGCGGAAGCCCCCGGTTATACACGCCGAAGGCCACCATAACCGCCGTATCATCCAAGCCCTCCTGCTTTAACAGGCGAGGGACGGTAAATGTATCTACCAGGTTTATTAACGGAACGGCTAGCGCTCCAAGGCAAACAGGCAGAGCATAACGTAGCAGGGCCTTTAGCAAAGCACCACTGCTTTCCGCTGGGTGAAGCTCACCAGTCTGTGCCTGCACTGTTGTCACGACCGTCTCTTGCCGCCTAAGTCTCTTTCTGTGACCTCGCCAATACAGCAGCATGATCACCAGGCCCGCTGCTCCGCCTGCTGCTGAACCAAACACTGCTCCGGCGGCAATCATATCCGCCCCTGCTCCTTGTGACAGCATGAACAGCAACAATATGATCATCACGCTTACCCTTATCGCCTGCTCCGTCACTTGGGAGACAGCCGTCGGAATCATATTTTGCAAGCCTTGAAAATAGCCCCTCAATCCCGCCATAATCGGCACGAACAAGAAGGCAATCGCCGCCGCCCTCACCGATGGAATGACGTGAGCATTGTCGATCCACTGGCCGATTAGTGGCGCACACGTATACATCAGCAGCCCCAGAATCAATCCGAATATGCCTAGTACAAGCGAAGATATTCGGGCAACACGTTGCCCCGCTGCCTGGTTTCCCACAGCCTCATACTCAGCTACAAATTTGGATACAGCCGCCGGGAATCCAGCAGCTGAAATGGTAATGAACAGCGTATAAAAAGGATAAACCGTATTATAAATGCCAAACACGCCGTCGCCGCCAATATTTTGCAGCGGGATTTTTTGCAATGTGCCGATCAGCTTGCTTGCTACAGCTGCCAGTGTTAAGATGACAGCGCCTCGTAGCAGCCGCGAAGCGGCGCGATTTTCCTGCATTCTCCGTCTCCACTCCCACCTGGAATAAGCATTTTTACGAGTCCTATTATACCGTCTCTTCTTCCGGAAAGAAAAAAATCCCTGTACAACGTTGAACGGCTTTAGCCATTCTGTACGTCACACAGGGGTGAAACGGGGTGTTACTGTTCCATTTGTTTGCCCAGGAAGCCAGCGGCTGTTTCAGCCATCTTGACCTCCATTTCGGACATTTTTACATTTTCATCCTTGTTCAACAATATAACAGAACCAATGGGATCACCACCCGAAACAATGGGAGCCGTCACAAAGGACGAGAGTGTTTCTTCGTGGTCTCGCGTCAGCTCGTAAGAGCCGCTGGCTGTCTCCAGCACAGTCTTGCGATTATCCATGCTACCTTCAATAATGCTACCGATTTGCTTGTCCAGAAACTCTTTTTTCGAGCCTCCAGCCACCGTAATAATGGTGTCACGATCGGTAATCATCGTAATATGGCCAGTACTTTCAAACAGGGACTCAGCATACTCTTTGGCGAAATCACCAAGTTCACCAATAGGTGAATACTTTTTCAAAATGACTTCTCCGTCACGATCCACAAAAATCTCAAGCGGATCTCCTTCACGAATTCTCAAGGTGCGGCGAATCTCCTTTGGAATAACTACCCGCCCAAGATCATCAATACGGCGAACTATACCAGTAGCTTTCATTTCACATGTTGCCCCACTTTCTCAAGAAGAATTTAGTAAACTACTGACGGTATCGAAAGACGCTTCCACTCCCCCAGAAGCGGTCACGAAGAACGTCGCGTTCATGGTGTTTATGGTGATATCTGACCATAGTATTCATCTGTTCCCAATTCCTTATGCATGTTCAGTTATTTACCTTCGTTTGCAGCTCCATCTTTAGTTGTTCCAGCTTTGCTATCGCTCGTACCGCTTGTTGTTCCGCTCGGCGTAGTTGTGCTGCCCGCACCGGACGTTGCACCACTTTTCTCTTGCGTAGCAGGTGCCTTCGGCAGATTGATTTTCAAATCAAGCTTCGTCAAATCATTTTCGGTAAAGTTTTGGATACTTTCCCCAGCTAGTTTATTTTTCAGGGCAGCCTTTTCGTTGTCCTTCAATTTATCAAATGTCGGCTCATTGCGGGACTCCACTTTGATCACGTGATATCCGTATTCTGTTTCCACGGGTTCACCAATTTTGTTAATTGGTTGAGTCTCGGCAGCCTCTTTAAAAGCAGGTACCCATTGCGCTACAGATGCATTCTCATACAGCCCGCCATTAGATGCGGAACCTGGGTCTTCCGAATACTTCTTAGCAATCGTTGCAAAATCCGCTCCACCATCCAATTTTGCCTTTACCTCTTTGGCCAGCTTGAGAGTAGCCTCTTTTGTACGCTGTTTCTTTGTTTTTGGATCTTCAAAATTAATCAATACATGACGTACAGTTGCTGTCGTGAACTGATCTTTATTTTTTTCAAATTCCTGTTTCAGCTGATCATCCGTTACTTTATTGGTTTCGCTGTTGATTACCGTCATTACACGCGTGAAGTAATCTTTCACACCTTGTTCGGTCAGCTTCTGATCACTTAGAAATGTCTTAAACTTATCTTCTCCAACCGACTTTTTATACTGCTCCAACTGCTCGTTTCCTTGTTTGGCGCCCTCTTCCTTGGCTTTGTCGTCCGCTTTGGCTGCCAAAAGCTTGTACACTACTTCCTGCTTTACAATTTGCTCACGTACCTGATCAGAAGCTAAAGCAGCCTCATACTCTGGGTACAGAAATTTCATCATGCTGATTTCTTGGTTGAACTCATTTTCGGTAATCGTTCCACCCTTATAGGTTACGACAACCTTGCTGTTGTCTTTCGGCTCATCCTTGACCTTATTCTCATCCGCTTGCTTCGTACATGCTGCGAGCACCGATATAGCTAGCAACGCTGCCATGCCCAAGGAGAGCATTCTCCAAGGTTTTCTTTTATTTAGTTGTGACATTTTGCAGTTCCTCCTTCAATGTGAATGCTTCTTTCAATGCACTCAAAAATTGCTCCAGCAGTTCTAGCAGTTGTGCATCATTTAGACCTTTACCCTTTATGCGTACGCTCATAGAAGTACCCTGTTCAAATTGTACACGTCTTTCAAAGCGATTGCCAATCTCGGCAAGTTTGGCAGTCTGCAGCGCCTGCTGGCGCCCCTCGTGAAATTTCAACACCATATTGTCATCCCGTTGAACAATGGACTCGATGCCATACATCCGTCCATACACCTTGAGACGGGCCACGGCCAGCAAATGACGCACTGCCTCTGGCAGATCGCCAAACCGGTCGACCAGTTCGTCCTCCAGCTCGGAAGCCTCGTCAAAGGTACTGACTGCCGCAACCTTTTTATAAATCTCAATCTTCTGAATGCTGTCATAAATATAGTCTCCCGGCAGGTAAGCATCGACGCTCAAATCAATCGATGTACTCCAATTCCGGTTGGATTGATCCTCTTCTCCAAGCACACTGACTTTACGTTTATTGATTTCCTCAGCCAGCATTTGTGAGTAAAGATCAAAACCGACGGATGCGATGAATCCGTGCTGCTCGGCGCCAAGTAAGTTACCCGCTCCGCGGATGGACAAATCACGCATTGCAATCTTGAACCCGGAACCCAACTCCGTAAATTCTTTGATAGACTGAAGTCGCTTCTCCGCCACCTCTGTAAGCACCTTATCACGCTGGTACGTGAAATAAGCATAGGCAATCCGATTGGAACGGCCTACACGCCCACGCAGCTGATAAAGCTGGGAGAGCCCCATTTTATCGGCATCATGCACAATGAGTGTATTCACATTGGGAATATCCACACCGGTTTCGATAATGCTCGTGCTAACCAGTACATCATATTCACCATCCAGGAAATCCAAAATGGTTTTCTCCAGTTCCGTTTCAGACATCTGTCCGTGGCCTACGCCCACCTTGGCGTCTGGGACAAGTGCATTGATCTCGGCAGCCATCTCCTGAATGCCCTGCACGCGATTATACAGGTAATAAACCTGCCCTCCGCGTGCCATCTCGCGTTCAATGGCCTCACGAACTAGAGTCTGGCTATGCTCAACGACATAAGTTTGCACTGGAAAACGATTTTCCGGTGGCGTCTCAATGACTGACAAATCACGTACACCCAGCATGGACATATGCAGCGTACGCGGAATAGGTGTAGCCGTTAGCGTCAACACGTCTACATTCGTTTTCAGTTTTTTCAGCTTTTCTTTGTGCGTGACACCAAAACGTTGCTCCTCATCGACAATAAGCAGCCCCAGATCTTTAAACACCAGATCCTGTGAAAGTAGACGGTGAGTACCAATGACAATATCAACCGTACCTTGTCGAACTCCCTTGGTCGTCTCATTCTGCTCTTTGCGCGAGCGGAAACGGCTCAATACCTGAATATTGAACGGATACCCGGAAAAGCGCTCACGGAATGTCTCATAGTGCTGTTGCGCCAAAATCGTCGTCGGTACCAGCACAGCCACTTGTTTGCCCTCAATAGCAGACTTAAAAGCAGCACGAATAGCCACCTCAGTCTTGCCGTAGCCTACGTCACCGCACAGCAAACGATCCATTGGACGACTCTGCTCCATGTCCTTCTTAATTTCTTCAATAGCCCGAACCTGGTCACGTGTCTCATCATACGGGAACATATCCTCAAATTCCTGTTGCTCCGGCGAATCCTTTTCAAAAGCAAAGCCTGGTGCTGACTGTCTTTCCGCATATAGCTTGATCAGATCATCTGCGATGTCCTGAACCGAGCTGCGCACCTTACTTTTAACACGTGTCCACTCATTGCCGCCCAGTTTGTAAATTTTGGGCTCCTTGTCCTCTGAGCCCACATACTTCTGAATCAGATCAATTTGTTCAATCGGTACAGACAGCTTATCTCCGCCTGCATAGAGGATATGCATGTAATCCTTATGGATACCGCCAACCTCCAGCGTACCGATTCCCATATACTTCCCGATTCCGTGATTTTGGTGTACGACATAGTCGCCCACCTTCAGCTCGCTATAGCTCTTAATCCGCTCTGCATTGTCTACATGTCGGCCCTGCTTACGTGCTTTCCGCTGCTTCTGGGAGAACATCTCACCCTCGGTAATCACCGCCAGATGAATAGACGGCATCTCAAAACCGCTTTGCAGATTACCAATCGCCATAGTCGGCTCATCAATACCGTAGTCTTGAAGCACTCGCCGCATCCGATCCAGACGTTCATCTCCACTCGCCAGCATCATAACCTGTGTGCCTGCCTTGCGCCAACGATCCATCTCTGCCTTGAGTACATTCATTTGACCGTGGAAATCCTGCATGCCCCGGCAAATGAAGTTCAAAATATTCTGCGGCTGCGTATGCGGAACCTGGCGAAGGAAGATCGACAGGAACAGCGTTTGAAATCTCCGATTATACAGCAGATTATCCGAGTTATCCGATAGCTCCAGTTGCGGTAGAGTTTTACCGTTTTGAAGCAAATGCAGATTCCACTCAGACTCATCCCGCTCTAGCTGCCTGGCTGTTTCTAGCATCCGTGCTGGTTCATCAATGATCAGAATCGTATCTGCCGGCATATAATCAGCCAAGGTTTTACGTTCAGGATATAGCAGGGAGATATATTTATAGATTTCGTCAAAATACACATGCTCCCGCAACAGCTCAATTTCACGATGTATTTCCTCTTTCAGATGCTGCTTAGCCTGACGATCTGTCATTTTGTCCAGCTGTTCCTCCAACAACATAGCAGCGGCATCGGCAGCTTGGTCCATACGCTGGTGGCTTGCAATAACTTCCTTACATGGCGTTACAGTAACTTCCTGTACCTTTTCCACCGAACGTTGATCTTGCGGATCAAACATACGGATGGAGTCAATTTCATCGTCAAACAACTCCACACGATAGCCCCAACGGGTTGTCATTGGGTAAAAGTCGATAATTCCCCCGCGTACACTCATCTCCCCGCGGGATTCAACACGTTCTACACGCTGGTATCCCATCTCAACCATATGCAGCAAAAATGCTTCCAGCTGAATCGTTTCTCCCTCTTTCAGCTCAACACGAGCCTCACGCCATGTTTCCGGGATTGGTAGTAGACGCCGGACCCCAGAAAACGGCACGACAACAACCCCACGAAAACCCTGGGCGCATCGTATCAATACATCAATTCGTTGGGATAATGTCTCTGGACTGGATATGGCAGCTTCAGCAGCTACCAACTCGTTGGCTGGATACAATAAAACCTGATCAGGAGAAAGCGCTTCCTGCAAATCATCTGCTATTTTTTGAGCGGCAAACATATTGTGCGTCATGACCATTAACGGTCGTCCAGTATCTTCAGCAAGTGCGGCCATCAGTACCTGTCTTGAAGAGCCTGACAAGCCTGATATCAGCTGTTCCTTCATGCCTGAGGATATACCTGCCGCAATGGATGCATAATCAGCATCCTTCGTAAAAGCCTGAATAAGTGCTTGTAACAAAAAAGGCACCCCTTTATGCTTATAAATAGTTACATGTAAACCGAAAAAGAAGCCTCAGCAATGCTGCCAAGGCTCCATAAGCGGAACTACCGCTTCACCTCTCAAGCTGGTACATCAGACCAGTTGAATACCTGTTATTGGAGCGGGTTTACGAGCAGACTCAGCTCCGGATTATTCTCCAGTGCCTGACTGCAATGCTCGCAAATGACTTTAACAGTCACTTCACCACCCGAATTATACGCTATTATATCTCTACGTTCAGCAGGGGTCAAGGAATGGAAGCCTAACCTTTCTTCGGTTATTACAGCGGAGTCAATTCGCCCTAAGAAAGTTCGACAATGTCTGCATACATAATTAACAACCATGTAATGTATATGCCTCCTGAAAGTTTTCTATACCTTTCAGTATGTCCAACAATCTTCCATTTAAGCCCGTCTACCTAACGTCAGAACCTACTTGTTAAATTCAGCCATCGTCCGCTCAAACGGATGATTCAAGCTGTATTCTAAAGCGTTGCACGTATCTTCTATCATTCCGGTCAATAGTTCCTTTTCCTTCTTTGGAAAGGTGCCCAGAACATAATCGACAATAGCATGTCCAGGCTCTGGACGGGAAATGCCCATACGAATCCGGTTGAAGGACTGCGTCCCTGTATGCTGAATGATCGATTTAATGCCATTATGACCGCCTGCGCTACCTTGATAACGCAGTCTTATTTTACCGACCTCTGTATCCAGATCATCGTACACGACAATCAGATCTTCCATATCAGCCTTATAGTAGTCCATATATGCACGTAGAGACTCGCCTGAGAGATTCATATATGTCATAGGCTTAATCAGTACCGTTTTCACGCCACCAATGTGACCCTCACCAATCAACGCCTTACATTTGCTTTGGGTAATCTGGATATTATGACGTGAGGCAAGTGCATCTAAGGCCATAAATCCGACATTATGTCTCGTTTTCTCGTATTGGAGACCGGGGTTGCCCAATCCTACAATCCACTTCATTAACCTTGACACCCTCTTTCGAAGTCTTGATTTTTTGGTAAAATAGTTGTAGTGAACAGGAAGGTGCGTGCCGATATGCTCAATCAAGGTGATATCCTCTTATATGACAGCCATTTTCTATATCATTTAAAACATTCCGTTCCTGTCCAAATTTATGACGGGAATGTACATGTTCAAATTGGCATCGTTGCGCGTTTTAATGAGCATTTCGTCGAAATCGAGGACACACTATACAATCGTCAACGCTTCACATTCATATCTCGGCCAGGCTTTTAGCCTGACATGCTGATAGGGGTTACCTTTTCCATATGGAAAAAGCAACCCCTTTTTTAATGAGCCAGTGCTTATTCGATTTCAAACAATTTGCTGATCGACAATTCCTCATGCACACGGATGATGGCTTCTCCCATTAATGGAGCCACAGACAGTACCTTCAGCTTGCTTGTCGGATTTGGGTGAACGATCGGGATTGTATCCGTCACAACCACCTCTTTTAATGGCGAATTCTCCAGTCTTTCCATCGCAGGACCAGACAGCACGGCATGTGTGCAACATGCATACACATCTTTTACGCCGCCTTCTTTAAGCGCATTTGCACCCAATACAATCGTTCCGGCTGTATCAATGATATCATCAATTAAAATAGCCGTCTTACCCTCAATGTTCCCGATGATATTCATCACTTCACTGACATTTGGCTCTGGACGACGCTTATCAATAATAGCGAGCGGCGCACTCAGGAAGTCCGCCAGCTTGCGCGCGCGAACAACCCCACCATGATCGGGTGAAACAACAATCGGGTTCTCAATTTGTTTGGAACGGAAATATTGGGCCAGAATTGGCGCTCCCAGCATATGATCCACTGGAATATCAAAGAATCCCTGAATCTGCATCGCATGCAAATCCATACTGATTACGCGGTGAGCTCCCGCTTTTTCAATCAAGTTAGCGACAAGTTTCGCTGTAATCGGATCACGTGAACGAGCCTTACGATCCTGACGAGCATAACCGTAATATGGCATAACAACATTGATACTTTTGGCAGAAGCACGTTTAAGTGCATCAATCATAACCAATAACTCCATCAAGTTGTCGTTAACTGGCAGACAAGTGGACTGTACAATATACACATGGCAGCCGCGAACACTTTCCGACAGCTTAACCTGAATTTCACCGTCACTAAACGATGTGGTATGGGATTCCCCCATTGGGATTCCGATGTAGTCCGCAATCTGGTGGGCTAACTTCGGATTGGAGTTACAAGTAAATATTTTGAGTTTGGAATCGCAATAAGTCATTAATAGAAACCCTCCGTGCTGGTTCATTCATTACAGATTCAACAGCTTGCTGATTAAGGTCATTCCGATCTTTTTTTCTTTGCTTTGGCACGCGCGCGGATTTTGTCCGCATATCCGGCTTTGTTCTCTTGACGTGGTCTGGCAATGGCCAGGTCGTTATCAGGGACAGTATGTGTTACAGTGGAGCCTGCGACAACATAGGCACCTTTTCCAATCTTAATTGGGGCAATCAGATTCACATTGCTGCCAACAAAGGCATCATCTTCAATTTCTGTAATGGATTTATTATATCCATCATAATTGACCGTTATTGCCCCGCAGCCAATATTTACGTTTGTACCCACCTTGGCATCACCGACATAGCTCAAATGAGACACCTTGGAATGATCTCCAATAGTCGCATTCTTCACCTCTACAAAATCACCAATTTTCACATGTTCGCCAAGCTTCGCGCCTGGACGCAGATAAGCAAACGGCCCTACAGATGTACTGCTTCCCACTTCCGCTTCGTTCAACACCGAATGTTTCACTGTTGCCCCTGAGTGGATAACCGTATTCTGGATCTCTGCCTGCGGACCAATCACACAATCTTCTCCGATTTGTGTTTGACCATGCAGCCATGTATTTGGGTACAATACTGTATCGGAACCAATGACAACATCGCTCCCGATGTAGGTAGAAGACGGATCAATGACGGTGACACCATTCAGCATATGTTTGCGAACAATACGCTCGCGCATATAACCTTCAGCAACCGACAAAGCAACTCTGTCGTTTACACCGATAGATTCCGACACGTCATTGGTCAAATACGCCTCAACCTGCTCACCTTCGCCATGCAAAATACCAATGACATCGGTCAGGTAGTATTCCTGCTGTGCATTGGTGTTCGTTACCTTGTCCAGCGCTGCAAATAACTTGGCATTGTCAAAGCAATACGTGCCTGTGTTAATCTCACAGACAGCATCTTCCTCAGGTGAACAATCCTTCTGTTCCACGATCTTAAGCACGGCCCCGGAAGTATCACGGATAACTCGTCCATATCCTTTCGGGTTGTCCAACTCAGCGGTCAGAATTGTTGCTGCCGCTCCGCGGCTTTCGTGCAGTTGCACCAAACCTTCCAGCGTTTCCGCTGTGATCAACGGAGTATCTCCACAAATGACAATTGTGGTGCCCTGTTCCTGGCCGAGCAGGTCCTTGGCTTGCTTGACAGCATGGCCCGTTCCCAGCTGCTCTGCCTGAAGCGCATATTCTGCCGACGGTCCCAAATAAGACTGTACCGCCTCTGCTCCGTGACCCACGACGACTACACTTCGGGACACACCGATTTCACGAACCGTGTCGAGCACATGTCCGACCATCGGTTTTCCGCACACCGGATGCAGAACTTTATATAATTTGGATTTCATACGTTTTCCCTGCCCTGCGGCAAGAATGACTGCCAACCTTTCCAACAAGTCCAACCTCCTATCCTGAAAATAACAGTTACCCCTTGGCTAAAACGTTAATTCCCAGATCAGATTTTGCTTAACTTTTCACAATCCTCCTGAAAAATAACGGCGAACCTTTGGTTAATGGCTATTTTTTCAGGCCAGCTTGTGCTGGACGTTCATCCCCGGGACGCATCGCTGCCTAGTCCCTGTCTTATGAAAAAGCCGCTTCGGCAGCCCGGATGGCTCCAAGTTGCCTTAAAACTGACTGTTAACTCACTAAAGAATATATCTCATTCCAGACAAAAAGAAAAGAGAGCCACAGTTAGTGGCTCTCTTTTTCTTTTGTACCCCAATCCTGCTTTAGGCGAATTAAGCGCCTTCTTCAAAGCAACTTCTTCATCAACAGCTGCACGTTCGTACTCAGTCAATACAGCAGCTTGAATCTTTTCACGGGTTCCTGAAGATATCGGGTGAGCGATATCGCGAAACTCTCCGTCAGGGGTTCGTTTGCTTGGCATAGCTACGAACATCCCGTTATTACCGTCGATAACTCGGATGTCATGGACAACAAACTCGTTATCAATTGTAATGGATGCAATCGCCTTCATTCTTCCTTCTGAGTTCACTCGGCGGAGTCTAACATCCGTAATCTGCATGTGTGTTTCACCACCTTTTTCCAAATAGGACTTGGTGTATACATTCCACACAGCATTTCGAATTCCTTCTTTTTTTGGACAATTCGTATCCTAAATTCAGGTAATTTTTTTGAAAAGATTTCTTTTCGACATATTTAGGTATTTTATGATGAATTGTGACAATTTACTGCCCTGTTAACTCATCAAAATAATTCCCTAGCTTGACTGTTATTTGCTTGCTTCGAGAATCGACTGCAGTCAGATTTGCCAGTGAAATATAATCGTGCAACAGGCGCTCTTCGTTCTCCACCTCGCCCGACTCTACCAGCACACCGACACCAGCTACCTCAGCATCAAACTCTGCTAACAAGTCGACCATTCCTTGTATCGTGCCGCCAGCCTTCATAAAGTCATCTACAATGAGCACACGCGATTTCTCACGCATTGCACGTCTGGATAAAGACATCGTATGAAGGCTCTTTTGTGATCCAGAAACATAATTAATACTTACAGCTGAGCCTTCTGTCACCTGATGGTCCCGCCGTACAAGCACGACTGGTAAATTAAGCTGTGCTCCGGTTGCATATGCGAGCGGAATGCCCTTCGTCTCCACGGTCATAACCACATCAATCTGACGATCGGCAAAAGCGGTCGCAAATATTTTACCCGCTTCGTTCATCATCGCTGGTTGGCCCAGCAAATCGGACAGATACAAGTACCCTCCCGGTAATATGCGATCAGGCTGCTCCAGCTGCGCGCACAAGTCGTTCGCAAACGCAAGCGCATGTTGCTTGGAGAGCCTAGGGATCAGCTTGACGCCCCCTGCCGCTCCCGCCAGTGTCAGAAGCTCGCCAGTACCCTCGTCCTCAAATACTTCTTTGATAATAGCCAGATCCTCGCTTATCGACGACTTAGCTGCCCCGTATCGATCTGCAAAATGAGTAAGAGGCACCAATGTATGCGGCCGTGACAATAAAAATTGCGTCATTTCCACCAATCGTGAGCTTCTTTTAAGTTTTTTCACAACAATTCCTCGCGATCTATTCTCCTGCCGCCCGCTTCGTACAATAAAGCACCGGCGGACTGGCCGGTTGCTGGCGGAATGTAAGTGATGTAGTAAAATCCGAATATTTAATAGTAAATATATCATCTTCGTACGTATTTGTACAACAATTGCCACTATAATATGAAAAAAATATCTAAAATCAGGTCAAAAGTCGTACTGCGTAAACATCTTTGCAAAAGCCTCTTAGTCCGTTATAGATCCGTGGCACTTTGGCTTCCTTCGATACCAGTCCGAACACTGTAGGTCCGCTACCTGACATCAGCACCCCATCAGCTCCTAAACGGATCATGGAGTTTTTAAGATGCTCCACTTCTGGATACAGCTTTAATGTCACATCCTCCAGTACATTCCCCAGGGCATTGCATACATCGGTAAAAGAAGCATTACGAATCGCCTGCTCCATCTGCCGGGCAGACGGGTGGTGCGTAATCTGATCCGCTTTGACACGACCATACACTTCAGCTGTCGATACATTAATCGGCGGCTTGGCGAGGATCACCCAGCATTGTGGCGGATTCGGCAGTGGTTTAAGCAGTTCTCCACGTCCGCTCGCTAAAGCTGTGCCCCCTGTAATACAGAAAGGTACGTCTGAACCCAATTCAGCACCCAGTACCCTTAATTCCGCATCCGAGATACCAAGTTTCCACAGCTTGTTCAGCCCACGCAATGCTGCGGCAGCATCGCTGCTTCCGCCTGCTAATCCTGCAGCCACCGGGATATGCTTATCCAGATGGATATGGACGCCTGTAGACACGTTATAACGTTCTTTGATCAGACGCGCAGCCTGAAAAGCCAAGTTCTTTTCATCTAACGGTATGTACCCGGCTTGGCTTGAAATAATAATGGTATCACGCGGTAACTCGGACATCGTCAATCGGTCGGATAGATCGACCATAGTCATAATCATTTCGACCTCGTGATAACCATCGTCCCGCTTACGTAGAACATCAAGCATTAAATTAATTTTCGCCGGTGCTTTTTCATATATTTTCAAGGCGTTCACCCACCTTCAACTTTTCCCTCAAGACAGCTTAACATATTATATCAGACTCAGCCTGTCAAGTCATGAGGTTCAAAAAAGCGGAGATGCCCCGGTATGACCCCGGATATCCCCGCTTTTTATCAGCACCACCGATGGCTACGATTTGCGAGAAGCCGCCTGCTCTGCAAGCTGAATGGCCCGCTTGACCATATTGCCCGCATCCTTGGCTTTAATGCCTCCCCAGCCTTCTTCCTTAACCGTGTCGTAAAACCCAAGATCTTTGGCCAGTTCATACTTCAGCTCTTCCGACATAACACTCCGTCTTCTTCGGCTCATGCATACGCCTCCTTCGGCAATGGAATAAGGAAGATCATTCCCGCCTTAGTATGTGCAGAGATATCATGCTTCATCCTGCTCTGTAAATACAAAACGACCCCGCCATTAAAAATGACGAGGTCGCCGTTAAACCTGCAAAGCTGGTATAAATCACGTAAAAAAGAATTAAGGTGTTTCGAAATATTCGACTACACTTGTGTGGGAGTCGGGATCATATACACTGACCTCCACCGACTCGGTAAGAATGTCAGCATAGCTGTAGGAGACACGTTTAAACGTCTGTTGCTCCTGATCCAGCTTGACAATAAAAACAGAAGGGTACGTTTCTTCCAAGACACCAGTTCGTTCGACGGTCTTACGGCGTCCGCCGTTAGCCCGCAGCAAAATTTTTTGCCCTACATGTGCGTCGAGACTGCGTTTGATTTCCAACAGCGTATTTTTAGCCATTGCCTAACGACCACCTCTTTCCTTGTCCATTATAACGAATTTTAGAGGGATTGTCAAATCAAGCTAAATATTATAACAACACGAAAAATAAGTTGTCAATTTAATTTTTTGCGAACAGGAATAATATGCATAAAAAATGACAAAAAGCCTCTAAAAAGAGGCTTTTGTTCAGATATATCCTATCGGGCACATTTGAATTTCAGATCGCTGAAGGCGTTACTTTAAGCGTTGACAAATTTTCAAGCTTCGGCAAACCGATGCGGTAGCTTCCCCTTGTTTCAATTCCACCCACTCCGCGGCTGCCACTGATGGTCTGATGAAATAAGTCTCCCATATTGACTGTATCACGGATTGAAGTAAATGCGGCCTTGGCAGCCACGTAAACGGGGTCCAGAGCGTGAATCAGGATACGCCCTGGGGAGCTGGCAAAATTGGCTCCCGCACGTAGCAGCGCCTCAAAATGGGATTGGCACGCCCCCGCTACAATTGTCAGTGAATCCAGATGACGCTCATATTGTCTGGCTACCTGAATCGCTGCCACAAAATTTTGCGAATTCTTGTAGCTTTTCAAGCTGTACAAATCGTAAGGTTGCGGCTGCTTCAGCACACCATCATGTCCGGTGATGACTACAATATCAGGACGAATGCGGGGAAGCAGTCGATATAACGTATCCGCCATTGCCGATTCGTGAACGTGATGTCCCTCAGCGGGAACACGGAGCTGTTCATATAAACTGAGACATTTTCTTAAATAGCCGGGATCTCCATCCAGATGAAGAACCTTTCCTGGCATTTCAAAATACGTCGACTCTACCGGATCACTCCACTCTCCAATCAGAGCCGCCTGGCTACGGGCAGCTTGCTGCTGGCGTGCCCGTTGCAAAAGATTAAGAGACTCCCCGGCCTTAATGTGGGCCTGTTGAGTCTTACCGCTAATCTGGTCTGCAGGCACTCTGACCAGATCGTTCACCGGGGAATCGGCCAGTAGCCGAAATTCCGTCCCCTTAATGATCGCTTTATCCCGCTGGATGTCTTCAACGCGAAACGTGACATCACCGCCGTACGATTTCCGAACGACCAAGTCTCCTAAACTCATCACACTGTATCACCCCTCCTATATCGTATGGGTGAATGCACAGTTTGGTTCCAACTTAGGATATACCAGCCTCCAATAGCACGGCGCTCAGACGCGCAAATTCCTCGATACTCAGCGTTTCCCCTCGACGGGAGGGCTCAATATCAGCTTGTTGCAACAGCGGCTCCAGCGTGTCCCTGTTCTCTTTGGTGAAGAAGCGGCTTTTCAGGTTATTTGAAATGGTTTTACGGCGTTGGGCAAAAGCGGCATGAACCACTTCAAAAAAGTGCTTCTCGTCCACCACTTCCACCGGAGGGACTTCTCGTACACGCAGCCGAATAACTGCCGAATCAACATTCGGCTGCGGAATAAACACTGTATTCGGCACCGTACAGACTAACTCAGGCTCACTGTAATATTGCACGGCTATGCTTAAGCTGCCGTAATCCTTCGTACCAGGAGACGCAGCCATGCGCTCAGCCACCTCCTTTTGAATCATAACGACGATATTCTCCAAAGGAAGCTTGTCCTCCAGTAGACGCATCAGAATCGGTGTAGTGACGTAATACGGCAGATTAGCGACGACACTCACTTTGCCCACGTCTGCAAAGTCAGCTGCAAACACTTCACGCAAATCCAGCTTTAACACGTCTCCATGGCGAACCTTTACATGCTCGTAAGGGGCCAGCACTTCTTCAAGAATGGGCAACAGCCGCTGATCAATCTCAACAGCGGTAACTGCCTTAGCGGATTGCGCCAACTTCTCGGTCAAAGCTCCAATGCCCGGACCGATCTCAAGCGCGCCCTTTGTATCATCCAATCCGGCAGCATTTACGATCTTGCTCAGAATATTTTGATCAATCAGAAAGTTTTGTCCCAGACTCTTTTTGAACGAAAAACCGTGCCTTTGAATAATTTCCTTCGTACGCCGCGGTGTTGCTATATCTTGAATCCCTGTCATACGGATATCACAATCCTTCACTTTCGATTTGTGCCAGCGCGCTGGCAAATTCCTCACGACTGATCTGAAATACAGAGAGCCGCTTATGTAGCTGCTTTCCGTTACAATAGCCAATACCCAGTACATTCCCCAAGGCCATACGGCGTGCAGCAGCATTGGGGTGGGTAATAAGTCCAGCGTCAATCAGGTCCGCCATCTCAATCAGCGGTTCGGCGCCTTCCACTGTCGTATGTACCCGTGCGAGAGCATGTCTGATGGCTTCCGGGGAGGCATTCTCCACGCCAATATCCCCTTTGCGCGTCGCCTCTGCCTCAGGTATAAATGCCTGCTTGCAGCCGGGGACCTTAGAGGCGATAATTTTACGGATACGCTCCCCTGCATGATCGGGATCAGTTAAAATAATGACCCCCCGCCGTTCCTGTGCCAATGCAATTTTCCGCAGCGTCATTTTATTAATGGCTGAACCGCCAGTTTCTATCGTATCTGCTTCGACAGCACGGCGAATGGCTACCGTATCATCCCGGCCTTCCACCACGATCACTTCCTTGATCATCTTCGTTTCCCTCCACTGCTACACAGCAACATATATTATCTTTCCCTGCTTTTGAAAACAAAATAAGAAGAGGATATCCTCTTCTTAGCATGGTATAACTATGTTGTTAATACTATCGCATTGTCCTCAACATACACAACCTGTTTTAGTTGATTTCCGGCTTTACAGGTCCGATAACATATACGGTTTTACCGTGCTTACGACCAAATTGGTTAGCCCGGCTTAAACTCTCATAATACACATCGATTTTGTGGCCTTTAATCGCGCCACCGGTATCCTCCGCACGGCGGAAGCCTACCCCTTCAATATACACCCACCAGCCGATGGGAATTACATTCGGATCGACAGCGATGGTGCGTCCTTCCGTGACACGCGTGCCGGAGGCGGTACGTGTACCGATACCTGGCTCCTGGGCAGAGTACGCCGTCATGGAGACATTTTGTAAAACTTTTTTATAATTAAAATTAATACCTGCTTTACGGACAGCACTGCCCGAACTAACCTTTGTAGCCTTAACCGCATCTTTAGGGCCGATGGAAGCAGCTAGAACGACCGGTTTTTTCTTCGTTCCTACCGCAATTACCTTATCCACACGATTTTGTGCGACTTCCTTGTTGACCAGCTGTTTGGACACCAATTTCCCATCATGGTATACCTTTTGAACATGCTGGACTACCACACCCGATTTGCCACTTTGAATGACTCGATTATCGCCTTTATAGAGACTTGGATCTGCCGTTTTGATGACCTGATAAGGCACTTGTTTTTTCTGTTCGACCTGCTGTTTCTTCACACGGACGATTTTTATGTCCATGTTAGCTGAAACAGAGGCATCCAACGCAGGGTAAACTTTATCCGTTGATGATAATTTATAGCCCGAAGTGCGAATGGCACCCTCTACTGTATTTTCTGTTGTGTACAGCTTTTTCGTCTCATTGCCTGAGGATACTTTAACCTGATTGGCACGTTTAATGACTACGCGATCCCCATCTTGTACTGCTCCGTTTAGCGGCATGGAAATTGTATCATGCGGCTGAAGTGAAATAGAATGCTCATTGAGCAAATCTTGGAGCTTGGATTCCCGGGTTTCTACCGCAGATGCCTTACCATCGATGACAAAAAAGACTTGTTTTTTAGATTGCGTGTACATCAGAATTGAAATCATAATCGTTAGTGCGATTAGAAAAATAGCAACCAAAGCAGCCTGGCGCACATTCTCTTGCTTCCAACGTAATACGTAAGACATGCTGGATGAGCGTGACTCATGGGTCTCCTCTTTTCGGAAAATGCCCATTTCCTCCGTCCTCCTTACATAGCCCGCCGTCTGGAGTAAGACATAGTTGATCGTTGACGTGACTATAACAGATTTTCTACAAGACAAGCCCGTACTGCGACTGTCCTGCACCATGTACCCGTCTTCGCGGCATGCTGTCCTCCCCTGTTTAACCACAGTATGATGACAGATTTTCTTTTATTCACAACAAAAAAAGCCAAAGAAAGAGACTAGAGAGCTCTTTCGTGGCTTCCGACATGTGTGAATATGCGGGAAAACTTATGCACGAGATGGCTTCTCTCTTGTTACGCTTACGGGGTTAGCTGTCGGGTTCGGACGTAGAGAGTCGCCCTAGCTTAGGTCAACCGCTCATGGCGGTCGCCTTCACATTCACCCCGAAGACCCAGAAAGAAATCGAAATACGGCTTCTCTACCTGTTCAATCCCATCCGGGAAATGAATTTCGGTCGAGCCGGCTACTGAGAGATATTATCTCTTGCACATACACCGGACGTACTGTAAGCCATATCGGTTCCCCCGTTCCCTGTAAAAGGGACTCAGCGAGACTGGTTCATGAAATGATTTGTTGATGTTTACACTCAACAACAATTCACTGAAAAGATGATATCCTGTTTCCATGCATGTTGTAAAGCAGGTTTCAAGTACATTTCTCAAAATATTCGGTTAAAAAATTGTAATATTCTTGAGTTTCCTGCAACAAAATCATAATTAGCTCCGTCTATCTCTTTATTTTGATTGATTTCTTCGCTTTTTCACTGAATGTCAAATCGTTCCAAGGCATTTTGGGTCGTAATGGATACCAATTCCTCCACCGTAATTCCCTTAATTTGGGCAGCTGCCTCTGCCACCAATCTCACATGTGCCGACTCATTTCGCTTCCCACGAAACGGATGAGGCGTCAAGTAAGGCGCGTCCGTTTCAATAAGCAGACGGTCCAACGGTACCTGGGCCAGCACCTCTTTTGGCTGCTTGGCATTTTTGAACGTTATGGGCCCGCCGAAGGAAAGGTGGAAACCCATATCCAGCACCATTTTAGCTGTCTCCCAACTCCCAGAAAAGGAGTGCATGACTCCGCCAATCTCGCCCGCCTTTTCCTCACGTAAAATCCTCACAATATCTTCATGTGCATCCCGGTTATGGATAACAATTGGCATGTTGAGCTCACGTGCCAGGCCAATTTGATTTCGAAGTACCCGCTGCTGCACATCCTTTGGTGATGTATCCCAATAATAATCCAGACCGATCTCTCCGATCGCTACAACCTTTTTATGACTGCATAACGATGCAATCCATTCTAAATCACCCTCCTGCATTGTAATGGCATCCTGCGGATGCCATCCAACGGCTGCATAAATAAAATCATACGTCTCAGCCAGCTTCATGGTGGATGGAATGGTCTCACGATTAAATCCGATATTGATCATCCGTGTTACTCCTGATTCGACAGCACGTGCTATAACTTCTTCACGGTCTTCGTCAAATTGTGGCGCATCTAGGTGAGTATGAGTGTCGAATAAATCCAAGGTTTTCATCTCCTTTTCTTACTTACATTTCTATATATTTGTCTATTGTTTGACAAAATAATTCCCTATTTCGGCAGGAAGCCTTTCTTTTACCCCGTTCAATTTATTCTGGGGAAAATACATGTGATATTTTCCTCGGTGAATGCCACTTATTGAGCGTACAATTTCTGAAACTTCGGATATTTCCCGCACCTCGCCCTGACGTCCAAGCAGTAAAATCTGGTTGTCCGTTGAACCGCCCTGCCGAAACACATCATAAGGAAGATCTGTCGGAAAATCAATTTCAAGATCATATTCAGGATGCAAGCCAGCCTTTTCCAAAGCCTCTCGAATATGGTCAACGGTATCTGTATCCATATTTTCAATCTCTACATATTTATACAATCTACGATCCATAAAACGGCTGCTCAAATCACTTAAAATTTCGTCCTTTTCTCGTTTCCATTGGCTAAATACCGTCTGAATCAAAGACTCATCCAGCATCAAATACTGCTCCACTGTTAGCTCTCCTTTTAATAGATCTGGCAGCGGATCTAGCAGAAAACCAAACTCATATCCGTATTTGAACAATTCCTTAGCTCTCTTGAAAATTTTACGTAACAGGATTTCTGAGCTGCGTGTTACAGGATGGAAATAAATTTGCCAGTACATCTGGTAGCGTGACATTAGATAATCCTCTACTGCATGCATACCCGACTCTTTTACGACAATTCTCCCATTGTGAGGGCGCAGCAAACGTAAAATACGATCCAAATCAATTGTTCCGTAGTTAACACCTGTTGAATGAGCATCCCGCAACAAATAATCCATACGGTCAGCATCCAGCGGGCTTGTTACCAAGTTGACAACAATCGGCTTATCATACGTTTTGGCTATAACCGCCGCGACCTTGTGGGGCAACATCTCATCAACTTGCCGTAGCACAGCGTTGATCTTCGTGTCCCCCAGTACAATGCGGCATGTCCAATCCTCATGGTTCATATGAAAGGCTTCTTCAATGGAATGAGAAAATGGACCGTGCCCCACATCGTGCAACAAAGCGGCACACAGAGCAATCAGTCTTTCTTCCTTGGGCCAGTCGGGAAAATCTCCACGTTCAAATTGAGAAATAATACGTCTCGTAATCTCATATACGCCCAGTGAATGTGAAAACCGGCTGTGCTCCGCTCCATGAAACGTAAGATAAGATGTGCCTAACTGCCGAATGCGTCGTAACCGTTGGAACTCCGGCGTATTGATCAATCGCCATATCACAGTATCCTGAACATGGATGTAATTATGTACCGGGTCCTTAAAAACTTTTTCTTCACTGAGTGGCTGGTGCAAGATATCAGCTCCTTTAATATTCGGAATAATGGATTAAAATACAATAAAATCCTAAACATCTTCCCTTATTCGACACCGTTTGTCGTATTTTGTCGAATTATCACTTTTCGACATTTCCAAATCTACAATAAGACAAATCATCCGTAAAATAAGGTAAGGTACATGGATAAAGCTCTTTGTTCTAAATACTTTTGCATAATTAGGCTGTTACTACTTTTTTTAGGTTGACTGTTTTGGGAATCGTTGGTATAGTAAATATCAGAAAAGAGAAAATTTTGTCGAATCATGACACTTATATTATTTTAAACGGCGAGAGGAGCCTGATTTATTATGATGAAATCCACTGGTATTGTAAGAAAAGTTGACGAGCTCGGACGTGTTGTTATTCCAATCGAATTGCGCCGTACCCTGGGAATCGGAGAGAAAGACGCTTTGGAAATTTACGTTGATGGCGAGCGCATCATGCTTAAAAAATACGAGCCTGCTTGTATCTTCTGTGGCAATGCTGAGAACGTAATTTACTTCAAAGGGAAAATTGTTTGCCAAGATTGCATTTCTGAAATCCCAACACCTGTGACAAACTGAGAATTTTAGTATATAATAGACTTATCAGAGATTGTTAATTCTAACCTTTTTCATATATACTCCTTGTTGCCTTCCACGGTTTGAACCCAACCGTTGGAAGGCCCTTTTTTGTTTAGACACGTATTCATAAGAGTGCGTTGTACACGTCCCTCTTGGAAATTGAACGGTCTGTGGCTGTACGTTTCATGGCATCCTTGCGAGTAAGCCCCTCTGACTCGTAATGCGCGACATGAGACTCCAAAGATAAGTCCTGCCACCATGCCTGCCGCTCCTGTTCTTCTTCCTCTTCGTTTTTCCCCTCAACAACCAGACAGTATTCACCAAGCGGCGGATTTTCCTCTAATTTTGCAAGACACTGCTCCACCGTTCCACGCACCCATTCTTCATGCAACTTGGTCAGCTCACGGGCAAGCACCACTTTGCGTGATCCTAATGTTTCCTTTAATACTGTCAATGTCCTTACAATACGGTGAGGCGATTCATAAAAAAGAATCGTGCCGTGGGATACCTGAAATGATAACAATAACTTCTCTAGATCCTTTTTTTCCCTTGGTGGAAAACCAGCGAAGGTAAACCTCTCTGTATCCAGTCCTGAGGCAATTAAAGCTGATAGTGCCGCATTTGCCCCTGGGATAGGAATAACACTGATTTCTGCTTCAAGTGCCAGCTTGACCAGATCCGAACCAGGATCAGAAATGGCCGGTAGACCTGCATCGCTAACCAGTGCCAAATTTTTTCCTTCTATTATATAACGTATCAGTTCAGGCCCACTGGCAGCCTTATTATGTTCATGATAACTGAAGAGCATTTCCGGCGTGATGTCGAAATGTGTGAGCAGTTTGCGTGTCTGTCGCGTATCCTCGGCAGCGATAATATTACATGACTTTAGGGTGTTAATTGCCCTAAAGGTCATATCATCCAGATTGCCAATCGGTGTGGCAACGAGATATAACTTTCCCCGTTCCTCTTCACGGTTACTAAAGCTTTTTTGTACAGCTGCTGTCACACTGAATCCTCCTTACTTACTTCTCCATAGATTTCTCTTATTTCCTGAGTATAGTTCCCATCTTCCTGATATACAATGAGTGGGGGTAATAGGCGAACCTCCGGTTTGCCGTCACGCATCGCTTCAACAAGTACCATATTCGCTTCCATATGAATCCGTGGGTGAACAAAACGTATCCGCTTGGGTTCCAGGCTATAACTGCGCATCAAGGATATAATCTCAGCCAGCCGCTGTGGGCGGTGAACCATTGATACTTTCCCCCCATTTCGGACAAGCCGAGAACATGCCTGAATGACTTCTTCCAGTGTACAGTTCACTTCATGACGCGCAATGGCCTGGTGAGGGTTCAGCTTGATATCGCTACCATTTAGCGGCATATAGGGAGGATTCACAGTAATTGCATCATACGCGCCATGTCCCGTGATTTGAACCAGTTCACGCAAGTCTCCTTCCCGAATCTCAATCGCATCTTCTAATCCATTCAAACTCACGCTCCGTCTAGCCATATCCGCCAGGCGTGGTTGAATCTCAATTCCTTCAATAGATGCTTTGGTGCGTGTCGTCAACAGTATGGGAACAACCCCATTGCCCGTACACAAATCGAGAATCTTCCCACGCTGAAGCGGAATACCTGCAAACCGTGCCAGCAAGACCGCATCCATCGAAAAGCTAAACACTTCATCACTTTGGATAATACGTAGATTATGTGAAAGCAGATCATCAATTCGTTCAGACTTCTTTCCATTTTCGTACATAATGCTCTCCCATCCTATAACCTAAATCGCTTTTTACTCATACTTCCTTACAAAAAAGCCGTAGGCATCTTGCTCCTACGGCTTGTTTTTATTTATTCAAAAATGACAGACAGAAGAGGCAATCGCCTTCTGTTCGCAAATGTCCGTAATACACGTTGCATATATGAAATCCTTCATGATACAGCCTTGCCAGATTGTCGTAGCCTTCGCCCACGACCTCACCCGTTTCCTCTTCATCCTTAACGACGATCGGAGGAGGAAGTTTCGGCTTGCTTGCCGTCTTTTCTTCTCCAGAGGTCTCACGTTTGAGCATCTTGCGCACCTGTTCGTTTTCAATCGTTAGTCGTTGATTTTCCTCCAGCAGCTCTTTTACTGCCAGTTTCAATTCACCCAGATCGCTATGCAACTGTCCCATTTGGGTTTCCATTTCGTGAATACGCGCAAAAACATTTAATTTATCCAAGTTTCCACCCCGAAGCAACCTAATGGTTTACTTGACGACTACATCGTCCATTGGAAGTTCCTTGACCTTACTGATCTCAAACAGTTGAACATGTACCGTACGATGGCCTGCATTGACACCTACCACTTTTCCTTCTCCCAGAGAAGTGATAACCATCTTACCTACCTGAGGTAGCTCTTCTCGCATGCTCTCGTAGTTATCATGTTCAAATTTGAGACAGCACATCAATCTTCCGCACAACCCGGAAATTTTCGTCGGATTCAGCGACAAGCTCTGATCCTTCGCCATCTTAATAGATACCGGGTCAAAATCCCCCAGCCATGAGGAACAACACAGAATACGTCCGCAAGGTCCAATTCCACCAAGCATTTTAGCCTCATCCCGTACTCCGATCTGCCGCAGCTCAATTCGTGTACGAAAAATGCTGGCCAAATCCTTTACAAGCTCTCGAAAATCAACTCGACCCTCTGCCGTAAAATAAAAAATGATCTTATTGCGGTCAAATGTAAATTCCACATCTACCAGCTTCATTTTAAGGTTATGGTCTTTAATTTTATTTAAACACGTACCGAATGCATCCTTGGCCGCCAATTTATTCTCTTCTACAACAAGAGCGTCATCATCTCCGGCAATACGAATGACTTTTTTTAAGGGTAGGACAACATCCGAATCATTTACTTCTTTTTTGCCCACCACAACCTTGCCATATTCAATCCCGCGTGCGGTCTCTACTATGACGCAGTTTTCTTTCTCCACTGGAAGGTCCAGCGGATCAAAATAATAAGTCTTGCCCGCCTTCTTGAAACGGACACCCACTACACTATACAAAAATTAACCCCCTTGTATGCCACTAAACCTCATTTGTAGCCGACATTGTACGAATGGCCGCAATTGAAGTCTCACTGTCGCACAAACCGGGAACCTGGCGTCGCGGATTGTGCAGAGTGGAACAAGCGCGCCTTCCTGTTAGCCGGTGATAGAACCGCTTGTATCGGACAACCCAATCAGAAACTGCTCCACGCATAATTGTCCGTTGACGTGAAAACGGAGCTTCTTCCTGCAATTCGCGGCCAAATCCATATAAGAGACCCATTGTTCCGTGCTGCGGGTGATTGCCAATTTGGAGACGGACTCCAAATGATCTATGAAAACAATGCTTTCGTGCCTTCCGTAACGGAAATGAAGCATATCTTTGAACCACAAATGAAACAGATGAAACAGAATATCCAGGTGATCAGAAAGTCCAGTTTTAAAAATCTTCTGTTGAGCCAGAATAATTGACGAACTCCCCCGGCTCATGGACTCCTTCACTAATTGTAACACTACGTTTCTAATTTCTGCAAACCAATTCTGCTGGAGAATTTCTCTACATGATTCCAGTCCGGAAGCCATATGAACCACTGACCGGACAAGTCCTGCCGTATAGCCTTCCCCAATTAACGCCTGCATCATCATTTCCGGCTGTAAAGCGTGGAAAGGTACCTGCTGTGTCCGCGATTGAATCGTAGGCAGCAACGCCTGTCCATTTTCAGAAATGAGTATACCGACCACAGGAATCTGAGGCTCCTCCAAAAATTTAAGCAGGCTGTTAGCAGCTTGCACTGTCATGGTATCCGCCTGCCGAATGATATATACCTTAGGGTTGGAGCTTTCAGATTTGTATGAAAATATTCGTTGAAGTCCACGAATCTGATCAATTTTAATCGTTGCCCCATCAGGCTCTACAATGTGCAAGTCCGGGTGATTCCCGTGCTCTACCTTGCGGCATGACAAGCACTCCCCACATGCATCATCCGTCTGTTTCTCACAGAATAAAGCCTTGGCAAAGGTCTGTGCCATGTTCATCTGTCCGCTTCCCTGCGGTCCGCTAAAAACATAAGCATGGCTGACTGTGTGATTCCGCAATGCACTCTGCAGCATTTTTTTAGCTACATCCTGCCCTAATATATGTTGGAAAGACATATTTCCTCACTTTCTCCACTGAAAACAACGATGAACCATCAGCTAACCGTTATTTCCCCGGGCGAGTTTGTTACTGTTCCGATGATCTCACCCTCAAATCATGGTTCTTCAGTATAACTGTACTGCTGTATGCATACTATGTTTGCCCACATGTACATAGTCAAAAATAATCTGCCAGCATGATCAGCAAGCAGATTATTTCATCGTGGCAACAGCCCGTCTGTATTCATTTATAACATAAGACTGCAATTTAAAATGAAAGATTAATCAACAAACCTCTAATCTCACCGACTCCTTGCAAAAGCTCAATCTTCCCTTGCTCGGTATCAAGCAGCTCATCTGCCATTTTGAGCAATAGCTCATCCACTTCATCAATGAGCTTATAACGCTTGCTGCGTCCCCGACGATCCCATCCCTTTGTGTCTTTCATAGACACGCCACGCCGAACTGTATCTTCCAAAAACCGTTTGACCAGCATCTTATAGGCCTTCAACTCACGAATCGTCATTGAGCGAGCAAGACGATCTCCCTGCATTTGAATTTCCTTAAAGCGCCGGTTCAATTCCTCCTTCGAAGCCTGCTCCCCATTTTGCTGCATAACATCGGAGAAGCTTTTCGGTTGAATTGGCTTAGCACTCGTTTCATTTGTAGACAATGTACTGTGTAAAGGGCGGTAGCCCGGATTTATTTTCATATAAACCTGCTTTCTCCCCGGATGCTTCCCTTTTCCCTCAACGAACAGTTCAATAGAGAACTCGGGAGTCTCTTCGGCTTTCCGGGGGCTGCGCTGTAGCGCTGCCGTTTTAGTGGATCTGCTCCTCATTCCCATCATGAGCGAGAAACAGGCATTTCCACTATCATATCGGCAAAATAGGTTCTATTGTGTAGATTCAGAAATGCTCGAAACGGTCTACAGGCATCACGAAAACTGTCGCTCCACCCACCTGCACTTCAACAGGCAACGGTAGATAGGAGTCCGTCGTCCCACTCATAGGGGTAACGGGTGTGACCAGCTGTTCACGTACCTTGCAACTGCTGCGAATGACATTCATCAACGAGTCTACCTGATTGTCATCAACACCAATCATAAATGTCGTATTGCCTGCACGCAGAAATCCTCCTGTACTGGCCAATTTGGTAGCACGGAAGTTAGCCTTCACCAGTCCGCTGGATAATCTATTACTGTCCTTATCCTGTACAATCGCAATAATCAGCTTCATCCTGTATTCCTCCTTCAAGTCATACTAGGGACACCTTGTCCCTAGCTCAATTTTACCGTATATCCTTCGACAATTATACGCTAAAATTCTGAATAAACCGCTTTTTCAGCAAATCCTTCAATACTTGCTCTACCTGCTCTGGTGCGGGAGATGCATCCACAATCGTAATTCGTTCCGGAAATTTGCGAGCCAGCTCCAGATAAGCCTCTCGTACCTTATGATGAAACGATATGCTCTCCATATCGAGGCGATCCATTTCCTCTCCCCGTGACGCATTAATTCTTGCCAACCCCAATTCGGGCTCAATATCCAGATAGAACGTGGCATCTGGCTCCCAATCATCTACCGCAAAGCGATTAATCGAAGCTACCTCTTCAATTCCGATTCCTCTTGCAAACCCTTGATAGACCAGGCTACTGTCCACAAAACGGTCACACAATACGATAGCTCCTTGTTCAATAGCCGGCTTTACCTTCTCCACCAAATGTTGACGCCGCGCCGCCGCATATAAAAGTGCCTCTGTTCGGGCATCCATACTGGTATGAGCAGGATCCAGAATGATAGAACGAATCTTTTCAGAAATTTCGATGCCGCCCGGTTCCCTCGTCGTGACGACTGGATGGCCTTCTTCCTCCATATACTTTGCCAGTCGTTGGATCATGGTTGTTTTACCGGAGCCGTCTCCCCCCTCCAGCGTAATAAAAATGCCTTTGCGATTCATGTTATTCCCTGCTTTCCTGCCTGAAAAATAAAAGTCACCCACAGGCTGCGTATGCTTCTTTTATCCAGTCTTCTGTATTTGTTAATTCTCTAGTATCTAATCTTTATTGTAAACGGAATACCCGAATCGTAAGCATACTTTCATCTGCTATCCCTTGCCATTTAGCTCCCAGCTCACGTAGGCGAATCATCCGTAGAGCAATCGCTTCTGTGATCATTTCCCCTGCATATAGTAGCGGGATACCTGGAGGATACGGAATAATCATTTCAGCAGCTATCCTGCCAGCTGATTCCTCCACAGGCACGATCTCCATCTGATCTGGATTAATCGGTTGAAGCCCAAACTGCACCGGACTGGAGTAAGCCTTCATTCCCTCATTGTTCCACGTGGAAAAATCCAATTCTGGCCTCTGCTGCTCTATCCCCGCTAACTCCGGCTTATCAGCCGTCCACTTAAACCTTATATCATTATTTATATGCACAAGAGCCTGCAACAGGTGACTCGCATCCCTAGCTGTAGAGCCTAACGTAAACAATAAGACCACATGCTTCTCATCGCTCATCTCTGGGATACACCGGTAAGTCTCCAACTCACATTTTAACCCAAAGCCATCTAGTACACCCCATGTATCATATAGCACCATTTTAAAAGGGTCCTGAGTTGAGTAACCATCACTTCTCTTCTCGTCCCTTTCCAGGGCCTCAGAGATCCCCTTCTGAGCGCCACACTCTTCACTTACCTGCTGTGTAGGTTCTACCAAGCGAAAGCGTGGGAGCTGCGTCAGCCCCTTCCTAAAGGCGTCTGCTGCTGCTAGGCCCTCTGTAAAGGCATCCGTGCCATAAGCATCGATATACCATCTTGCCAAATCGAGCGAGGCCATTAATGGATACGAAGGGCTGGAGCTTTGCACCATAGCCAACCGCTGACGGAGCAGTTCCCGATGAATTCTCCGTCCTTGCACATGTAACATGGCTCCCATGGTCATAGCTGGAAGCATCTTATGTGTCGATTGGACAACTATATCAGCACCACAGGAAAGAGCAGAGACTGGCAAACGAGGATGCAGTCCATAATGAGCACCATGTGCCTCATCTACCATCAACGGCACATCGGCTGCATGACAAGCTTTAGCTGTAGCAGTCAGATCATGCCCCATCCCATAATAGTTAGGGAGCGTAAGTAATACTCCTTTAGCCAATGGATAGGCCTTGAGAGCAGCCTTTATCGTGTCTGTCGATGGAGCAACCGCCAGCCCGCTTAGTGTATCTATTTCCGGATCTAGAAATACGGCCTTGACTCCCGATAACATGAGACCGTTCAGAACAGATTTGTGTACATTTCTCTGTACCAGTAGTACATCTCCCGGCTTCGTACATACGGTCAAAATCATAGCCAAATTTCCGACTGTGCTGCCTCCAATAAGCCAAAAGCTCTCTTCTGCACCAAAGCACTTCGCAGCCAGCTCCTGACCTTCACGGATTACGTCTTCTGGGTGATGCAAATCGTCCAGTCCGGTAATTTCCGTCGCATCAATAGACATCACCTCTTGCAACAGAGATGCCATTTCTTCATGCCTATAGACTTGTCCATTTTTATGACCGGGTACATGGAAAGAAGCATTTCCCTGAGACCTGTAACGTATTAGAGCTTCCACTAACGGTGCATGAACCGCCTTTTTCCCCATCATTCTGCAATCCTTCCAAACAAAGCTTTATATCTACCCTATTTTATCGTAAAATCAAGCGGAATCCTACTTTTACTCACAGAAAAAAAGGCCCGTATCGACAGACCTTGGAATGCCCATCCTTCAAACACTAGCTAGCGAAGGAGATTATGCATTTTTCTGTACCCAAATTTGCTTTAGTTGATCAATAAAAAAATGATATTTGGCGTCAGTTGCATCCGTGTGCACCATTTCCGCTTCACACGTATCACAGATAAACTCGGAAACGATAAAAATGCCTTCATGTTTGTGTTGTCCGCATATGATGCAGCGGTGGTCACCTTGATCATGCATATCCATCCCACCTTGTTTCTTTTACTATTAGTATGGGTCACTTTCTACTATTTTAAACCTTTTCATAGCCCAGTTCGACGATATACTCTATATATATTCTCCTTGGGCTATTATGGTGTTTGTACCCCGTATGTTTAAAAAAACAGCCGCATATGCCGATATAATAAGAAAAGCTTCTATGTATGGATGCTCTTTCATCGAAGCCTTTGTAAACTTCATCAGTGAGAGCTTTTCCTGTAATTATAGAATAGGTTAGCTAACGCTAGATGTCGTCGTTCTATACTCTTACAAAAAATAATTGATGCTTATTAAAGCGGCATGAGCGAAGTACCGTCCCTTTTTCCGGCTGTGGACGGGAAGCCACTTGTGATGCAGTAGATTAATGAAAGGACTGTTCGCATGACAGAGGAAACCGGAACCAAAGCTACCTACTATCACTACAAGCTCATCAAAAAAATCAATATACCGCGTCAGCTGATATGGAGTCACCTCACACTGCCTGTTATTATGCTTCTCTTTCTGCTTCTTGCCTTTTCCTGGACTAGTGTATTTTTGTTTGCTCTTGCCTTTTTCCTAACCTTATGGGTACACTTCGTAATCTCGCGATCTGTCCTATATATAGGTGGTGGGCCAGCCTTCCGCAAACGCTGGGCATTCCAGCGCAGGTTGCCTTGGCTAGGCTATATGACAGACCAGTACATAGGCTATAGGATTTTTCGTCGTGTGCACATACATACACTCTGGATTGGTACCTGCTTATCTGCCGTATTCATTCTCTGGTCTCCACCAGCCTTTACAGTATCCTTACTCTTCTGGCACTTATGGCTCATTGCACCGCGTTTATACGTCTTGAGTCGGCTTACAGGGGAGAGAAAAGATGGCATGTTGAAGTTCACCGATGAAGAAGCCTCCTACTATCAACAGTAAATCAATTCACCTCCTATCTGTACAGATCGAAACTTCAACTAATGTATCTCCAACGCTTCAGCCTAAGAATAATAAAAAGGAGCAACCCGACCCGGGTTGCTCCTTTTTTGTAATTTAACAAATTATAATCCCTTTATTCTCTCACTAAATAGACTTAGACTTTATCCACATTATATATGTCGTTAAATTAGTAAATCAATCTATACACAAATATATAAAAGGAAGCCACTCTCTACACAACGGCATTTTCAAGTGCTTCCCCATCTTATCATTCATCATTATCCGTACAGCAACCAATACACTATGAGTTAACTATGACCCCACAATACATCTTGTGTTGCATACTTAAGTGAAAATCGCACTCTTAATTAAGGTCTACACTTTTACTCTTCACGGTAGCTTTTCTGTCTTTTGGAACCAATACGGTAAAAGAACCATCATGCACAGACAAATGCACCATGTGTTTATTTTTCTGGAACACCTTCTGATTCGAGGTAGATAAATTCGGTTCCTCAGTCCAGCCCCAGGCTGCAATCTCCTCCAGATAAGGAGCAGGTAGACTATCGCTTTCCTTCAACGCTGGCAATGCATAGCGTACATAGTCCATGTCCGAATTGCTGCTGGCCCGATCGGTTTTACTAGCTTCTTTGGGAACCGGAAACGTCTTCTCGTTAGCAGCACCCTCAAACGATGTCCAAGAAGGCTCCTCTTCCACGCACCCGGTAAGAATCGCGACAGCGACACTGAATAGCACCAATAGAGCAAGCCATTTATTTCGCCGCATGATCTTCCCTCCTTACCAGCCTGATTGACTATACAAAATCCTATAATGGAGTTTGCATAATTCTGCAATATAGCAGCGTATGTGTATGGGATTCAATACCTATATTATACAGGGTTTGCTCTTACATTCCGTAACAAAAATGTTACCTTCCTTTTGTAAGGATATTTCCAAATTACATCTATATGCAAAAAAGAACCATAATCTTAATAAGATCATGGTTCTCTACTTGTTGCTTGGCAACGTCCTACTCTCCCAGGACCCTGCGGTCCAAGTACCATCGGCGCTGGAGGGCTTAACGGT